>NZ_JAKKFI010000082.1 GCF_022230955.1 Micromonospora cabrerizensis
CGCCGCGGCGCGCTCCCGGGCGGCCCGCTCGGCGGTGGCCTGCCGGGCCAGCGAGTCGGCCCGACCGGCGATCGAGGAGACCCGCTCCTCGGCGGTACGCACGGCGAGCCGGACCTCCATCTCGTTCTGCCGGGCCTGCGGCACCATCGC
The DNA here is from genome assembly GCF_022230955.1 of Micromonospora cabrerizensis. Taxonomy (GTDB): domain Bacteria; phylum Actinomycetota; class Actinomycetes; order Mycobacteriales; family Micromonosporaceae; genus Micromonospora; species Micromonospora cabrerizensis. The sequence goes on from NZ_JAKKFI010000082.1 coordinate 151, forward strand.
GGCGAGTTGGTCCCGTTCCTCGCTGGACGGCTCGGCGTCGACCGGGGTCTCCTCGGCCAGCCGCAGCCGTTCCTCCAGCTCGGCGAGCGCGGTGAGATCCCGCTGTCGCGCCGCCTCGGCGCGGGAGCGGGACTCACCGAGCCGGTCGGTCTCCGCCTTCGCCGAGCGGGCCGCCGCGCCCAGCTCGGCCAGCCGGCGCGCGGCGGCGTTGCGGTGGCTCTCCGCCTCACGCTTCTCGGCGGCGGCGTGCTGCACGGCCTCCTTGGCGGCGGCCACCTCGGCGCGCGCCTCGACGAGCTGGTCGCGCAGCTCCACGCCCGCGCGCTCGGCGGTGAGCCGGTTGGCGCGGGCCTCCTCGACGGCAGCCTGCACCTCGATGTAGCTGGGCGCCTTGGCCGACCCGCCGGCCGCCGCGTACGCCCCGACCACGTCACCGTCGGGGGTGACCGCCCGCAGCTCGGGGTTGCTGGCGACCAGGTCGGCGGCGGCGGCGAGGTCGTCTACGAGCGCCACGTCGCGCAGTGCCCGGTGTACGGCCGGACGCAGCTCGGCGCTGCACTCCACCAGGTCGAGGGCCCACCGGGCGTCGTCGGGCAGCTTCGGGCGCAGCGCGTCGGCGGACCCGGTCATGCCGGGCCCCGCCGGGCTGCCGACGAGCAGGCCGGCCCGGCCGGCGTCGGAGATCTTCAGCAGCCGCATCGCCTCGACGGCCTCGTCCACCCCGCTGACGGCGACCGCGTCGGCGAGACCGCCGAGCGCGGCGGCCAGCGCGGCCTCGTGGCCGGGCGCGACGGTGAGCAGCCCGGCGAGGCTGCCGAGCAGGCCGGGCACGTCACCGGCGCGGGCGAGCAGCGCTCCCGCGCCGTCCTTGCGTCGCAGCCCGAGCGCCAGCGCCTCCTCCCGGGCCTTCCAGGTGGCGGCGTCCTTCTCCGAGGCCCGCTCGGCGTCGGACAGCGAGCGCACGGTGGCCTGCGCCCGCTCCTGCACGGCGACCGCCTCGGCGTGCCGGGCGTCCAGGTCCGCGTTGTCCCGGTCGGCCTCGGTGGACTGGGCGGCAACCGCGTCCAGGTCGGCCTGCGCCTGCTCGGCGCGGCCCAGCGCGTCGGCGTGCGCGACGGCGAGTCGTTCGATCTCCTCACCGGCGCTCGTCGTCCGGGCGCGGGCCGAGTTGACCTGGCCGGTGAGCCGGGCCATCCCCTCCCGGCGGTCGGCGATGGCCTTGGCGGCGGCGACCAGCTCCCGTTCGGCGGCGGCGAGCTGCCGTTCCAGCTCCTGGCGGTGCTCGACCGCCTCGGCCAGCCGGATCTGGTCGTCGGTGAGCGCCGCGCGCAGCTCCTCCTCCTGCTCGCGGACGCGTTCCGCCTCGGCCTCCAGCTGGTCCGGGTCGCGGCCGGGCCGCTCGTCGTCGCCGCTGGCGCTGAGGTGCCGCAGCCGCTCCCGGGCCAACTGCTCGATCGAGCGGAAGCGCTCCTGGAGGGCGGACAGCTTGTACCAGGTGTCCTGGGCGGCGGCCAGCAGCGGCGCGTCCTCCGCGAGGGCGGCCTCCAGCTCGCCGAGCCGGCCCTGCACCTCGACGTGTTCGCCCTCGATCTGCTCACGCCGCTCGCGCAACGCGGTCTCGTCGGCGATCTCCCGGTCCAGGGTGGTGCGCAGGGTGGCCAGGTCGTCGGCGAGCAGGCGCAGCCGGGCGTCGCGCAGGTTGGCCTGGATGGCGGCCGCACGGCGGGCCACCTCGGCCTGCCGGCCCAGGGGCTTGAGCTGACGGCGCAGCTCGGCGGTGAGGTCGGTCAGGCGGTTGAGGTTGGTCTGCATCGCGTCGAGCTTGCGCAGCGCCTTTTCCTTGCGCTTGCGGTGCTTGAGGACGCCGGCCGCCTCCTCGATGAACGCCCGGCGGTCCTCCGGCTTGGCGTGCAGCATGCCGTCGAGTCGGCCCTGCCCGACGATGATGTGCATCTCCCGGCCGATGCCGGAGTCGGACAGCAGCTCCTGGATGTCGAGCAACCGGCAGGTGTTGCCGTTGATCTCGTACTCGCTCTCGCCGGAGCGGAACATCCGGCGGGTGATGGAGACCTCGGTGTACTCGATCGGCAGCGCGCCGTCGGTGTTGTCGATGGTGAGGGTGACCTCGGCGCGGCCCAGTGGCGCCCGGCCGGCGGTGCCGGCGAAGATGACGTCCTCCATCTTGCCGCCGCGCAGGGCCTTGGCGCCCTGCTCGCCCAGGACCCAGGCGATGGCGTCGACGACGTTGGACTTGCCGGAGCCGTTCGGGCCCACCACACAGGTGATCCCGGGCTCCAGCTTCAACGTCGTGGCGGAGGCGAAGGACTTGAAGCCCTTCACCGTCAGGCTCTTGAGATACACCTTCTCGATCCTCGTCCGGTGGCCGCCGTACCGTCGCCGGCTCTGGGGACCTGGGTGAACTCGCAGACTAACCCGGCGGTGGGAGCGGAGGAGCACGCGACCCGCCCCGGGTCGTGTGCGTCGAGGGGCGCGGGGCACAGCGCGCTGTTGTTCTGACGGCTCCGATAATGGCGAGAGCGGTTCATGATCGGCTTATCCGTCGGCGCGCTATTCGGGGGCGGCCGGGACGGTTCCCGCGCGACCGACCACAAGATCATAAAATCGTCGGCCGGAAAGGAACCGGACAGTGTTGCGCGCCGGCACAGAACGTGTCGGCGCGCTTTTTTGCGATAGTGCGATTCAGTTTTGTCGACGTGAAGATCAGGTCAGCGCCGGCTCGGCCAGACGGAGCAGATCGTCCGCCTCCGCCGCAGCCGCCGCGAGCCGATCATTGTCGGCACGCAGACGCGTGATCTCGAACTCCAGTGCCTGAACCCTGGCACGCAGTCGGGTGACCTCGTCGAGCAGACGCCGGTCGGGCGCTGCACCTACGTGGCCGTAGAGGGCCTTCGCCATGCTGACTCCTTGATATGCGCTGCCGGAAAGGCCGGCCAACGCGCGCCCATTAAGTACGCGGCTGTCATTCCAGGCTGTATCTGGGCATGACCGGGCGCGACTGGCGACACCTATATATTGAGCCGAAACCCCCTCCTTCGTCAAGTTCTCGCAGGCCGTAGATCATCTCTACGTCGACCTGTCCACTTGTCGGGGGGCTGCCTTCACGGCACGGACACGCTCTGTCCGGACTCCTTTACTGTACGCCCGGATTCCCGGAAGTCCGCCCCCTGGCGTCCGACTTCCCCTTAACTCTTCCTTAGCCACGTTGCCGCAGGTCGAGGGCGCGCCGTAGCGTCACCCCGGCCCGCAACCGACCCCTGGAGGCATAGGCGTGTACGGCTGGACCGACCCGATGGACCCGAACGGCGCACCCCGGCGCGCCGAGCGGCCGACCGACGAGCCGGCCTGGCTGCACGACCGCCCGGAGCCGCGCTCGGCCTACCTCTTCGGCGACGACGACGCCGACCAACCCGGCGACGGGTGGCAGTCGGAGCAGCCCACCACCGGCTGGCAGTCGGAGCAGCCGACCCCCGGCTGGCAGTCGGAGCCGGCGACGCCCGCCGACTCGACCGACGCCCACACCGCGACCTGGCCGGCCCACCGCCCCGATCGCGGCAGCGCCGCCTGGGCCGACAGCCGCCCGGTCGAGGTTCCCACTGGCGGCTGGCACCCGGACACCGACGCGGAGACCACCGGCGGCTGGCGCGCCGACGCCGACCCGGAGACGACCGGCGGCGTGTCCGGCCGGCCCGGCGAAGGCCGGCACCGCTCCCCCCGCCGGTGGCGCAAGCCACTGATGATCGGGGGCGCCGCCGCGGCAGCCACCCTCGTGGTGAGCTTCGGCGTCGGCGCGCTCGCGCTGCCCGGCGGTGACGACGGGGGCGGTCAGACGACCGCCGTCGACGACACCTTCGCCACGACGGAGGCACCGGCCGAGCCGCCGGCCATCGACACCCTGGCCGCACCCTCCCCGTCCGCCACGCCCAGCCCGGCGCAGCCGAGCCCTTCGCCGAGCAAGGTCGTCAAGCCGACCCCGGCGGCGTCCCGGACCACCGCCGCGTCGCGCCGCGGCGTCGAGCGCAGCGCCGCACCGAACACGAACAGCGGCTCCAACGGCTCCAGCGGCTCCGTCAGCGCCCAGGCCAGCGAGGTGGTCGACCTGGTCAACGCCGAGCGGGCCAAGGCCGGCTGCAAGGCGCTGAGCATCGACGACAAACTGATGACCGCCGCGCAGAAGCACAGTCAGGACCAGGCCGACCACCAGAACATGTCGCACACCGGCAGCGACGGCAGCAACGCCGGCACCCGGCTGGACCGGGTCGGCTACACCTGGCGCACGTACGGCGAGAACGTGGCCTGGAACCAGAAGACCCCGGCCGCGGTGATGGACGCCTGGATGAACAGCTCCGGCCACCGGGCCAACATCCTGAACTGCGCGTTCACCGAGATCGGCGTCGGCATCGCCAACAGCAACGGGCCGTACTGGACGCAGGTCTTCGCCGCGCCACGCTGACCGCGCGTCGTTGGCGCCCCCGCGCTCGTTTGACCCGGTGAGGTACGTCGGGCCGAGCGTGCGGGGCGGCGTACCGGTGCGGGCGGCGACGGGCCGTCCGGGACCCGGGAGCTGCCGATGTGGATCCGGCCGCGGCGACGCGTCGCCGTACGCCCACTGCGCCGCTTCCTGTCGGCCGGCGTCGCGCTTCTCCTGGTCTCGTCGGCGTACGGGTGCCGAGCCGCGCTGACCCCGCCCGGCGCGCCTACCGCGTGGCCGGCCGCGTCGGCCCGCGCCTGGCAGTGGCAGTGGCAGCTCAGCGGCCCGCTCGACCCGACGGTGGAGGCGGACGTCTTCCTGCTCGACCCGGTGGTCACCACCACCGGCCAGACCGCCGACCTGCGCTCCCGGGACCGCCGGTTGATCTGCCAGGTGCACGTCGGGTCGGTCCGCTCCACCGACCCGGACGCCAGCCGGTTCCCGGACATCGTCCAGGGCTCGAACGGGCGTCGGCCGGACAGCCGGTGGCTGGACGTGCGGAGCTGGGACGCGCTCGAACCGGTGCTGGCCGATCGTTTCCGGCTCTGCCGGGGCAAGGGCTTCGGCGCGGTGGCGTTCGCCGACGCCGACGGGTACGCGTCCCGTACCGGCTTCCCGCTCGACTTCGACGACCAACTGCTGTTCAACCGCCGGCTGGCCGAGCTGGCCCGCTCGCTGAGCCTCTCCCCCGGGCTGGTCAACGACGTGCCCCAGCTCGCCGCGCTGGCCCCGGACTTCGACTTCGTCGTCAACGAGGAGTGTGTGCGGCTGGGCCAGTGCGCCAAGCTGCTGCCGTTCGTCGACGCGGGCAAACCGGTCTTCCACGTGGAGTACGTCAGCTCGACCGACGAGTTCTGCGTCACCACCGTCGGCTACGGCTTCGCGTCGATCAGGAAGGACCGCCCGCTGGACGCGTGGCGGGAAACCTGCTCGCCGCCCCCCGCTTGATCGACTCGGGTTCCATGATGTCGCGGCCTCAGGTGGCCCGGGATACCGCGACTTCAATGAAACCGAGTTGATCAAGCGGGGGGCAGGGACGGCCAGCGGCGAGCAGCGGCGGAGACGGCGTCAGCGGACTCCGGGTGGGGTCAGGGCACCGGCACCAGTTCCGGGGTCGGGGCCGGCGGGTCGGCCGGCGCGGGTGCCGGCCGAGCGCGCAGGAAGCGCGGGGCCCACCAGTTGGCGTCGCCCAGCATGGTCATCAGCGCCGGCAACACCACGCCCCGGATGATCGTGGCGTCCAGCAGGATCGCCGCCGCGAGGCCGATGCCGAGCTGCTTCATGTCGATCGTGCTCAGCGTGGCGAAGATCGAGAAAACCCCGACCATCACGATCGCCGCGCTGGTCACCACCCCGGCCGACGAGGTGATCCCGTAGGACACCGCGTCACGGTTGGGCATCCCGGCCCGGATCCCCTCGCGGATCCGACTGACCACGAAGACGTGGTAGTCCATCGAGAGGCCGAAGAGCACCACGAAGAGGAACAGCGGCAGCCAGGACACGATGGCGCCCATCGAGGTGAAACCGAGCAACCCCTCGGCCCACTCGCCCTGGAAGATCAGCACCAGCAGCCCGTACGCGGCACCGGCGGAGAGCAGGTTCAGCGCGATCGAACTCGCCGCGACCACCACCGACCGGAAGGTGAATACCATCACCAGGAAGGTCAGCACCAGCACGAAGCCCATGACCAGCGGCAACTTGTCCCGGACATGAGCCGCGTAGTCCTCGCTGTCGGCCACGCTGCCGCCGACCGCGTACTCGATGTCGGGGATACCCCGCAGCTCCGCCGGGACCAGGTCCGCGCGCAGCTTCTCCAGCGACTGCACCGACCGGTCGTCACGACTGGCGTACGGGGTGGCCACGTCCAGCACCGACACCCGCCGGTCGGCCGACACCTCGATCTTCGGACCGTCCGCCTCGGCCGGAGCGAACAACGGATCGCCAGCGGCACGGGTGGACAGCTCGGTGAGGGCGGCACGAACCCGGTCGGCCTGCTCGGCCGGCGCCCGCACCGCCACCACGTGGTTGGTGCCGGTGCTCGGGAAGGCGGCGGTGAGCCGGTCGTACGCCTGCATGGCCGGAGTGGTGCGGGGCAGGTCCTCCATGCCGGGGAACTTCAGCTTCATGCCGAGCGCCGGCGCGGCCAGCGCGAGCAGCAACCCGACCGAGATGACCAGCGTCACCACCGGAGCGCGGAGCGCGGGCCGGAGCACCGCCGGCCAGAGCCGGGGCTTGCGGGGCTCGCCGTGCCGGCCGGTGCGCGGCGCGGTCAGCCGCCAGAGCAGCGGCACGCGTGGCCGGTCGACCCAGCGGCCGAGCTTGGCCAGCAGGGCGGGCAGCACGGTCAGCGAACCGGTCACCGCGACGGCGACCACGAGGATCGAGCCGACCGCGAGGGACGAGAAGACCACGTCCCCGGCGAGCAGCAGCCCGGCCATCGAGATGATCACCGCGAAGCCGGAGACCACCACGGCGTGTCCGGAGGTTTCCGCGGCGATCTCCACGGCGTCGAGGCCGGATCGGCCCCTGGCGCGTTCCTCCCGCTCCCGGCGGATGTAGAACAGCGAGTAGTCGACCCCGACCGCCATGCCGATCAGCAGGATCACCGGGGCGGTGGTGTCGGTGGCCGGCACCAGGTGTGAGGCGAGGGTGGACAGACCCATCGCGGCGGCGACCGAGGAGAGTGCCAGCAGCACCGGCACGCTGGCCGCGATCAGCGCGCCGAACGCGATGATCAGGATGGCCAGGGTGACCGGCAGGCTGAGCAGCTCGGCACGCTTGAAGTCCTTGCCCAGGGTGTCGTCGAGGGCCTGGCCGATCGACGGTCCGCCGACCTGCTCGACGCGCAACTGCGGGTGATCGGCCTGCACGGCGGCGGTGGCATCGCGCAACGGCTGCACCCGTTCCGAGGCCGTCTCCGGGTCACCGGACATGGTGATCGGCAGCAGCAGCGCCGAGCCGTCCCGGGCGGTGACGGGCTGGCCCACCGAGGCGACCCCGACGACCGTACGCAGCTGGGCCGCCGCGTCGTCGGCCGCCTTCCGGGCCGCCGCCTCGTCCAGCGCACCGCCCCGGGAGGTGATGAGGACGTTGTCCACGGCCGGGTCGTCGAAGTCGGCGGCGTCCACGATCAGGCCGGCCCGCCCCGCCTCGCCGATGGCCTGGTCGCCGCTGGTGGCCTCGTTGAGACCGGCGGCGCTGCCGCCGACGAAGCACACCGCCACGAACACCGCCCACATCGCGAGCGCCCGCCACGGGTGCTCGGCGCTCCACCGCGCCAGCCGCACCGTCACCGGTCTTTTCCTCATCCCGACTCCCCCTGTCACGTCAGCCCCCCAGTGATCGGTGCTGACGTTAGGTGCGTGACGAGGCGGTCACATCGGGGATCGGCCCCGGCCCACCCCGGAATCACCGCAACGTGCGCGGGGGTCGGTTCGGCGGGCGTCAGACCGCGATCGGCAGGTACGCCAGGGTCGAGCCCGGAGCGGCCCGCCGCGACCCGCCGGCACCACCCCGGAGTCGGCTCCGGGTCATCCCCGAAGGGAACCCCGGGGCCGTGGCTGGCAGTGCGGGCAGCTGTACGAGGACCGGTTCATGAACGCCTCGCGTCGGATCGGCGCACCGCACCGCCGGCACGGCTCTCCCTCGCGGCCGTAGGCGTTCAGCTCCCGGTCGAAGTAGCCGCTCTCCCCGTTGACGTTGACGTAGAGGGCGTCGAAGCTGGTGCCGCCCTGCCTGATCGCCTCGCCGAGCACGTCCCGGACGTGGCCGAGCAGGCGTTGCGCGGCGGGGCCGGTCAGCGCGTCGGTGGGTCGGCCGCCGTGCAGCCCGGCGCGCCAGAGCGCCTCGTCGGCGTAGATGTTGCCCACCCCGGAGATCAGGGTCTGGTCGAGCAGGGCCCGCTTCACCTCGGTGTGCCGGCGGCGTAGCGAGGCGACGAACTCCGCGTCGGAGAACTCCGGGTCCATCGGGTCGCGGGCGATGTGCGCGATCTCGTCGGGCAGATCGGCGCCGCCCTCGCTCACCGAGAGCCCGCCGAACGTGCGCTGGTCGACGAAGCGCAGCTCCGGCCCGTCGTCGGCAAACCGGAACCGGACCCGCAGGTGCGTCTCGTCGGTGGTGCCGGGTGGCTGGAGCAGCATCTGACCGGACATCCCGAGGTGCCCGACGACGGCGTCGCCGCTGTCCAGTGGCAGCCACAGGTACTTACCGCGACGGCGGGCGTCCAGCACCGTGCGGCCGGCGAGCACGTCGGCGAAGTGCACGTCACCCGGGATGTGCCGGCGGACCGCACGCGGGTGACGGACCTCGACCGCCGCGATCCGGCGGCCGACGACCCACTGGGCCAGCCCCTGCCGGACGGTTTCCACCTCGGGCAGCTCAGGCACCCCGCGACCCCGTCTCGTGGCCGTCGGCACCCCCGGCCGGCAGTGCCTGCGCCAGGTGGTCGGACTGCTCGGCCTGGGCTGCCCGCTCGGCGCGCTCCAGCGGCCCGAACGGCTCGTCGGAGTCGGCCGAGCCGCCCCGGTCCACCGGCTGGTCCTGACGCCCGTCGCCGGCCCGCCCGTCCTGGCCGTCGTCGCCGTTCTGGCCGTTCTGCTCGGCGAGCGTCCGCCAGGCTGCCTCGGCGGCCCGCTGCTCGGCTTCCTTCTTGCTGCGCCCCTCGGCGCCGCCGTACCGGTTGCCGGCCACCACCACCCAGGCGGTGAACGTCTTCAGGTGGTCCGGGCCGGTGCCCTCGATCCGGTACTCCGGGACGCCGAGGCCGAGCGCCGCCGTCAGCTCCTGGAGGCTGGTCTTCCAGTCCAGGGCGGCGCCCCGGCCGGCCGACTCCGCCATCAGCGGGTCGAAGAGACGGTGGATCACGATCCCCGTGGTGTCCAACCCGTACTGGAGGTAGATCGCGCCGAGCAGCGCCTCCAGCGTGTCGGCGAGGATGCTCGCCTTGTCCCGCCCGCCGGTGGTCTCCTCGCCCTTGCCGAGCAGCAGGTACGCGCCGAGACCGTCCGGGCCCAGACCACGGGCCACGTCGGCGAGCGCCCTCATGTTGACCACGCTGGCGCGCAGCTTGGCCAACTGTCCCTCGGGCAGGTCCGGGTGGTTGTGGAAGAGCGCCGTGGTGATCACCACGCCGAGCACCGAGTCGCCGAGGAACTCCAGCCGCTCGTTGGTGGGCAGCCCGCCGTTCTCGTACGCGTACGAGCGGTGGGTCAGCGCACGTTGCAGCAGCTCGGGTTCCAGGCTCACGCCGAAGGCGGCTTCCAGGTGACCGACGGATGCCCGCCGCCGCTTGTCGTTGCTCATGATGTGCGTACCTCGGTGTCGGTGGAACGGTCGGTGCGGTCCGTCGCGGCGTCGCCGTCGAGCAACGCGGAGACCAGATCGGTGGCGCGCCGTCGCCACAGGTGAGCGGCGAGAGCTATGCCGGAGGCGATGTCGTCGGCGCGGGCGGAACCGTGGCAGACGACCACCGTCCCCGCAACGCCCAACAGGGCGGCCGCGCGGGGCGCGCCACCCCCGGTAGGAGGGCCGCCAGCCATGGCGTAGGCGCCCTCGATGGCCTTGAGCAGCACGTTACCGGTGAAGCCGTCGGTGACGACCACATCGGCGCGCGCGCCGAGGGCCACGTCGTACCCCTCGACCAGGCCGACGTAGCGCGCCCCGCCGGGGAGCGGCTCGACGGCGAGCAACGGGTCGGTGGCCCGGCGGACCCGGTCGCCCTTGCCGGCCTCGGTGCCGACCGAGAGCAGGCCGACCCGCGGCGCGGCGATGGAGTGCGCCACCGCGGCGTACGCGGCGCCGAGCACGGCGTGGCGGGCGAGAGTGGCCGGGCGGGGTTCGAGGGAGCCGCCGACGTCGAGCAGGACGACCGGCCCGGCCACGGCGGGCAGGGTGGCGGCCAGGGCGGGTTGACGGATCTCCGGCCAACGGCCCAGGCCGAGGACGGCCGCGGTGACGGTGGCACCGGTGGCACCGGCGGACACCAGGGCGTCGGCGGTGCCGTCGCGCACAGCGGTGACCGCGGCCCGGACGGTGCTCTCCGCGCGGGCGGCACTGGGATGGTCGGCCATGCCGACGACATCACGAACGGGCCGCACCGTGATCCGGGCACGTTGGGCCGGATCGAGGGCAGCAATCATCTCGTCGGCGACCTCGGTCGGGCCGACGAGGAGCAGGTGCAGGTCAGGGTCGGCGCGCATGGCCCGCAGAGCGCCGTCAACCACGACGGCGGGAGCGTCGTCCCCGCCGAGGAGGTCAACGGCGATCCGCGCGGTGCCCGGCTCCACGGGAACGCCGGCCGGAGTGGGCCGGGCGTCGGAGGGAGCCGGGGCACCGGGCGAATGCCAGGATGCGCGCGCCGCCCGACCTGGGGTCGGGGGCGTCACTCGGCGTCCAGGTCAGACCTCGAGAACCTGGCGGCCGTTGTAGGTGCCGCAGACGGAGCAGGCGGCGTGCGGCAGCTTCGGGGACTTGCACTGCGGGCACGCAACGGTCGCGACCACGGTCGCCTTCCAGTTCGCCCGGCGGGACCGGGTGTTGCTGCGCGACATCTTGCGCTTCGGGACGGCCACGGTTCTTACTCCTCTGTAACGGTCATTTGCGACAGGCCCGCCCAACGCGGGTCGATCTGCTGGTGACTGTGGTCGGCCGGCAGATCGTCCCAGTGCGCCCCGCATTCAGGGCACAGTCCTGGGCAGTCCTCCCGGCAGAGCGGGTTGGTCGGCAGCGTGAGCACCAACGCGTCCCGCAGCGCCGGCTCCAGGTCGATCAGATCGCCCTGCATCCGGCCCACCTCGTCCTCGTCGGTCGTGGCGTCCGTGGTGCTGTCCTCGTACGCGTACAGCTCCTGGATCGTCACGCCCATCGAGTCGTTGATCTCGCGCAGGCAACGGCCGCACTCGCCCTGAACGGGACCGGTGATGGTCCCGGAGACGAGCACGCCCTCGGACACCGACTGCAACCTCAGATCGAGGTCGAGGTCCGCGCCCTCCGGCACGCCGATCAACTCCACACCGAGGTCCGCCGGTGCCGGCACGACCCGCCGGACTTCACGCAACGCGCCAGGGCGGCGCGGCAGGTCCCTCGTGTCGAGGACCAACGGCGACCTGGGGTTGAGTGTCGATGGCGAGTGCTTGGGCATAGTCAGACTCCGGCCGGTGAGAGGCCGACAAAAAAGGTTACCTGGACGACCGCCGGACCGTCGAACCGGGGGCGACGCCCGCCTGAGAATGTCGGCTGGTGAGGTGCCGCTCAGAAGGGTAGCGGGCGTTCCGCCTCTTCCCCAGCGAAGGTGCCGATCTCCCGAAGTGCGTGCATCTTGTCCCGGCCGCGCTCTATCGAGGCCAGCGCCCGGGTGAGGAACTGTTCGAAGTTGGCCAGCGCGGTGTCGACGTAGTCGTCGACCTCCTCACGCAGGCGCTGCGCCTCGGCCCGGGCCTCGGCGATGATCCGGGCGCCCTCGTGCTCGGCCGACACGGTGATCTCGTTCACCGAGACCAGGCGGGCGTGTTCTGCCTCACCCTCGCTGATGATCCGGTCCGCCTCGCGCTTGCCGGCCTCCATGATCTTGTCGCGCTCCTCCAGGAGAGCGGCGGCGCGACGCAGGTCGGCGGGGAGGTCGGCGCGCATCTCGTCGAGTGCGGCGATCATCTCGCCCCGGTCGACCATGCAGTTGTTACGCGACATCGGGACGGAGCGGGCCTGCTCCACCATGGCGATCAGTTCGTCGATGCGATCGAGCGGGTCCACCGGTACCTCACTCCTGTCGTTCTTCGGCCGACCTCCATGATGCGGGCTACGGCCGTTCCCCGCGCCACCAATCATGTCGTGCCGGCCCCACAGCGGCCCCATCCACCCCAACCCGGCGCGTCGCGACATCGTCACACCGCGCCCACCTTGCCCGGACTCTTACGTCAAATTTCCGCAAAAAGGGCGTCGCGGCGACCGAGGCGGCAGGACCGCCGGGTGAGGCGGGTCAGGGGCGCGGGCCGAGCCGGGCCTGAAGGGCCTCCCGGACCGGGTCGGGGACGTGCGCGGAGATGTCGCCACCCCACTTGGCCACGTCCTTGACCAGGCTCGACGAGAGGAACGAGTAGAGCGGGTTGGTCGGCATGAAGAGCGTCTCGACGCCGGCCAGCCCAATGTTCATCTGGGCCATCTGCAACTCGTAGTCGAAGTCGCTGACCGCCCGCAGGCCCTTGATCAGCACACTCGCCTGCTGAGCCCGGCAGAAGTCCACCAGCAGCCCTCGGAACGACTCGACCCGCACGTTGCCGTACGACGAGGTCACCTCGCGGAGCATGTCGATGCGCTCCTCGACGGTGAACAGGCCACTCTTCGACTGGTTAACCAGCACACCGACGATCACCTCGTCGAAGAGCCGACTGGCCCGCCCGATGATGTCGAGGTGTCCGTTGGTGACCGGGTCGAACGAACCGGGGCACACCGCACGTCTCATGATCGGCGACCGTACCAAAGTGTGGTCTCGCCGTAACGGCGACTGCGGTCGGGGGTGATCCCCTCCACCCAGTCGAACTGCCTGGTGCGGCTGGACCGCTCCACCACCACCAGCGCGTCCGGCGCCAGCCAGCCGCCGTCGACCAGCGCGGTCAGCAGGGCGGTGATCTCCGCGTCCGGCACCGCGTACGGAGGGTCGGCGAAGACCACGTCGTACGGCCCACCGTCCGGGCCGGCGGCCAGAACCGTCGCCACCTTGCCGGTGACCAGGCGGGCGGCCGGGCCGGCACGCAGGGCCGCCACGTTCTCCCGGATCACCCGGGCCGCCCGCGCGTCCGACTCGACCAGCAGCACGTGCGCGGCCCCGCGGGAGAGCGCCTCCAACCCGACCGCGCCGGAGCCGGCGTACAGGTCGGCGAAGCGGGTGCCGTCGAGGTCGACCTCGGCCTCGACGGCGCTGAACAACGCCTCCCGGACCCGGTCGGAGGTGGGCCGGGTGCCGGCGCCGGGGGGCGCGGCGATCCGCCGCCCGCCGAGCGTCCCGGCCACGATCCGGGTCACGGTCTCCTCCTGCTCATGCCCGCGACGCTACGCGACTCGTCGGACCTGGCCGCCGACACGGTCGGTACCGCCACGAAGATCACGTGATCACTTCTCGTATATCAATGATCTCAACTTCATAACATCCGTCTTAGCAAATCCTGAGCGCTGTATCACGAGCGGCGATCTCGCTAGGGTCTGCCGGGTGCCGGCGGCAACCCACCGGCCCGCGGTGCGGGAGGGCGCCTCTCCGATCGGACGTGCAGTGACCGTCCACTGTCTCTCCCGTGCCACACCCCTGACGCTTCAGCACTCCAGGAGTACCCGTGATCCGTCCCAAGCTGTCGCTACAGCGACCGCTGGCCATCCTGGGAGCCGCCCTCATCGGCCTCACCGGGGCAGTCGCGGTGGCCGCTCCGGCCAGCGCGCACCACACCACCATCACCGCCACCGCCGACTGTGACCGGCTCTCTGGCGAGCGCGTGATCACGTGGAAGGTGGAGAACAGCGAGCGCGACAAGGCCGTGACGCTGAAGAAGGTGACCGCGGAGCCTTCGACCGAGGTCACCGTCCCCGTGAAGGGCGCCAAGGCAGCCCCACTGGAGGGCACCGTCATCCCCAAGGCCGGCACCGTCACGGCCGTCCAGCGCGTGCCCGGTAACACCGCCGAGGCCAAGCTCACGGTGTTCGGCAAGTGGAAGAAGAACGACCAGGAGGCCACCAACAACGGCAGCATCAAGCTCGCCGCCGACAACTCCTGCACGCCGACTCCGAAGTGCGTCGACGTCGACAAGGCCAAGTACAGCCACACCTTCGACGGCCCGAAGGGCACCGCGACCGTCAAGCTCGACGGTGACCTGCCGCTCTGCGGCGAGGGCAAGCAGTGGTTCACGCTGGTGTCGTACTTCGCGCCCCGGCCGCAGTTCGCCACCCCGCAGTACGTCTACGGCACGCCGGACAGCAACTGGATCGGTGGCACCCAGACCGAGATCAAGCTGAACGTCGAGATCCCGGACTGCCACACCCAGGTCGACCTGATCTGGGGCGGCAAGGACGAGGTCATCGGCGAGCTGGTCGACGGCGGCAAGCGCTACGACAACAAGAAGCTGGGCTCGACGGGCGCTCCGGGTAACCGGTCCAAGGGCCCGCAGGGCTGGTACAACGGCGGCGACAAGAGCTGCGTCACCCCGGCCACGACCTTCGCGTCCAAGTGCGACGGATCGGTCGCTGTCTCGCTGAGCAACGACGGCAAGATCAGCAAGTACGCCGTCGAGTTCGAGGTCAAGGGCGAGAACGGCTTCTCCAAGAAGGTTTCCGTCCCGGCCGGCAAGGCCGACAACAGCATCGTGGTGCCCGCCGCCGACGCCGGCAAGATCGAGGTGCTGGTCGACGGCAAGGTCATCGAGAAGGGCACCTACTCGTGGCAGCGCCCCGAGGACTGCCCGCTGCCGGCCGTCACCACCAAGGCCGACTGCAAGGACTTCGCCCTCACCGTGACCAACCCCGAGGGTGGGCTCCCGGTCAAGGCGGCCTTCACCTACGGCGGCAAGACCGAGACCCGTACGGTCGCGGCCGGCGCGTCGGAGACGGTGAGCTTCAAGGCCGGTAAGGACGAGACGGCGCTCGTCGCGCTGCCCGAGCTGGACCTGGAGATGGAAGCCGTCTACACGCCGGAGGGCGACTGCGGTGGCGGCGGCGCCGGCGGCGAGGAGCCGGGCCTTCCGGTCACCGGTGCGGCTGCCGGCGGCATCGCCGCTGGCGCGATCGCGCTGCTCATCGCGGGTGCGGTTCTCTTCGTCATCGCCCGTCGGCGTCGGGTGACCTTCACCGCCTGACCTGACCTGCGCTGAACCCGAGGGCGCGTCGACCACCCGGTCGACGCGCCCTCGGTCCGTTTCGGCTGGCTGAGTCGTCAGGTCGACTCAAGATCGGTGGTACCGGAGGGGACCACGGACCGGGCGATGACGTCAGCCCTTCTCCAGGTACTCCGCGCGGTCCTCGTCCACCAGCGCGGCCACCGAGGCGGCCAGCGCGGGATTGCGGGTCAGCTCCGGGTCGTCCTCGACCAGGGTGATGGCCTCGGCACGGGCGTCGCGGATCAGCTCGGTGTCTCGTTTCAGAGACAGCAGCCGCAGGTGTGAACGGTGCCCGGACTGGGTGGCGCCCAGCACGTCACCCTCGCGGCGCTGCTCCAGATCCAGCTCGGCGAGCTTGAAGCCGTCGCTCGTGGACGCCACCGCGTCCAGCCGCTCACGCGCCGACGACCCCTCGGCCGCCTCGCTGACCAGCAGACAGAGCCCGGCCGCCGCGCCCCGACCGACCCGGCCACGGAGCTGGTGCAACTGGGAGACACCGAAGCGGTCGGCGTCGAGCACGATCATCACGGTGGCGTTCGGCACGTCCACACCGACCTCGATCACGGTGGTCGCCACCAGCACGTCCAGGTCACCGGCGGCGAAGGAGCGCATCACCGCGTCCTTCTCGTCGGCCGGCAGGCGGCCGTGCAGCACCCCGATCCGCAGCCCGTGCAACGGGCCCTCGGCCAGCAGCGGGGCCACCTCGGTGACCGCCAGCGGCGGCCGGCGACCGTTGTCGTCCACCGGCGGCGGCTCCTCCTCCGACGCCGGGCCGTCACCGATCCGCGGGCACACCACGTACGCCTGGTGGCCGGCCGCCACCTCCTCGCGCAGGCGACGCCAGGCCCGGTCCAGGTAGGCCGGTTTCTCGGCGGCGGGAACCACGTGCGAGGCGATCGGCGACCGCCCCCGGGGCAACTGGGAGAGGGTGGAGACCTCCAGGTCGCCGTAGACGGTCATCGCCACCGTGCGCGGGATCGGCGTGGCCGTCATCACCAGCACGTGCGGCGGCTGGTCGGCCTTGGAGCGCAGCGCGTCGCGTTGCTCCACACCGAAGCGGTGCTGCTCGTCCACGACCACCAGGCCGAGATCGGCGAAGTCGACCCCCTCGTAGAGCAGGGCATGGGTGCCGAGCACGATGCCGGCGGCACCACTGGCGACCTCACCGAGCGCCCGCCGCCGGGCCGCGGCGCCCAGCGAACCGGTGACCAGCTCGACCCGGGTGGCGTGCTCGGCGGAACCCAGCTCGCCGGCCCGGCCGAGTGGCCCGAGCAGGTCGAGCATGCCGCGGTGGTGCTGGGCGGCCAGCACCTCGGTCGGCGCCAGCAGCGCCGCCTGACCGCCCGCGTCGACCACCTGGAGCATCGCCCGCAGCGCCACCACGGTCTTGCCCGAGCCGACCTCGCCCTGCAACAACCGGTGCATCGGGTGGGCCACGGCCAGATCCGCGGCGATCTCCACACCGACGTCACGCTGACCCTCGGTCAGCTCGTACGGCAGTCGGGCGTCGAAGGCCTCCAACAGCCCACCCGGCCGTGCCGGGCGGGGTCGTGCCGGCCAGTCGGCCGCCCGGTGCTTGCGCTGCACCAGGGTCAACTGGACGGCGAACGCCTCGTCCCACTTGAGCCGCCGCCGCGCCCGGTGCAGCTCCTCCTTGCTGGACGGCCGGTGGATCTCGGTCAACGCGCTGCCCAACCCGACCAGCTTGCGGCTGGCGCGCACGGCGCTCGGCAGCGGATCGTCCGGCGGGGTGAACGTGTCCAGGACGACCCGCACGCAGCGCGCGATCACCCA
The DNA here is from genome assembly GCF_022230955.1 of Micromonospora cabrerizensis. Taxonomy (GTDB): domain Bacteria; phylum Actinomycetota; class Actinomycetes; order Mycobacteriales; family Micromonosporaceae; genus Micromonospora; species Micromonospora cabrerizensis. Next base: position 17,287 of record NZ_JAKKFI010000082.1, read on the forward strand.
GGTCGGCACGGCCGCGGCGGCCGGGTAGACCGGGATCAGCGCGCCCGCGAACTCCTCGATCTCGTCGCTGACCGCCGCCTCGCCGTCGCCACCCTCGCCGAGCAGGACGTACTCCGGGCCGTTGAGCTGCCGTTTGCCCCGGAACTCGGTGACCTTGCCGGCGAACAGCCCCCACCGGCCGGGGCGCAGCTCCCGTTCGCGCCACGCCTGGTTGCCGAAGAAGGTCAGTGTCAACACCCCGCCGGAGCCGTCGCCGACGGTCACCTCCAGCAGGTTGCCCCGCCGCTGCCGCATCGGACGCACCGCGGTGCGCTGCACCTGGGCCAGCACGGTGACCTGCTCGCCGACGTCCAGGGAACGGATGTCGGTGTGCTCGCCGCGCTCGTCGTAGCGACGTGGGAAGTGGTAGACCAGGTCACCCGCGGTGTGCAGATCGAGGTGCGTGGCCAGCGCTTTGGCCGTCTTGTCCCCGACCAGCTTCTTCAGCGGAGTGTCCACCGTGGCTGGTTCGCTCATTCGATCCCTACCAGGAGCGGATAAAACGGCTGGCCCCCCGGGTACGCGTGCACCTCGACGAACGGCCAGCGTCTCGCGACGTGCGCGCGGACGGCATCGGTGAGCCCGGCCGGGGCGTCCACCCCGGCCAGCAGGGTGACCATCTCGCCACCGCCGCCGAGCATCCGGTCGACCACGGCGGCGCAGGTGTCGGTGAGGTCGGTGCCGATGAGGTGCACCTCCCCCTCGACCAGCGCCAGCACGTCGCCGGGACGGCACGGGCCGGCGACGGTCAGCGCCTCCCGGCTGGCGTGGCAGACCTCGGCGTAGCGGCAGGCGCCGGCCGCCTCGGCCATCGCGATCACGTCGTCCTCGAAGCGGCGGTCACTGTCGCGGACCGCGAGGGCGGCCAGCGCCTGCACGGGCGAGCGGGTCGGCACCACGCTGACCTTGATGCCGTGCCGGTGGGCCTCGCGGGCCGCCGCGCTCGCCACCGCCTCGGTGTTGGCGTCGTTGGGCAGCACCACCACCCGGGCCGCACCGGTGCTGCGTACGGCGTCCAGCAGCTCACCCGTGGACGGGTTGCCCGGCACCACGGTGGCGCCCTCGGCGGCGAACAGCGCGGCGATGCCACCGCCGGTGGCGACCACCACCGCGGCCCGGCCGGCCGCCACCGGCTCGGGGGGCGGCTCCGGCTGATCGGCGAAGCGGGTCACCGAGATCCGGTACGGGCGACCGGCGGCGACCCCCGCCTCGACCGCGGCGCCCACGTCGTTGACGTGCACGTGCACGTTCCAGGTGCCCTCCGGCTCACGCCCGTCGCCGACCACGACCAGCGAATCCCCGAGTGCGTCCAGCGCCCGCCGTAACCCGGCGACCGCCTCCTCCCGGGCGTCGAGCAGGAACTGCACCTCGTACGCGTACTCCTCGGAACCGGTCTCCCGGGCGACGGTGGCCGCCGGACGGGCGGAGCGCGGCGTCGGCGCGGGCTGAGCCGCGCTCTCCCCGGTGAGCACCGCGACCAGGGCGTCGAGCAGCACGCAGAGCCCGCGGCCACCCGCGTCGACCACGCCCGCGCGGGCCAGCGCCGGCAGTTGCTCCGGGGTGTGGGCGAGCGCCTCGGCGGCGGCCCGGGCCGCGGCGCGGACCACCGCCGGCAGGTCGTCGCTGTCCGCCCCTTCGGCGCCCGTGGCTGCCGCCGCGACCACCGTGAGCAGGGTGCCCTCGACCGGCCGGGCAACCGCGGTGTACGCGGCGGCGGCGCCGGAGCGCAGCGCGGCGGCCAACTCCCGACCACGCACCGCCGGCACCCCGGCGACCTCGTCGGCGAACCCCCGCAGGATCTGGGACAGGATCACCCCGGAGTTGCCCCGCGCGCCGAGCAGCGCGCCCTGCGCCATCAGCCGCAGCGCGTGCCCGTGCGCGGTCGGCCCGCTGTCGGGGAGGGTGTCCAGGTTCATGGCGAGGGCCTGCTGGGCCGAGGTGAGGGTGAGCACCAGGTTGGTGCCCGTGTCGCCGTCGGGCACCGGGTAGACGTTGAGCTCGTCGATCTCGCCCTGGTGGCGCTTGAGCGCGGCCAACCCGCTCGCACACCAGCGGCGGACCGCGGCGGCGTCGAGGGTGTCCAGCACGGCCAGAAGCCTACTGGCGCGCACCGACACGCGTCGGACTCGTCCCGCGTGTCCTCCACGCACCGCTGCGGCGGTGACCGCAGCACGGGCGGACTGCTCCGGTAGCCTGGCCGCCGGGCCGGCCCACCCTCGGGCGGACGGGCCCACGACCAGGCGTGAGCCAGGGCACGGGCGAACGCCGGACCGGGCCGGTTGGCCGGGTCGGCGAGTCATCGGGTAACCTGACCAGGTTGCCCGGGCAGCACCTGCCGGCGACCCCATGAACGTATCAATCCCAGGAGTATCCCGTGGCTAGCGTGTGCGACGTCTGTGGCAAGGGACCGGGCTTCGGCCACAACGTGTCCCACTCGCACCGGCGGACCAACCGCCGCTGGAACCCGAACATCCAGTCGGTGCGTACCCCGGCCGGTGGCGGCAACACCAAGAAGTTGCAGGTCTGCACCTCGTGCATCAAGGCCGGCAAGGTCACCCGCGCCTGACGCGGTAGCACCCACCTTCTCGTACGGCAGAGCCGGCGGCCCCTGAGGTCCGCCGGCTCTCTGCCGTGCCCGGTCCCCACTGCGTCGCTTGATCGACTCGGTTTCCCGGACGTCGGGGTGTCCGGCGTCGAGGACAGCCCGAGTTCAAGGAACCCGAGTCGATCACCGCCCTGGCGTCAGAGGGTGCGGCCGAAGGAGACGCAGCCCTCCGCGTCCTTGTAGAAGCCGAAGTTCGGGATCCGCTCGTAACCGGCGGAGCTGTACATCGCGATCGCCTCGGGCTGCTTGTCCCCGCACTCCAGGACCACCCGCTTGCGGCCCTGCTCCCGGGCCGAGCGCTCGACGGCCGCCAACACCGTGCGGGCCACGCCCCGCCCACGCGCCGCCGGGGCCGTGTACATCCGCTTCAGCTCCGCGGTGTCCGCGCCGTGGCTGCGCCAGCCACCGCACCCGACCGGCTCGCCGGCCAGGTAGGCGACCAGGAACGCGCCATCTGGCGACTCGAACTCGGTCGCGTCCACCGGGGTGTCGTCGCCGGTGCCGCCGTAGCGGGCACCGAGGTCGGCCAGTGCGGCTTGGATCAACTGCTGTGCCACCGGTGCGTCGAACCGCACCGCCCGGATCTCGATCTCACTCACGGTGTCCAGGATACGGCGAACCCCGGGCCTCACCGGAAATGGTCCCAGCCGGTCGGGCCGCCGTGGGGCGCGCCGTCGACCGTCACCCCGGCACCGTGTGTGACCACGCCCACCTGCCGCCAGTCCGGCGGCAGCGCCACCGCCGGCGGAAAGGTCGCGGCCAGCGCGTGGTCGTCGCCACCCGCCAGGATCCAGGTGTACGGGTCGACGCCGAGCGCCTGCGCCGCGTCGGCCATCTGCCGGGGCACCTCGAACGCGTCCCGCCGCACGTCGATGGCCACCCCGCTGGCCGTCGACACGTGTCCGAGGTCGGCGAGCAACCCGTCCGACACGTCGATCATCGAGGTGGCGCCGAGCCGGGCGGCCTGCGGGCCGGCCTGGTAGGGCACCTGCGGCCGCCGGTACGCCTCGACCAGCAGCCGGGGAGTGCGGAAGCCTCGGGTGAGCACGGTCAGCCCGGCCGCCGCGTACCCGCTGCGTCCGGCCAGGGCGAGCACGTCACCGGGACGGGCACCGGAGCGCAGCACGGGCGGACGACCCTCCAGGTCGCCCAGCGCGGTGACCGCCACGGTCAGGGTGGGGCTTGCCGACATGTCCCCGCCGACGACGCTGGCGCCGACCGTCGCCGCCTCGGCGGCGAGCCCGTCGGCCAGCTCCTCCGCCCAGCCGGTCTCCAGGTCCGCCGGCATACAGAGCGCGACCAGCAGGGCGGTCGGTGTGGCGCCCATCGCCGCGATGTCGGCCAGGTTGGCCGCCGCCGCCCGGTGCCCGACGTCGCGGGCCGAGGACCAGTCCCGCCGGAAGTGCCGACCGTCGACCAGCACGTCGGTGGAGGCCGCCACCCGGCCGTCCGGGGCGGCCACCACCGCCGCGTCGTCGCCGGGCCCGAGCAGGGTCGTGGGTCCGAACGAGAGTCGGGCAGTGATCTTCCCGATCAGCCCGAACTCCCCGATCCCGGACACACGGGCGCCACCGCCGGCGTTCCGCCCGTGCTGCCCGGCTCCGCCGTGCTCGCTCACCGCTGCTCCTTGACGACCGATAGGGATCAGACCTGGTCCGTAAGGTAGTTTCACCCTTCGGGCCGCTCCCGGGCGGCGACGGACGGAGGTCGAGTCGTGGTACAGGCGTACATCCTCATCCAGACCGAGGTCGGCCGCGCACGTGACGTGGCGGGTCTCATCGCGGACATCCCCGGCGTGGTGCGCGTCGACGCCGTCACCGGGCCGTACGACGTGGTCGTCCTCACCGAGGCGAACACCGTCGACGAGCTCGGCAAGCTCATCGTCAGCAAGGTGCAGATGGTGCCTGGCATCACCCGCACCCTCACGTGTTCAGTGGTGCGGCTGTAAGTGGACGAGATGACGGCTTCCTCTGCTCTTGACGACGACGAGACGCGCGACCCGGCCGACGGGACGCGGGAGCCGGCTGACGGTAACCGCGACCCGGCCGATACCGCCGCCGCCGCGCCGGCCGGTCGGGACCGGACCATTCGCGGTGCCGCGCTGCTGGCCACGGTGATCGCACTACCGATCACGTTGCTGGTGGCCCTGCTGGCCTTCAACAAGCTCAGCCCGGACGCGCCGGCGGCCGCGCCGACCCCGTCCGCGACGACTCCCCGGGTGCAGTCCACCGCCCCGGTGGAGATGGCCGCCCCGGCGCTGGCCGCCCGCCCGGCCACGGTCTGCCGGGCTCTGCTCTCCCAACTGCCGGCGAGCATCCGCGACCTGACCCAGCGGCCGGTCACCGCCGGTCCGGAGCAGAACGCGGCGTACGGCGACCCCGCGCTCACCGTGGCCTGCGGCGGCACCGAGCCGGAATTCCCCAGCACCGACGAGGTCTGGACGGTGAACCGGGTCTGCTGGCACCTGGCCGAGCAGGCCGACGCGGCGGTGCTCAGCACGGTCGACCGGGAGACGCTGGTCACGGTGCGTGTCCCGCGCTCCTACGAGCAGCCGTTGCAGTGGGTGCCGACGATCTCCAGCACGATCGTGGCGACCGTGCCCTCCGGCGGCGCCATCCCGTCCGGCTGCCAGCGCTGACCCGACCCCGCGCCGCCTGACGTAGGTCGGGCGGGTTCAGGCCGCTCAGTGCCCGCCGTGCGGGCCGGGTCGCTCAGCGCCCGCCGTGCGGGCGGACCGGGTCGCTCAGCGCCCGCCGTGCGGGCCGGGTCGCTCAGCGCCCCCCTTGCTGGCGGACCGGGTCGCTCAGTGCAGGCCGACGCCGCGCCGCTGGGCGGTGCGGATCAGGCGGTTGACCAGCTTCGGATACTCCAGGCCGGAGGCCGCCCACATCCGGGGGAACATCGACGTCGGGGTGAACCCGGGCATCGTGTTGATCTCGTTGAGGTAGACGTCCAGCTCGGGGGTGACGAAGAAGTCGGCCCGGGCCAGGCCCGCGCAGTCCAGCGCGGTGAACGCGCGGACGGCGTACTCCTGCACCTGGCGGGTCACCTTCTCCGGCAGGCCGGCCGGAATGTCGTACTCGCAGGAGTCGTCGAGGTACTTCGCCTCGAAGTCGTAGAAGTCGTGGTCGGCGACGACCCGCACCTCGGCCAGCACGGACGCCTCGGGTGCGCCGCCGGCCTCGCCCTCCAGCACACCGCACTCGACCTCACGGCCGATGATCGCCGCCTCGATGATGACCTTCGGGTCGAACTGCCGGGCGGTGGCGACCGCGGCGTCGAGCTGCGCCCAGTCGGTGACCCGGGTGATGCCGAACGAAGACCCGGCCCGGGACGGCTTGACGAAGACCGGCAGACCGAGCCGCTCCTTGTCCTGCTCGCTGAGCGTCATGCCGTTGCGCAGCACGGCGTAGGAGCCGACCGGGATGCCCTCGACGGCACAGAGCTTCTTGGTGAACTCCTTGTCCATCGCCGCCGCGGACGCGAACACGTTCGCGCCGACGTAGGGGATGCCGGCCATCTCGAGCATTCCCTGGATGGTGCCGTCCTCGCCGTACGTGCCGTGCAGCACCGGGAAGACCACGTCGACGTCGGCCAACACCCGGGGGCCCTCGGTCGGGTCGAGCACCATCAGCCCGTTGCCGGTGGGGTCGGCGCGCAGCACGATGTCGTCACCGGAGTCGGCGGTGATCTCCGGCAGCTGACGGGCATTGATCGCGAGCTGGGCGGGGTCTCCACTGGTCAGCACCCACTGGCCGGCCCGGGTGATGCCGACGGGCACCACCTCGAACTCGTCCGGGTCGAGCGCGCCGAACACGCTGCCAGCGCTGACGCAGGAGATGCCGTGCTCCGGGCTGCGGCCGCCGAACACGATCGCCACGCGGGTCTTGCCTGGGGTGGTCACTCCGGTCACCTCTTCGTACGCGACTGCGGCTGGTCGTGCTCGCCGGTGGCGCTCACCCGGTTGACCTTACTGTGCGTGGCGACAGGGCGAGGCGATACCCGGCGAGCCACGGCACGACACGGCAATCGGTCAACAGAGCATGTACGGTGCGTGACGGGGATGGTCGTGGTGTCGCAGGCCGGTGACCTGGGCCTGCTCAGTCCCGGGAGTGCCGGCGACCGACCGCGATCACCTTGACCCGTTGTCGGCCGGCCCGCACCATGCCCAGCGCCATGAACGCTCCGGCGATCCGGTCGGCGGCCTCCCGACTGCTGGCACCGACCACCTGTCGGCGCCGCTCGGGCGCGACCCGCTCGTTGCGGTCGATGCCCTCGACCGGGCGCACGTCGGTGAGCACCACGAGGAAGCGGGTCATCGAAGGCCGTCCGGGTGCACGGCGGGGGGCTCCGGACAGGTTCGCACGTCGTCTCCTTCCGGCGGGCCGGGATGGCGGGGCGGCACGCGACGATCGGGTACGGGGGAGAAACCCGATCGCCGCGCGCCCCATCCCCTCCGGTCGCTCACCACCACCGTCGCCACGACAACCGGCGGTGAGGACGCGATAACAGATTGACACGTGTACAGCCGTGAATGCAACTCTCATCGACGTTCTCTCATGCAGACGTTCCCGCAAATGTGTGCGACCATCGATGCATGGCCCCCAAGACCGCCCGTGCCCGCCGGCTCGGTATCGCCCTGCGCCATCACCGGGAAGCCGCCGGCCTGACGCTGGAAACCGCGGCGGATGAGATCAACAGCACCCGCAGCACCCTCTCCCGCTACGAGAACGCCCAGACCCTGATCAGCCCGGCCACCGTGCGCGCCCTGCTCACGTCGTACGGGGTGGGTGCCGAGGAGGTGGCCGCGGCGGTGCAGCTCGCGAAGGACGCCCGCAAGCCGGGCTGGTGGGTGTCGTACTCGTACCTGCTGGATCCACGCACCATCGACTTCATCGCGCTGGAGGCCGAGGCGACCGCCATCGCCAACTTCGAGCCCTCGGTGGTGCCCGGCCTGCTGCAGACCGCGGACTACGTCCGTGGCGTGATGCGCGGCGGACCGCACACCCTCGGCGACGACCTGGTGGAGCAACGGGTCAAGATCCGGCTGGACCGTCAACAACGGCTCACCGGCGACAACCCGCCCATCTTCGACGCGATCATCGACGAGGGCGCGCTACTGCGTCCGGTCGGCGAGAAGTCGGCGATGGACGGGCAACTGCGTCACCTGGTCAAGATGGCCGAGCTGCCCAACATCAGCGTCCAGGTGATCCCGCTCTCCGCCGGCTACCACCGGGGCACGCGGGGTTCGCTGCACATCCTGGAGTTCGCCGACCCGGAGGACCCGATCATCGCCTCGGTGGAGACCGTGGCAGGTCAGATGATCCTCGACCGGGCCGGCGAGACGCGTACCTGCACCAAGATCATGGAGCATCTCCGAAGCGTGGCGCTCAGCCCGGCGGACAGCCGCGAGATGCTCCTGTCAGTCCTGAAGGGACGGTAGGACCGATGACACCGACAATCACAGCGGCCTTGGCCGCGGCGGCGTGGCGCAAGAGCAGCCGCAGCGGCGACGAGGGTGCCTGCGTCGAGGTTGCCGCGCTGCCACGGCTGGTGGCCGTCCGCGATTCCAAGGACCCGGCCGGCCCGGCCCTGCTGTTCGCAACGGGTGCCTGGGCCGCCTTCGCTCAGGCACCACCCAGCCGCTGACCAGACCATCGCACCACTGACCAGACCCATCGCACCGCTGACCAGACCTCCGGCCACCGCAGCCCGAACGGGCACTCCCCCTGCTGACCGCCCGCCGCGCCGCCGATCAGGGCGCGCGGCGGGCCAGGCCGGGACGCGGCCAGGCCGGGCACGGCTCGGCCGGGCACGGCTCGGCCGGGCACGGCTCGGCCGGGCACGGCTCGGCCGGGCACGGCTCGGCCGGGCACGGCTCGGCCGGGCACGGCTCAGGCGACCAGCGGGCTGGGCTCCGGGACGGCGCGAAGGGCCTCCAGCGCAGCGATCGCCACGCCCCGGGCGCCAGCCATGTCCCGTTCCGGCACCAGCGCGAAGGTGGCCACCGCGGCCTGCTCCGCACGGAGCACGGTGTGCTCGCGGACCGTCGCCAGGAACCAGTCGCGGAACTCCGGCGCCGCCTCGACCACCCCGCCACCGACGAAGTACGCGTGCGGGTCGGTGAAGTTCGCCGCCACGGTGAACAGCCGGCCCAGCGCCATCGCCTGCTGGGTGAAGAGGTCCCGTGCGAGGGCGTCACCCCGTTCGCCGTACCCGCGAACCAGTTTGGCCGCCCGGGCCAGCGGCTCGGCGGCGAGCGGGTGGTCGGGATACCGGGTGAGCCAGTACGGCAGCAGGTTGCGCTCGATGCCCGTCAGCGAGGCCACACTCTCGACGTCACCGGTGAAACCGCAGGCACAGGTGGGTTCCTGCTGCCCCGGGCTGAGCAGCCCGTTCAGCGGGATGTGCACGTGACCCAGCTCCCCGGCCATTCCGGCCGCACCGGCGATCACCCGACCGTTCTCGACCACACCGCCGCCGAGGCCGGTGCCGACGATCGCGGAGACCGACGAGCGGCTCATCGCGTCGGCACCGAAGTAGACGTGGTGGGCGTAGAGCGCCGCCGCGTTGCCGTCGTTGTGATAGACGACCGGCAGGCCGAGCCGTCGTTCCAACGCGCCCCGCACGTCGAAGCCCCGCCAGGCCGGCTGGGAGAAGTTGGTGGAGCCCCGCGACGAGATGACGCCGTCGGCGCTGGCGGGGCCGGGAGTGTCCAGCCCGACCGCCTGGACCAGGTCGCGTGGCACCCCGGTCTGCGCCAGGGCACCGTCCAGCGCCCGGGCGAGTGCCTCGATCGCCGCCTCCGGCCCGGCACGCACCTCGCTGGGGATCTCCAACAGCCCGTCCACCAGGAAGCGGCCATCCACCGTCAGCACGGTGGCGTTGTTGCTGGTGCCGCCGTTGTCCAGCCCGACGACCACCGGCACACCTGCGCTGCCCACCGAAACCGCCTCCCGCCGTCATGAGTGTGAGCCGAGGCTAGTGCCAAGCCCGCTCCCCCGCCACGCCCGGTCACCCGATCGCCCCAGCCAACCCAGAACAAGCCCCTCGGCATTGCCCCAACCCCAACCCCAGCCACAACCCCAGCCGTCGATCAAGGAGTTGTGGTGCTGGACAAAGCATCTTTTACGGCACCGAAGCCGGCACCACAACTCCATGATCGACGCGCGGGGCAGGACGGGCGGGGCAGCGCGGGACAGGACGGGCGGGGAGCGCGGGACAGGACGGGCGGGGCAGATTTCAGGTTGGGCGGCGGGCGATGAGCGCGGTGGCGTCCAGATCCTCGTCGTGCCGCACGCTCGGCAGCAGCCCGGCGGCGGCGAGGGCCACGCAGAGCACGTCCGCCTGGGTGTCGCTGGCCTCGACCACCAGGTGCCCCCCGGGGGCCAGCCAGGAGGCGGCACCCACGGCCACCCGGCGCAGCACGGTGAGCCCGTCCGGCCCGCCGTCGAGCGCCACCGGGGCCTCGTGCAGCCGCGCCTCGGGCGGCATCAGCGCCACCGCGTCGGTCGGCACGTACGGGGCGTTGGCGACCACCAGGTCCAACCGTCCCCGCCACTGCCGGGGCAACGGTGTGAAGAGGTCGCCCTCGTACACCTCGGCGGCCAGCCCGGCGAGGTTGCGGCGCGCGCACGCCACGGCCGCCGGGTCGATGTCCGCGGCGGCCAGCCAGCGCGGGGCGAGCCGGTGCGCCAGCGCGACCGTGGTGGCCCCGGAGCCGCAGCAGAGGTCGGCGACGGCCGGGGCCGGGCCGGTCAGTTCGGCGGCCAGCTCGACCAGCAGCGCGGTCCGGCCGCGCGGCACGAAGACGCCCGCGTCGACGGCGATCCGCAGCCCGCAGAACTCGGCCCAGCCGAGCAGGTGTTCCAGCGGTTCACCGGCCACCCGGCGGTCGGTCAGGTCGGCCAACGTCGCCGGGGTGTCCGCGGCGGCCAGCAGCAGGTCGGCCTCGTCCTCGGCGTAGACGCAGCCGGCGGCACGCAGCCGGCCCACGAGCGCGGACCGGTCGGCCAGGGGCGCTGACGTCACGAGCCTCCTCGGCCCGGCCCGGCCGCGTCCAGGGCGGCGGCGATGTCGGCCACCAGGTCGGCCGTGTCCTCCGCACCGCAGGAGAGCCGCACGAAGCCGGGTGCGGTGTCGTCACCCCACTGCTCCCGCCGGTCCGCCGTGGTGTGCAGGCCACCGAAGGAGGTCGCCGCCGCCACCAGCCGGGCCGCCTCGATGAACCGGCCCACCCGGTCGGCGCTACCCAGATCGAACGAGAGCACCCCCGGCATCCGGCGCATCTGGACCGAGGCCACCGGGTACGCGGGATCGCCCGGCCGCCCCGGCCAGCGCAGGCCCGTCACGTCCGGTCGGCCGGCCAGCAGGTCGACGACGGCTGCGGCGTTCGCGCTCTGCCGGGCCAGCCGCAGGTCGAGGGTGGCCAGTGACCGGTGTGCCAGCCAGGCGTCGAACGCTCCCGGCACCGACCCGGTGGTCGTACGCCAGGTCGTCACCTTCGCGATCAGCTCGGCGGACCGGCTGGCCAGGTAGCCCAGGAGCAGGTCGGAGTGGCCGGTGAGCGCCTTCGTGCCCGAGGCGACCACCAGGTCCGCGCCGAGGTCCAGCGGGCGCTGACCGAGCGGGGTGGCCGTGGTGTTGTCCACCGCGAGCAGCGCGCCCGCGGCGTGCGCCTTCTCGGCCAGGGCCGCCACGTCGACCACGTCCAGGCCGGGGTTGGCCGGCGTCTCCACCAGCACCAGCCGGACGCCCTCGAACGACGGGTACGGCCCGACGGTCGGCACGAACAGCACCCGGACGCCGATGCCCTCCAGCACGTCGGTGGCGAACGCCCGGACCGGGAAGTATCCGTCGGTGGGCAGCACCACCGTGTCCCCCGGGCGCAGCAGGGTGAGCAGCAGGCCGGTGATGGCCGCCTGACCGGTGGCGAAGACGCGGCAGTCACCGCCTTCCAACTCGCCCACGGCCGCCTCCAGGAGCCGCCGGGTCGGGTTGTCGGGGCGACCGTAGCCGTTCGGGGACGCGCCCGGGCCCTGGAACGGGTCGAGGTGGTACGGCGCGGCGAAGACCGGCCCGGGCAGGAACGGGTCCCCTGGTGCCGGCTCCGGCAGGCCGGCGCGTACGCAGCGGGTGCCGTCTCCCAACTCGCTCATCAGTTCCTCACTCGTACGACTCGGGTTTGGCGGTGCGGCTCATCAGGGCTTCCACGGCGAGGCGCGGGTCCATCCCCTCGTGGCAGATCCGCTCGACGTGTTCGGTGATGGGCATCTCCACACCGTGGGCACGGGCCAGGTCGCGAATCGCCAGGCAGCTCTTGACGCCCTCGGCGGTCTGCCGGGTGGCCGTCTGGGCCTCCTCCAGCGTCTCGCCCCGACCCAGGTGCTCGCCGAAGGTGCGGTTACGGGCCAGCGGGGACGAGCAGGAGGCGACCAGGTCGCCCATTCCCGCCAGGCCGGCGAAGGTGATCGGGTCCGCGCCGAGCGCCACGCCCAGCCGGGCCGTCTCGGCCAGCCCCCGGGTCATCAGCATGGCCCGGGTGTTGTCGCCGAAGCCCATCGCGGTGGCGATGCCGTACGACAGGGCGATGACGTTCTTGACCGCCCCGCCCAGCTCACAGCCGATCACGTCGTCGTTGGTGTACGGGCGCAGGTACGGCGTCCGGATGGACGCCTGCACGAGCGCGGTGCGGTGGCTGTTCGTCCCGGCGACCACCGTCGCGGCGGGTTGCTCGGCGGCGATCTCCGGGGCCAGGTTCGGACCGGACACGACGACCACCCGGTCCGCGGCGACCCCGGCGGTCTCCACGATGACCTCGCTCATCCGCTTGGTGGTGCCCAGCTCGATGCCCTTCATCAGCGACACCAGGGTGGAGTCCGGGTGCAGGTGTCCGACCCACTCGGCGAGGTTGCCGCGCAGGGTCTGCGACGGCACGGCCAGCACCACCACCTCCGCGCCGGTGATCGCCTCGGTCGCGTCGGCGGTGGCGGTGACCCGGGCCGGCAACAGCAGGTCCGGCAGGTACTCCGGGTTGCGGCGCTCGGTCCGGATGCTCTCGGCGACCGGCGCACGGCGGGCCCACACGGTCACGTCACGCCCCGCGTCGGCGAGGATCTTGGCGAACGCGGTGCCCCAGGAACCAGCGCCGAGCACCGCGACGTGGCCGGTCATGCCAGGTCACCCTGCTGCTCGTGCCGGACGGAGGACCGGGCCGGTCGCTCCCACAGCGGCGGCGGGGTGCCGCCACGGATCTCGGCGAGCATGTCCCGCAGCCGCAACATGATGGTGTCCGTCATCTCCTCGAGGGTGGCCCGGGTCGGCGGGGCGTCCGCCCACCGGCTCAGGTCGATCGGGTCCCCGGCGACGACGGTCACCGGGATCCGGGGGCGCAGGTTGACGCGACTGGTCCGTGGGTCGAAGATCCGCTCCGGCCCCCACATCACCATCGGTACGACGGGGGCGCCGGTGGCCAGGGCCAGCCGGGCGGCACCGGTCTTGGCCTTCATCGGCCACAGCTCCGGCTGTCGGGTGGTGGTGCCCTCCGGGTAGATCACCACGGCACCGCCCTGGTCGAGCGCGGCGACCAGCTTGTCCAGCGAGCGGACCGCGTCGACGCTGCCCCGCTCGACCGGGATCTGGCGGCACCGGTGCAGGATCCAGCCGACCACCGGCACCCGGAACACGCTGGCCTTGCCCAGGTACTGCGGCCAGCGCCCGGAGTCGTAGATGAAGTGCGCGGAGACCAGCGGGTCGGCGTGCGAGATGTGGTTCGCCACGATGATCACGCCACCGTCGCCGCCGAGGTGGTCCTGGCCCCGCCAGGTACGCCGGGTCCACACGGTCATCACCGGCTTGACCAGCCCCACGGCGAACCATTGCCAGAACCCCAGCCTCCGCCGTGCCACTGTGCCTCCTCTTCGCGCCCCAACCCCGCCGCGAAACCCCGCCCGCGACACCCGCAGCGGAAATCATGCCTGCTCGCCCCCGGTACGGCCAGTGAGGGTCCCGCCGTGCGGCTGGCAGGATTGCGGGCGTGAGTCAGCCGAGGTGGGCCGTGGTGGTGCCGGTGAAGCATCTGGCCGCTGCCAAGAGCCGGCTGCGGGGCGCGCTGTCCGGCGTACCGCACGAGGAGCTGGCGCTGGCCCTGGCGGCCGACACCATCCGCGCGGTGCTGGCCTGCCCGGCGGTCGCCGAGGTCCTGGTGGTCACCGACGACGCCCGTGTCGCGGCGGCGGCGTTGGGCGCCGGCGCGCGGGTGCTGCCCGACGGGCCGGACGCCGGCCTGAACGCGGCGTTCCGACACGGCGCCGCCGGGACCACCGCCGGCTGGGTGGCCGGGCTCACCGCGGACCTGCCGGCGCT
>NZ_JAKKFI010000083.1 GCF_022230955.1 Micromonospora cabrerizensis
GAGGTCGAAGCCACCGATTCCGTTCGTGGAGGTGAAGACGGTCTCGAAGGTGTCGTCAGGTTTGTGTTCAACGATCCGCACGATGCCGGTGCCCGGCCGGTAGATCAGCAGATGATCGAGTTTCCCCCGGTGCTGGAAATCGAAGGCGACGATCCGGTCCTGCCGCTCTGTGAGGTTGAAACCCCCGATGCCTGAGCCCTGCGAAATGAACGAGGGCCGCCAGTCCGGGTAGGTCAATGTGTCGGACACAGCGTCGTAAAGTTCTTGGTTCTTTGGAACGTATTCCTCGTCGACAATGCCGTACTCGCAGGCCGGTTCCCCGGGGCACCCCGACACATCACTGTACGTGAACAGGAATAGCGGTCCGGTGTACGGCAGTGAGCGCCACAGTTTGATCCCGTCGACCATCCAGCGCTGAAGCAGTGGGGCGGGCTGGTTGAGATCGCCTCGTCGGCCGATGTTGTAGCCCCACTCGGTAGCCCAAATCTTCCGTGTCGTATCACCATGCCGGACCATGACGTCGTGAAGCCGGGCAAGTTCGCCGCAGAGTCGGCCTTGCGCGTCGGGGTATGGCGGGCCGAATGCGTTCAGCCACGGCTGCGTGCAGTTCGGTTCGTCGGCCGGGTGAAAGTCCGAGTAAGGGTGGTGGGCCACGGCGTCAAACGAGTTGCCGAACCCGTTGGCGTATGCCCAGTCGAGCCAGGCTGACGATGTCCGGTCCGGGTGGCCCGTCATCTCCTGGAGTCCACCGGAGCCGCCGGCCAGCACGACGCAGCCCGGACACCGGGCGTGCACGGTCCGGTAAGCGACATCGACCAACTGCCAATAGCGCAACCGCGTGGCGTCGTAATCGGCGCTGTCGAACCTGCCGTCGCCGTTGCCGTCCCACTTGCCAAAGCCAGTCAGGTTCGGCTCGTTCCATACCTCGAACGCGTCGATCAGCGACGAACCATCCGGCGCGGTGAAGTGCGCCATCGTCCGGTCGATGATGCTCCGCCAGTCCTCGTCGCGGAGCGGGAACCACAGCTCTGGCTGCTGCTCGTCGTTGCGGTGGCCGTTGGCCCAGGGCGCGGACAGGCCGAACATGAGCATCACCCGCATCCCTCGGGCCCGCGCCAGCGCCACCTGCCGCTCGACGCGGTCCCACCGCGGTGGGTCACCCTGAGCCCCCTCGACATACCACCAGTCGAACCAGACCCGCACGATTGGCGACCGCCCGGGCACGAACTCAGCCAACTTGTCGAGGTGCCGGGCGACCTCCTGGTCGCTGTCCACTTGCGGCATCAGGCTGGACTCGGCGAATCCGACGTCCTGGTTGGTGAAGGTGGTGGGCGTAGCCGCTGCGGCGGCGGGCACGGGCGTCGCCTGCGGCGCGACGACTAGGCCGCAGGCGATCAGGAGCGTGCTAAGGACCGTAGTCAGCCGTGAAGAAGGCTTTGCCATTAGTGAGTAGCTCCCCCTGCTCTGAAGAATGTGCATCGACAGGGTAAGCCCGAAGCTGCCCGGAAATTTGTCCCGAGCCGGTGGGGAGGGCATATCACGATGCCGGTACCGGGCTGGAGTCCTCGCTAATACTCCCGACCCGCAACTGCCTACCCAACGGCGTGGTCTGCGGTTTGCGTTCTACGGTCGGATGTCGCCCGTCGAGCACCAGGACCGGGTGACCTCCCGGCACTGGCAACGGGACTGCGCCACTGAACTCGTCGCCGCTCACGGGGTGATCGTGGCCGAATACTTGGATGTCGGCTGCTCTCGACGCCGCAATTGGCGGCATCGCCCGCAGGCCGCCGCGCTGCTGGCTGCGCTCGACGATCCAGATCGCGGGTTCGACGCGATCGTGGTCGGCGAGTACGAGCGGGCGTTCTCCGCCAATCAGCTGCAGCACCTGACGCCCGTACTCGAACAGCACGCCGTGCGGTTATGGCTGCCCGAGATGGATGGCCCCGTCGATCATCATGACCCGACTCATCAAGCGTTAATCATGATGCTGGGCGCCCAGTCGAACGTGAGGTGCAGCGCACCCGGTTCCGGGTCGTCACGGCGATGCGGGCCCAAGCGCGGGAGCAGGGACAATATCTCGGGGGCCGGCCGCCCTACGGCTACCGACTCGTGGACGCCGGCCCTCATCCGAACGCTGCGCACGCGCGATGGGGTCGCCGGCTTCAACGCCTCGAACCGGACCCGGCCACGGCCGTACCGTGCGGTGGATGTTCGCTCAACGCCTGGATGGCCAGAGTCTCGCCAGCATGGCGCGCGCCCTCAACGACGCCGGGACGACGGTGCGGGCCACCTCTGGGCGGCCCGCACCGTTGGGGATGGTTTCAAGGCTCGCTGAGCCCATCGGGGTGCTGCCTCTTGGCCACAGCTATCGTCCCGGCGTGACTGACTTCTGGTCCTTGATCGAGGATTCTGCGGGGCACGCGGACCGGGCAGGGTGGATCGAGTCTCAGCTTGCGGCCCGGACGCCGGCGGAGATTGTGGAGTTCGACGTCGCCTTCACCGCGGCGCGTCGCCGGGCCGAGACGTGGACGATGTGGGCCGCCGCATATCGGATCACGTCCGGACTGTGCTCCGGCGACGGCTTCTGGTATTTCCTACCGTGGCTTGTCGGTCTCGGCCGAGACAGCTTCGACCGCCTCAGCGCCGACCCCGACGCGCTCGCCGAGGTCCCGCAGGTGCGCCGGCTGGCCACTTTGAGGGCGGACCAGTGGACCGACGATGACTGGCCGGAGTGGGAGGCGCTCAACTATGTCAGCCGTCAGGCGTATGACACAGCGACCGGTGAGAGCGAGGGCATCATCGACGCGTTGCGGGCAGTCCACCACGACTATCCGGAAGACCCGGCGCCCACCGGGAACCGGTGGGCCTTCGACGACGAGACCGAGATGAGCCGGCGCCTCCCGCGGCTCAGTGCGCTATTCCCATCCACCCGCTGAGCCTCGGACACGCGGCAGACGGGCCACTCTTGAACACCTGAAGGCAGACGGTCGACTACCTCGGGTCTTACACCCGCTCATCGTCATGAGCGGACGTCGCCCGGCTGATGACTGGGAGCGCCATGACTAACATCTTCGGATCCACCGAAAGGGTCTCCCAGCAGGCATCATCATCGTGTGAGCGCCCGCCGAACGATCGTCATGGTGGATGACCTGCGTTCGCTTGTGAACGGCCGTATCGGCGAGGTGGTCCGCACCAGCGACGCCGGAGTTGAACTCCTCGATCGGTACCGGGACCGGCGCTTGGATGAACTGTGGCTGGACCATGACCTCGGCGGGGATGACACGATCTGGCCGGTCATGGAGGTCCTGGAGCGGGCGGGAAGAGCGACCCGGAACAGCTCCTGATCGCGGTAATCGTTGGCGACACAACTCGGTCGGAGGTGTAGGTGAGCAGCCGCTCGCGGTCCACGTCCGTCAGAACCCGTCGTCCGGCCACACGCTCGGGCGTCTCGTGGGCACCTCCAGCGACCAGTCCCAGTGCACCAGATCGCCACCCCGCGCGATGGTGACGTCTGTGGATTCGCGGCGTACACACCGCACACACAACGAGCGATCGCAACGGTGCGCAGCTCAGAGTCGGCCACGAGACGATTGGTGGGAACGAGGACGTCGTACGGGTCCATCCCGAGACCTGCTCCGGCAGAGGTCATCTCCGTACCGTTGACGTAGAACTGCACTTGAGAGGCGTGGTTCATCGCTCGTCACTTCAGCCTCGTCGCTGATCTGCCGAACTTCCGCAGCTGCCCAGCTCGTGGGCGCAGACGGCCGGGCTCGATCTCGGGTCACTCCTGCGGTGCGATCAGCCGGTCGTCGGTGGCGTCGCGGACCGTGATCGCCTCCACCGGGCACGAGTCGGCGGCGTCGAGGACGACCTCGGCCGGGGCGACGACGTCGGCCAGCGGCGCGGAAAGGCCATCCACCAGGCGGAAGTGCTCGGGAGCGGTACCGGTGCAGATGCTCGTGCCGATGCAGCGGCGCAAGTCCACCCCGATCCGCCAGACGGTACTCACCAGGCCACCGGCATTCCGAGCAGGCCCCGCACCAACATTCCGCGCTTCCACTCCAGCTCGGCCTCCGGTACGGCGAGCCGCAGTCCGGGCAGGCGAGTCACGAGGGTGGCGACGGCGACCTGCAACTCCATGCGGGCCAGCTGCGCGCCGACGCAGTGGTGTACGCCGTGCCCGAAGCCCAGGTGCGGGTTCTGCTCGCGGTCGAAATCCAGCCGGTCCGGGTCGGCAAAGACGGTACCGTCCCGATTCGCCGACGAGAGTGAGCCGAGAACCGGCTCACCGGCCCGGACCAGTATCCCGCCGACCTCGACGTCCTCCTTGGCGTACCGGGCGAAGGAGGAACCGACGCCGAGCGGCACGTACCGCAACAGTTCCTCGACCGCGGCCGGCACCAGCGACGGGTCGGCCCGCAGCCGAGCGAGCTGGTCCGGATTGTGCAGCAGGACGTAGACGAAGTTGGGGATCTGGGTGACCGTGGTCTCGTGGCCGGCCGCGAGCAGCCCTCCGGCCAGCTCCACCAACTCGGTCTCGGTGAGCCGATCCTGATTCTCGTCGCGGGCCCGGACTAAGGCGCCGAGCAGATCGTCGATTCCCTCCTCGCGTCGGCGCTCGGCGACCAGAGCACCGATGTAGCCCCAGAGATTGTTCAGGTACTCCTGGATCGTTTCCATGGGCAGGGAGGTGGTCGAGACGATCGCCTCGGACCAGATGTGGAAGCGGTCGCGGTCGGCGTACGGGACCCCGAGCAGCTCGCAGATCACCTGGATTGGCAGTGGCGTGGCGACGTGCTCCACCAGGTCGGCCGGAGGGCCGAGCCGGACCATGTCGTCGACCAATGCTTCGGCGATCTCCTGGGTTCGGGGTCGCAGCGCCTCTACCCGACGTGCCGTGAACGCCTTCGCCACCAACCGGCGAAGCCGAGTGTGATCGGGCGGGTCCATGGTCAGCATGCCACTGTACTGCTGGCGCGGGGTGAGCCTGGGCTCGTCGCGGTGGACGGCCGGGGCGCGGCCGAACCGCACGTCGCCGAGGACCGTACGGACGTCCTCGTACCGGGTGGCGAGCCACGCCTCCTCACCGTAGGGGAGCTTCACCCGGGTCATCGGCTCGTTCTCGCGCAGCTCGCCATAGGTCGGATCGACGGCGAGGCGGTCGGGCAAACTGAACGGGTACGGCCGCGCGGGCGGAACGGTTCGACTCCCGGTGGTCTGCGCGCTCTCCGTCATCCGGATTCCCTTCGTTGAGACGGCGTGATCCTCAGGCCGGCACCATGTCGTAGAGGCGCCGGACTGCCAGCGTCCAGGCTTACGATCAGCACACATCAACGCTCAGTAATGCATCGGTATCGGATCGTAGCGACAGATGTCGATGATCGCCATGGAGGCTGATCCGCGTCCGCACACGGCAGCGTTCTCGTGGCGAACCGCCTGTGGGGCCTCTTCCTCGACAACCAACCACTCCCCCGCGTCGGTCGTCGCGAGTTGGACCAGTCGCAACCATTGTCGACAAAGCGCCACGGCCGCAGCGACGTAGCGCAGGTCGCAGCGGCTGACGAACTCGTCATCCCCGTCGTCGCTGGCGTGCTGCAGCCCACGGCGGGCAGCAATGACTCAGCACGGCCTACTTCACGATCAAACGCCGGCAATGGCTGCGCCCAGAGTCGTCGACCGCTGCACAGAACCCCAGAGCGCTCTGCGGTGAGACAGGATGCCGCAGCCATGCTGACCTGGGGAAACGTGGAGCCGCAGGCAGGGGTGGTTGCAGTTGAGCGCCGTTCGTTGCCCTTGGGCGCAGTTCAAGGGCGTTCTGGGCGCCCTGCCCGCCCGTAGCCTGCTCGGGCACAATCCCCCGGTGGAGTTCGACTTTGGTATCGCTGGTTACCAGCCGGATTGGCTCAACGGAGTCGACGAGATCGCCGACCGTCACGGTCACCGACTGCAGAGCCTTGCCTGTCGCCGGCTGACCTCTACTTGGCTGGTGTGGGATGACGGCCACGACGAGTGGTTCGCTGACTGCCCGGTAGTGCTCGACTTCGCAGGAGAACGCCTGGAAGTCAACCACCAGAAGTTCGACGATCTGTCGATCACGTGGAATTCGATCGACGTGACCCGGAGGCCGCAGTGGCCGACATCGGACGGCTTCCAACTGCGGTGGCGCGATGATGTCCCCGCCGTGTTGGCGGCCCGGTGCGGGCAGCGGCTTGAGGCGGTAGAGCTTCTCGAGTGGGCCGGCGACGACCTGGCGGCCGGTACCGTGACCGTGGGCCTGAAATTCGCGGACGGCTGGCTGACCGTTTACAACGCTTTGGACGAGAACGGGCTCGGGTTCGGCGACCTCCCGCCGGAGTACGGCCGACATCGCCTGGGTTGAGCACACACCACGGCAAGGTGACCGCCTCGTGGCTAAGCCATCCAAATCACGCGGCCCAACTTCCGCTGCACCACGCGCAGGAGCTTGATCGTCTCCTCATCAGAAATGCCAGTGGTGATTGACCAGTCGCAGCCAGAACCCATCACGTCGCTTGCGAAGACGATCTCAAGGGCCAGCAACGCCTTTCGCCACTGCGACCTCGTCAGCGACCCCCCGGAATCCAGCGCCTCTCGCAGTCTGCGCCCCTCGCCCCGCCACAAGTCCTCCTTGCTGTCGAACCCCATGGCCCGGGCGAAATCCTCCGTTGGGTCCGCGGGTCCGCCCCACTCACCCAGCCCACGGCTCAACAGGAACCGCTCGTCTGCAGTGAGATCGACCGCTACAACGTCAGAAGCGCCCATGGCGCAATTCTGACCCACAGCCGCACGAGAAGTTCACCCCGCCTTGCGGCAGGTGCGGACGCTGTTGATGCAGTCAGTGGTCATCGGCGTAGTAGGAATGCACGACGGGTTGTCCGGTGTAGTTGGCACCAGCGCGATCGCCGGCGCCGAGGTAGCCAGACGGGAGGCGGACGTCGCGGCGGCCGGTGCAGCCGATCCGGTCGGCGACGGGAGTCGTAGGAGAACTCGGCGGCGCGTAGTCGGGCGGCGAGGCGCTGCCCAGCGGGTCGCCCGTCAGGAAGCCGAACGCTGGACAGGTCCGGGTTCGGGGTGAGTCAACTGTGCACAGTAGAGTCTGACGGCCGCCGCGGCAGGTGGAGCCGCTCACCGTCGAGGGACTGCAGGACAGCATCCGGCGGGTGAGCGGCACCGACGTCACGATCACCACGATGTCGTTCCGGACCCGCTGGATCGACACCGCCGCGGCCGCGTGGACCGGACGGGTCAACACCGTCGCTGCCCGCACGGACCCGGTGGACGTCGACGCGTTGCTCATCCGGGCCCGACGGCTGTGTCGCCTGGGCCTTGCCTACCGGGCAGGACCTCGACGCCAGCACGGTGGTGCGTGCGCTGGGCACCTGGTTCAGCCAACCGGCCTGAGCGCCGTTTTAACAGTCGTCTCAGATTCGCTCGGTATGAAGTCGGCATCAGATAAGCGATGTGACCCGTCTGTAGGAGGCTAGTGATGGCAGTCAACGCAGCGCCGTCCGGGGAAGCACCAGCCGGTCGGTTGGCAGGCCGGTGGGTGCCGTGGTTGGTGATTGGCCTGTGGGTGGCGCTGGCGGCGGTCATGGTGCCGTTGAGCGGAAAGCTGAGCTCGGTCACTACCGACAGAGCCGTGGACACCCTGCCGGCCGGTGCCGAGTCCACCAAGGTGGCGGTGCTGGAGGACAGTCTCCCCGGCGGTGAGGACAACACGTTCGTGTTCGTGTACCACCGCGCCGACGGCATGACCGACGCCGACCGCGCGACGGCCGAGCGCCACTACAACACCCTTGCCAAGCGGTACCCGCCGAAGGTGACGGCCCTGGCCGGCGAGGACGACGAGGGCCCACCGACGAGACTCTCCACCGACGGCAAGGCGATGATGTTCACCCTCGACGTGAGCACGACCTACGGCGCACCGGAGGCCATCGTCGGGCCGTTGCGTGACGCCGCGAAGGACCGCCCCGCCGGCCTGGAACTCGACGTGACCGGCCCGGCCGCGATCGACGGCGACATGGACGCCGTCTTCGACGGTATCGACCTGCAGGTCTTCCTCACCACCGTCGTCGTCGTAACGCTCCTACTCATCCTCACCTACCGCAGCCCGGTGTTGTGGTTCATCCCGCTGGTGGTCGTAAGCGCGGCCGCACTGACCGCGATGGCGACCGTCTACCTGCTCGTCAAAGGCTTCGGCATCGTGGTCAACGACCAGAACTCGGCGCTGCTTACGATCCTGGTATTCGGCGTCGGCACGGACTACGCGCTGTTGCTCATCGCTCGATATCGGGAGGCACTGCACCACCACGAGAACGTCCGGGTTGCGATGGTTCACGCGTTGCGCGGCGCGGCGCCGGCGATCGTCGCGTCCGCGGCCACCGTGGTCGCCGGCCTGCTCTGCCTGCTCGTCGCGGACCTGAACAGCACCAGCGGGTTGGGCCCGATCGGTGCGGCCGGCATTTTGTGCGCGCTGGTGGCCATGCTGACGCTGTTCCCCGCGGTGCTCGTGGTGCTCGGCAGGCGGGTCTTCTGGCCGGCCATCCCGCGGTTCAGCACGACCGTGGAGCAGAAGCCGGGGCTGTGGGGACGGCTTGGCACCGCCATCAGCCGCCGCCGCTGGGTGGCGACGCTCGGCTCGCTCGGAGTCCTCGGCGTGCTCGCTCTCGGGCTGGCGGGCAATACCGGCGCCCTGCGGGAGCAGGACCAGTTCCTGTCCGCGCCGGAGTCGGTCACCGGCTTCACCGTTCTCCGCCAGCACTTCCCGGAGCTCGGCGGCCAGCCGATGACGATCTTCACGCGGCCGGCGTACCAGGAGCGGGTGCTCGACATCGTCAAGGGCACCCGCGGTGTGGCCATGACCATCCCGGGTCAGACCAAGGGTGGCTGGGCCGACATCTCCGTGTTCCCGACGGACGCGCCGGACACCGTCGCGGAGTACGACACGATCAAGCGGGTGCGCACCGCCGTGCACGCGGTGAGCGGGGCGGAGGCGATCGTCGGCGGGCCGAGTGCGGAGAACCTCGACACCGAGGTGACCACCAGCCGCGACGAGAAGCTGGTGATCCCGCTGGTGCTCGCCGTCGTCCTGATCGTCCTCGGGCTGCTGCTGCGCGCGGTCGTGGCCCCATTGGTCCTGATGGCCACCGTGGTCGTCTCATTCGCCGCAGCCTTCGGCGGCAGCGTGTTCGTCTTCGACACGATCCTCGGGTTCAAGGGCATCGACTATTCGGTGCCGCTGCTGGCGTTCCTGTTCCTGGTGGCGCTCGGCGTCGACTACAACATCTTCCTGGCCAGCCGCGCCCGGGAGGAGGCCGTGCGTCTCGGCACCAGAGAGGGCATGCTCAAAGCCCTCTCCGCCACCGGTGGCGTCATCACCTCGGCAGGCCTAGTCCTGGCGGCCACGTTCGCGGTCCTCGTCTCACTTCCGCTGGTGATGCTGATCGAGGTCGGGTTCCTGGTCGCCTTCGGCGTGCTGCTCGACGCCCTGCTGGTGCGATCGGTCCTGGTGCCCGCCCTCACCCTGCTGATCGGCCGGCGGATGTGGTGGCCGAGCCGGCTGGCCCGACCGGTGGAGCCGCCGGACGGGCGACAGCCGCTCGCCGACGACGAGGAGCCCGCGCTGCAACGGTGAGCGCGGCGGCACGGGCGAGATCCGGGACGGAGCCTCAGGCCCGTCCCGGATCTTTCTCATGACCCGGCGGTGGGCCGCGTGTTTCGACCGGGCGGGGCCGCGGCCGGAAGGTCGACCCGAAGCAGCGCGCCACCGCGTGCGGAGCGGGCGACGGTGGCCCGGCCGTCGTGGGCGTCGACGACCCGCTGAACGATCGACAGCCCCAGACCGGATCCTGGCAACGCCCGGGCGCTGTCGGCACGGTAGAACCGGTCGAACACCCGCAGTACGTCGACTGCGTCGATGCCCGGCCCGGCGTCGTCGACCTCGAGCACCGCCGACGCGCCCTCGGCACAGAGCCGGACCTGGACCGGCTGGTCCGCGGGGGACCACTTGCCGGCGTTGTCGATGAGGTTGAGCACCGCCCGTTGGAGCGCAGCGGGACGCCCGCTCACCCACACGGAGGTCACGTCGAGCGCGACCTCGATGTCAGGCACGCGGGAACGCGCCCGGGTCGCGGCGGCCACCACCACGTCGGCGAGGTCGAGCAGGTCGGTGCTCTCGTCGGTGACGTCACCGCGCGCCAGGTCGGTCAGTTCGGCGGCGAGGGTGCTCAACTCGGCTACCTGGGCACCGAGGTCGTTGAGCAGCCGGGTCCGGCTCTCCGCCGGCAGCGCGCTGTCCAGGGCGCCGCGCCGATCGAGCCGGATCAGCAGTTCGACGTTGAGGCGCAGGCTGGTGAGCGGGGTCTTGAGTTCGTGGGCGGCGTCTTCGGCGAGTAGCCGCTGGGCCCGCCGGGAGTCCCGGAGCGCGGCGAGCATGTCGTTGATCGACTGGATCAGCCGCCGGATCTCCCCGCCGCCTTCATCCGGGATGTCGGCGTCGAGATCCTGGGTGTGCGCGACGCGTACCGCGGCGGCGGTCAGCCGGTCGATCGGTGCCAGCCCGGCCCGCGCCACGGTCCGCCCGACAAGGGCGCCGCCGACCACGCAGAGCAGCCCGATCAGCAGCATGCCGAACCCGAACCGGTTGATCGGGCTGTCGTTGGCGACGCGGGCCACCTGGACCGCGCCGTCGCCCGCCCGCAGCGTGTAAATGAGGTAGCCGTCCTCGTCGATGTCGTTCGACTCCATCAGGTCGGCCGACGCGCCCTGCGCCACGCGCCCGGCGTGCTCGCTGACCGGGGGCAGCGCGGGTTGGCCGACCGGGGTCCGGGTCGAGCCGTCGGGCAGGATGACCCGCACCAGTCGACCGGATCCGGGATACGGCGGTAGCTGGACCTGCGCCAGACCGGCGCGCTCCGCGTCCGTCGCCAGGACGCGGGAGTCGGCGCGCAGCTGATCCTCGGCGGTGTCCTGCAGTTCCCAGTCCATTAGCTCGCTGGCCACCTGGAAGGCCATGAACACGCTGACGGCGATGGCCGTCGCCGCGATCACCGTCAGCCTGGTCCGCAGGGACCGCCGGCGCCACCATCGGGTCAGCTGGCGCGGTTCCCGTCCGGCGGGCCTGCTCACGGAGGAGTCTGCCGCAACGTGTATCCCAGGCCGCGCAGCGTGTAGATCAATCGCGGCTCACCCTCGGCCTCCATCTTGCGGCGCAGGTAGCTCACATACACCTGGAGGTTGTTGGCGGTGGCGCTCATGTCGAAGCCCCAGATCGCCTCGAACAGCGTGTCGCGGGTCAACACCCGGGTCGCGTTACGCACGAGGACCTCCAGGAGGGAGAACTCGGTCCGGGTCAGGCGCAGCGGCCGCCGGCCCCGCCACGCCTCGAACCTGTCGGGATCGAGCCGGACGTCGGCGAACGACAGGACCTGCGACTCCCCGTCGCCCGGCGTGCGCCGGCGCAGCAAGGCCCGCACCCGGGCCAGCAACTCCTCGGTGGCGAACGGCTTGGGCAGGTAGTCGTCGGCGCCCGCGTCCAGCCCTGCGACCCGGTCCGAGACCTGGTCACGAGCGGTCAGCATCAGCACCGGCAGATCCCGACCCGCCGCCCGCAACCGCCGGCAGGTCTCCACCCCGCCGAGGCGGGGCATCATCACGTCGAGGATCAGCAGATCCAGCGTGTCACCGCCGGCCCCACCGACCCCGTCGAGCACGGCGAGACCGTTGGCGACGGTGCTGGTGTCGTAACCCTCGACCTGGAGAACCCGCTCCAGCGACTCACGGATGGCCGCGTCATCATCCGCGATCATGATCCGCACGCCGACGCACCCCCTTCCAGTCGATGCTTTTGCCGCTCATGGTCCCCGACCAACCTGAGGCCAGGATTAGAAGGTCTGGGCGCACGGTGGACCGCAGCATCCCATCGCCACGACCAGGTGCACTGTTCTCGGCATGTACGGACGTCGCCCTACTGCCTCCGCGGGGGTGCCAACGCTGACCGCCTTCGGGTCCGCCGAAGAGGTCTTCACCCCGAAGCGCCTGGTCAGGGCGTTGCCTCTGGGGATCGGAGTCTCGAATGACGGAACTGCAACGGACTCCAGCAAGCTCACCCGCAACGCTTTACATCGATTTGACGCAGACCTATAGGCGTGGCCTTAGGCGAACCGAGACGTCGGCCGGCACCAGCCATCCCGGGAGCAGCAACGCCTGACCACTTCGACATCTACTGGGAGGTCACGCCGCACCGCTCCACCGCATCACGACAGGTCACAGCCATCGTCTCTCTCCGAAATCGGTGAGCACTTCGGGCGCGGAGACCGCTTCGCCAACCTGCACCCAATCTGCTCCCACTTGCAAGGCCAGGCCAACCAACGGCTCCT
This sequence comes from Micromonospora cabrerizensis, assembly GCF_022230955.1. GTDB lineage: Bacteria > Actinomycetota > Actinomycetes > Mycobacteriales > Micromonosporaceae > Micromonospora > Micromonospora cabrerizensis. Next base: position 12,396 of record NZ_JAKKFI010000083.1, read on the forward strand.
TACCGCCTTGACCTGCGCACACTCCCGTAACAGGCGGCATAGAGCGTTGTCGACTACATCGCAGAACCGCGGAGCACTACGCGGTGAAACAGGACGCCGCACCCGCTCTGACCTGCGGCAACCTAGAGCCGCAGGCAGGGGTGGGTGCAGTTGAGCACCCTTCGATGCCGTTGGACGCGGTTCAAGGCCGTTCAGGGCACCCCGCTGCTCCCAACCTGCTCCCCCCAAAACCGGGCTCGCACCAGGCCGCCGACCGATCGTGAGCTTCCGGCCAGGTACTTTGGTGGACACCAGTGCTGGCTTCCCACAGCCGCATCGGTCGATCGGGGAGCACGCTCACGATCGCCGCGCCTTGTCAGCGGCATGTTCGGAAGGGCGATCAAGCGTCGAATCACGCGGCGGATTGCCGAAGACGTACGGCATCAGATTTCTTGGCCGCAGTGCGCCATGCTGCATGGTGATGGCCTGCGCAAGGCGGTCACGGTCCGCCTCGAAATCGGCGCAACGAGTTTCGACGTTGACACGATGCTGACCTGGCTGCCGCCCGCGCTCTCAGCACCTGGGCCCCGCCGGATGTCGCACGCCGGACGGGGACCTTGGCGATGCCTCCGGGTGGCATATGCTGCCGCGGCACGACGGGGAGGGTGACATGCGACGGTGGCGGGTATGGGGGGCGGTGGCCGCCCTGGCCGGGGTGACGGCGATGGCGGGGTGCCGGGCACCGGCAGGGCTGGACGGCGACCTGACCGACGACTGGCCGCCCGCCGCGGCGGCCGCGCAGTTCACCCCGAAGGCGGGCGACTGCCACGTGGATCCCGAACCGTCGAGTTACCTGACCAGCTACAACCCGGTCGACTGCACACGGCAGCACCTGCTGGAGACCTTTTACCTGGGCACGTTCACCGGCGCGGTAGCCGAACGGGAAACCCCGCCGCCGGTGGGCTCGGCAATGCTGCGACCGGCGTTTGCCGAATGCGACGCGAAGGCGACCGCGTTCGTCGGTGGCGACTGGCGGGGCGCTCGCCTGACGGTGCAGGTCGCGCCCCCGTCTCCGGGCGGATGGCAGGGTGGCAGTCGCTGGTTCCGGTGCGACATCTTTGAGCTGGACACCGCCGACGGCGGCTCGGCGCAACGGCATCCGGACGACCACCCAGTGCAGCACACCGGCAGCCTGCGGGACGAACTGAAGGGCACGTCACCGCTGGCCTTCGGGTGCCTGAACGAGGACCGGTACGGCAAATTCGAGCAGAGCACCTGCGCCGGGCCGCACACCTTCGAGTACGTCGGCTCATGGACGGCGCCCGACACCTCGTACGCGGACGCGGACCGCGACGAGGACGGCGTGCACGCGAAGTGCCGGACCCTCGTGGCCCGATATGCCAAGGTCCCGGTTGACAGCACGCTGCGCTACCGCACGGGCACCTCGTACCTCGTGCCGGCCGTGGAGGCGTGGGCGCGCGGCGACCGGGGAATCCGATGCTTCTACTGGTCAGGAGGCCCGAAGGTGACTCGCTCGATCAAGGGCGGTGGCACAAGGGCGCTGCCGGTCCGCTGAGCGCGCTCATCGCCGTCTGGATGGTGCTGGCTGTGTCCGGGGCTGTTGCCGGAATTCACGAAGGTCACGAGGCATCGACGTACGGCTCTGCACGGCGGGGGTGCTCGCGTCGACTCACCTACCAGACCGAAACGCAAACGGTGCGTGCTGCAGTCGATCTCAGCACGCACCGTGGGCAAATCATTGGTGTCCGAGGGGGGACTTGAACCCCCACGTCCAGCATCCATGCACCAGATAGGTGCTCATGCGCCCAATCTACCAGCGGCGCGGACCGGCAGTTCCGAGTCCAGAGCACGGGTCTCGCAAACCCGCCGAGCAGTTCGCCAAGAGGAGTCCACAGCCCACTCAGCCGGGCTGACGCCGATCCCAGCGTCTCGGCTGATGGCTGTCGGCATGGTGGTGGGTGGCGGATGCCAAGGATTCCGACACAACCTTGGACGATCACCACCCAATCACGACGGCGTTCGCCGGGCCACCCCCTGTCCCGCGATCTCCGCCTGGTGGGGCCGCTCTCGCGCCTGAAGAACTGTCGGAGGGAACGACTACGCTGCTGTCTAGCGGTAACCAATCACGCAGCGGGGGTGGTAGCGATCAGGAGTGGAAGAAGCTATGAGCGCCAGGTCATGCGGTACCTCACCGAGGAAGATCAGCATGTCACGTTCGAACTCGATGCGAGAATCTCCGACAGGAGTCAGCGCTATCGTCGCCAGGTCGACATATGGCTACCGAAATCTCGCGAAATCGTGGAGTGCAAGAATCACACTCGCCTGGTGGGCGTGGGAGTGGTAGATGCCCTTGTGGGCGCAATCGACGACACCGACGCCCACGGCGGACGGATTTTCAGTAACAGCGGATTTACCTCGATCGCTCGAGCTAGGGCAGAGAAGGCAGGAATCAGTTGCATTGAACTTCCGCACGATGACCAAGTCGAGTTCTTTCACACATCCAAAGGTGGAGGCACGTATTACGGTGACTAATTGGACTTGTGTTGGGCCTCGACCAAGGACTGCGACAGCGTAGGAAGGATCAATTACTGCGACGAAGAAGGGGTCGATCTGCCAATAGTTGTAGGCAGCAGTGTCGATTGGGGGAACGTTCAGATGCGCGGCTTCATCGCCTATATCCTTCTGGCGCACCAGCTCGGGAAGCCGCCAGCAGAGTGGACAATCGACAACTTCGTTTATGAGCATGGAAGCATGTTCGAATCCGGATTCGAGTGGACAATCGACGAAGGCAAGGTAAGCCACCTGGCGGTGGCATGAAATAAACGACGCTGCAGCCCGACTACGGACTGGGTAGCCAGAACCAGAGACTCCCTATGTTCCATCTCGGGTAGATGGGCCGATAAGACCTTGGGTGTTTACCCCTCGCACTCCGACCGCTGCCGAGAGCAGAGGGTGCGACTCACCTGTTAAGGCTGCCAAAGCTCGGGCGACCTCGTAGACGTCGGCTCGCACATAGGTGCTGGTAGTGCCTGCATCAGACCTGCCGTTGTGACCTGCGAACGCTCGGGCTACTGCATAGCCGAAGCTCCGCTCCACCCAGGTCAAGGTTGTGTGGCGTAGCCAATGCGTGCTGACCTGCTGGGTAGCCACCCAAGGCAGGTGCCTACCGAGGCGCTGCCAAAGATGGTCGTGGCGCCGGCTTGTGATGGGCCGACCGTTTCGGTATCTGAGCAACCGATCAGTCGGTTTGCCACCACCTCGGTCATCAGAATGCCCCGCAAGCTGAGTGGCCAGCGTAAGTGAGACGGGTTGCCACCGCACGGTCTCGCCCTTCTCGTGCAGCTGGACCATGCACTGCTCCATATCGAGATCCGCGCGGCGGAGGGCAAGCCCTCCACCCCTCCTGCACGCAGTCTCGATATGGAGTCGCAAGATCAGGGCGTCGAGCTCAGGGTCGTTGCCGGTGGTAGCAGCGACTTCGTTGATCGAAGCAAGCTGCCGCTCGGACAGTGCGCGCCTCGTGCTGGCCAGGCGTCGGGGCTTGGGCACCCGCTTGGCAGGGTTGTTGAACTCGGCGATGAGCCCGTCGGCCTCGGCATAGCTGTAGAGGCACCTGAGCGAAGAGATGAGGTGCTCCGCGGCCGTCCGCCCACCGCGAGAGTTTCTTCGCACTACGAGCTGGTCCTTCATGCGCTCGGCGAGCTGCCTGATCTCCAGCGGCGTCGGCTCGTTCAGGCGGCGGCTGCCCCAGACCTCTCGGACCCTGTTCCAGTAGGTGCCGTAAACCCGTCCCGTGCCCGCCGTTACCGCCTCAGATACGCGTTCGATGTACTCGTCGAACGTGGGGACCACACGAGGTGTGCTCTGCACGGCCAGGAGCTGCTCCGGCGTTACCCCTAGCCGAGTCAGGAGGAGCCGAGCCGCCTCCAGTTCGTCGCCCCCGCTGAAGGCCGACCCCATCACGCTGCCTCACGTACGCCGTATCGCGAAACCATGAGCTCCAGTGCGCTCATCGTGTAGACCAGCAACACGGAGCGGTCCAGGTACGCCAGCACCAGGAGACGATGACCTCTTTCGACGCCGCAGCTCCGCCGTACTGAGGACGGCAGCACCAGGTGACCTTGCCGGTTGATCGTCCACCGCCCGCCGCGCCGCGCGGTCACCGTGATCACGTTGTCCCTAGCGACGAGGTCGACGGGACGACCGGCGAACCACCCGAGGGCTTGTAGTGGCCTGCGGTCGGCTAGACGGCCGCTTACGTCGACGGATGTGACTGCGCAATGTACCGCCTGAGGCTTGAGGGTCCGCGCGAGGCGCGGCAACGGCAGGCCGCGGGCGATAAGGTTGTAGTGGTCGTAGGGACCGGCTCCCACCTGACCATCCTCGGGTCCCTTGCTTGCCGATACGGCTATCTCACCCTGTTCATGCAGCACGCGATCACCTCCCGTGATCAGCAGACCCCCCGGCCAGACGTCGCTGGTGGCTTCGTCCCGCTGTGATCAGTGGGAGTGCTCCCGACGCCAGCTCAAACCATGCCGAGGTCCGGCTACCGTGCCGCTACCTGTGAGAGCCACGAAAAGCGGCAACGGTAACGCATTCGCCGCTGGGCCAAGCGCAACCGAGGCTGCGCCGTCGCAACCAGGCCACGCCAGCCGTTCCAGAGCTTGGTGACAACGGCGAACATAGTTGCGTGTAGAGCGAAGGCAGTCCAACGCGCCGCAGCAGCTACCCCACATAGGCCGCAGATCTATAAGAAGAGGTCTGCGGTCTTGGGGAGCCCGACTGCCGCGAGATCGATGTCTAGCCAGGCGGGCTCGTCACCGTACGCGGCTGCCCACCAGTCGGTGTGTTCGGTCGCCTCACTGGAGAGCGGAACGATGAACGTCTCGCGCACGAGGTAGGGGTGGGTGAGTCGTCGGAGGAAGACTCCGGACTCGGAACGACCGGTAACCGCTTGGGCGGCGGCATCGTTACCCCCGAAGATCACCCCGGGCCCACTCGACAGTACGACGCCGTGGGCGTTCGTAGGCCAGGTGATCTTGCTGCGGATCAAGGCAGCGATTGCGTCGATGCGGTCCGCTAGCTCCATCGTGGTCCACTCTGTGAACTGAAAGAGCCCGTCCAGGCAGTCCACGCGTACCCAGGCAGGCAGCGGGCCGGCGATCTGCGCAGCCTTCTTAGCGAGAGTTCGACCGAGCCGGTGCCAGCCGTCACGGTTCTGGGGAGCGCCGGTGAAGCTGGGTCCCGGCGGTGACAAGTCCGGGTAGATCGCCACCACTCCAACATCCCCTCGGAGCACCTGCACCTCGTGCGACTCTGCTGCAACAGACGCAAGGACGCCGACGGCCCTCAGCCACTCCCGCGTCTCGGTTTCGTCCATGTGATCGTCGAGCGCCACTACACAGGTCACATCGTGCGTACGCTCGATTCCCCTGATCACGGCCTGGACATGGTCTTCGTAGTCTTCCCACGCCATGTCGACCGCTCCCCGAGGAACCGTGGTGGTCTCGACCATCCACGGCCTTCGCTCAGGGTCGATGAGGAGATCCGCGTTCTTGACTGAGCCGGGGATCGGCGGCTCGAAGCTACATGGCGATCCGGAGCTTGCTGCCGCGCGAGCAACCTCCAGTTGAAGCCAGGTGTGCCGCCAGGTTGCGGTGTCCACGCCCTTTCTCATGTTGGTCCGGACTTTCGCGAACGTAGGCTCACCGGCTGCAGCGTCCAGCCACAGCGCCCATGACAGCAACTGAGGTAGCGCGTAGCGGTGAGTACCGACGAGCAGCAGTTCGCGTGGCACCCAGCCTTGCTTCTTGTACTGGCGGCCCAGCCAGCTCTCCCCGAGGTGCATGCGCAATCGACCGACAGCCCACCGCGCTGCGGCAACGCCATTGTCGGGCAAGCCATTGCGGACGATCATCTCGTCGATTAGCTGCCAGGTCGGTCCAGCCTCGCTCATCTCGCCAGGATGGTATCGATGAGCCCTCCGTACAAGCTTCTTTTGAAGGCGGGCAGGATCTCTGACCGCAGGAAAGAAGCCTGGTCGGCGTCGTCCTCGGCACACCGACGAGTGCACCGGTGCTGTGAGGGAGGCGCCGCGGTACCCGTCCAGCCGGACGGTAGAACGGCGTCAGGTCAGATGGGTTGCCGCGGAGCTACCCCAATGGCAGGGCCGGAGGGCCGGTCCGGAAGGACACACCGCGGGCGGGCATCCAAGCCGAGAACCCACCGCTCCCCGAACCGCTCCTGTTCACCGAGTCGCATCGCCGCATTGACTCATGCTTATTGCCGGCGACGCCGTCGGAGAGGATGAACCAGTCCGCAGCGATCGACCGCCGCGTTGCCCTGTCGTTGATCGGCCGCCTGCAGGTCGTCGCCTTCCTCAGTAGGCGCTTGGCGCGGCTGCCCGCCGCACCAGCGCCGCAACGTCATGGAGAATCTCGTGCGGCTGCCTCAAGAGGTCGAGCGGGTGATGGATGATCTCTATCGTCGTATTCCGGATGTGCTTGCGCTCCGGCGGAGTCGTTCCCTTCGCGTATACCAGCCATCCAGTTCGCACATCGAGGGCAGCACAGTAGGCGAGCATCTGGTAGGTGTCTCCGTTCGGAAAACCCGACGTCGGATGCTCAAGCTTGTACTTTGCATCGAACACCGCGACGGGCCGACCGTCGACCAGATAGACCAGGTCGGGCCGAATCGGGATGCTCTGTTCGGCATCCAGATACGTCCGATACTGCTCCTCCACCACTCCCGGACAGGATCCGAGCGCCTCACGGATCGCGGCGGCGACGAAGTTCTCGAAGACTGTGGCCATGTTGACGGCGAAGGCAGCGATTGCGATGCCGCCGGCATCGGGCTCAGCGGACTGGTTATCGAGGATCAGCTCGGCCAGCCGGAGTGCGGGCACATACCTCATGTTGATCCGACTGGGGCTCCACAGGGGAACCGGCGCATGGGGTGGAAGGACGGGTACGCCGGCAAGGCGTGCGTCCAGCCGCTCCAGCCGCTCCCGTGCGGACGGCAGGAGCCGGGGCACGGCCAACATTCGGCGTACAGCGGTGCGGAGCAGGCGGTTCTCGACGATGTCGACGGTCCAGTCGTCGAACTGCACCTCGATCGGCAGCGGTATGGCCGGCCGACGGGCGAACTGCTCGGCGAATCGAACTCGCCCACGGATCAGCGGAAGCGCCTCCTCGAACGAGGTGTACCCCTGCAGGAGACCACCAGCGAGGGCCCGCTCGGCCTGCCGGATCAATGACTCGGCCATTGCCGGCCACAGTCCTGACGCCGGTGCCGCAGTTACGTCCTCTGGGCGGAACCGCGGGTCTTTCGCGTACCCGAGAAAGAACAGCAGCCTCACCACGCCGACCTTCGGCTGCACCTGGACGTCGAGGTCTCCGGCGCGGACCGCGCCCACCTTGCCGCCGGGTCGAATACGCCAGCTCCTGCCCTCGGGGGTCAGCTTGACCAGGCCGGACGCCCGGAGTATCCGCACCTGAGCGTCGTCGAGGGGCCGCAGCACACCACTGGTATCCAGTTCGGGCAGGATGACCGCATCCACGCTGTCCACTGCTACTGCACGTCATCCGAATCATCGGCAACGTTGACGGAAGCGGTTTGGGCACGGACCGCAGCCAGTCCGAATCGGCTGTGCACCTGCGCCCGGCTGAGTCGACCGTAGTAGTGCTCCTCGAGCAGCGGGAGCAGATCGTGCCGCCAGACGCGCTGGAGCGCAGCCTCATCGTCGAGGCCGGGCCGCATGAGATACGAAGGCCCGATCTTGAAGTCGTGATCTTGGGCACCGATCAGGGTGTTGAGTGAGACCAACAGCCCGGCACGCTCGTCGTCCTCGCGGCCGTTGGCGGCAAGCCAACTCCCGAGAACATCGCGAACCGGATCCTCGTCGGGGTGCAGTTCGACGAACGCGAAGCGGCGTCGGATGGCCGCGTCGATCATCGCGATCGACCGATCAGCCGTGTTCATCGTCCCAATGATGAACACGTTGGGTGGCAAGTTGAACGCCTCGGACGGCGAGTACTGCAGCCGCACCGTGGATTCGCGGTACTCGAGCAAGAAGTACAGCTCACCGAAGACCTTGGCCAGGTTCGCCCGATTGATTTCATCGATGATCAGCACGTACGGGCGGTGCCGGTCGTTTCTTGCCTGCGAAGCGATCTCCCGCAGCGGGCCTGGTGTCTTGACGAAGCTCACTGCGCCGCCCTCGACGTTCTCGACTGGCCGGAACCCTTCGAAGAAGTCCTCGTAGGCGTACGACGGGTGGAACTGCACAAGGCGTATCGCGTCCCGCTCGGCCACGTGGCCCGCCAGCGCTCGGGCCAGGTAAGTCTTGCCGGTGCCTGGTGGGCCGTACAGAATGATCTGCGACCGCTCCTGCCACAGCTCGACCAGCCCGGTGAGCCAGTGGGTGCTCATGTGTACATGCTCAGCCAACGCCACGGTGGCGGCGTTGAGCTTCAGGGTGGTGGGGCCGACCGCTCGGTCCACGACATCCGCCGTGCTTGCCGTGCCGGTTTCCTGCTCTACCTGGCTGATTGACTCGAAGAGCTCGATCAGCACTGGCAGTGCACCGGTCAGATCGACCACGTTTCCCTGTTGATCCAGCTCCGCTGGCAGGGGTGCGGGAAGCGCGGCAGCCTCGAGCGACGCGACGGCCCATTCGGCCGGCCGGCGCAGCTCGCTACCGGCTGCGGCCGGACGAAACTCCGGCCCACCGGCAAGGATTCCCAGATACATCCGGTCGTCGATGAGCGTCGTCACGATGTCGTCGCTTTCCATCTGGCTCAGGAAAGCATGGAACTCGTTGGCGTAGCTGACACGTTGGGCGTAGTCGAGGTGCCGGTATCCGGTATCCACGGCCGACCGGATGTCGGCCCGGGACGCGCCTAACGCGACATCCCCAAGATGCGCGGCACTTAGGGATACGAACGAGTCTTTCAGCCAGTCAGCCAACAGGCGGGGACCCCCGTGACCCGGACGGATCAGCCAGGCTCGCCGTTCACCGGGCGGCCTCTCCTTGACTCGCCACTGATTCACGAATGGCGGCAGGTAGTAGTCCACTGGCTGGCCGGTCTCGCTCTGGATTCTGGCGGTGATCCCGAGCAGATCGCGGTTGATAGATGGCGTGCGATCGCCTGGATCGCTGAAGGCGTCGCGGATCGCCCGCTTGTGCCCAGTGTTAACGATCGGCAGGAAGTGCGTGGGAAACCGCAGATAGAGCAGCGACTCTCGCAGGGATGGAACGATGTTGGCCTCGTCCAACAGGGACTGCCACTCCCAGGGGTCGGCCAGCGCACGCTGCCGGCGGTCGGGGGAGATGGTCCACCAGTCAGACAGGAGGACGACTGCGTCCGCCAGCCACTTCCAAATCATCGTGTGGCCGCCGATGCCGCCGTTCCATGTCCCCTGCTCGAACGCGGCCAGCACCTGCTCCGGGATGGCAACTGGTTCCTTCATCCAGCCGAGCACTGTGCTTACCCGTTCGCGCAGCTTGCCGGCGCTCAGGTTCATCAACGGTAGTCCCTGCAGCGTCAGCAGCTCCGCTGTCAGTTGGATCGCGAGGTCGGATCCAGGCTCGAGTTGCCTGTGCAGCTTGACCAGGAACGAGTCCGTGCCGGTATCGACCCGTTCGTTGTACAGGTGGAACAGCTCTTCCGCTGTCTCCGCACTCCAGACTGGACGCCCGGGCGTGAAAAGGGATCCGCCTCGATTCAAGCCCTGCTCGAGGAGCTCCCAGCCAACACGGCGGACCAATTCGTCGTCGCGGGGAGGGACAATCGCAGCACTATCGTTCATGATCCGCTTACTCCCCTAGCTGATCGTCAGGTCCGTAGGCGCAAAGCTCAGGTCGGGTGAGGCTGGGCCGACCGGTGAGGGGCGACCAGCTTGACGAACCGCCTGCTCCACACCAACCTCAGGCGCACAGAGAGAACCGAGGTCGAAAGAATATCCGGTGGATTCGGCCGGTCAAGCTCTACACGAGAGCGGCCGGGATGGGCTGTTCGTTGGGTCGAGGCAGCTGCCACCACCACGCGGGTACTGCCAACCATGGTGGGCTCAAGATCACCCCGACGATCACCTCCTCGCCAAGCACGAATCGATCTTGAGCGTCAACTTTTGCCGCGCGACGAGCACGGCCCGACGCAAACTCCGAGCGACTATTCGGCTGCTTGAGGATGAGTAGCGCCGGACGGCAGGATCCCGGCTCCCCAGGGCGATGCGGTGACGCTCTACCCTCATTCGTGCCGTGATCCCAGGGCCTTACGCCATCGACCCTAGCCAAAGCCGCGGAACCAAGCCGGCCACGGCATCCACCACCGCACAACGTCGGGCAGCCGCAGCGAGCCACTCCGTTCCCGAAGCATCCGCCATCCTGTCTGCCATCGACCCGCCCGCCGGGGAGCGGGCCGCCGCCCGGCCCGCCACCACCCGCGGACCTCGACGGCTCGTACGGACGCTGGCGGGCCGGGCGGCGGTCTGCTCGGCTTGCCCGGGTCGTTGGCAGACAGGATGGCCTGCCGCCACCAACCTCGGAGCCGGCGGCCGCGGACCGCCTCCGGCCATCCTGGAGCCGGAGCGCCCCCGCCGGAGGCGCAGTAGTCGCTATCCACGCGGCATGCCGCCCGCTGACGCAGCTGCCGCTGTCCCCCACTTCGCGCCCCGCCAGGAAGCGCCGGACCAACCTGACGTGTTTACGATGCAGGCCCGAACAACCTTCCTCATCAGCTCTCAAGAAGCCCCGCGTGCTCCAGCACCTGCCGGAGTGCAGGGTCGACGTCGGCATGGCCCCGTTCGAGGCTTTTCACGGCCACAGTCGAGGCATCTGGCGCGTTGTCAACGTGGAACGTCTCCCAACTTCGACAGATCGGACAGCGGCGGCGAAGCAGGTAGGGGCGCAGCAGATGAAGCCTGCCGTCCTCATTCCCAAGGTACAAGCTTCCGACCTCGAGGTCGTTGCTCGCGTAAAGTCGCTGACGACTCGGCACCAGGGCGATGTCGCCCATTAGCTCTTCGTACTCCACCTGGGCAATCCTCTTGAGAGCGTCCCAACGGAGGCCTGTTACATGCACGAAGGGCATGTCGGCGAGGAATGAAGCCTGTTCTAACAGGCTCCTCAAGTCAGCGTGTGCTTCCTGGATGGCGGACGGAAGATCAATCGCGTCTACGCGCCGCAGATGCGCCTTGTCGTTACGGCGTTGAGCCAGTCGCAGCCGAGCGGATGTCGCCTCCGGGCCAGCAAAGGCGCGACTGATGTCAGTCAGGGGGTCACCATCGGGTATACGGCGGAATGCTCTGCTCTCCGCTGCCTCCTGAAGGATCGTAGCCCAGTCCCCGAATCCAGGCCCGTTGGTTCCTCCCCGAGACAGTCTTCTCCGGATACCGCCTACGGCTCCGAGACGAAGCCCCTTGTCGCTTGACAGCGACAAGACTACGAGAGCTGCGTAACATAGCAAGACCTCGCCGGCCTCGAGAATTGCTTCGTAGGCCGCCTCGTGAAGACCTCTGGAGAGTAGGACCTGCACATCGCTCCACCGGTAGGCGATGGGGTGCGGATAGCGAGTGCGCACCTGATGGCTGAAGTCGTCCAGCAAAGCCGCAGCTTCCACTCGCATGCGTAGTCGGCGCCCGGATACCAGGATGCGTCGCCTCGCGATGACTGCACTCTCATCTTCGAAGACGGACTCAAGTATCGCCTCGGACTCATTCTTCCAGTTCTCTAGCTGCGATCTCGCGGATTCAAGCCCTTCCAGAGTCGCGGCGAGCGCTGCATCGGGCTGCGGAATGCGTAGATCACTTAGAATAGAAGGGGCGAGATCGGCAATGGAGAGTCCTGCTGCATACCTCCGAACAAGTGGCGACCGGAGAAACAAGACGGCGACGAGGCGTTGGGGACCTCCCAGATGCGCGTCGGCGCGCAATGTAACGACGGTATTGTCCGCAGCCAGGGGCAAGTCGTTCGCGGCCACCTCCGCAACACGCAAATTGTTCCGCGACTGTGGTGAGAATATTCGCCGGAGCAAGATGTCCCCCGCTCGCAGCTGTTGCTCCTGGGAGACCTCCGCCCACCGGGAGGAGTCGTCGCTTCCGGCTACGGTGCCGTCGTGCCTGAGATCCCGCCCCGACACGACCCGCACGAGTCCATCCTGCTGCTGATTTTTCAGCATTCGGCGATCAGCAGCCTGATGTAGTGCTGGTGCCGGAAAGCTAAACAAGTCCCCTAAGCGGGTCGTCGTGCCCCACACATGCAACTCCGACCATCGTGCTGTCAGGACCGGATCGTTCAGCTCGATGGAAAGACTCTCGCCCGAGTCCGGAGGGCGGGGCAGGACGTAACCGAACTTCTCACTACCGCTTACGCGGTTTAGAAGGCGTCGGAGATCAGTCTCCGCCACCTCGCCCTTCTCATGGCGTGGTAACCGGAATAGCTTGAGGGGTGGAGGTGCCAACGAGCGTGGCCGCCAAAATATTGCTGCGGCCTCAACGCGCTCATGAACCTCTGCGAAGATGCCCGCCGCAAAGACAATCAGGCATGGCTGCCAAGACTGATCAACGATCTCGCGGAAGGTCCGGCTGCTGGGAGCAGTTAGTGCGCTCGTCGGAAGCAATGCCGCCAGTAAGTCTTCGGCGCCACTCGGCCGCGTTGCGGCTACGACGATCTCGTGAATGGTCCGCAAGGCGCTGTCCACTGGAGCCACCGTCGACCGCCCGGATGTTCGCCCCCACGGCGGAATCAACAGCACCGGTGCGGTCCGAAGTAGACCGGTGGCGCTATCGGCGAGATCTGACGGAGAACTCGTTGAGTGCGAGCGCCATGCATGCTTTAGCCCTATTGGTCCGTTGTCTTCAGTAGCCACTACAACCGGCTCGCGGCCGTCCAGGCTGACGAAGGCCAACTCAAGTAGGCGAAGGAACGACGCCTGCCTAGCCATCTGAGGGGAAGTGCCGAAGGTCACGGTAGTGATCATATTCGCATTCGGTCACATCAGGTGCCAGGCGGCATCCGTTAATTTGGACCCCCTGATCAGGAGGTCCGCCGCTCAGGCGCATTTGCCAACCCTAGCCTGAAGTGATCTCCTCTGCTCTCGTGGCCTCACGGTAGGCACGGGCCTGCCACGGCCCGCAGCCACGTCGCATCATGCAGCGCCGTCGAGCAGGGGGCTGGGCAGGCCGTACCAACTAACGGCTAGGACATCGCGGGCGCGCGTCGATGCCACAAAGAGCAGCGATCGCGCCTTGCGCTGTTCGCGTTCGTACCGCTGGGGGTCATCCCTCCGGTAGCGTTCGATGGCAGAGCGTGGAATGACGCCCGCGCCCACACCGACGAGGGCCAGCCGTTGGTACTCGAGCCCCTTGAACCGGTGCATCGTTCCAACATGGATCTCGCCGTCTCCGCTTGGACCGTCCTTGGTCAATTCAGCGCAGGTCAGGCCCACCTTAGTAGTTAGGTAGTTCATGACCTGGCTCATTAATTCGCGGTCTGCAACTCCAACGGCGATGTGACCGGCCGGATCGCGTGGAGCGCCGCGTTCATCGGTGGAGAGTTCCTCCCGCCAAGCGATCAGCAGGTTCCCCAATCCGACGAGTTCCTCGTCCCAGGTTCGGTAAGGTGTAAAGATCGGCCGTGGACCGCGGAGGACCGAGCGATAGCCAACGAGGTGGTCGGTTCCGTCGTTAAGGTCGTCGTAAAGGACCTGGTTACCGTCGGCGATGCGCACAGCCCGCGCCAGAATTTCGCGGGTCGTGCGGTAGCTGAGCGTAAGCCGGGTGGATCGGCCCCGAATGTTGATGCCGAGGGCGCCGAGAGACACTTGGTGATCGTAGATGCGCTGGTGCGTGTCACCGGCGATGAAAAGGTCGCTGCGTTGCCCCGGGGCGACCATCGCACGGAGCATCTTCCAGTGCGCTGCACGGAGGTCCTGCGCCTCGTCTACGACAATGTGCTGGTAGCGGTAACTCGTGGGGTACGCCCCTGACCCGTCGTCGACGGGCCCGGTGGAGGCACGCCCCGCCTCGATCTTCCTGGCGCGTTCGATCTCGTAACGGGCCGCCCGTTCCGCAGCCTGTCCCCAGGTCTCGAGGCCGAGTTTGTCCAAACGCGCGGTGAACTGCTCAATTAGCTTCCAAATCTGACCGCGCTCGGGGCGAGTGAGTGCGCGGCCACGGCCGGCCCGGCGGGCCTTAAAATACTCGGATCGAGTTGGTATCGCCTGGCCGAGAATGATCTGTTCCCACTCGTCAACGACAAAATCGGCGTCCCAGCGTTGCTCGTCCATCTCAGTGAGTAGCTGCCGCATCTCAATCAACGCGACCTGATCACTGATCCTCCTACGCCGATGACCTTGGCCGGTGTTCTCACCGATGATCCTGGCGGCGAGTTGGTCGATGTGCGTGACATCGACCCGCGCGATCAGGTTCGGATCATCAATCAGCGAGGTCAGCCGAAGCCGGAGATCGGCAGCGAGGTTCGCGGTGAAGGTGGTAAGCAGGATCGACTTGTCCGCTCCCGGTGGAAGCTGCTGAACGAGGTGCTTGACCCGATGTAATGCGACTACGGTCTTCCCCGTGCCTGGCCCTCCGGAGACGCGGGCAGGGCCGCTGTAGTCGTGGTGAGCAATCTTTTCCTGGGCCGGATGAAGGTAAACCTTCCAGGCCCGAAAACTGCCCTCCTCGATCGCCGCTTGCACGTCGTCATCGACGGATGTGACCTTGGTCCGACTAAGCGCCGTGGCGAAGTCGGCGAGGTCGGGTTCTGTCTGCAGGCGGACGGGTCGGGTGACCTCCTCGAGAACTGAGTCGATGCTCATTCCCGCGGCGAGGCCGTAGAGGACGTCCTTGGACAGCAACGGCGCCCCATCGAGCAGTTGGTCAAGTTCCGCGTCGGTGGTGACGGTCAGCGCCAAACCGATGAGCTGCTCAGCGACGCCGAGTTCCCGAAGCTGATCTGAGCTGTAGGCGGCGAGTAGAGCCGGGGGTGTTGCTTCCACTAGCTCGACTGGCGGGGCGCTGGGGTGACCGGAGGCCCTAGCAGGCGGTTGGTCTGGGGCGTCCGGCTCGGCCGGCGTGAGGGTGATGCCGGCCCGGCGGAGGGAACTGTCCCCCACCACGGCGAGGTCGACGAACTCAATCTCGCCGGTGATCCGGTTGACGGCAACCTGAAGCTCGTCGTAGATGTCCTTACGGTGCCGTACCGCAATAATCAGCCAGTGCTGGATGCCGTCCTGATCAGTGCCGACCGGGGTCAGGAGCGCCCGGTACGACTGATTAATCTTGGCTCGGTGGATGCGTGAATCGCCCTTGAGCTTCTTCAGGTCGAGCCCGGGCTGGTCCGGATTCTTTCTGAAGCGATGGCAGAAGTCGTAGAACTGGCCTTTGACCGTCCGGTCGAGCTTGTAGAGCTCTTCCTCGGCCTTGCGGTAGAGGCTGAGGCGTGCGGTCATAGTGCTGGATCCTCCACATCTGGAATCAGTGCAACCAATTCGTCGAAGCGTCCCAGCCACTCGGACGCCGTCAGAAGCGTCCAGCCGTCGTCGACATACGCCTCGTCGCGGCGTCGCGCGTCGTGGTCACTCTCATGAGCTGTGTAGACCACCGCCACCTTGACGTTGGACTCGGCCCATGCAAAGTCAGCCATCCAGCGGCTAGTGCCAAGTTCGTAGCCGAACACGGGCGCGCGTTTGCCCTGCTCGGCCAGACGCTGCGCGAGGATGCCGAGCTCGCCACCTTGGTCCGGCTCGTCGCGCAGGATCTCTAGGATTTCCTCGTCCCAACTTGGGTCGCGTCGCGTCTGAGCAGGGACTGTCGCTGATGAACGCGCGGCTCCAGCTTTCGGAGCGGACGCAGCGCGGGCTCCGCTGAGAGTGTTCAGCTCACCGAGGCCGCCACAGACGGCGAGCATCTCGACGTCGTAGTCAGCCGCCGTGCTGTAGGCCAACTGGACGCCATCGCCGCCGTCGAAGGCAAGGAATTGGGTGAGGTTTGTCCAGTAGAGCCAGGAACGCCATCGGTCCTTGTGCGCGTCGGTGTCGAGCACTGCGTCGGTGTCGTCCAGAACGGCCAGCGCAGACCATCGCAGATGCTCGGGGTCGGCCGTGTCAAGCGTGACGACGATCGGCAGACCGGTCAGGTCCTTGGAGCGGTAGACGTGCGCAAGGCTGTTCGTGCCGGCGCTCTGCGGCGCCGGCGCACGTTGACGCCCACCGAAGGTCTGAAGTTCGGAGCGCAGCGCGTTGATGAAGACATCACGCTGGCTCGTTACTGCTACCGGGGTAGTGCCTGCGGCGGCTAGCAGCCCGGTGACCATGGCCTTTGCGCGGAGGGCCCAGCGTTCGTTGTCTGGCTCCCGAAGGTAGCCAATCAGAGCGGTGATGGGGTTGGAAAAGACCGCAGCAGCGAATTGAGCGCGTTGACCACCGTACTGCTCGTATGCGTTCTTTGCCTGCTCCTGTGCGGCGCCGGAGTAGGGAGGCCAGGCGGGCCGAGCCGAGGTTGGCCGTTGTTCAAAAAGATCGATGTCCGCCCAAGTGACTTGGAAGACCACGTGCCCGTCGGCTCGGAGCATCGTGCGCTGTCGGGCGTCCGCAGCGATGCGGTTGTGTCTTCGGCTGGCGTGAAACTCGAAGCCTTCCAGATACACCTTGACACTCTGCTGCGGGCCGTCGACGCGCGTAAAAGTGAAGTCAGTGCGGGTTTTGTGGAGCTGCTCCTGGGCGGTCAGCCTCCAGTGAACAACGTCGGCGCCGCGGGTAAAACGCAGGTGCCCGCTGGCGTGGCCGTCCTCGTCCAACGAGGCGTCCTCTGTCACGGTGACCCAGTCGCGCAGCACCGAGAGGAAGCGTGCCTCCAGGTCAGACTCGACCTGGCGGTCCAGACCGACCTGCCGGGTGTTCGTGACCTCAGTCGTCTGCCAGCCCTGCTCGTCGAAGAGCAGAGATTCGATCATCCTGAGCGCCGTCGCTCGGGAGACGACGTCCTGTGTCTGCTCTGGCGTGTAGCGGTGAAGACAGCGGTGACAGGCCCGCCGTTGCTCCTCGCCGCACGGGCAGTTGCGCAAAGCATCATGCGCCTTCTTAAGAACCTTGCGGAAGTCATCCGGCTCAGTCAGCCGATCGAGATAGCCAGTGCCGCCAGGGAGGCTGTCGAACAAGACCAGGAACCAGCGCCGCTGCCCGCTTTCAATGTCCGGCATGGAGGCGATGGTTGTGTCCAAGTGCTGAGGATCCCCACCGAAGTGCAGGTCGACGCCCATTCGTAAGGCCGCCCGAAAAGAGTGCACCTTGGTGTCAACGTCCGCGGTAGCGGCCGGCAGCAGAATTCTCAGCGCCTCAGTCTGCAACTGGTGGGCGAGTAGGACAGGCTCCTGCCGTATCCCGTCCGGCTTGCCACGCCGTAGCGGGCACCACGGGCGATGGTGCTTCAAGGCCGGGTTCCGGGCCGTAGAGGAGGTCAGAGCGTCGGTGTCATGGTCGAAGACCGGCCGCCCGTCGGCACTCGCCGCCCCACAGCCAGTGCAGACGTGGAACGGATTGACCCGTACGGCGTGTCCAGCGAAGTCGTCCCTAGCAGGCGCGTCGAATCGGGCGGGCCCGATGTTGATCCGACGGATCATGGCACGTCGGCAGTAGTCGACCCCAAAGGTCTGCGACGCATGCCGCCACGAGCCCGGAGCGATGTGGTCCTCAGGGAAGTCGACTGCGTCAACGACGGCGTAGAAACGACGATCGCGTTCGTCCTTGTCGTCCCGGATTCGAGCGTCCTCCCGCTGGTCACGAGAGGTCACGGTAACGGGCTCCACCACTTGGAACAGGCATCCGTCGTCCGCGATGTGGCTGGTATAGCACCGTGGACAGTCAGACCGGTCGTGCGTCGCGTCCTCCGTGCGGACGTAGCCACATCCGGGACAGACCCTCCAACTGCGCCACTCCGGTCGCCCACCTGTCGTGATTTCCAGACCGGTGATCTCGTGCCGGTAGCCATTGACGTAGAACGTGTTCCCCGGCGCGAGTTCCGACAGGGCGTAGCGGCGCGGCCGCTCGTAGGCAACTGTCGTCGACGTGAACCGAGTCTTTCCGGTCTTCGGGTCAACCCCGTCTGGCCCATACAGCGTGGCAGACAGCCTGGTCACGGTGTCCACCAGCGCATAGTTGGGCAGGAGACCCAAGTCGCAAAGCGCGTTCTGCGCGGGCGTATCGCCCAACTCCATCAGCCGCTTACCGATGCCACGCCGTTCGGCGTCGAGCTCGGCCTTTTGTTCCGCCTGCTCCGGATCAGAGTCGTGCAACTCGTCGTGCGCCTCGGCGATCGCACGGATCCGGGCCTTCAGACCTTGAGTTCGGCGGCCCCATTCCCTCTCGGCTTCTTCCAGTGCGGCACGCAGCCCACCGCTCGCGTACGCCTGAAGATCTTTCTTGGCGTCCTCGCTGACCCCGCTGGGGAACAGTCGCAGGAAGCCTTCGACCAGCGCTGAGCCTTGGCCGATCACGACTTCGATAAGGTCGATCAGATATCCAGACGGACCGAACAAGGCGGGTGCGCGATTAGGTAGCGGGCGCAGGAGCGTCCCGTCGGCGCGGTAAAGTCGGCCGGCCGCTGCAAGGTCCAGGAGGTGGGCAAGGTACTGCCGCCGCAGGATCTCAACTGCGGAGAGATAGCACCCCGGCGGAATGATGGTGCCAGCGATGAGCTCCTTGGGCTGCTCCAAGAAGTAGAGGTCACGCCGCGATCGATCCGGAATCGTTAGCAGGAAGGCGTTGCCGGTGCGGCGCCCGGCCCGGCCGGTCTGCTGGGCGTAGCTCGCCGGGCGCCGCGGCAGCGCGGCGAGCACGACCGCTGAGAGGTCGCCGATGTCGATGCCCATCTCGAGCGTTGGCGTACAGGACAGCACGTTCGGGTTCTTGTAACCGGCGCGTTGCTTGTCGTCGGGCTCCTTGCCCGGCTTCACGTCGACGTTCCTGCCCTGCTTGAAGGCCCTCTCGACCCGTTCCCTCTCAGCCCGGGTGAGCATTCCGGTGTGCTCGGCAGTCACCACCTGGTAGGTACCTGCCCGCCGGTAGAGCCGCCGATAGTAGTCCCGGGTGTAGTCGCGGTCACGCTGGTGACGGCCCAACCCCTCCGGTCTGTCGCCGGCCACCAACCGGCCGCTCTGGCATCGATATGCGGGGCAGGGCTGGTCGTGCCACTGCGTTAGCAGGGACGGGTGGACGGTCTGTTCCCAGAAGCAGACCGGGCAGCGCACGAACCCGTGCCAAACCTGGTCGTCGTTGAGCAGCAGGGCTTCGATGTTCCCCGGTTGAAGCCCGTAGATGCGGGCGGATGTGTCGTTAGGGGTACGCACCGACAGCAGGCCGAGTGAGGCCAGCTCGGGCAGCAGCCGACCCCAAAACTCGGGGGCGACTTCCCGCGGCAGCCCGAGGCTACGGCCCGCCCATCGCTCGTACCAGGAGAGGCGCCCCGCTGCGACGTCGAAGTCACTGCCGCTCTTGGGCTGCGCCAGCAAGAACTTCGGTGCCGCGACCGTGGTTGGGAAGGCCCGCATTCCCGCTGGGCGCTGTCCCCAGATGAAATAGCGGCTCGTCCCCGCCTCGTCGACGTACTTACTCAGCCACTTGTGCGCAACGGCGCCCCTGCTTCGAAGCCGTTCCAAAAGGACCCGCACGAACGCGAGGTAGCGGGCATCGTCCCTGGGAGTAATCGACAGATCGTCGCGGTTGCACTCCGCATGCAGTTGCTTGATCAGCGCCACCGTGGCGCCGGGGTCAGGGATGCGAACGTGGGCTGCGGCAGTGCGCGTCAGCTCCAGTGTTCGCCCGTTGCGGGAGCGAAAGCCGAACTCCATCAGCGTCTCGAACGCCAGCCGTTGCCCGATCAACCGCCACGTTGCCAGGTCCCCGCCACGCCCTTGCCCGGACAGCAGCCGGTCCACCCCCCGAAGGCCGTGCAAATCCGGAGGGACCACCGCCGCCAACGTCTCGGGATTTGTCGTGGCCGCGACCACATCAGCGATCAGATCGTTCAGGGCGGTTCCAGCGTCATGCCGGAGGTGTGCGGTGAGCAGCGCCCGCAGCGAGAAGGTGTACGACCGATTTGCGACGAAACCTGCTCGGTGCGCGGCATCCTGCACTGAGGCGTTGAACATCAACGTCTTGTCTTCGTGCAGCTTCTTGTCCAGCTCGCCCGCTGTGAACAACTGAGTAATTGACGCTGCCGCCATCGCGGCCGCACCGGTGCCCAAGTACCGGATGGCGTTGCGCTCACCGCAGGCCGGGCACCAGTCCTCAGCGGCGGCGGTGTTCGCCGTTGAGCCCACGTTCACCAAAATGAATGCTGAGTCCCGAGCAGTCAGCAGGGGCCGGCCCGCGGAGTCGTAGTCACTGGCAGGGTCGGGTAGCCGCAACCGCTGCCGGACGGCGTCCAACACCATCAGCGTCCCACCGGGGCCCTGCGCCGAAGAGTTGTTCCCGACCCGCTTGCCCGCCCCGTGCATCTTGTTGCTGCCAGCGCCCTCGCCGGCCTCCCGGTCCGTCGCCGCGATCAGGTACCTGACCCGTACCTTGTCCTGGCCCGTTGACGCCCTACGGATCTTATAGCTGTCGAACTGAACGTCGAAGTCATCGCTTTCTGGCGAAAAGACCGCCCAGCCGGAACGGCCGCAGTCGCGGCAGTAGACCGCCGGTAGGAACAGGTTGGCCGCTTGGCCCGCGGTCGCGGTAGTGACTGGTGCAGTAATGGCACCGACACCAATGCTGGTATCCCTCGTGCCGGCGATGTCCCAGCGGAACTCGGCCTTCGGCCATGGCAGTACGCCCCGCAGCAGCCGGGTAACCGCCCGAGCCCACTGGTGCACCTCCACGTGGACGAGCGGGCGCGGCTTTTCCTTCGTCGAGTCCGGGTCACGGGCGTAGGAAAGCAGAGCCACAAACCGGGCGAGGGCCTCCGCCGCCTTTTCCGGCTGTTTGGTGATGGTCGCCGACCAGCCGTGTGCGCCGGCCCGCCACATCAGCTTGAGCACCTCAGCACCGGTCTTCACTTCACTGCCGAGGGCTATCAACATCGCCCTGGTGAAGAGATGTTGCTTCAGTCGAGCACCAAGCTCGAACGGATCAAGGTCGTCAACCCCTGTCACCGCGTTCGCTAGCAGAAGCAGTGAGTCTTCACCGGTCGTTGGGTCCGGCAGCGCTAGGAGCTCGTCCGGCGTTGGCGTCGGCAAATTTTCAATCGAGCCCAGTGGGATGAATTCGTCGACCGTTTGCCGGTCCTCTGCGACGATCGAGTCCGCTGTGAACTCGGTGCCGAAGACGGCACTCGCCACCTTCAGGAGATCTTCCGTGCCGACCTCGTCGGTGGCGGAGGCGAGGGTCGCCGAGGTGGCTACTGGGCAGATGCTACCCAGCGGCCTGCCCTCCTCGCTAGCGTTGACGACGGCCGCGAGCCGGCGGAGCAGCATCGCGACATCCGTGCCCTGCGCCCCGTCATAGGTATGGAACTCGTCGACTACCACGTAGCGGATGTCCGCGTTCTGCCAGAGCGGCGCGTCATCGGTTCGCTGGAGCAGCAGGTCCAACATCTTGTAGTTGGTGAGGAGGATGTCCGGTGGGGTCAGTTGCATGTCTAGCCGGCGGGTATAAACCCGCTCGTATGCCATCGCTGCCTTGTCACCGATGTACAGACCGGCCGTGAGGTTGCCCAACTCCGTCCGGTTGCCGACGAGAAGGTCATTGATCCGCTCTGCCTGATCGGTGGCGAGTGCGTTCATCGGGTAAAGGAGAACGGCCTTGACACCGGTCTTGCCCGCAGCCCGCTCCCGCCGGCAGTGATCCAGCACGGGATAGAGGAAGGACTCCGTCTTGCCTGAGCCGGTGCCGGTAGTGACCAGCGTCGGCTGCGGCACGTGCCCGTTGGCGGAGGTGAGGCGCTCGAAGGCTCTTGATTGGTGGGCGTAGGGCGACCAGCCCTCTCGCTGCCAGTCCAGGTGTTTCTCCCACCCCGGGCCAGCCGACGTGAACGGTGTACGGATCCGCAGGAACGGACCACGGAACATGCCCGAGTTCTCGTTCCCGAGGAACCGGTGCAGGGCCTCGCGGGCGCCTTCGTCAGTCAGCGCGTACGTCGTCGAGAGGTACTGCAGCAGGCTTTCCTTCAACCCGCGTGCCTGGAGGGTAGGCCTCACGCCGTCGCCGCCTTCCGAGTCACCGGATCCCAGTCACCCCGAGCGATCGCAGTATCCAGCCTGGCCGAGAACACCGCATGTGCCTCGCGCATCTCCTTCTCGCGCTTTGCCTTGTAGAAGGGCGGGGTGTAGCCCTCCGGCGCCGGCACCGTCCTCGGCACGGTCTTGTCATTTTGATACGTCTCGAACTGCGCCCACGTCGCTTTGGACTGCCGCTGGCCGATAGTCCGGGCATTGCCGGCGAGCTTCCAGCCCTCCGCGTCGAACCATGTCACCGCTTCGTACTTCTGCAGCACCGGGAACCGCCCGCGGTAGGCGGCGATGAGGGCGTCGGCGTCCATCCCGAGCCAGACCGCGACCAAGGCGTCGATCTCGACGAGCGCGGACCGTCGAGCCCGTTCAGTGCGCAACGGCGTCTCGGGTCGCCACTCCGAGTCAACATCCTGAAGTGGTGGCAGCCCCTCCCAGTCGTACGCCCACGACTCGGTGTCTCTCCAGACTGGATCGAACAGTTCTTCCCAGAGATCGGCGTACGCCGAGGTGAGACAGTTGAGCCGTAGTGAGCGCAGCAGCAATGCTGGTACAAGGGGGTGATCTAGTGAGGGTGCGGGCAGAGCGCCGGCCCGGCCAACGTCAAGATGACCGGTGCCCGTTGCGCGGAGCAGATAGTCGATAGGGATAGAGGCCCACATGCCTGCTATCAGTGCAGTCATCCGATCATTCAACACCCTGGCGCTGCGAACACCGTTAGTGTGCGCCGGCCCCGGGGGAATTATGGCGCAGTAAAGGCTGCGCTCTGTATTCGGGGCCACCATCTCACGCCACGCGAATCGGAAGAAGTTAAGGTAGGGGCGGCGAGACCTTTCTGTAAGGACGGCGTCCACCTTGTCCGGCGCGACATCTGCCTCGGCTATACCCTCGACTTCCGCAATGAAGGAACGGGCGTCGGAGACAGCGCTCTCGTCTGTCCGGAGGCGGGCGAGTTCGGCGTGGTCGACCCACCGGTCGGGCGCGTCGCGATAGCCCGCCTCCCGACCGGCAACCCGCACATACTCGGTGTCAGGCACGAAGTCCGGGGGGAGGCTGACGAGGTCGATCCCATAAGGGTCGTTGCTGTTCGCATCGTGCCGCTTGAAAACCGGTGTCGCTGTACTCAACTGGGTGCCCTTGAAAATCACCTCGCCCCAGGCCGTTGGCTGATACTCCTTACCAGTGACAGGGTCAACCCGGTTATATTCAATCAGCCTTGTCTTCTTTGCCCCAGATTCGTCGAAGCCTCGTGAGATTTGTGGGCCGAGTGCGCCGAGCCGCAATGGGTAGGCCGCGAGGGCCTCGACAGCGGCCGCTTCGGCCGTGCTGACCGGGAAGAGCAGACGGGCCTGGGTGAGCGGCCGGTCCTCCTCGTCGAGCAGTTGGCGCCACGTTGCCAGGACAGTCTCGTTGACAGAGACGACGCGAGTCCGATGCGGGCGTTCGTCGAACTCACGGTGGCGGTAACGGATGCCAGGGGTCTCCCCGGAGCCGTCGTGATGACGTGACAGTCGCAGAGCATCCGCAGACACGAGCCATGACAGGTGGTCGAAGCGGATCTTCTTGATCGGTCCGTAGATGTGTACTCCGAAATGAGCCGTGTGGCCCACAGGCTCAGGAAAGAACCGCTGTCCGGAGTTGACGAAGTCACCGTGGATGCGCAGCCTCTGGTAGGCGGCCGCTCGTAGCGGCCCCTCCTTCTCGCCGGTGAAGTGGGTGTCGGGATGCAGAAGCCCGACGCTCCCCTTCGGTGAGGTGTGTGTCCAGACCTGGCACATGAAGGCGCGATAGAGGTCTGGCTGAGTGCTGACAAGCAGCGGGTACACCTGCGAAGAACCCAACAGCGCGACGTGGGCGCTGTTCTCGGTCAGCTCACGGAGAACGTACTGCTTGACGTTGGAACGCCGGAGAAGTTCACGGCGCCGACGGTCCTTGTCGATCTCGGAGGGCCGTTCCTCCAACTCGAACCACGGTTCGTGTTCGGCGAGGACGGCATCGGCGTCCCACCGCGGCCGTACCCATGGGGGGTTGCCGACTTGGAGGTCGAAACCGCCGTGCTCGGCGAAGATGAGGGCGAACTCCAACTCCCAGTGCAGGAAGCCCTGCCGTTCTGCGATGTCTCGGACGATCCGAAGCCACGGAAAACGCTCCTCCGGATTCCTGGTGTCCATGCCCATGAATTCGGGCAGGAGCGCCTCGAACTCCTTGAGCGCGTCCAGGCTGTCGTACGCGTCGAGGAAGGTGTCTTGCGGAACGTCGGTGGTCCCAAGCATGGCTTCGAGGAAGTCGAGCCAGTCGTTGAGGTCCTTGAGAGGAATGACGCGGCGTCGGGCGACCGCCTTCGGCTTTGGAGCCTTCTTAGTTAGTGGGGCCCGTGGCTTCGGGACGTACGGTTCCGGATCGTTCGTCGTGCCCCACCCGAGCTCGTCGAAGGTCGTCTGATCCCCATCCATCGGGAAGAGCATCATCGGCCGGAAGATGGCGGGTCCCACCGACGGCGTTGCCGCTGCTGGTGGTGCAGCAATCAGGCTTGCCGGTTCCTGGGATGACGGCAAATCGCTTGGTGGTTCCCCGCTGGGGGTTACGCCGCCGAGTAGCTCGGCCAGACTGTCCGGACCCATCGCAGCCGCCACCGCGTACTCTGCATCCGTGCCATCGATCAGGGCGACCTGATCGGCGGGCCAGAACCAGAGCGCGCACCAGGCGTCCATGACCATTTTGAGCCGCCAGTACGGTGTGTCAACCGCTTCGAAGAGGTCCTGCAGGACCTTCTCCTTTGGCACCGCCTGCCCCGGTCGCCGGAGAAAGCGAAACTCGGGATCGTCAGGGTCTGCGCCCCAGACTGGGATCCGGCGGGCGATCTCTCGCTCCGAGATCTCCATCCGCTTGACCACGACCGACCAGAGGAATTCAACGCGTCGAGCAGCGTCACGCAGCCGGGTGAACTGGGAGGCCGTTTCCATCTTCGGCTGCTTCGTGCGGGGGTTCAGCTTCGGCGTACCGTCGGCATTGAGGTGGGCGGTACTGCGGCTCGGCCGCTGGAGGATGCCCTTCTTCCAAGCCGACAACTTCGCCGTCTGCGTCGACTCGAGTTTCTTGGCTTCGGCAGAGTTGGCAACCGCCGCCCAGCCGGGTGCGGGCAGTAGGAACTGGTGCACGGCGTCCTGTGGCAGGGGCTGCAGTCGGGCGTCCTCGTCGCGCATCGGCAGGGGGGTCGGGGACAGGCCGCCCTTCGCCTTCAGCCAAGCCTTAGCCGGAGATGAGACGTCCTCGCCGGCGAAGACAGCGCGGCGGGCGCCGACGAGTGAGTTACCACGCCGGAGGTGCAACCCGAACCAGGGTGCGCGCATGCCGGGGTGCATGGTGTTCAGCCACAACGACACCTCTGCCAGCTCGACGCCAGTCGCATTGAGGTCGACCCCGTAGGCGTTGTGCAGTGCGATGTACGCCTTGACCCGCTGCTTCTCCGTCAAGACGTCAGCCGACGGAATTGACTGGCCAAGCTCGTTCTGCCGACGGCGCAGGTACTCCTCGGCGACCTGATTAATCGCCTCGTTGAGGAAGGCCCCCGAGCCCAACGCCGGTTCGCAGATCTTGTACGAGAGCAGCTCCGCTGCCCGCGTCTTGATCACATCGCCATCTGCGCCTCGTTCCTGATCGAGGCGTTCCTTCAGGGCCAGCTCGACCGTCACCTTGGTTAGCGCCTCGGGCGTGTAGTAGGAGGCCGAGGTCTCCCGGTCCCGGCCGGCAAGCCGGTAGACGAAGGACCCCTTCTCGTACTTCTTGGGGCCACGAAGGCCGCGGCGGGCGTCCTCCTCGGTGTAACGAACGAGAGTCGCCTCCGGGTAGTCGCTCTGTCGGTGGGCCGGGACTAGCCACGATCCCTGCTCTGGGTCACCGCCACGAGCGACCTCGCACAGTTCCTCGTTGGCGATGATGCCGGTGTACGACATCAGCCCCTCGTAGACGGCACCGAGCTGGTTGATGCCGAGGTTGCGGTAGGAGATGAAGCCACCTCGTTCGCCGCGCTTGCCCTTCTTCATAGTGAGCAGGCGCAGCACCGCATGCAGGGCTGAGTTGCGCAGCTGAAGGTCGAGCCAGCGAGGGTCGTCGTCCTCGTCGCTGCGTGGATCAAACACCCGGCGACCGATGAGGCGGATGGCCTTGGGCTCGAAGAGTTCACTGCGCAAGGCCTCGAACCGGAGGCCTATGTCCTCGCTGCGGCGCGCAGCTTTTTCCGCACGAGTTTGCTCGTCGTCGTCGGGCTGGTCGTCGTCTGGCTCTGTGCCGTATGCCCGATGCCCGTAGTTCACCTTGTTGAACAACACGTCGAGCGAGAGGAACAGGTGAAGGCCGTTCTTCGCCTCCTCCTCGACGAGTTCTTCGTCCCGGGCGACCAGCTCGCGGAGCCGCGCCATCGAGTACCCGGACTCGTAGCTGCCGTCGTCCGCAGGCAGGATGCCCAGCTCGGGGCGTGCCTCCGCGTACAGTAGGAAGAGGATGCGGTACAGGTAGCGCAGGCACTCACGGGTGAGCTCACGGGCGAAAGGAATCTTTGGACTTTCAATGTCGGCGGGACTGACGTTGTTGCCCGATTCCGCCATTCGGTGCAGGACCTCGTTGGCGATGATCTCGACTGAGCGTTGCAGGCCTTGGCGGAGCTCCTTGGAGACGCCGACGGCGTTGGTGCTTGACCTCTTCAGCAATTCGTCAAGGGCAGGGGCAGTGTCATTGTCGCCGGGGCGCAGCATGTCGAGGCTGAGCAACGCGGCGATGGTGGCTAACTCGCCAGTCTGGGACCGGTCGTAGCGTTCCAGGGCGGCATCGAGGTTGACGGCGAAGTAGCGGCCCTCAGCCCAGGAATTTCGGTCGGCGAGGACGATCACGCCGCCGTGCAGGAGCAGAATGAACCGGGGACGGGTTCCGTCGGCGCCGCCCACCTCACTCTGGAACAGCCAGGAGGCGAGGGCCGCGCCGGTCTCATACCGCTCGTTACCGGACACTCGCAGAGGGTGCAGCAGCCGTCCCGCGCCTGTGTGGTCAAGCGCGGCATCGTTGTCTGCCGTCCAACCGCAGTCGACGGCGACGACGCCATGGCCATGGAATGCGACCGTCAGAGTGTGCACGCGTCCCGAGCGGTGCACGGTGACCTCAGCCGGCGCGGCGTCATAACCGAGCGCACGCAGCACATCCTGGTGCCAGTCGGTGACCCGCTTCTGCCACTCGGCATTGCCGTAGGTAGCCAGCCGGACCGGACCGTCGCCATCGGAGTTTGCGGCGCTGGCGAAATACCGGCGACCCTCCTCCCCCAGATAGATGGCGCGTAGGGCCCTGACCCGCTCGCGAGGGCTCTTGCGGGGATCATTCTCATCGCTCTCCCGGGCAGCCCAGGTGGTAAAGATGCCTTTCTTGAGATCGGTGCTCAGTTCCTCGGCGACGTAGTGTGCTGAGAGGTACTCGCCGCGGTTGGTAAACGAGTCGTAGTCGGCACTCATGCGGCTGCATCCCCCGTGCGGTCGGTCAGCGGTTCCAGGACGGCGAGCAGGCGGAACATCGGCGTGCCCACCGACTCGAGCGATGCGACGAGCTGCATCAGCCGCTCGGCGGTTGAGTCGACACTTCGCCGGTTCGGGCGAGGGCCCGCGAACAATGCCTCCTGCTGCCACCGGTTAACCCGTTTCCGGTACGGCTGCAACGTGCTCTCGATCTGCCGTCGGTAGTCGCCCTCAAGGCTCTCGAAATAGCGGCAGGCTTCATCGATGGCCGCCGGCACCAGCTCCTTAAGGCCGTGCAAGTCACGTGGGACGGCTCGAGCCGGCATCCGGGGCCCGAGACCGTAGTCGCCGAGCAACTCCGGGGTCAGCCGCCTGGTGCTTCGCTGATGCGGCAACCCACTGACGGCCATCCATTCTACGATCGTCGGGCGTCCCAGCCTATTCGAGGCGATGCCCTGGACCAGGAAGACTGGCTCCGAGACGGCCGCGGCCAGGACAGGCGCTTCATGCCGGCCGATCTCCACAAGGACCTTGTCGGTCAGCCAGTCCAGCACCGGGTGCACCTCAGTGACGTAGGACACACTAGGCCATTGCGAGTCGGAGCTTTCCCGAGCCGCCGTCAGCCGGGCCTCGGCAAGTTGCTTGGAGAAGGTGATCCGCATTCGTCCGGGGCGGTCCGGCGTTGGCAGGATCTGCTGCTCGGTCAGGTACGCCTTGGGCAACGACCGCAGCCGGTAGAGCAGGTCTGGCGACGGCTCGAACGCGATGGTGCCGTCGTTGTCGCGCCGCAGGGACAGTTGGTCCTCAGGATTGGGCCGGCAGACTTGCCGGAGACCTTCCTCGAAGTAGTCGGCCGTGGAGGAGAAGAGGCTGAGCACCTTCGCACGCGGCACCTCCGGGCGTTCCGGCACTGCGCCCACCTGGCCGACGAGCCCAGCGAGGAACGCCGCACCGCTCTGTCGGGAAGTTTTGATTGACTGCTCGACGGTACGGCCGGCGACCAGGTCCTTGATCAACCGCTTCTCTTCGTCTTCCGGGCGGAACAGACCGGTGGCTGCCTCGGCCGACCCGTCGATCTTGTGCGCCTCGGCCTCCCGCTGCAACAGCTTTTCGCCGACCAGCCGATCGTCCAAGGTCCGGTCCTGACCCGTCTCAGGATCGGTGGACCAGGGCAGATCGCAGGTGAGCAGCAACGCCCGGAACTGCGGCTGGTGCTGCTGACCGTAGCGGTCGATTCGGCCGTTGCGCTGCTCGATCCTGATCAGCGACCAGGGCAGGTCGTAGTGAATCAGCAGGTGGCACTGCTGGTGGAGGTTGACGCCCTCCGAGGCGATATCACCTGTGAAGAGCAGCCGTACCGGATCGCCGCGCAATCCGAACCGCTCCACGATTCGCTGCTGCTCCTCGCCGGCCGTGACGTCGCGATGCATTACCTGCGCCACTCCGCCGAACGCAAGCCATGGCTTACGGGCATCGGCACTCCCACTAGGTGCGAAGCCGAGTGCGGTCGGCACAGTGTCAGCCAGCCAGTTCAGGGTCGGGACGCTCTCCGAGAAGATCACGACGCGGGTGTCCGAACCGGGGCCGATGCCGAACTCCTCTAGCTGTGCCACCAAAGCATCCAGCTTCGCTGAGTCCTCGTCTTTGATGCGCTCGGCAAGCTTGCGCAGCGTGATCAGGGCGGCCAGCTCGGCGCGTCGGGCCGAGTCGGCCGACTGTTCAGGAAGCGTAACGTCGAGGGTATTCAGCCGAGTCTTTATGGTTGCCAGCAGTGCCCGGTGCGAAGAGAGGAACGATTTCAGCAGTTGGTACGGCACGAGGCGCGAAGTGCTGACCGACGAGCCGCCGTTCCCGGGGATCCACCGGGCGATCAGCTCGGCGAAGACCGCCGCTTCTGCGTCGCTAGCGGGTGCGTGGATCGGCAATGATGGGCCGCGATCAGCCCAGGCGCCTGCAAGTCCTTCTCGAACCTCCGGAGAGTTCTTTGTACGCCGGATGTACAGGTGTTCGAGGTCGCTGACGTCGTACTTCTGAGGATCGGCGATTGCCGCCTCGTCAAGCATCCGGATCAGCTCAGCGAACGACTCGGCCCTGCCGTTGTGCGGGGTGGCCGAGGCAAGCACCAATGCGTCGGTTCGGCGCGCCAGCAACCGGGCCAGCTGGTTGTTCTGGGTGCCGCGATTGACGAGGTTGTGGGACTCGTCGATGACCACCGCGTCCCAGTCCGTCCGCTCCAGGTGATGGGCGTAGACGTCGCTCTTCAACGTGTCCACTGAGATGATCACGCGCTTGAAGTACGCAAAGGGGTTCCGTCCAGCGGGAATTTCCCGCTGGACCCGTTGGATCCCGGTCGAGTCGAGGCGCACCAGCGGGATGGCGAACCTCGTCCATACTTCCCGCTGGAACTGCTCGAGTACGTGCTGCGGGGTGACTACCAGGATCCGCTCGCCCCGGCCACGCCGTATCAGCTCAGCCAGCAGGATGCCGATCTCCAGGGTTTTACCCAGACCGACGACGTCGGCGATCAGGATGCGCGGTTGAGGGTTCTTCATCGACAGCGCTAGCTCGGCTGGGCGGAGCTGGTGTACCTGGCGGTTCATCAGGAAGCCTTCCGCCAACGCCAGCCCGTGCTCGGTCTGGGGCAGGGCGGTCTTGCGGAACACGGCCTCCAGGAATAGGCGAGCCCGCCGATGGTGGGCGGAGTCGTCGGCCACCAGCTCGGTCTTCCGCGGGTCGAGCACCCTGATGTCGTCGAGTCGCTGATAGAAGACGGCCTCGACGCCGCGCACAAACGGTGATACGCCGGTGACCTCGATCATCCACTTGTCGCGCTTGGTGTAGGTGCACTTGCGTACCAGCCACTGCTCGTCGCGCACCAGAACCTGCGAACCCGGCGGATAGCCAGCCGACACGCGCTCCACGCTGACTACGGCCTCGGCCTCGACGCTCACCCTCGCTCCGATCCTTCTTCCAGTCCAGTCGGCCACCCAGGCTGCCGCTATCTCGGTGACCTTTCTACAGGGTCGGCTGCGTCGCGTACTCGGCCCGTAGCTCCTGCGCGACCCGGGTGGAGGCGGGACCCCGACCAGGCCGTCTCGGCGGACGACCGGCCGGACTCCGCGCCTCTGGAGCATCGGGGGCAGGTCGAGGTGCGGCCTCGGGCAGAGATTCCGGGGATTCCGCCTCGGTCTCGGCTTCAGGAGGGGCGATCGGCGGGACATCAAGCGGACCTGGCTGCTCCTCTCCGACCTTGGGGCTCATCTCCGCGAGCCGCTCCTCGATCGAGATCGGCGGCACCTGGTCCCCACGCAGCGACGGATGCACGGCGGTCGTCCGCGCGATCAGGGCCAACCGTGCGTCGGCGGGCGTGATCTTCACACCGCGCATTAGGGCCGCGCACGCCTCGGCCACCTCGATCACCGACGGACGCATCTCTGGCTCGTGAGCAAGCATCGACCGCAGCAGCGGGAGGAGGGGTGGCGGCGCGTCGCTGAGGTCCGGCTCGGCGCGGGGGTCGGTCACCTGAGTGACGATCGCCTGCCAAGTCCGGCCGTCGTACGGGTAGTGGGCGGCGGCAGCGTAGAGCAACACTGTGCCTAACGCATACACGTCGGCCGCTGCCGTGACCCTTGGGTTCCCGCCCGCCTGCTCAGGCGGCATGCAGCGCACCGAACCGATGATCATGCCGCTGTGCGACAGCGAGTCGTGGGATGAAGACGCATCCTGCAGCGCAGCCAAGCCGAAGTCGATGATCATTGGACCGTCGGCGCCGAGCATGACGTTCTGCGGTTTCAAGTCTCGGTGCAGCAGACCAGAGTCATGCACCGCCTCGAGTCCTTCAGCCACCAACGCACCCAAGCTCGCCACCAGTGGCAGTGGAAGTGCTCGGTACTCGTCCACGTACTGGAGCAGGGTGTAGCCGGGGACGTACTCCATGGCCAACCATGGCCGTGCGGCGTATGGATCTGCCTCCAGGAACCGTGCAACCCGATTCGTACCGATTACCGTCCTCGCGATCGAGGCCTCCCGCTCAAAGCGAGCACGGGTGCTGGGATCCAGCCGGTCACTACGGATGAGCTTCACAGCTACTGGCGAACCGGCCGGCGAGTACGCGAGGAACACCTCCCCCATACCGCCCGCACCCAGCTTGCGCTTGACCAAGTAACGACCGATCTGGGCGGGAACATCACTCATGTATCGCTATGCACCCTTCCCGCCGCAGTACAGCGTGCTCACTGAAGGGCCTAGTCTGCCTGATCTACACACATCCGTGCGAGCCCCACACGGTCCGTGCTCGATCACCATTCGACCGATGAAGCGCGGAAGAGATTCATGGAGCGTTCGAAAGCGAACGACTGCCAGGCATCCTCTCGGGGCCGTGTGCTGAGGTAGCTCTTGTCGTCAGCGATAGCGCGTCCACGTAGCGCTCACATCGTTGGCAAGCAGTGATCGCAGGCGGTGCCCCAGCTCACGGGCGACATCCGGCCGCCCGGCGAGAGAGTCGATGGTGCTGGTGACCAGCTGCAGATCTCGAATCTGACGCAAGACCGACCAGCCCGTCCAGGCGGTGATATCGAATCCGTAGGCATCGACGAAACACTGGTAGGCGGCAGGTGAGCGGCCGAACCGAGTGGCCCCATGGGCGGTCGGTACAAGATCCCACTCCCGCGGCCCGATGCACAGGCCGTCTAGATCACAGAGCAACGGGACTGAGCTGGTAGGCGCAAGATCACCTGCTGGTCGAAGAAGTACGTTCCCCGTGTGCGCGTCCCCGTGGATGACCCCCGGCGGCAGCCGCCACGCGACTTTTTCGAGATCCTCTTCTACCTCGTCACATCGCCGGTGAACATCGCGCAGCAGGTCGGCGGCCGGAATCGCCAGTTCCGTCCTCGACCATTGCTCCAGCTCAGCGGCTTCCTCGTGTGGTAGCGCCGCGGCAGCGTTGAGACGCTGGCGAAACTTCTCTATCGGCGACCAGCGCGGCAGCGCCACGTCGAGCCCGTCAAGGCCGTGGAGCGCACGCAGCGGTGCAGCGAGGTCGACCGGCTTCGGCTCGTCATCGACAGTCGGGACGTACTGCCAGACCGTGGCGACCCACTCCCCACTGAAGACCGGCCGAGACAGCACGCCGGGCGCCAGCCGCACGGAGGGCATGCCAACCTTCTCAAGGCAGGCCGCCACCGACACCACCCGGCGGGCGAGCGTCGCAGCATGGGCACCGGCAGCAAGTCGGATCACGATCGGTGGCGCCACGAAGACTGCGTTCATCGTGTACTTGACGAGCCTGGCACCATGCGGGTCGACGCCGATCTGAGCAC
Source organism: Micromonospora cabrerizensis (assembly GCF_022230955.1). Classification (GTDB taxonomy): domain Bacteria; phylum Actinomycetota; class Actinomycetes; order Mycobacteriales; family Micromonosporaceae; genus Micromonospora; species Micromonospora cabrerizensis. The sequence continues at coordinate 45,416 of NZ_JAKKFI010000083.1, forward strand.
AGACATCGCTCAGGCGGCCATGAAGCTCAGCGGCGACGGTATCGCTGAGTGCGGTGGTCATCAGTCCGCCTGCAGCTCCGCGATCCGGCTGCCGAGAGCAGCAAGCGCCGGTTCCCGCGCGGCCTGCGGCGCGGCAAGCTCCCACAGTGCGTTCAGACGATCGTTCACGCGAGCTGATCGCATCCCATCCGCCACCAGGCCCACCGCCTTCATCCCGTACTCGCCAGCGGTTGCGAGATCACCGGCCAGAGTACTCGCCGTGGCGACCGAGATCGTGTCGAAGATGAACGACCGACGATCTTGCGGGCGGCGCAGCCGCACTGCCTGGTGGGAGTGCTCGGCAGCGCGGTCGACGTACCGCACGTGCTCTGGGTGACGGGCCAGGGCGGAGTAGACGACGGCGGACATTCCATGGACGTCAGCCTCGGTCAGCGCGAAGTGAGTCCAGGCCGGCGCGGTGTCCAGGTCTGTCTGATCAAGTTCGCGTCGGGCGCGGGCCAGACTATCGACGACCTGGCGGTCAGCGCCGAGGAGCGCGTAGGCCCATGCGGTGTTGGCGTGCAGCATGGCGACGCTGGCATGACAGGCGGCTTGCTGCGCCGCGAGCTGCCCAAGGCCGAAGAGTTGCAATGCTTCTGCGGGCTGCTTCTGGTGCAGGCTGACCCGCCCGAGGCGGTACAGCGTGTTTGCCAGCAGTGGCAGCGAGTCAGTCCGTCGGGCCAGCACGAGGCTTTGGGTGAGATGCCGACGCGCCATGTCGTGATCGTCGAGATCGTGCGCCACCCAGCCGACGAGGTTGTGCAGCTCGGCGAGTGCGTCGTGCAGGGCGGCAGCCACCCCCTCGGTGCACCTCACCTGCAGTAGCTGCGTCGCCCATGCCACGTAGCCACGTGCGGACTGCAGGCACCGGCCTCCCCCGGCGGCAGCGTCGAGCCGGCGGTGAAAGGCGGTCACGGCTCGAACGGTGGCGACCTCGTCATGGCCGACCGCACCAGGGACCGCCACATCGTGGGAGCTGGGCAAATACCGCTCTACGTCGGCGGGTATGGCGCCTACCGCGATGCTCGCGACGACGCCGAGCAACTCGCGAGGGTCGACTGGGGCAACGACACCGACCGGCTCGATCGACGTTCTCTGCCGGTAGTGATGAGCGTGGTCGTCGAGGGCGAGCCCCATGTAGTGGCGCGGGATAAGCAGCCCTTCGGCGATGCGCTCCAGTACGGCGTAGTCGTTGACGATGCGCCGGCCTGCGGCGATTTCTGAGACACGGCTGGCGCCCAAGCCCGTCGCGGCCGCGACCGAGGACCAGCTGAAGCCCCGTTCCTTGAGAAAGCCGAAGACGGCTCCGATGTCGTGGCGGGCGAGGTGTACGCGCATGGCGACGCCGCGATAGGTGCCCTCGTGCCACCACTGCGGTCTGACGACCCGCTGCATGGATGCCACCTCCTCCGGCTGCGGATACTGCGCAGAGTAGTCGTCCCCTGGCAAGATGTCCGCCCTGCCGCAGGTCCCCTAGCTGGCCATCTCACGGTGAGATGCCCACCGTGGGGCGCTCACCGGTGGCTAGCTGGTGACAGTGGGCATCGGCCAAGGTCGTTGCCATGCCAGCCAGACGCCATCGCCAGCTCCGGGTTCCCGCTCACAGGCGGGCGACCGGAGCAGACGAGTCTCCGTTCGGTGAGGACGGCCGTCACGAGGCTGGCGTGGACGGGTTCGGGGTGGGTGCTGTGCAGGCGGCCCGCTCACCTCGGACCAGCGCGCGGCAGGAGAGCACGCAGGCGTTGACCCGAGACGTCGGCAGCTTTCCCGCCCGCGTACATCGGAGGTCTGTGCTGCTCGGGATCGTCGTCCCCCGTGCGATCCCGCGCCGGACCACTGGTGCCGTGGTGGCGTGCCGGTGCCATCGTGCGCCGGCACGCCACCACGGATCACTCCCCACACAGCCACTTCCAGGGGCCGGCAGCCCACCCGCGGCCGTGCACCGACCCCGGACAGGAGCGGTTCATGATCGGCGCGCACTTCACGGTTCCCCGTCGGTTCGCCTTGGTGCGTTACCCGGACGGCGATGACAGCCCAGTGGTCATCGCGTGGGGTATCGAACTGCCCGACGGTTCCGCCATCTCGCTGAGCCTCGACAGCCAGGCGGTCGCGCTCTGCAGCAAAGCCGCCCACTGCGAGCGCATCCACGGCGCCGAGCTGGTCTGGATCGATGGCGAGCTCGGCAACTTCGAGAAGGAGAGGCCGTCGTGAAGACGTCCGGCGTTGCCAGGAGCCATGCCGTGCAGGCCTCGCCGGACAGCGAATTCCGTGCGACCGCGAGGGTTGTCCTGGGCATCCATCGAGACGACGACGGCTTCTGTCTCGGCTGTTACGTCTACTTCCACCAGCTCAAGCCTTTCCCCTGCGAGTACTACTTCTGGGCGGCTCGAGTCATCGCCACGTATCCCGGCCCTGCACTCCTGGCTGGCGGAACCCCTCCTCGGGATCGACTTTCCTCGTACGCCCGGACCGCCCCAGCCCTCCGGCTCGTGCCGGCGTCGACCGTCTCGGCCACCGACGACACGGTGGTCATGCGCCTGAGGTGACGCTCTCGATCTCCGCCGGTAGCGGCGACCGTTCAAGTAGTACGGACGCCGAGCTGGCCGGCGACGGCTGCGGCAGTACCTGCACCTCATGCACCACCAACGTCGCCTGATCAACGGGCTCAGCAAGGCCGGCCAGCACCGCCACAACCGTCGGTGCCGGCCGGGCGCCCCTGTCATGCCGAGGTGATCATGTGAGCCGATCCGTTCAGTCCCCCGCCTATCGGTCAATGACAAACGCACTTGTCCGCACCGTCGCGCATCCGGCGGTCGACCTGCCCCCGTGGCCAGACCTGACCGAATCTCGCCCCGACCTCGTGCCGTCCTGGGTCGGCTGGCTACGGCATGCTTGGGCCATCGACGCTGTGGCCGAGGCTGTCATCCTCTCGAGCCCGGTGCTCACGGCGAAGGTCAGGAAGCTCTGCGCGGGTGAGGCGGCTTCGGTACGCGAGACACGGCGGACGGTCCACGCCGTCGCCGGGTACGCGCAGCGCCTACTGGGTCGACCCATGCCGTTCGAACTGCTCGCCGGCGTGGCGCCGGCCGTATTCGGCTCGAAAGCACCTACCCGCTGGGGCACAAACCATCAGGCTATCGCCCGGGCAGGTGCCGGCTGGCTCACCGACTTGATCGCCCATCTCGAACGCTGCCCGGAGTTGCTCTCTCGACTACCCGTGGTCGCGAACAACACGCTGACGGTCCGCGACGACCGGCTGATCTTCCCCCACCGGCCGAGCCCTGGGCTCAACGGCCAAGTGGGATCGGCGGAGGTATCCCTGCGCTATTCAGCGCCGGTACGGACTGCCATCGAGGCAGCCCACAGCCCGATCCGGGTGGAGGTCCTCTCCTCGCAGCTCAGTGGAGCGTTTCCGCAAGCATCGGCGGCGGCCGTCATGGCGATGCTCAACCAGCTGATCGCGCACCACGCCCTCATCACGAGCCTGCACGCTCCCAGCACAGAGCCCGACGCCCTCGGGTACCTGCTGCGCCAGCTCGACGAGGCTGGCGCTGGAATCGGCACGTCCGTCGCTGGCGTCGTCGGCGCTTCGCGAGAGATCCATGCTGGGCTGCACCGCCACAACAGGTCGCAGCCGGACGACGCCGCGGCGGCCCGGCGGCTGGTGGCCTTGCAAATGCGAAGTCTCGCGATCTCCGAGCAGGAGCCGCTCGCCGTGGATCGCCGATTGGACGCCTCGGTGACGCTCCCCGACCAGGTAGCCAGGGAGGTGGAGCGTGCCGCGCTGGTGCTGACCCGGCTGAGCGCTGACCCGTACGGCACCGCCGCGTGGCTGACCTACTACCAGCGATTCTGCGAGCGCTACGGGATCGGCTCGCTTGTGCCGGTGCGGGAGGTGGTTGACCCGGACAGCGGCATTGGCCTGCCGGACGGCTACCTGGGCAGCCCCGCCCCTGAGCCTCGCTCGCCAATGTCCCGTCGGGACGAGGTGTTGCTCAGCGTGGCGCAACGCGCGGCCCTGGACGGCGCGACCGAGGTCGTCCTCGATGACGCGCTTATCGCGCAGTTGGACCTGGGACCACTGCGGCTACGCCTACCTCCGCACCTCGAAGCGTGCGTGCGCGTTCAGGCCGCCGACGAGAAGGACCTGACGCGCGGCAGATTCACTGTCGAGGTCACCTCCGTGTCCCGGACAGCCGGCGGACTCACCGGACGCTTCCTCAGTGTGCTGCGGCCGAGCGACGCGGGAAGGTTCGTCGCCAGCTTGGCCGATCTACCCGCCAGCGACCGGGCCACCACACCGGCCCAGGTGTCATTTCCGCCGCTCGACCCCGCGACCGCGAACGTCGCGCGTGCCGTCCGGGTGCTGGCAACGGTGATCAGCCTGGCCGAGCACCGATGGCCGAGTCGATCTGTGCTCACCGTTGACGATCTGGCGGTGGGGTGCGACGGCCGACGCATGTACCTCGCGGTGCCCGACCGCGGCCACCGGATCGAGGCGGTCGGCATGCAGGCACTGAACCTGCGCACTCACACTCCCGCGCTGGCCCGGTTCCTCATCGAGCTCGGACGCGCCCAATGCGCGCAGGTCACCGCCTTTAACTGGGGCGCCGCCGCCCGGGCGAAGCTGCCCTTCCTCCCCCGAGTGCGGTACGGACGAGCGATCCTGGCCGCGGCCACCTGGAGTCTGGAGGCCACCGAGCTACCCGACAGACACCAACCCTGGTACGCCTGGGACGACGCCTTCGACGAATGGCGGGCCCGCCGGCAGTTGCCCCGCCTGGTGCACCTGGTCGAGGCCGACCAGCGTCTTCCGCTGGATCTCGACGAGTCGGCGCACCGCGTCCTGTTGCGCACCCACCTGCTCACCGCACCGCGAGTGGTCCTCGTGGAGGCACCCACCCTGGAGGGCCTCGGGTGGTGCGGCGGCCGCCCCCACGAGGTCATCGTCGCGCTGCACTCCACCGAACCACCACCCTGGCCGCCGCTGCCAACACCCACCCCGGTCCGCGTCATCAGGCGCGACCAGGGACAGACACCTCGGGACGCCCCCGCGCATGACTCGGATAGTTCGTTTGAGGCGACAAATGCCGTCGCGGCGAAGGATTCTCCATAGTGCTTCTTGTCGATATGCCCTACGGTGCTGATCGTGAAGTTGCGCCGAGTAACCGTTGCGGGACTGGTTGCTGCCGGCGTTGCCGCAGTGACGCTGATGATCGGCCTGGTGACTAACGCCGCCTCGAATCAGCAGCGGTGGCCCGGCTGGTTGTCTCTGGTGCAGCGGTACCCGTGGCAGTCGTTCCTGTTGCTTGCGGTCGTTGCCGTGGTCCTCGCCGCATTGCTGCCGGTCCTGACCGACCCCGGCCAAGTCGGCGTGCGGAAGGCCGATGATGAGCCCACGCCCTGGGTGGGGTCAGCTGCTGTCTTGCGCACCCTGCCGCGCGATGTCGCCGGCTTCACTAACCGGCGGGACGAGATCGAGCAGATCCTGAAGGACGCGTCAAAGGATCAGTCGATCATGCCTGTCCGAACCATCGACGGCATGGCTGGCGTCGGCAAGACCGCCTTCGCCATCCACGTCGGCCATCTGCTTGCACCGAAGTTCCCGGACGGTCAGCTTTTCCTAAACCTCAACGGGCACACGCCTGGACGCGAGCCGGTCGGACCGGCCGAGGCACTCGCGTCGCTGCTGCTCGCGGACGGCGTCGCCCCGCAGAAGATCCCGAACAGCGACGATCAGTGGGCGATGACCGAGGCCCGCGCCGCATTGTGGCGCACTCGGGTGGCTGATCGGCGGATGCTGCTCATCCTCGACAATGCCGCCACGTACGCGCAGGTGGAGCAGCTACTGCCGGGCGCGGCCGGCAGCCTCGTGTTGGTCACCAGCCGTCGTCGGCTAGCCGCACCGGACGCGGCGAGTCTGCAGATGAGCGCGTTGTCGGCGACGGACGCCGCCGCGTTGTTCATGCGTCTGGCCGGTCGTAGTCGGCTCCGCAAGGAATCGGTTGGTGAGCTCGTCGCTGTCTGCGGTTACCTGCCGTTGGCGGTTGCCCTGCTTGCGGCGAGGCTGCGGCACCACCCCTCCTGGAGCGTCGAGGATCTCAAGGATCGCTTGTTGTCGACGCAGCACCGCCTGGTGGAGATGCAGGCGGGCGAGCGCGCCGTCGCAGCCGCGTTCGACCTGTCGTACCAGGATCTGCCGGGTGAACGTCAGCGGTTTTTCCGTCGACTCAGCCGGTTCCCCGGGCTCGACGTCGATGAAGAGGCCGCGGCGGCGCTGGCTTCGGTCTCCCGGGAGGTGGCGCGGTCCGAGCTTGAGGCGCTCTATGGGGATCACCTGCTGGATGAAACCGAGCACGGACGGTACCGGTTCCATGACCTGGTCAGGGACTATGGACGCAGCCTCGGGGAAGACGGGCAGGACGGGACGATGTCGATCAAGAACCTTGCGGGACATTACCTGGAGACCATCAGCGCGGCGAATACCCACATCAGCCGTGGATCCACGACCACCACAGCCCGTTTCGATTCGCCGGCCACGGCCTCGGCGTGGCTTGACGCCGAGCGCGCGAACGTACTCGCCTGCGTCGAGGAGTGCGTGCGCCGCGAGCAGCACGCCCTGGTCGTGGGACTCGCCGCCGCGATGGCGCCGTACCTGCGCCAGGCGGGTCCGTGGGACCAGGCCGCCGAGCTGCACCGCACCGCGGTCGTGGCGGCACGCCGCACGGGGGACCGGAAGGCAGAAGCCGACGCGTTGGCGAACCTCGGCATGGTGTCCCGCCTCATGGCCCGCTACCGGGCAGCGGTGGAGACCCTGGACGAGTCGCTCGCGATCTACCGGGCTCTCAGCGATCTGCATGGGCAGGCGTCGGTGCTCAACCAGCTCGGCATTGTGCACTACCTGACCGCAATGTACGACGAGGCGGCCCGCGCCCAGACGGAAGCGTTGGAGATCTGCCGGGAGACCGGTGACCTGCTCGGCCAGGCGAACGCGCTCGCCGACCTGGGGATGGTGCGGCGCATGACCGGTGACCTGGCGCCTTCCGCCGAAGCTTCGACGGAAGCGCTGGAGATCTACCGACTGCTCGGTGATCGTTTTGGCGAAGCCAACGCGCTCCGCGACCTCGGACTGGTCCGCTCCCTGACAGGCGACTACGCCGAGGCCGAGCACCACGCCCGCGAGGCGCTGGCGATCTACACCAGGATCGGCGACCCGGTGCATCAGGCGTACGCGCTCAACGAGCTGGGCGTCGCCCGTCGCCTGAAGGGAGACCTCGACGGTGCGACCGAATCGCACGAACAGGCACTGGCCAAGTACGCCGAACTCGGTGACCGATTCGGCGAGGCCAACGCCATCCGGCACCTCGGGGTGCTGCACCGGCTCCGAGGGGACCAGGCAGCGGCGTTCGAGGCCCAGGAGCGGGCCGTGACCATCTACGTCGAATTGGAGAGTCGGGGTGGGTTGGCCGCCGCCACGGCCGAGATGGGCGTCCTGCGTCGTCTCGAAGGCAACCTCGTCGGTGCAAGGAGTGCACTGGACAGCGCTGCCGGGTGGTACGCCGAGCTCGGAGACCGTACTGGTCAACTCGAAGTGCACAACCACGTTGGCGCGTTGCACCTCGACGCCGGGGAACTCGACCGGGCGAATGACCGATACGAGGTCGCGCTGTCCCTCGCCCGCGACCTGGGCGTGCCGCTGCAGGAGGCGCATGCGCTGGACGGCCTCGCGCGCTGCGAACTTGCTCTGGGGCGACCTGAGCGAGCGGCCGACCTCCGCAGCGCCGCCCAGATGCTCCACGAACGGCTCGGAAATCAACCTACGTAACTTCACTGCGTCCCGGTATCGTCACCGTCAGACATGAAGGAGGCGACCATGCAGCAGTCGACGACGTCGAACGTGCAGCCTGTGCTGGCGACGGTGGTCCAGAGGGTCCACGCCCGGATCGCGGCCGAGCAGGCCAAGCCCGAGGCCGTTCGAGCCGCACACGCGGCGTCGCTTCCCGCGCAATCCTGAGCACGCTCGGAGCGCGGGCATGCCACCACTGCGAACCTTCATCCTCAAGGTGGTCAACCGCTGCAACATCAACTGCGACTACTGCTATGTCTTCAACGGGCCAGACCAGGCCTGGCGGGAATTGCCCGTACGGATGAGCGTCGAGGTGGCCCACGCCGTCGCGCAGCGAATCGCCGAGCACGCCACCGCCCACGACCTCGACCACGTAGACGTCGTGCTGCATGGTGGCGAGCCCCTGCTCGCCGGGCCGCGCCACCTCGGCGCCATCCTGCAGATACTTCGCGACCGAGTGCCGTCCGTCCGCTTCGAGTTGCAGACCAACGGCATGCTGCTCAACGACGACTGGCTGGACCTCTTCGATCGGTTCGACGTCCGGGTCGGCGTGAGCATCGACGGCCGGCCCACGGCGAATGACCGCCACCGGGTCAGCCACCGCGGTCGGTCGACGTCGGATGCGGCGGTCCGCGGTATCGAACTGCTCCGCAATCGGCCCCACCTGTTTGCCGGTGTCCTGGCCGTGGTCGACCTCCACAACGACCCAGCTGACGTTCACGACTATCTCGCGTCACTCGGGCCGGCGGTCATCGACTTCAACCTGCCGCACGCCACGCACGACGCCCCACCGGGACGCACCCATCCCGCTGAGCCGGAGTACGGCCGCTGGCTGAGCCGCGTCTACGACGCATGGACCAGCGCCGACTCCTACACGCACTCGGTGCGCATACTCGAAGACATCGTCGCCCTCAGCCTCGGTGCGAAAGGTTCCGTCGAATCGCTCGGACTCGCACCGGCCGACATCGTCGTGGTCGAGTCCGACGGCTCAATCGAGAACATCGACACACTCAAAGCCGCCGCCCCGGGCGCCGCAAGCCTCGGCCTCAACGTCTTCGACCACACCATCGACGAGGTGGCGAACCACCCGGCGATCCAGCGACGGCAGGTCGGCGTGGCGGCCCTGGCAGAAGAGTGCCAGCGCTGCCCCCTGGTGTCCGTCTGCGGCGGTGGGTATCTGCCGCATCGGCTGAGCGCTGAGCGCGGGTACCGCAACCCGTCGGTCTACTGTCAGGACCTCGCCCACCTCATCCGGCACGTCCAAGCCACGCTTCCGGCCTAAAGGAGAAGCACAGTGCAACACCTCGTCGTCCGCCACGCCGAGCCCAGCGACGCCAAGACCGTCGCCGCGATGATCGAGGAGATCGAGCGGTACTACGGCGCCACGTCGATCCAACCGTTCGACGAACGACTGACACAGGTCGAAGCTGCGCTGTTCGGGACGCCACCCCTGGCGTACTGCGTGCTCGCGCTTAGCGGCGACGAGGTGCTGGGGTTGGCGGCGTACTCCTTCTTGTGGCCGGCTGCCGGATCGACGCATTCACTGTTCATCAAGGAGCTGTACGTGCGGCCGGACGGCCGGCGGCTGGGCACGGGCACGCGGCTCATGCAGGAGATGCGGGCAATTGCGGCCGCCGCGCCGGGGTGCAGTCGAGTGGAGTGGATGACCGACCGAGACAACGACGGTGCACGCGCCTTCTACCGACGACTCGGATTCGAGGAGTTTGAGGGGAAGGTGAACTACCGCGTCGGGTCCGACATCCCGGAGCCGCTCGGCTGAGTCGACAGGCCAGGCTCCGGCAAGGAGTCTGATCGGCATCAGCAGCGACCGCTTCGGTGCGGTCGCTGTCAGACCGACCTTCGCACTGCCGCAACACCACAGGCCGCCAAAAACATGACCGCGATCAGTCCGATCCGTAGCCAGGGCACGTCCCGGCTCGGTCGTACGCCGATCGATACCGCCAGCGCCAGCTGTGCCAGCAGAGCCAGGCAAATGACGACGCTGAGCGACCGGTAGGTGTTTCCGAAATCGGACCAGAACACCCAGGTGCCGTAAATGGTCGGGACCCCGAACAGCAGGCTCAGGCCGATCAACGGGACGGCCAGCCGCCATCGCATGCTGGTGCTCACCGCTGCTCCTCCCGGCCCTCGCTGGCGGGACTGTCGAGGGTCTCCGCCTCGACGGTGAGCTCTGCGCCCGCCTCACGAAGCTGCTGCGCCTGACGCTCCCATTCGATGCGCTCGTCCCGCGTGAGGGCGTCACGGTCGTTGAGCGATGCCGTGAAGGCGTCGTCCAGCGCCTGGCCGTGCCAGGAGAACGTCGCCGCCGTACGCAGGTCAGCCTCGCCGCTGAGGACGGTGCGGGCCAGGGAACCCAGCGGGTCGTTGCCGGCACGGCTCCTGGCGAGTGTCGTCAGGACCGCACGGGCCAGCGGCTGGCGGTGGATCTCGTCGGTCATGGCCTATCCCTGCTGTCCGGGGTGCTGATAGGTCTCGAGGTTGGGAAGAGCGGCGATGGCAGCGCCGGCCTGAATCATGCCAATGGTGCCGGCGATGCCCTTGAAGGTGGCCTCGGCATTGCCGTAGAAGGTCGAAATCTCGTTGTAAAGGTCGTACGCCTGCCAGGCGTAGTAGGCCGCCACGCCGTAGCCGACGACTGGCCCGATTCCCGTCTCGCTCGTCGCCGTGCCGACCGCCGAGGCCAGGTTGATGACGATCAGGACGTCGATGAGCTTGGTGATCAGGCCACTGACCACGTCGAAGAGGTGCTTGGCAGCTTCGCCGACAAGCACCGTGGTTGAACGAAGCCCCAAGCTGCCGCACGGAGCCGCTGTTCGGGAGCCGGCGACTTCCTGATTCATCACCCTGTCCACTCCACGCGCGCATCTGGCTCGCCCGCGCCTCGATCACGGTCACGTTCAGGGGGTTAACACCTAGGATCCTTCACGACTAGCTCGATGCGGGTTTGAATCTTCCCTATTAGACCTGAAAAGGCAGCTCAGATCAGCCTCTCGGCGCTGACGATGCAGTTGGCTCTACCTCCCGCAGGGCCTTCGTGGCGTACTGCGCACTAGTGTGCGCGCTGGACAGGCGATCGACATGTAGCCATGATGAGCGTCGTAACCAACGTCCTACCGGGGGTGTCGATGATTGACGAGGCTGGTTCCCATGACCGGCTTGTGACCCGATCCGAGATCGCCGATCTGGCGGGGGTCAGCCGGGAGAACGTCCCCAACTGGGCGCGGAGACACGGTGACTTCCCGAAGCCCGTCCGGTCAGGCGATGCGGAGTATTTCCGACTCGCGGAGGTCATGAGCTGGTGGGAGAGGCGCACGATTCCGGACCGATCCCTGCGAGAGGGCGAGAGAGCCGGCATCACCTACGCCGACCGTGTCCGCCGGACCCGTACCGCGAAAGGCCAATCCACCCGGGAGAACCCGCCCGTCACGCAGACTCTGAATCGGGACGAGCAAGAGCGGCTACTGGTCGAGGGGCTTCTCAGCACGTTGGAGGGACGCATTCCCGGCACAGGCTCCTCGGCCGGGTACTTGCATCTGCTGGCTTCGCTGGCGTTCCTTTGCGCCAGTGCGCCCGAGGAATGGGAGCACCTGCGCCACCTGTCGCGGCAGTCAGGAGGACCGAACGAAGGCCGGACGCTGCTCGTGCAGCTCGGAGTGATGGCTGATCGGCAGCTCCGTGAACGTGGCCTGCTACCTGGCGTGCGGCTCGGGCTCGGCGGCCTGCAGCCAAGCTCGCCCGACGACCTTCGTCCCGTAATCCGGGCCAGCGGCCAGCTCGGGCCCGCCGCCTTCCGGGCGCTGATGGACCGGTACGCGGCACAGGCCCGGCTCGGTCCTGAAACCTCCTTTACCCCCAACTGTGTCGCCCGGCTAATGGCTGATCTGCTACTGGCTGGCAGGACCTCCGGGGGACGCGTCCTCGACCCGTACGCCCGCGGCGGTGAGCTGCTCACCGCATTCGCCGACCGATACCAGGCCGACGCTCAGGTGGAGGTCTACGGGCAGAGCGCGGACCAGGACTCGTTGCGGCTGGCCGGCATGAACCTAGCCGTGCGCGGCCTGCGAGGCCGCCTTCAACACGGCACCCCCGGATCCTGGGCGACCGTGGCCTGGCCCCGGCAGAAAGTGGATCTGATTCTCACCAACCCGCCCTTCAACACCGGGCTGTTGAGCAAGCAGCGTCGTGCGGAGGACTGGCCCTTCGGCCCGCCGCCGGAGGGTAACGACAACTTCGCATGGATACAGCACATCCTCGCATCGCTTGACTCCGGCGGGCGGGCAGTAGTGGTGATGCCCAACACCGCAGGGACGTCGACCAATGCCCGGGAACGCGCCATCCGGAAGGTCCTGATCGACAAGGGCGTAGTGGAGTGCATCATCGCCCTGCCGCGGCAGCTATTCCCCACCACCGCGATCCCCGTCTCAGTGTGGCTGCTGACGGCGCCCACCGAGCCCCGCGATCAGGTGCTGTTCATCAATGCCCAGAAATTGGGGGCAGCCAGCAAGGGGCAGCGCACCCTCTCGTCCATCGACCAGGACACCATCGTCGCCGCCTATCGATCGTTCCTTGACGATCGGGAGCAAGGCCGTCATCATCTGGGCACCGAGCAGATCAGCCTCGCCGTCGACACCAACAGGCTCCACGGGCCGACTTACTCGCTGAACCCGCTGGAACATCGGATGGCCGGCGCGCGGACCAATTCGCCCGGCGCCACCATGGCGCAGACGCAGGACGCACTCCGAGACCTGTCCCGCCAGCAGGCTCAGGCGAGCGCCGCCGAGGCCGACACGCGTCCCCTGCTCGACCTGCTCTCAGAGACCGACCTGGACGAGGACCGCCTTCCGGACGGATGGCGTCGCGTCCACCTTCGGGACATCTGCGATATACACGCCGGGCCCTCCCACTCCCGATTGGGCACCCCGAAGGTGCAGTCGGGGACATCCGTGGTGCTACCGAAGCATCTCCGCCACGGCCGCATCGACGCCACCGGGGAGGAGAGGATCCCGCCGCAGGCTGCGGACCGACTCAAAAAGGACTTCCAGGTGCAAGCAGGTGACATCGTCTCCGTACGATCCGGATCCACTGGGCCGTCCGCGTTGGTGAGCCACCAGCAGAACGGCTGGCTGTTCAGTACCAACCTGCTTCGACTACGGCGGAGGCAACCCGGCGACGTCGACCTCGGCTACCTGCTGAGTTACCTCAGCCTGCCGCGCGTACAGGAGTGGATAAGAGGCCGATCAGCGGCCACCGCCATCGCCTCGATCAGTGTCGAGGACTTCGGGTTGCTCGAGGTCGTACTGCCGCCCTTACCGCGACAGGAGCACGTCGGCGCGGCCTTGGGCGCGCTCGACGAACAGATTCTCGCCGCCCAACGCGTCGTTACGGCTGCCGCGCGGGCCCGCACCCTGCTGTCGGAGCAGCTTGTGGACATCGCTGCAGAACTCTCCCCGCCATCGGCGGTTCCCACCGCTGATCACACGCAGAAAGGACAATCCGCGTGAGTAGCCCGACCGTCCATACCGTATCGATTCTCTGGCTGCTCGTGGCCGGGCTCTTCTCCCTGGTGGTCGCACTCATCGCCGGCATCCTCAAGTCGAGCGTCGGCGCGCGATTGGCCGAAGCCGTGCTCTACGGCGGGACGGCGTTCGCCGCGTCGATGGGGGTCGCACTGCCCATCCTCGTCGTACTGAATCTGATGTAGTTCGTCCGCAGAATCGTCTGGTTCCGACACCCATGACGGCGGTGTCACTTAGCGGCGTCGGATTCGTCATGGCAGGCGGGAATGGGTATAGCGGCCGGACAGCCGGGTAGCAGCGGTCCGGCCGCCAGCTTGTACCTCGGGCCTTCGCCTTGTCAGGCCCACCAGCTCCACCAGTCTTCTGGCGCGGGCTCGGTCGGCGTCTCTGGCAGTGAGCGGTGTCGCTTTTCGCTGACGTCACTGCCGGCAGCACAATCGCGGAATGGCCCGTCATCGCCGTACAGGATGGGCAGCTGGTGGTCGAGCTCTCAGCCAGGGCAGCATGCCGGTCATCTGCAGCCGGGCCTGTTCCCAGCCGTACCACAGGGCTGTCAGCCGGGTGACCGCTTCGTCGTGGCGCCACCATTGTTCGCACCAGTGCCACCGAGTCATGCCGACTTCACCGACCGGGCGTGGGAAGGTCGGCAGCAGATACGTGGTCACCCACTCCTCGACCGTCGAGTACAGCGGCGGCTGATCATCCCCATCACCAGCGTGGACGCGTTCGGCCTGGGCCTGCTGGAGGTCGACGACCTGCGCCGTCAGTCTCGCCACCTCCGCAGCGAGCTCATCGAGTCGTATGGCACGTCGTTGCGGACCTGCTGGGACGTGGGGACGGTCATCGCGATCGTCCGCGCATCGGCACTGCGGTCGCTGCCGCAGCTTGCTTGGCGGCAAGCGCCGCGTCGACCTGGGCTACGCGAAGCTTCGGGAAGGCCTGCACCCACGCGGGCGTCGCAAGCTGGTCAGCGTGGTGGACGGCGGCCGCGGTGGCGTCGGTGTAGTCAGCACCGTCGTCGTGCACCACGCTCGCCGGCTGCGCGACTGCGTACTCGTCGGCCACGGTACGAGGATCGTCCAGCGCCCCGCCCTCTCGGACTCCCTCACCTCGCTCAGCAGCGCTCCTACCTTGCAGATCACGGTCCAAGGCCTCCTCCACATGACTCTGCGCGAGACGGATCCCTTCGACCGGGCGTCCGTTAGCCTCGCCGGCCCGGATCGCCTGGTTCATCTCTGCCGCGAGGTCACGAAGGAGCTGCACGGGTTCGCCCGCGGGGAGTTTGCCGGTGGCGCGCCACTGGCGCTGTAACTCGTCGAGAGCTTCGGGCCGTACGTGCTCGGCGAGTTTTATAACCTCCTGGCGGACAGCGGCGTCGAAGTCGTCGACCAGCGCACGGCCACCCGGTGGCAGCGCGGCTGGGCCGTCCTGGCTAATCCCCGCCCGGTCGGGTGTGCCGCCGTGAGCGCGAGCGCCGTGGTGGCGGTGGCCGGCCCGGGCATCGCGCTCCCACACCTCCCGAGCGGCGGCACGCATGGCCTCAGGGATCGGCGTTCCGGCCTGCCGATGGCGTTCGTAGGCGGCCATCAGATCCGGGCGGAACTGACGTAGTCGTTGCTCGGCGAACTCTGCTGTCCGCCGGGCTAGTGGGTCGCTGCTGGCGTGGACCGTCGCGGTTCGCCAGGTGGCGGCGGCCTCGGCGAAGGTAGCCTTGTCGACGAGCCAGTCACCGTCCAGCGACGCTGCCATCCGTTTGCGGTCGCCGCTTACCTTGGCTGCCAGCCGGTCGGCTTCCCGTCGAGCCGCCGAGGCTGCCTGGTCACCTTGGGCCTGGCGTTCCCGTTCGGCGGCCTTGTTTTGGATACCGACGGCGGCCCAGCGGGCACCGGCCTCGCCGACGGTCGCCATCGTCGCCAGCCCTTGCAGGAACTGCTGGCGGGTCTCGGCCATCGGGTCCTCGTGTTGCTGCGGGTGCGCCACGTGCACCTCCTTTGCCTGCTCAGCGGCCGCGCCCAGCACGCTGGCCGCCTCCCACTGTCGGGTCGGGTTTGGCGTGGGAGTTAGCGGTAGCGTTACCGCCGGTTGCCGGCCACCCGCTACCACTCGCAGCGCGTCGGCTGCGGCACGAGCCGCCTCGGCTTGGTGCAGGCGCTGCTGGGCACGCCGAAGCTGCTCGAGGGTGTCGGCGAGCCGAGCCAGGTCCAGCACCAGCGCGAGCGCGGCGACCGCGGCGTCGTCGCCGGAGTTGCGACCCGTGAGCGCTACCAGTCGCGACATTGCGCGCATCTCCTGGGAACGGCTGGTGGACCGACGGATCCGTCCGTAGAGATCGCGGGCTGCGCGGTCGAAAACCTCGGCGGCCCGGTGCAATGGCCCACGCCGGTGACCCTCCATCGCGTAGGCCAGGCTGGTGAGCAGGTCGGCTGCGGCGACCGCAGTAGCCTGCGCCCGCGCCGGTTCGGTGCGGGCGGCACGGCGGATGTTGGCGGCGGCTGCGGCTGCAACCTTGGCGGCCTGGCGCATGACCTCGACGCGCCGGCTCCGGCTCACCGTCGGTGCAGCCGTCGGCGGTAGTGTCGGGGCGCCCCACCGCAGCCGCAACTTGGGCAGCGACATGTCGGGTGCCAACCGGCCCCCGCCGAAGTACACCGGCTGCCCACCGGCGGTGCGTGCGCCGGGAAGAGCCACCGCGTAGCCAGTGATCTGCCGTGCATCGGTGCTGCTAGGCCGGAGCCGGACCAGCACTCCTGCCTCGCGTAGCCGGGCGAAGAACTCCTCCTCCGAGCCGGCCGCGGCCACGACCGTGCGTACGCGCCGGCGCAGCTCATCCCTGGGCGTCTGAGCGCGGCCTACGCGACGGGCCTTGCTGACCTCGACCGGATGGGGGCGGCGGTGGGCGGTCCGGTCAGCCGGCGGCACCCAGCGTTGCAGGTTGTAGCGGCGAGCGACGTTGTAGGTCGCCTTGACGCAGCGCGGGTAGTCGTTGCGCATCCAGTTGGTCCGCCCGTCCTCGCGCACCAGCGTGGCGACGATGTGCACGTGCTCATCGGCATGCCGCATGGCGATCCACCGCAGGCCCGGATCAGTGGCCGTGGTGGCGACGCCGACCTCAGTGAGCATCTGCACCGCCATGCTCGCCCAGGTCGAGTCGCTGATGGTGCGGTGCCGGTCCTCGGGCGCGAGCCGCATGCTGGCATGCCAGACGAACTTGTTGGGCGGCCGGTCGCCCGCACGGACCGGTTGCTCCAGCAATGCCGTCAACGCACGGAGGTCCCGCTTGCCGCTGGCGGTGACCTTTGGTTCCAGGTCGCTCAAGGGACCCGCGCCGTCCCAGGCAGCCACTAAGCGTGGGTTGACGTGTTCCTCCGCCTTCCCCAGGCCCCACAGGTAGCGCAGCAGCCCCCCGACCCGCGAGCCGCGCCGGTGCACTCGCGTGATCACCGCAGCCTCCGGTCGATCAGGGAGATTACCTCGTCGAGCCGGGCGATCGCGGCTGCACACAGCCGGACGGCGTCAGCGGTCCAATCGGGCAGCCGACCGGTGGCGTTGAACGCCGCAGCCGCCTGGTTAACGTTGTTGCCGAACATCGCCACGGCGCGGCGAGCGGCAAACAACTCGTGCTGCAGATCGCGCAGGTCACCGGTCACACCACCGGGCGCCTGAAGAGCGGACGCGGCGGCGACCGCAGCCCTGGCGGCGTAGCCGGTTGGGGTCAGCTGGGCAGCAGCCGCCGCCGCGTCGATCGCAGCCTTCTCGTCGTCGGACAGCCTGAGCAACACGGCGTGCGGGCGAGCCGGTCGCTTGTGCGCGCGGTGCCGCACCTTTCGAGGTGGGGCGGGCTGATCGCTGTCCATCGTCGCCACTGTGCGCCCCGAGCGTTGCCGGCGACGTCAGCGCCAGCGGCTACCGGCGCCAGCCAGGGCGACGCGCGGGGCACGGCCCACCCCAATTGCCGATCTGCGACCGCGCCCGGTCGCAGATCGATAAGCAATGGCCATATCTTGCTCCGCGTGTCAACGCCGGCTCAACCTTGGCTCTGGCACATATTCTGTGATTGATCTTGGTGGCGGCTTACGGGTTGGCCAGGACGCGTCTGCGGAGGAGGTCGAGGTTCGCGCGGCCATACCTCTCGCTTGATCGTTTTGATGCGGTTGACGTGGCCTTCGACCGGGGCTGAACTCCAGGGCTGGGCGCGGCCGGCGACGACGGCGTCGGGGTCGGTCGGCGCTCGAGGACCCGCCGTACCCGGCCCTTGGTGCCCTGAGTGCTAGGTGCGGTTCGGTCGTCCGTGTTGTTGTCGTACCCCCGCGATACGCTCACGCGCTGTGACTGACCTTGTGATCTCCGCCGCGGCGGAGGGTTCTTCCTGGACCGAAGTCCTCGGCGTTGTCGGGGGCTCCGTCGGCGTGCTTGGGGGTTTAGTCTTCGGGCTGCTGTCCTGGCGCCTGAGCCGCCGTTCCGCATTGGCGTCGGAACGCTCGGCGGACATCGCGGCGGCCGCCCTCACCACATCACAACAGGCCGTCGATGCCGCCGACCAGGCCGCGAAGGCGGCCGACATCTCCGCGCGCGAGGCGCAAAGGATCTCCACCATCGAGTCGACGCGCCATCACGACGAGTTGGGCCCCCACGTCGACGTGCAGTTCGTCTGGCGACAGGATCGCCATGGTGGAGGGATCTTCGCGGAGGTCACGAACAACGGCCGTTACGACTTCTGGGTGACCGGGGCGCACCTCATCGACGGGAAAGGGGCGACATCGCTCGCGCACACGGGACTCTCGGCGGGGGCGACGCTGGACATCTACATCGCCGAACTGCCGCTGGAAGACCCTGGCGAGCCGACCGATCCTTGGCCGGTGATCCGCGACGCCATGAAACGGGCCGAGATCTACCAGGTGGAACTTCAGGAGGCTTTCCACCAGGCCCGCGACCGATTCGGCCGACTCGAGCTGCTGTACCGGGCTACCAACGAGCCGTGCCAGTGTGGCCGGACCCCCGCCGACAGCGAGGGCCACTGGGCCACCTACCACGCAATCACCAGCGTTAGCCTCTGATCACTCAACAGGCAGGTATCGGGGCGAGGCCCGCCGTCACACCCGGACCGGCCCACCCGGCACGCCGCGGACCGTTCCGGCGAGCCCGCCCTCGGGCCGCACGGCCGCGGGCAAACGGCGCCGGTGGAATGGGGTCAGCCGTCGGTGCCACACGGGAAGGATCATCGCCACGTCAGCCGACCGATCACGAGTGACAGCCCCCGGTCCGGCGACGGTGAAGATGTCAGCCTTCTCGCACGGCCCTGTAACCACCGGCATCGAGCAGCGCACACGCAGCTCGCGCAGCTTCCCGCCGGGCGCGGTCTTGATGGCCCCCTATCCAAAAGTTGGCGAACCGCACCGCGTACGGACCCGGCCACGGTGGCACAGAGGGGAACATGGGCCTGTGCGTGGCCTCCTCGCCACGGTGCAGCACGAATGCCCTCTAGTCACCAAGCGCGTGCCGGCCCCGGCGGCGTTCACCGCCCCCACTGGCTCGTTTATTCCAAACGCCTTCGCGGTGTGGCCACCGCCGAGAGCGGGTGGCAGGCGTTGTCGTGCGCTGAGCAGCCCAAACCTGACGGGCAGTGGGGCAGCCCACCCGGCTACGGCGAGGTATAGCAATGTGGACCTGTGGCGAGCATCGAGGACCTTCTGCAGCGTCGTACCGACTTGTCGACCTTCTTGATCCACCTGACCCGTGACACTCCCGGTCATAACGGGCCCACTGCCCGGGAAAACCTACTGACAATGATCCGGGACGGATACATCGAAGCCCGCTCACCGTTCGGACCGGCGTCGGTGCACGAGCCGAGCCTCAGGAAGGCGGCGACGCAGAAAGTCGTGTGCTTCACCGAGACCCCG
Source organism: Micromonospora cabrerizensis (assembly GCF_022230955.1). Taxonomy (GTDB): domain Bacteria; phylum Actinomycetota; class Actinomycetes; order Mycobacteriales; family Micromonosporaceae; genus Micromonospora; species Micromonospora cabrerizensis. The sequence goes on from NZ_JAKKFI010000083.1 coordinate 64,735, forward strand.
CTCGAGCACACCTGGATGATGCTGGAGAACATCGACAAGCGCGACGTGCGCTTCCAGCCTTACGGCCTGGCCGTCACCAAGACCACTGCTCGCAAGGCCGGCTGCAACCCCGTTTGGTACTCCGACATCACGCCCGGCCGCGACTGGCCGATCGCCGCGGTGAACGCCATGGTCAACGACGCCGTGCGCCGAGCCACGACCGGCCGGACAGTCGACCGCGACAAGTTGAGCGAGGAGGCCATCTTCAAGATCACCCCGTTCTTCGAGCAGATGGGCCCGACCAAGTACAGCCGCAAGGAGTTTTGGTGGGAGCGAGAGTGGCGCCGCATCGGCGACTTCCCCCTGTCCCCCCGCAGGACCGTCGCGGTCCTGGCACCCGCCGATGACCATGAGCACCTTCGAGAGGAACTCACCGAAATCAGCGCGAGGTGGGGTGCGCGGCCGATCCTCGATCCCCGGTGGGGCCTTGAGCGGATGATCGCGGCGATAGCGCAGATCAGCGACGAACACATCGGTCCGTTCCCTGACGCTGGCTGACAAGGCGCGCCGACGTTCGGGTGCCCCATGTTTCATGTCCCCCCGCGGCACCTCGTAGACTGCGGGCGGCGGTCACGCGCCCGCCCGTCTCCAAGCCGCTGGTGCCCACGCCGCAGGTGGTGATCGAGGACAAGCTGTCGCCGACGCAGCGTGAATTCCACACCAGACCCTTTCTCGCGAGGGGCGTGGGCCTTCGCAGAAGGACAGATCATGGGCAAGCGCAACCGTGCACGCACCCGAGCTATCCGCGCCGAGATGGCAAAGACTGGACAGAACTACACCCGCGCCGCCGCCACAGCGGTTGAATCACCGCTGGGCGACGGCGGGGTACGCAGCAGCGGCGATGCCGCCGTCGAGCACGTCAGGCGCCTGCTGCGGGCGCAACTGACCATCGACGACGCCCGCTACGAGCGCCTGGAGGAGCTCGAGCAGAAGGGGTATCGCATTGTCGACGGCGGGCAGGTCGGCGTCGATGAGTGGAAAGTTCTGGACTGGCGCACCGACGAGGTGATCGCCGAAGGCGACGACGGGTGGGAGGGCTACACAGCCGCCACCAAGCGGCTCTGCCCCGACGGCCGGTGGGTTCACGTCGACAGCGTCACAGACGACCTGCCGCTGCCGGAGGTAAGCACCCCAGGGGTACCACCCTCACTTGCGAAGGCACTCTACGAGTGGATCAGCCAGAACAGCACATCCGCCGAGGACATCGCGCAGTTCATCGGCTGGCCAGTCGAGAAGGTCCGCGAGCACCAGTAACACCGCCTCGCCAGCAGAATAGCGGAGGCACCCGGTCTCATCGACCGGCTAGCTGTCTACGAGTCAGTTCGACCGGTCGATGAGAGCAGCCCATCCTCGGGTTACTTCGACACAAGCAGGCACCGGCTTGGCCTGTGGTCATTCCTGCGTCGGCTGCTCAATCAGGCGTTCCCAGCGATCGGTGCCCTGCTCGTGCATCTCAGCGGCGACGAGCAGGCGAGGGCCGTCGAGACCAAGCGGGCCACGTCCGGCTGCCAGGGGAGATCCGCGCCCAAGTGCTACTACGAACGGTATGGATGCTCTCGGACGCTCGCCTTCGAGACGGTCCGCTTGATCAGAACGGATACACCACGCCTTAGAGGGGTGGGCCTGGGCGTAGCGACCAGGCCCACCCGTTGTCGTCCCCCATCAGGCCAGAGGATGGGGCTCCTTGGTCAGGGCTGCCAGAGCGGCGGCGACCTCCTGAAGACTCGCCCGGACGTACGTACTGGTGGTGCCAACATCGCTACCGCTGTCGGTGTGCCCGGCGTAGGCGCGAGCCACGGCGTAGCCGAAGTTCCGCTCGACCCATGTCAACGTCGTGTGCCGCAACCAATGCGTACTGATCTGCTGCACGTAGACCCACGGCAAGTGCTCGCCGATGCGCACCCACAGGTGGTCGTAGCGCCGGTAGGTGATCGGCTGCCCATTCCGGTAACGCAGCAGCTGTCCCGTCCCCGTCGCCTGACGTTCCTCGGCATGCTGCTGCAGATGCCTCATCAGCGTCGGTGACACCGGCTGCCACCGCACCGTGTCACCCTTCTCCCGCAGCAAGATGAGGCACTGGTCCGGGTCCAGGTCGACGGGCCGCAGCGCCAGCGCACCGCCCCGGCGGCACGCCGTCTCGGTGTGCAGCCGCAGCAGCAGGCTGTCCAGCGCCGGGTCATCGCCCGTGCTGGCAGCAACGGCGTTGATCTCCGCCAACCGCTTGTCGGCCACCGCTCGTCTGGTGCTGGGCAGGCGCCGCGGCTTGGCCACCTTGAGGGCGGGGTTGTCCGCCGCGGTGACGTACCCGTCGGCAACGGCCCGCTTGTATAGACACCGCAGCGCGGAAATCAAATGCTCCGCCGCGCTACGCCCGCCTCGCGCGTTGCGTCGGGCCACCACATGCGTCTTGGTGTACTCAGCGAGATGCTCAATCTCCGACGGAGTCGGCTCATCGAGCCGCCGCTGCCCCCACTGCTCCAGGACCCGCTTCCAGTACGAGCCGTACGCCCGCCGGGTACCGTCGCTAACCGCCGCCGCTACCACCGGCACGTACTCCGCGAACGTTGGTGCGGGCGGACGATCGGGGGCCGCTTCGACAAGGTCGGCCGGCGAGATCCCCATCCGCGCCAGCAACAGCCGCGCGGCATCCAGCTCAGCCCTGCCCACGGTCGTGTCACTCATGCCTGACCACCGCCCAGCAGAGCTGCATGAACCGCCACGACCATCGCGTCCAAGGCGGCAGGAGGGTGCACCACGAGCAGACCGTCAGCAGGGTTTGCCGCGAGCAGCACCCGGTCGCCGGCGGCGAGCCCGCACCAGTGTCGGACAGCCGCCGGCAAGTGGAGGTGGCCTTGGCCGGTGACGGTGAAGACGCCCTGCCGGTCCAGCCGGACGACAATGACACCGGAGGCCTCGCGGATGTGCAGCCGCGTGCCCGGCCCCCATCCGAGGGCCCGGATGACCGCACGGTCGGCGATCCGGCCACTGCTGTCGATGGCAGCTAGGCCGTACAACATCGTGCCGGTACGTGACGTGGGTAGCACCGGCAGGGGGAATGGCGGAGTGGCTCCACCACGCGGCCGGTGCGGGCTCTGCTCACGGTCCGACAGCCTCACGGGAGGGATGACGGGAGCCACGGAACGATCAGCCACGACAACCGCCCCCGATCGAGACAGGCTCGGTCGAGGGTGTCGCTGAGGTCAGATTTGCGTGGTCAAGCGCGCTTGACCACCAGTACGCGATACACAGCATGGATGCTGCAATTTGGTGTCCGAGGGGGGACTTGAACCCCCACGCCCTATACGGGCACTAGCACCTCAAGCTAGCGCGTCTGCCATTCCGCCACCCGGACCTACACGTTCAGCCTACCTCGCCGACCAGATGATCTTCCCATCTGATGGTCGGTGCAGCGGGCCGCACGGGGAGTTACTGTACACGCCGCCCGTGGATCATGCACATCGCCTTCCGGCGCCTCTGATCCGGCGCTTCCGCCGCTGTTCAAGCCACCCCAAACGACTCACCGACACGACGCCCAGGCGTGTCCGGGTAGCGTCCGGTGGCCCTCTGGCGGCAGCATTGCCCTGTGTCCCATCCCTCCCCTCTGGCAGCCGCCCAGCACCGGGCCCTCGCCCTGCGCGCTGCCGGTGACCTCAGCGCCGCCCGGCAGCTGCTCGCGGAGGCTGTCGAGTCCCCTCCCCCGCCGTACACCGATGATCACCCGGAGATGCTGCACACCGCGCACCTGCTGGCGCGGCTGCACCGTGAGGCGGACGATCCGCTCGCCTCACGCCGGGTGCTGGAGGAGGCGTTCGCCGCGGGTGAGCGGCGGTGGGAGCATTCCGACCCGGCGCTGCTCGCGCTCGCCTTCGAACTCGCCGAGGTAGCAGAGGAGCTGGGCAACCGGCACGAGGCCCGCCGCAACTACACCCGCGTCGCCACCGCCGGGCCCGCCGTGCTCGGGGAGCACCACCCGGCGGTACGCGCCGCCCGCGCGTACCTCGGCCCAGCGGCGTCGACGCCGAGCGACCAACACAGCCCACCGCCGACGCCCGGTGCGGAGTCGGTCGACTCCGGCACCCGGTCGGCACTGTCCGGGCCGACGCTGTCCCTGGCGACCCTGGCCGCGATGCGACCCTCCGCCGATGGCCAGGCGGCCACCAGCTCGCCCTGGGCTCCGCCACCACCGCCGGCCACACCCCGGTCAACCCCTCCAGGGGTACGCGCACCCGCCGCGCCTGCCTCGCCCGTTGACGCCCCCACAGCGCCGCCTCAGGTATCCCGGGTGCAGCCCGCACCGTCCTCGGTCGCGCAGGCGCAGCCGGCTCCACCCACCGCCCCGACGGCCTCTGCCCCGCCCGGGCCGACACCGCGTCGGCCCGCCGACCAGCAGCCGCCCGAGACCGAAGTCCCCATGATGCGGCCCCGCCGGGCCCTTGATCAGCAGCCGTCCCTGCCAGCGATCGACACCCAGCCAAGGCCGAGCGCGGAAAGCCAGCTACCCCGGCCGAGGGCCGAGAGCCATCCACCCCGGCCGAGGGCCGAGAGCCAGCAAGTGCCGTCATCCGGTCAGCGGCCACCGCACCGCTCACCGTCCGGGCCCGCCGTAGCGCCCCGTCAACGAGTCGGCGACGACCCGGCGGTCGATGCTTCGGACCGGCCGACGACCGCAACCACCCCGCCCCCGGCTTCCCCGACGCCAGCGGCGGGGGTGCCGGCACCGCGCTGGGACGACCCGACGATCCAGGTACGCCAGATCGAACCGCTACTCGCCGAGGAGGCTGCCCGATCGGGGGTCAGGCCGACCGGGGCGAGCGGATCGGTCGACACGTCCGTTGCCCAGCCCACTTCTTCTCCGAGCAGTCCATCTCCGACCAGGAGTCACCCAGGGCCGGCGCAACCGGTCAGCGGCGCACCAACCCGTCCGGTCAGCGCGCCGCCGACTCCCGCGCAACCATTCTCCGCGCCGCCGGCTCACCGCCAACCGGTCTCCGGCCCACCCACCCAACCGGTCTCCACACCACCCGGCCACACCCAACCGGTCTCCGCGCCACCCGGCCACATCCACCCGGTTTCCGGACCACCCGCGGACACCCACCCGGTCTCCGCGCCACCCGGCCACACCCATCCCGTGTCCGCACCACCGGCGTTCGGGCAGCAGATCTCCGCGCCGCCGATGAGCGCGCCGCCCTTCCTCGCGCGTCCGATGAGCGCGCCGCCCGTCTCCGCGCCGCCGACGAGCGCGCCACCCGCACCGCCCTGGGGGTTGACCGCACCGCCGTGGAGCCGCAGCGGCCCACCGCCAAATGCCGGTGTTGACGACGCTGACCTGCCCCCGGCGCAAGCGGAGCGCACCGGCGCGGACGGCGGCGAGTTCGGGTTGGACATCCTCGATGCCCCGGTGGTGCCGGCGCAGCAGGCCCGGGTCGCGACATCCGACCAGACCGAGGTGCTCCCGGCTGTCCCGCCCGACAGCGGTCCGGCCAGTTCGGGCCGGCCCGTCACCGCCCAGCCGGCGCTGGGCGGCCCCCACCCACACCCCGTCGAGCCGTCCCCGACCGCCTGGTCACCGGTCGGCGGCAGCGCACCGCCGTCGACCATGCCGCGACCGGCCCCGCTGCACCATCAGGACCAGCAGCCGACCCAGGCGGAGCAGAACCAGTACGCGACGCAGGAACACCGCCCGCTCCAGGAACACGGCCCGTTCCAGGAACACCGCGCGCCGTACCCGGGTCAGCAGTACCACCACCCCGGGCCGGACGCGTACCGGCCGGCGTACGCCGACGAGAGCGACTCGACGGGCCGCAACCGCGCGACGCTGATCGGCGCGGTGGTCGCGGCCGGGGTGGCTGTCGTGGCGGTGGCCGGGCTGGGTGCGGTCGTGCTGACCCGCGACGACCCGCCGTCCGGCGGGAGCGCACCCACGGCGGCGGCGCCGACGGGGGTGGCACCGACGGCGGCCGGGCCTCCTCCGGGGGATCTGAGGCTTCGGGACAACTCGACCACGATCACGCTGACCTGGACGGATCCGTCCGGTGGCGCGGTGCCGTTCATGGTCGCCGCCGGGCGTGCCGGTCAGGCGTTGGGGGTGCTGGCCACGGTGGACCCGGGCAGCACCAGCTACACGGTCAACGGGTTGAACTCGCGAGTGGATCATTGCTTCACCGTGTTGGCGGTCTACTCGACAGACAGGTTTGCGACTTCGGGGCAGGTCTGCACCGCGCGGGAGCGCAGCAATTTGCCGAGCGGGAAGCCCTCCGGGCGGCCGTCTCCGAGCTGAGCCCGGCTGAGCTGGGCGTCCACAACGCACACGCTCGGTATCCACAGGGGTGACCGTGCGGGTTCCCCCGCCACCAGCAGCGCCATATGATGGCACCCGGCTCAGGGGAGGGGTCGCCGCGAGGCGCGCCACCTGCCACGACTCAGGGAAGGCAGCCGGCTGTGGCCAGCATCGAGGACGCCGTACGGACCGACGCCCCCCGCTTCCGGTCCCGGTTTCGCGGCGGGCTGGTGACCATCGGCACGGTAACCGCGCTGCTGGCCGCCATGGGGCTGACCGTCCTCGGGTTGGGCGCAGCGGACAACGCGGTGGCCAACTATGACGCGAGTTCCTGGCTGTGGAGCGCGGCGCGCAGTGAGCTGGCCCGGGTCAACGGGGTCACCGCCCGGGTCGACACCCGCACGGAGATCCCCGCCGCCCGCCAGCACCCGATGCAGGTGACCCAGACCGACCGGCTGTTGATCCTGCGTGATCTGCAGACCGGGCAGGTCAGCTCACTGGACCTGGCGACCCTGCAACTGACCGCGACCACCCGCACGACCCCTGGCCTGGGCGTGAGCGTGGCCCTGCACGAGGACGCGGCGTTCGTTGTCGACGCCGTGCAGGGCATCGTCCGGCAGCTCGACCCGCGGTCGCTGTCTCCGGTCGGTGAGCCGGTGCGCTACCCGCCGGGCATCACCGGCGGCACCTTCGACGGTAAGGGCCGGCTGTGGATCGCGGTCCCCAGCCAGGGCACCGTCTCGGCGGTCACCGCCGCCAAGCTGCCGTCCGCTCCGGCGTCGGCGGCGTCACCCGGCGCCGGGCTCAGCCCCGAGCGTGTCGAGTCGTACGACGTCGCCGAGGCCAGCCACGAGCTGCAGGTTTCCACCCTGGACGACGGGGTGGCGGTGCTCGACCGCACGGCCGGCAAGTTGGTGCGGGTGCAGCGCGGCAAGGTCCACCCGACACCGTTGACGCTGTCCGGTCCGGCGGCCCTGCCCTCGCGTACCAGCGGGCCCCGGGTGCCGGTCACCGTGCCCGCCGACCGGCGGGTGCTGGTGGTGGGTGACGGTGGTGAGGAGAGGGCGTTCACCGTGCCGGGCGAGGGCGACCGACTCAGCCCGGCGGTGGCCTGGGCGGACCGGTTCTACTGCGCCGACGAGGCCACCGGCACCATCTACGCCTTCGACGGGGGCGGTCAGCTGGTCGAGACGATCGGCGGGCGGGCGAACGGTCCACTGGAGCTGGAGGTTCGGGAAAACCACCTGTTCATCAACTCTCCCGACTCGGCGACCGCCCGGGTGGTGGACGACAAGCACCAGGTGCGCGAGGTCGACAAGTACGCCAACGACGTGCTCGGCGGCGACCCGCCTCCGGTCGCCCCGCCGCCGCCTCCGCCGAAGAAGCCCCGGGTGGGCAAGCCGAGCGCGCCGCGCAGCGTCACCGCCGCCGCCGGTAACGCGCAGGCGCGGGTGAGCTGGCGGCCGGCAGCCGCCAACGGCGCCGAGATCATCAAGTACGTGGTGGAGGGTGCCGGCCAGCGCCTTCAGGTGGGCGCCAACCAGCGTGCGGTGGAGGTCAAGGGCCTCACCAACGGTGAGACGTACCGCTTCGCGGTGCACGCCGTCAACGCCAAGGGCGATGGCCCGCCGCGCACCAGCAACCCGGTCACCCCGACCGCCGCCGTGCCCGATCCGCCGGCGAGCGTCACCGCCCAGGAGCGACCGGACGGCACGGTCCTGGTGAAGTGGCCGGCCGCGAACGGGCAGGGCAACAAGATCGCCAGGTACGCGGTGACGGCCAGTTCGGCGGGGACGAACGCCCCGGCCGGTGAGTCCACGAAGACCGAGCTGGTGGTGCCGGCCGGTGAGCTGGAGTTCGGCACCCAGTACGCGTTCACCGTGGTGGCGGTCAACGACAAGGGCGCGGGGTCGGCGGCGTCGCCGGTCAGCAACACGGTGGTGCCGTTCGCGGCGCCCGGCCGGCCGCTCAACCTGCGCGCCGGCACCGTGGCCAACCAGCCGGGTGCGGTCACGGTGCAGTGGGCGCCGGCCGAGGCCAACGGCCGGGCGGTGACGAAATACCTGGTGGATGTCGGCGGGCGCGCCAGCGAGGTGACCGACACCCGCACGACCGTCACCGGGCTGGGCAACGGCCAGAACGTGACGGTGAAGGTGAAGGCGGTCAACGAGGCGGGGCCCGGCCCCGAGGCCACCGCCACCGCGCGTACGGTCGCCGAACCACGGGTCACGGTGACCGGCTCGTCGGCGACCGCCACGTCGGCGACGGTGACGTTCACCGTGGACGCCGGCGGCGGTCAGGCCACCTGCTCGGTGAGCACGCCGGGTGAGCCGGCGAAGGCCGGGGCGTGCTCCAGCATCACGGTGCCGGGCCTGACGCCGGGCACGGACTACACGTTCACGGTGACGGCGACCAACGCCGCCGGTAAGGGCACGGCGACGAGGGCACAGGACACCCAGCCGTTGTACGGGGTCGCGACCTGCAACAACGGGTCGGGCGCCGACCAGCGCACCTACTGCGACCGGGAAGTTGACGGCCGCAACGGCAACGAGGTCTTCAAGGTGACCCGGCAGGACAACGACCAGCAGGCCGGTTGGGCGAAGCCCGGCACCCGGCTGCAGGCGTACTGCAAGAAGTCCGGCGAGGACGTCGACTCCTATGTCTACAACAACCAGAAGCGCAGCACCTGGTGGGTGCAGGTCAACTTCAACGGGAAGAAGAACTACATCCCGTGGGCCTGGCTCAACCTGGAGGGCGGCGACAACATCAATGTCCTGCCCACCTGCTGAACCACCAGGCAAGGAGCACCGCCGACCGTGAACACCCACGAGCCGCTCACCCAGCCGGAGGTCCAGGGCTTCGCGGCCCTGGCCGCCCGGCTGGCCGAGAACGTCAACGCGGTGGTGCTCGGCAAACCGCAGGTGGTACGGCTGGCGCTGACCGCGCTCTTCGCGCAGGGCCACGTGCTCCTGGAGGACGTGCCCGGGGTCGGTAAGACGACCCTGGCGCGGGCCATCGCCGCCACGGTGAAGGGTGAGTGGCGGCGCATCCAGTTCACCCCCGACCTGCTCCCGTCGGACGTGTCCGGGGTGACCATCTTCAACCAGGCGACCCGGGACTTCGAGTTCCACCCGGGGCCGGTCTTCGCCAACATCGTCATCGCCGACGAGATCAACCGGGCGTCGCCGAAGACCCAGTCGGCGTTGCTGGAGGTGATGGAGGAACGCACGGTCACCGTGGACGGGGTCCGGCATCCGGTGCCGTCGCCGTTCCTGGTGGTGGCCACCCAGAACCCGGTGGAGATGGACGGCACCTACCGGCTTCCCGAGGCGCAGCTGGACCGTTTCCTGGTGAAGCTGTCCGTCGGCTACCCGGACGAGACAGTCGAGATCGAGGTGCTGCGCGGCGCGACCGTGCGCTCCCCCGAGGCGCTCGCCCCGGTCACCGACACCGCCACCGTCGGGGAGATGGTCCGGATGGCCCGCCGGGTGCACATCGCCGAGCCGCTCTACGCGTACGCGGTCCGGCTGGCCGCCGCGACCCGCACCCACCCGCAGGTGCGGGTCGGGGTCAGTCCCCGGGGTGTGATCGCGTTGACCCGCGCGGCGTGCTCGTACGCGCTGATCGACGGGCGGGGCTGGATCATGCCGGAGGATCTGAAGGCCCTCGCCGAGGCGGTGTTCGCGCATCGGCTTTTGCTCACCCCGGACGCCCAGGTGCGCGGCGTGACCGCCGGAGAGGTGCTGCGCCAGGCCATCGCCTCGGTGCCGGTGCCTCTGCCGTCGGGGCAGCCGGCTCCGGTGCAGGGCTGACCGGCAGCAGCGGCATGGGGATCACCGCCCGCGGGGTCGGGCTGCTCGTCGCCGCCGTCGTTCTGCTGGGGGTGGGTTTCCGGTTCGCGTACCCCGAGTTGACCCTGCTCGGCGCGGCGGCCGGCGCGGCCGTCGGCTACGCCGCTCTGGTCGCGGCCTGGCGGCCCCGGCTGACGGTGACCCGCCTGGCCGACCCGGATCGGGTGGCGCGCGGAGAGCCGGCGAGCATGACGTTGACCGTGCGCAACACGGGCCGGCTGCGGTCGGCGAACCTGCTGGCCGAGGACCGGTGCGGCGAGCACACCGTGCCGGTGCCGGTGCTGCGCCTGCGACCGGGCCGCGACACCGAGGTCCGCTACGACGTGCCGACCCACCGGCGAGGGGTGGTGCCGGTCGGGCCGCTGCGGGTGACCCGCCGCGACCCGCTGGGGTTGGTGGCGCTGGCCCGCCCGTACGGCGCGGCGGTGCCGGTCTGGGTGTATCCCCGGGTCCACCCGCTGACGGCGGTGCCCACCGGCGCGGGGCGCAGCCTCGACGGCCGGGTGGACGGGGTCCCCCACGGGTCGATCACGTTCGACTCGCTGCGGGAGTACGTGGTCGGCGACGAGTTGCGCCGGGTGCACTGGCGGACCAGCGCCCGGGTGGGTGAGCTGATGGTGCGGGAGAACGTGGACACCAGCCTGCCCCGCCTGATCGTCCTGCTGGACAACCGCGCCACCGCCCATCCGCAGCGGGTCGGCGGGGTGGTGGAGTCGTTCGAGTCGGCCTGCGAGGCGGCGGCGTCGATCGTCACCGCCGCGCACCGCGCGGACCTGCCGGTGGTGTTGCTGTTCGCCGCCGCCAAGCCGGCCGCGCCGGTGACGCCCGGCGGGGAGTTGGATGCGAACGCGGCGCTCGGGCCGTTGGACCGGCTCGCCGCCGCCGAGTTGTCGAGCGACGACGACGCCGTCCGCGCGGCCACCACCCGACTGCGACAGGACCGGCTCGGCGACACGTTGATCTTCCTGACCGGGCCGGGTGGCCGGGGTGAGCTGGGGCACGTGGGGGCGCTGCGGGGGGCGTACCCGTCGGTGGTGGTCGGGGTGTTCGGCGCGGCCGAGCCGACGCCGCCGGGCGCGGCCGGCCTGGTGGTGGTCGACGCGGCGGACGGTGCGCAGTTCGCCGCCGAGTGGGACGGGGTACGCCGGTGGTGACGCGCCTCGTGCGGGTGCTGCGGGCGGCCGCCGTCCCGGTGGCGCTGATCGGGCTGACCGCGCTCGCCGGGGTGGTGCTGGGCCGCGTGTACGCGGGAGACCTGCTGACCCGGCTGGTCATCGGCGCGGCGGCCGGTTCGGTGCTGGTCAGCGTCGCCGCCCGGCGGTTGCCGTCCTGGCTGGTGGCGCCGGTGTCGGTGGCCGCGATGGCCGGCTGGACGCTGTGGTCGCTGCGGCTGGCCGCCAACCACGCCGAGCTTCCGGGTGGCCTGTTGGAGGTCACCGCGGACGCCGCTCGCAACGGCATCCCGCGGCTGCTCACCGCGATGATTCCGGTGGAGCCCGCACCGGACACGGTGCTGGTGCCCGTCGTCGCCGCCTGGCTGGCCGGGCTGGCCGGGGCGGAGGTGGCGCTGCGCGCCGGCCGGGTGCTGCTGGGTTACCTGCCGCCGGCCGGGCTCTACGCCGCCGCCCTCTACGTGGTCGGCCCGAACGCCGAACCGGCGATCGGGGCGACGGTGGCGTTCGTCGCGGTCGCGGCGCTCGGCCTGGCGAACCCGCCCAGCACGGCCACGGTCGGCGACGATCCGGCCGCCAGCCTGAGTCCCCGGGTACGCGCGGCGGTGCGCCTGCGGCTGGCCGCCAGCGCGGCGCTCGGGGTGGCCCTGGTGGTCGGGTTGGTCGCGGTGCTCGGCCCGGTGGTCGCCGGTCAGGTCGACGGCCGGCCGGTGGACCCGCGCCGCTACGTGGAGCCCCCGCAGGTGCAGACGCTCGACGAGAACCCGCTGATCCGGATCTCCGGTTGGGCGCTGCACCCGGAGCAGAAGCTTCTCGACGTGAGCACGGAGCGCACCGGCGCCCCGCTCCCGCCGCCCGGCGGCCCTTCGCCGGAGCCGGAGCCGGAGCCCGGTTCCGGGCCGGCTCAGGGCAGCGGTGGCGGTGTGCGGATCCGGTTGGCGGTGCTCAGTGACTACGACGGGGTGACCTGGCGGGTCGGCGCGACGTACCGCAACGCCGGTCGGATCCTGCCGGCTTCCACCCCAGCCCGGGACAGCACGGTGGGCACGGTCCGACAGCAGATCACCGTGGCGGAGCTGAGCGGTCGGCTGCTGCCCGCCGTGGCGACGCCGCAGGAGGTCAGTGGCGCGCGGGTGGCGTACGACCCGGCGAGCGGGACGTTGATCCGGCCGGAGGGGCTGACGCCGGGGCTGCGGTACGCGGTGACCTCCGCCGAGGAACACCCGGACTCGAACCTGTTGGCCACCGCGAACGTGCCCGCCGGTGACGAGGTGGCCCGGGTGCTACGCGTCGCCGACGGGGTGCCCGACCCGATGCGCCGGCTGGCCGCGCAGCTCGCCGAGGAGAACGGCGCGCCGTTCGCGCGGGCGTTGGCGATCGAGCAGTTCCTGGCCGAGCACTACCGGGTGGCGGCGGACGCGCCCAGCGGGCACGCGTACCCGAATCTGAGTTTCTTCCTCTTCGGGCCGCGCAACGGCGGCGGGCAGGAGGGCACCTCGGAGCAGTTCGCGGCGGCGTTCGCGGTGCTCGGTCGGCTCTCCGGGCTGCCGACCAGGGTGGTGGTGGGTTTCCGCGCCGGTGGGCAGGGGCCGGTGCTGGCCGGTGACGCGTACGCCTGGCCCGAGGTGCTCTTCGACGGGTTGGGTTGGGTGTCGTTCGACCCGTTGCCGCGTCCGAAGAGCGAACCGAGGCCGGTCGAGGAGGATTTCCGGCCGACGCCGGAGGATCCGCCACCGTCGGAGGCCCCGGCACCCACTGTGGAGCCGAGCGCCTCACCGGAGCCGGTGGCCGCCCCGGACGGGCCGCCCTCCGGTCGGCCGTCCACGGTGGTGCTCGTCGGTGCCGGCAGCGGCGGCCTGCTGCTGCTGGTGGGGGCGCTGCTGCTCACCCTGCTGGCGATGCGCCGCTCGCTCACCCGTACCCGGCTCGCCCAGGGTGACCCCGGTCAACGCATCGCCGGCGCCTGGCGGGAGGTCACCGACGCGCTCCGGCTGGCCGGCCGACCGGTCGGCGACGACCTGGCCGCGACCGAGGTGGCCAGGCACGCCCGCCAGGCCCTCGCCGAAGCCCGAGCAGGCACTCCCGGACGCAGCACGACCGGAAGCGGCGCAACCGGAAGCGGCGCAACCGGAAGCGGCGTTGCCGGAAGCAGCGTTGCCGGAAGCAGCGTTGCCGGAAGCAGCGTTGCCGGAAGCGGCGTTGCCGGGAGCACGCCGACCGGCAGCGACGGCGGCGCAACCGACGATGATCCGGCCGTAGACGAGCTGGCGGCCCTGCTCAACCAGGTGGGCTTCGCCCCTGACGCCGCGGCGGCCGACCAGGCGGCGCGCGCCGCCAAGGTGGCCACCAGCTACGTGAGCAACCTGCGCTCGGCCCGCCCCTGGTGGCGCCGCCTGCTCTGGTCCATCCACCCATCCCCCCTCCACCGAGCCCGCCACCCCCACCGCCGCTAGTCCCCCACCCAACCCCCGGCCCCGGCCACCCCTGCGGTCTCCCCCGGTGATCAAGAGGTTTGCGTCATGTCAGAGCCCGTTCCTGACCGAAACCTCTTGATCACCAAGGGTCGGGCCGGAGGTCGGGCCGGAGCGGGTTGGGGTTGGGTTGGGGGATGCACGCCGGGCGCGGCGGTGGTAGTCGACGGCCACGGCGATGACCAGGGGACCCCAGGCGACCAGCGGGGCGTAGTACCGCAGCACGTCCCAGCCGGGTGCCGGGTGTGGCGGTTCGTCGCGCCCCATCCCCACCCAGCCGCGGTCCACGAAGTGGAAGGTGTTGTTCAGCAACAGGTACAGGCAGATGGCGACGAGCAACGAACCGCCGATCAGCGCGACGAGCACGACCGGGCGGGCCGGGATGGACCGCCTCCCGAGCAGCGGCACCCAGTGCGGCACCTGTTGCCCCCAGCGGTACACCAGCCCGAGTGTCGACAGGGCCAACCCCATCGACAGGACGGACAGGAAGACCATGTACCACGTGGTGACGGCGTCGTCGGTGAACACGAGGGACAGTCGCCAGATCGCGGACGGCAGAACGCAGAGCGGGACGGCGTAGGCGGCCCAGAATGCCCAGGGTGAAGGGACGGCAGCCCAGTCACGGTCAGGGTCAGCGGGTTTCATGGACGCTCCGATCGTCAGGGGCCGACGCCGTCGGGGCATCGGCGGTGGTTGGTCGGACGGCGGCTCGGGCCGAACGGCTGGCCTCCGCGTTCCGGACGCGGCCGCTGGCGAGGGCACGACCGGTGGCGAGGGCACGACCGGTGGTGAGGGCATAGCCGGTGGCCGTGACGCCCAGCGACACTCCCCAGCCGAGGAACACCAGCAGCGTGGCGGTTGTCGCCCACCCCTCCCCCACGTCCGACCAGCGCAGCTCACCCGTGACCAGCCGGCCGACGAGCACCACGACGCTCAGCACGCCGTAGGTGACCAGGGCGAGCGCCACCACCCCGGCCGGGATCAGTGCCAGCAGCCGGGGAACCGGTCGACCCCGCAATCCCGGCACCCAGCGCGGGACCTGCTGTCCCCACCGCTGTACCAACCCGAGGACGAGCAGGCCGGCGAGCGGCGGTACGAGGGTGATCGCCGCGCCGGTCGGCGTCGACAGGGTCTGGTGGATGTCGTCCAGCTCCCGCTCGGAGATGCCGAACGGCACGCCGAGCAGCCAGAGCCCGTGCGGCACGGCCCAGCCGACCACCGGAAGAGCGACGGCCACGTACGCCCAGAGGCGTGTCCACCGCGCCACCGGCTGGTAGCCGGGGGCCGCCGGCCGGCGCGGCGGGCCGGATGCGTTCGCCAGCCCGGCGAACAGCACGCCGCCCGCCACCAGGGCGAGCCGGGCGCCGAGGTCCCGCCAGTCGGAGGGGCGTCCGGCCACTGCCGCCGGGATCTCGAAGAGCAGGTGCAGCGGGAACGCGACCACCAGCAGCAACGCGGCGGCCGCCCAGCTGGGCGTGGCCGCGAACCGTCGGCCAGCGAACCGGACCGCACACACGACCACCGTCGCGAGGGCGACGCCCACCCCCACCGCTCCCCATCCCGCCCAGAACGGGAGAGCTTCGACCCGGTCGGCGCCGCAGCCGCCCGCCGGGTCGCCCAGGGCGGTGCGGTCGCAGGCGGTGTACGCCCACCGGCCACCCGCGATCCAGTACAGCCGCAGGGCCATCTCGCCGGCGACGAAGACGACGCAGGCCACCGCCCACCGTCTCGCCGGGTCGGCCACCCCTGACTGCCTGCCACTGACATCCATGAACCGATGATCGGTGGCGATGGACACGCTCTTCTTCCCCGGCAGAGGTGAACGCGCTCCCGCAGCCGGGGGATGGGCCGCCGGGATGGGCCATGGCACCGGAGCCGAAACCCGCTGGCGGTTCGTCCGCGCACCGATGAGCATCAGAGGGTGGATCAGCACACGAGCGAGATCATCGACTACTACACCCTGCGCTACCGGGAGGACCAGCGGCTGTCCGCCCGCCCGCAGGCACGACTGGAGTGGATCCGCACGGTGCAGCTCCTACGGGATCTCCTGCCCGGCCCGGGTGCCCGTGTCCTGGACATCGGCGGGGGCACCGGCGAGTACGCGAGGGCCCTCACCGGCGACGGCTACCACGTCCGCCTGGTCGACCTGGTGCCGAGTCACGTGGCGCAGGCGCGCGGCGGGGAGCCTCCCATCGAGGCGCGGGTCGCCGACGCGCGTGCGCTGCCCGACGACGACGGCGGGTACGACGCGGCGCTGCTCCTGGGCCCCCTCTACCACCTGGTGCGCCGCGCTGACCGGCTACTGGCGCTGCGGGAGGCCGTCCGGGTCACCCGCCCCGGTGGTCAGGTCGTGGCCGCTGTCATCTCCCGTTTCGCCGGCCCGCTGGACTTCGCCGCCACCGGCCGCCTCGACGAGCGGCTGCTAGACGAGGCCAGGGACCTGCTGACCGACGGCACCAACGATCCACGCATCGGCTTCACCCATGCCTACTTCCACCGGGTCGAGGAGATCACCGACGAGTGCGCGGCGGCGGGGCTGACCGATGTCGTCGTACACGGGGTGGAGGGCCCGGCGTGGCCGGCGGCGGAGGCGGCGGCCGGTGGGCCGGCACAGGACGCGGTCTTCGCCGCGGCGTTGGATCTGGCCCGGCTCTACAGCACCGAGCCGGCGCTGCTCGGGTCGAGCGCGCACCTCCTGGCCGCCGGGCGCGTCCCGGCGCGCTGACGGCGGTCAGGCCGTCAGGCCGTCAGGCGGCGGATGAGTTTGCGCATGCCGGCCTGCCAGCCGTCCGGGTCCTCGGCGCGGCGGCGGGCGTAGTCGGCGACCTCCGGGTGCGGCAGGATCAGGAAACGCTCCTCGGCCAAACCGGCGATGGCCGCATCGGCGACCTGGTCCGGGGTGAGCACCGCACCGGACGCCGCGATCACCCGGGCGCCGAGGTGACCCTCTTCGATCCCTCCGGCGAGCATCGGGGTGTCCACGCCCTGCGGGCAGAGCGCGCTGACCCGGATGCCGCGGTCCCGGTAGGTGATGGCCAGCCACTCGGCGAACCCCACCGAGGCGTGTTTCGTCGCGGTGTACGCGGCGTCGCCCACCGCCGTCAGCACGCCCGCCGCCGAGCAGGTGTGCAGCAGGTGCCCACCGCCCCGGTTGAGCATGCCGGGCAGCACGGCACGGGCCGAGTAGACGTGGGCGAGCACGTTGACCCGCCACGCCCGGTCCCAGCCGGCGTCGTCGACCTCCACTCCCCCGCCCGTGGTCACCCCCGCGTTGGCGCAGAACAGGTCGATGCGGCCGTAGCGCTCCTCGGTGTCGGCGACCAGCTCGCGTACCTGCTCCTCGTCGGTGACGTCGAGGGCGATGGGGTGCGCGACCGGGCCGATGGCCTGGGCCACCGCGTCCGCCGCGTCGGCGTCCAGGTCGGCGACCACCACGGCGGCGGCCCCCTCGGCTGCGAAGCGGCGGCACAACGCCGCCCCGATGCCGCCGGCGCCGCCGGTGACGACCACGATCCGGTCGGTGAGGTTCACGCGGGCGCTCCTACGGGGTCGGTGCCCAGCTGGGCGATGAGAGTGGTCAGGGCACTCGCGCCGCCGGCGGTCACCTCGGGGGTGGGCAGCAGCGCGAAGACCGGCACGTCGACCCCGGCGTCGGCGTAGCGGCGCACCTGGGCGCGGCACCGCTCCGGTGAGCCGTGCAGCACCAGGGCGTCGACCACCTCGTCCGGCACCGCCGCGCTGGCGCCGCGCCGGTCGCCTGCGGCCCAGGCCTCCCACATCGGCGCGAGCGTCTCGTCCCGGCCGAGCCAGCGGTGGAACTCGGCGTACGCCGGGACGGTGAGGTAGCTGGTGATCAGCCGGCGGCCCAGCGCGCGGGCGTACGTGGCGTCCTCGGTGGGGCAGACGAAGATGCGGGCGGCGACCTCGAAGCCGGGACGCCGCTCGCCCAGCTCGGCGAGGGCCCGCGGCACGTCGTCGGCGCTGAGCCAGTTGAGGATGACCCCGTCGGCCTCCGCGCCGGCCAGCCGCAGCATCCCCGGGCGCAGCGCGGCGAGCAGGATCGGCGGCGGCACCGCCGGTGGTCGTTCCAGCGTGAACCGGCGCACGGTGAACGTCTCGTAGACCTCGTCGACGGTTTCGCCGCGCAGCGCGGCGCGCAGGAAACGCAGGACGTCGCGGGTGCGCCGGAACGGCTCGTCGAACCGCACCGCGTTCCAGTCCCGTACGAGGACCGGCGAGGACGCGCCGATGCCGAGCGAGAACCGACCTGGCGCGGCCTCGGCCAACGCCGCCGCGCTCATCGCCAGCAGGCCGGGGCCCCGGGTGAAGACCGGCGTGATCGCGGTGCCGAGCCGCAGCCGAGGCTGCCAGGCGGCGGCGAGGGCCAGCGGGGTGAACGCGTCGGTCCCGGCGACCTCGGACGACCAGACGTCGGTGAACCCGGCCCGGTCGAGCGTCGCGTAGACCGCGGCGTGGTCGGCCAGCGGGATGCCGCCCAGCGGTACCGTCATGCCCCATCGATTCGTCACCGGTCGATCGTGCCCGTTGACGGGGCACGCGAGCAAGATCCCCGTACTGGGCAGAATCGCCGGTTTCCGGCCGTGCCCACCGCCGACGGTGCTACCACTTCACGGTGGACCAAACCGACGGCGCAGGCCGCTGACCATGGGTTCCAGGGCGGCGGGACACCTGGAGCCGGTCCCTGCGGCGACCACTCCCGGCCGGGCCACCTTCCTGGAACTCTTTTTCGACCTGGTGTACGTCTTCGCGCTCACCCGGATCTCGGCACGCGCGTTCGAGGACCTGACCCAGGAACCGGGTCGGGAGCACGGCTGGGGCACGGTCACCGGTGCCGGCAAGACCCTGCTGTTGCTGCTCGCGCTCTGGGCGGTCTGGCAGGGCACCGCCTGGACGACCAGCCGCTACGACCCGTACAAGGTGCCCCTGCAGACCGTGGTGATCACCGCGTTGGTGTGCAGCATGGTGATGGGGGTGGCGGTCCCCCGGGCGTTCAGCGAGACCGCGCTGATGTTCGCGGTGGCGTACGTGATCGCGCAGCTCACCCGGCCGTTGATCCTGTCGGTGGCGTTGGGGGCGCACCCGTACCGCCGGTTGAAGGTGCGCATGGCGGTGGTGTTCGCGTTCAGCGGGGTCTTCTGGATCAGCGGCGCGCTCATGTCCACCAACGTGCAGGTGGTGCTCTGGTCGTCGGCACTGTTGATCGAGTATGTGGCCGCCCGCTGTGGCTGGCCGGTGCCGGGGCTGGGCCGCTCGACGGTCTCCAAGTGGGAGATCGCCGGGGAGCACCTGGCCGAGCGGTACCAGCAGTTCTTTCTCGTCGCGCTGGGCGAGACGATCCTGGTGGCGGGTTTCGCGTACAGCATGGGCCCGTTCGAGTCGGGGCACGTGTGGGCGTTCGCGCTGGCGTTGGCCACCTCGATCATGCTGTGGCGCATCTACGTCCAGCGGGCCGGGCGGATCCTGGGCGAGGCGGTGGTGCAGGCCCGGCACCCCGCGAACATCGGCCGCTCGGCGGCCGACACCCACCTGCTGATGGTGATCGGTCTCGCCGCCACCGCGATCGGCTACGAGCTGATCATCGAACACCCCTTGGAGCGGATCCCGGGTGCCTGGTTGGCCATGGTGCTCGGTGGGCCGGCGCTCTTCCTGGCCGGCCGGGCCCGCCTGGAGTACGAGGTGTTCGGGCGGGTCTCCCCGTCCCGGTGGATCGCCCTCGCGGTGCTGGTGGCGTCGTCGGTGCCGCTGCTGCACCTGCCCGGTGTGATCGCGACCGCTGTCGGGGTGGTGGTGTTGACCGCGGTCGCGGTGGTCGACGCCCGCCGGGCGCGAGGTGCCCCGCCGGAGCCCGCCGCGACCCCGTTCTGAGGCGTCGACGCGAGACGATGTCGTGCCGCCGACGCCGGTTAGTCTCGGCGGGTGACCTTCTCGCTCGTCGCCCGCTCCGCCGACGGCCGCCTGCACGGCGTCGCCGTCGCCAGCAAGTTCCTCGCCGCCGGGGCGCTGGTGCCGGCCGCCGCCGCCGAGGTCGGCGCGCTGGCCACCCAGGCGCACGTCAACCTCGCGTACCGCCCGCAGGGCCTCACCCTGCTGCGCACCGGTGTGGCCGCCGCCGACGTGGTGGCCGGGCTGGTCGCCGCCGACCCGGAGCGGGAGCACCGCCAGCTCGGCGTCGTGGGGGTCAGCGGTGCGGGCGCGAGCTGGACCGGGCCGGCCTGCCATCCGTGGGCCGGTGGTCGCACCGGCGACGGCTGGGCCGCGCAGGGCAACGTGCTCACCGGCCCGGAGGTCGTCGACGCCCTCGGTGACGCCTGGCTGGCCGGGTCGGCGCTGCCGTTCGCCGAGCGGCTGGTGGCCGCGCTGCGGGCCGGAGACCAGGCCGGCGGCGACCGGCGGGGTCGGCAGAGCGCCGGCCTGCTGGTGGTCGAGCGGGGCGGCGGGTACGGCGGCACCAGCGACGTGGTGGTCGACCTTCGCGTGGACGACCACCCGGATCCGGTCGCCGAGCTGGGTCGACTGCTCGCCGTGCACACCATGCTGTTCAGCCGTCCCGACCCGGCCACCCTGCTGGACCTCAGCGGCGCGGTGGCCGAGGAGGTGGCGGCGTTGCTCGCGGCGCTGGGCCACCCGGTGACCGACGACGGGACGGAGGCAGCGTTGATCTCCTGGGCGGGGTTGGAGAACCTGGAGGAGCGGCTGGTGCCGGGGCGGATCGACCCGGTCGTCCTGACACACCTGCGCGGCGTCGCCCCGCACGTTCCCGCGCCCCGCTCAGCGAGCTGACCGGGGGTCAGCCCTTGACCCGTGGCACCAGTCGGTGCACGACGGTGAGCGCCAGCGCCATCACCACCGCCATCGTGCCGGCGATCCCGGCCGCGCTGCCCGCGTACCCGATGAACAGGGGCCGGCGGCTCAACTCGTCCGGCCCGGTGCCGCGCAGTTCGACCAACCAGGCCAGGGCCAGCCCACAGGCGACCAGGGCGAGCACACCGCCCAGCCCGAGCACCAGCGCGGCGACCCGGTGCGCGTCGCCGTGCGCGACCTCGGCCTGTTCCCGTTGGGTGACCAGCAGGACCAGCCCGGCCAGCGCCGCCCAGACGCCTACCACCAGGTAAGCGGCGACCGCGTCGCTGGGCCGGTGCCAACCGGCGGAGAGAGTGGCGACCCCGGCGACGGCGGCGTAACCGGCACCGATGAAGGCGCCGACCGCCCGCACCTTGCGGGGCAGGACGAGCATCAGCGCGATGGCCACCGACGCGGCCACCGTCGTGTGCCCGCTGGGCAGGCTGTTGCCCACCGCGGCGCGCTCCGGGTCGAGGCCGAAGTCGGGCCGGCTCAGCCCGTACTTGAGCAGTTGGGTCGAGACGTTCGCCCCGGCGATCAGCAGTGTCGCGGTGATGGCGAGGGCGATCCGCCCCCGGATCAGCGCGATGAACCCGATCATCGCGGTGGCGGCCAGCAGGGAGACCACCGACATCGCGTTGAGGATCCGGTCGACGGGTCCGTCGATGGTGTCCTGCCCGATCCGGTTGCCGGTCAACGCGACAGTGTCCACCCACTGACCGATCTCGGTGTGCACGGCCACCCGCCAGACGGCGAGGAAGGCGGCCGCCTGGACGAGGGCCAGTACGACCAACCAGACCGCAGTCCAACCCCGTGCCGTCGCGCGCATCCGCACACCGTAGCGGCCGGTCGCGGCCGACCGATCGGTGGCCCGCCGGCCGTCGCCGGTTAGGTTGTGCCTGAGACGAGGAGGCGTTGGTGGGCGGTGCACCGGAGGGCGACAGCGGCCAGGCCGTACCCCGCCCGGACCAGCGGACGGGTGCCGACGCGGGCCCGGACGGGCCGGCCCGGGCGGAGTCGCTGACGGATCTGCTGGGCGGGCGACGCGGCGCCATCGACGCCACGCTGCCGCCGCTGGCGTTCGCGGTGGGCTGGCTGCTGGGCGGCGAGTCGCTGTGGGGTGGGGTCGGCGCGGCGCTGGCCGTGGGCGCGGTGGTGGCCGGCGTACGACTGCGTCGCGGTGACCGCCCGCGCTCGGTGCTGATCGGGATGCTGGCGGTCTGCGTCGCGGCGTTGATCGCGGTGCGCACCGGCCGGGCCGAGAACTTCTTCCTTCTCCAGGTGCTGTCCAACGCCGCCAGCGCGCTCGCGTGGGCGGTCAGCATCGTGGTGCGCTGGCCGCTGCTCGGTGTGCTGGTCGGGGCGGTGCTGGGCCAGCGCGCCCGGTGGCGACGGGATCCGGCGCTGCTGCGCGGGTACGGCCGGGCCAGTTGGGTGTGGACGGCGACCTACCTGTTGCGGGTCGCGGTGTTCGTGCCGCTCTACCTGGGTGGGCAGGTGCTGGCGCTGGTGGTGGCCCGGGTGGCCCTGACCTGGCCGCTGGTGGCCGCGGCGCTGGCGTTGAGCTGGGTGGTGCTGCGGCGGTCGTTGCCGGCCGGGCACCCGGGTCTGCGTCATCCGGTCACGGTGGACCCGGTCGCGCCGCCTCGCTGACCCGAACGGGACCGGTCGGCGGTGGTCCGGAGTGGGCGGTGGCGGGGCAATAAAGTGGAGAGGCCGCCACGGGGGGAGCGGCCTCTCCGGTGACGTACGTTACTCCGTTGCGGACTTCGGCGTGATCCCGTGACGGCCCGAATTTCTGGGCTTTTTCGCGGCTGGCTCCAGTCCGGGCGGTGGGGTGGGCCAGCCGATCCGCTGCGTCGGCCAGATGGCCGGCCCACCCCGGCCTGACCGTGGGTGTCAGGCCGTCCGCCGGCCCGGGTCCGTCGTTCTCCGGACCCGGGCGGTTCCCGGGGTGGGCGCGGTCCACGCCACCCACCCCGGGTCGTCGTCAGCCGTTCGGGAACAGGCTGCCGTAGTCGGCGTACGCCATGGCGACGTCAGCCTGTGCCCAGAACCGGTGGTAGTTGAAGCTGGGCTCCGGGCCACCGTCCAGGTACGCCTGCACCTTGGGCCAGTCCGGGTCGTTCTTGTAGAAGGACCGGATGTCGAGGAAGCTCTTGCCGGCGGCGATGGCGTCGCCGTTCGGCATCTCCCCGGTCCAGCCCGGCGGGACGTAGAGGCCCTGACCGGTGGACGCGTTGTAGACGTCGTCGAAGCGCCGGTAGTCGCCACGCTTCTCGGTGGTGGAGACGCCCTTGGCGTCGCTGGCGGCGGACAGCGCGTCGAGCAGACCCTTCGCGGTGTCCTTGGCCGCCACGTTGCCCGACTTGGCCGCGTAGGCGATCAAAATCCGGGCGTAGGCGGCGGCGACGCCGACGTCCTGGCCCTTGCTGATGACCTCGACGTGCAGGCCCGTGTTGGGTTGCGGGCTGGACGGGTTCCAGGTGGTCGGCTGACCGGTCCAGGCCATGTCCGACGGGATCGACCAGTTGATGCCCGTGGTGGTGTTGGCGATCGCCCAGGGCACCCACTTGTCCAGCAGTGCCTTGGCCTTGGCGTTGCCGGTCTGCAGGTACAGCTCGGCGATGCGCTGCATCGACCAGGCCTGCATACCGAACCACTGGTTGGACGGCGGGTCGTTGTAGACCGGGTCGACGTCGTAGAACATGCCGTAGAAGGTGCTCGTGCCGGCCGGCGGCTGGGCGTAGCTGCCGTCCCAGCTGTTGGTCGCGCCGCCGGCGATGCCGCCCTCGGCGGACTGCAGCCAGGTGTAGAACTCCAGTTGCCGTTCGAAGCTCTTGGTCCAGTCGGCGACCGCGGTCGCGGACTGCGGCTTGAGCTCCGGGGTGTTGGTCAGCGCCCAGGCCGCGAACGGGTTCTGGTAGCCGAAGTGGTTGTGGCTGGAGCCGATCCGCCAGGACCAGTTCTGGCTGGCGTCGTACGCGCCGCCCCAGGCGTAGTACCAGGACAGCAGGTAGTGCGCCGAGTCCTTGCCGCTGCCGGCGGGGCAGGTGCTGGCCCCGACGCAGTTGCCGATCTTCTTGAAGTACTTGTCGAACATCGCGTACCGCAGGTAGTCGCCCATCTTGGCGGCCTTCGTGATGGTGGCCGCGACATCGGCCTGCTTGTTCTGCGCCTTGGCCCAGGTCAGCGCCCAGTACGCGGCCTGCACGGCGCGGGCGTCGGCGTCCGGGGCGTTGGTGTACTTCCACTGCTTGGCGGGGGCGCCGGTGTCCTTGACGAACAGGTCGAGGTAGCCGTACTGACCGCCGTGGGCGAAGGTGTCGCAGGAGGGCTGCGGGACGGTTTCCCACACCGACTCCTGGGTGCCCCGCTGGAAGGTGTTGATGTAGGCCGGCTTGGTGGTGCCGTCGCCGCAGCGACCGAAGCCGTAGGTGTTGTCGACGTCCATCAGCCAGTGCATGCCGTAGATGTCGCCGGTGCCGTAGGTGGACTGCAGCTCCGAGCGCAGCGGGTCCTGCCCGACGGGGATGTTCGCGTTCAGCGCCGAGGGGTACTGGCTGGGCAGGTTGTACTCAGCGGCGTACTGCGGGGTGCCGGCGGATCCTGCGGTGGGCTGGTCGGCGTGCGTGGGGATGATGTACTTCTCCATCACGACCCAGGCGTTGTTGAACGGGGCCCAGTTCTGGGTGACCCGTCCGTAGTTCGCCTCCAGCCAGAGCCAGAAGCTGAACGCCTCCGAGGTGGTCTCGTGCCCGTGGTCGGGCGCCTCGACGATCAGTGTCTCCACCGAGTGGTACGGCACGCCCTCGGGGCTGAAGTAGCCCGAGTTCTTGATCTTGCCGTACTGCTCGAGGAACTTCGCGATGTAGGTGTTGTCGCCGCCGGGGGTGTCGTTGTCGATCTCGGTGGCGGTGACCGCCAGCGTGGCGAGACCGGTGGCGGAGGCGGTGATGGTGGCGGCACCGCCGGCGGTGTCGGTGTCCTCCGCCGCGGCGACCGTGACGGTGACCCCGGTGTTCCAGTTGCTCGGGGTCAGCGTGGCGGTGGCCGGCGAGACCGTGACATCGGTGTCGCCGGTGCGGGTGAGGGTGACCGGCACGTTGGCCGTCGGCGCGGCGCTGAGCTTCAGGTTGAAGGTGGCGGTGCCACCCTCGGCGACGCTCACCGCGGACGGCGTGGCGACCAGCGTCGGGCCGGTCGCGGCGGTGACCGTGAACGCCTTCTCGTCGACCCCGATGCCGTTGGCGTTGTCGTACGCCCTGGCCTGGACGGTGTAGCTGCCGGCCGGCAGGTCCTCCTGGGTGTACGCGTACGGGGCGGAGGTGTCGGTGTTGATCAGCAGGCCGTTGCGGTAGAACTCGACCTTGCTGATCGTCCCGTCCGGGTCGCTGGCGGTGGCGGTCAGCGGCACGTCGGCCGGGGCGGTGAACGGCCCGGTCGGCAGGCCGAGGGAGACCGTCGGCGGCTGGTTGGCCGGGGTGCCGTTGCAGGGGGTGCCGTTGAGGGTGAAGGCGGTGGGCTTCGGGTTGCTGCCGGAGTGGGAGCCGTTGAAGCCGATGGTGGTGGAGGCCCCGGTGGCAAGGTTGCCGTTGTAGGACTCGTTGGTCGCGGTGACCTCGCTGCCGGTCTGGCTGAACCTGGCCGACCAGCCCTGGGTGACCCGCTGGCTGCTGTTCGGGAAGGTCCACTTGAGCGTCCAGTTGCTCACCGGGTCACCCAGGTTCTTGATGGTGACGTTCGCGGTGAAGCCGGTGTTCCAGTCGTTGGTCGCGTAGACCACGTCGCAGGCGGGTGCGGCCTGCGCGGCACCGGCAGGCAGGGTCACCCCGCCGACGGCGAGCGCGGCGGCGGCGATGATCGCCACTCGACGGCGTCGTGCCAGTTGTCTCATGTGCGCGGTGTCTCCTCGGACCAGGCCGGGATGGTCCCCGGCGAGGCGCCTGCCCGCGAGGGTGGTGGTACGCGGGGAATTCGAGGCGCCGGGAAGGTGGTCTTCCCCGGGCCCGGCCGGGGTGGGGCGGTGGCGGCCCGCACGGGAGGGGGTCCCGTCGGCTGCGCTCGGGTGACCGTGACCGGAGGTGGTGCCGCCGGCTGCCCTCGGTGGACCCGCACTCACGCGATGTGGCTCCTGTCGCGTTGAATCGACAGTGTGCCATGGAAGCGCTCCCACAACAAGCGCACGCGGCGGCGGATCAGCTCGTTGTTTCGATCTCGTTTTGGGTCTTTCACAAAGGCGTGACGGGCGTTACAGTCGCAACATCGGTCGATGGGAGCGCTTCCATCGACAAGGTTCCAAATAGAAGATCGCCGGGACCGTCTCTGACGAGCCCGGGGACCCGAACCGAGGGCCGACGACGGGCCAGCCCGGACGCCGTCGTCAGCCATCGCTCCGCCACGGAGGGAGGTGGAACCAGAGCCACTCGCGTGGCCCGGCTCCCGCGCGACACGCACGGCAGGACCCAAATCTCGCCCGTGTGTGTGCAGTTACGGTGGGGACGGGGGTTGCCCTCCCCCGTCCCCACACTAAACCCCCGTACACGATAGGAAAAGAGGCCGACGGGACAGGCGCGTTGCGCCGCCCGGACGGCCTCGTTCGCTGCTCGGGGCCAGACCCGCCTCCACCACGCCAGCACCGACCGCCACGACGGCCGGATGACCGGCCGGCCGCGCCTGCCCTATCATGGGAGCGCTCCCGAATCTCGGCGGTGGCCCCGTATCCATGAGGAGAATCCATGTCGATACCTACTGGGCCCGCCGGCCCGCTGCGCTTCCCGGACAACTTCGGCTGGGGCGCGGCCACCTCCGCGTACCAGATCGAGGGCGCTGCCAAGGAGGACGGCCGCGGCGAGTCGGTCTGGGACACCTTCAGCCGCGTCCCCGGGCGCACCCGCAACGGCGACACCGGCGACGTGGCCGCCGACCACTACCACCGGTACGCCGAGGACCTCGACCTCATGCGCGACCTCGGGCTGCGCAGCTACCGCTTCTCCATCTCCTGGCCACGGATCCAGCCCGACGGCACCGGCGCACCCAACCAGCGCGGGCTCGACTTCTACCGCCGGCTTCTCGACGGCCTCCACGAACGCGGCATCACCCCGATGGCGACCCTGTTCCACTGGGACCTCCCGCAGGCACTGCAGGACGCCGGCGGCTGGGAGTCGCGCGAGACCGCCCTCCGCTTCGCCGACTACGCCGACGCGGTCTTCGAGGCCCTCGGCGACCGGGTGCCGGCCTGGCTCACCATCAACGAGCCCAAGACCGTGGTGCAGAACGGCTACCTCGTCGGCCACCACGCCCCCGGCCGGCAGGACCCGGACGCGGCCTACCTGGTCGCCCACCACCTACAGCTCGCGCACGGGCTCGCGGTCGGCGCGCTGCGGGCCACCGGCAGCGCCAGCCGGATCGGCCCCGCGCTCAACCTGCACCCCTGCTACCCCGCCGACGACTCGTCGCAGGCCGCGGCGGCCTCCCGCCTCTACGACGGCTACGAGAACCGCCTCTACCTCGACTCCCTGTTCAAGGGCAGCTACCCCGAGGACGTGCTGGCCGACCTGGGCCCGCAGAGCCGAATGGTCCGGGGCATCCGCGACGGCGACCTGGCGATCATCTCCGCACCGATCGACCTGCTGGCCGTGCAGTACTACACGCCGATCTACGTCACCGCCGACGGCGGCACCGAGCACCGCTGGGCGACATCCGAAGCCGAGTGGCAGCAGATCTACCCCGAGGGCATGTACGACATCCTGACCCGGGTCACCCACGACTACGGCCCGATTCCGCTCACCGTCACCGAGAACGGGCTGCCCACACCGGACACGCTGGCCGTGGACGGCACCGTCCACGACGTCGGTCGGATCAACTTCCTCCGGGACCACCTCACCGCCGCGCACCGGGCCATCGCCGCCGGCGTGCCGCTGGAGAGCTTCCACGTCTGGTCGCTGCTGGACAACTTCGAGTGGAACGAGGGGTACGACCAGCGGTGGGGGCTGGTCTACGTGGACTACCCGACCCAGCGGCGGGTGCTCAAGAGCAGCGCCACCTGGTACCGCTCCGTGATCGCTGACGGCGGCTTCTGACCAACCGCCTCCCGGACAGCCGGGCCCGGACGGCTCGGCTCCGGTGAGCCGGTGACCGTCCGGGACCGGCCGGGTCGGTCAGCGGGGCAGCGCCTGCTGCAACTCCGCCCGCAGCGCCGGGGTGAGCATCTCCCCCGCCTGCTTGGCCAGCCGGGCCATCTCGTAACCCACCACACCGATGTCCGCGTCGCCCGCGGCCAGCGTGGCCAGGATCGAGCCGTCGCGTACCTGCATCACCAGGAAGTAACCGCGGCCCATCTCGACCACCGTCTGCTTGACGACGTCGCCGTCGAACATCTGGGCCGCGCCCGCGGTGATGCTCATCAGCCCGGAGGTCACCGCGGCGAGCTTGTCCGCGTTGTCGCGGGGCAGGTGGTCGGAGATCGCCACGAGCAGCCCGTCGGAGGAGACCACCACCGCGTGCGCCACGCCCGGCACCCGCTCCGCGAACGCGCTCACCAGCCAGCTCAGGTCACGCGCCTCCTGGCTCAACGTCGTCACTGTCGTCGTCCCCCTTCGTCGTGCCCCCCGGACGGTGGCACGGGTATCTCGGTGGTGTCCTCGGCCTCGGCGCGCCGCACTCCGCTGTAGAGCCGGGAGAGCATGCCGCCGACCGCCTCCGGGTCCGGGTCGGTGCGGGTCGGTGCCGACGTCGGTTGTGCCGAGCGGGTGACCGCGCTCAGCTGTGCCATCGGCACCCGCATCGGCAGCCCTCGCTCGTTCGTACCGGCGGTGACCGGGATCGCCGGTGGCACCGCCGGCGCCGGTCTGACCGGCGCGGACGGATCCTGCCGCGACCACCAGCCCCCGCCGTTGTCCCCGGCGGCGGGCGGGGTCAACACGTCCTGGGCGCGCACCGGCACCGGGCGGGCCTGGCGCGGCACGGCGACACCCGGTGCGCGACCGGCCACCGGCATGTCCCGTGCCTCGATGCCCGGCCCGGAGCCACCGGCGTCCCGCGAGGGCCCGGGCTGCCGGGCCACTCCCCGGGCGGCGCTCGTCGCCAGCATCCGGGCCGGCGCCGGCGGGTCCAGCTCCACCGGGCCCGCCGGGGCCAGCAACACCGCGGGCAACGCGAGCCGGGCGACCAGGCCGCCCTGGTGGTCGTCCAACCGCACCCGTACGCCCATCCGGGACGCCAGGTGGCTGACGACGAACAGACCCATCCGCTCGACCGCCGCGACGTCCGCGGCCGGAGGACTGGCCAGCACCGCGTTCGCCTCGGTCAACGCCGTCGGGCTCATGCCCAGGCCACGGTCGGCGATCTCGATCAGCGCGCCCCCGGCGTCGACGCGGGCGGTCACCACCACGCTGGTGTCCGGGCGCGAGAAGGCGGTGGCGTTCTCCAGCAGCTCGGCCAGCAGGTGCACAAGCTCACCGACGGCGTGCCCGACCACGTGCACGTCGGCCACCGCCTCGATCCGGACCCGCTGGTACTGCTCGATCTCCGCGGCCGCGGCCAGCAGCACCGCACCCAGACCGACGGGCCGGTTCCACCGGCGGGTGGAGTCCGTGCCGGCGAGCACCAGCAGGCTCTCGTCGTTACGGCGCATACGAGCGGCCAGGTGGTCGAGCTTGAACAGGTTCTCCAGCTGGTCCGGGTCGCTCTCCTCGCGTTCCAGGTCGTCGAGCAGCTCCAGTTGGCGCTCCACCAGCACCTGGCTGCGGCGGGCCAGGTTGACGAACATCGCGTTGACGTTGCGCCGCATGAGCGCCTGCTCGACGGCGACCGTGACGGCACTGCGGTGCACCGCCACGAACGCCTCGGCCAGCTCACCGATCTCGTCGAGCGAGCGGACCACGGCCGGCGCGACCTCGATGCCCGGCACTCCGCCTCGGACGGTCTTCAGACGGTCCAGCGCGTCCGGCAGCTCGACCTGGGCGATCCGGAGCGCCTGGCTCCGCAGCAACCGCATCGACCGGGCGACCGAACGCCCGACGAGCAACGAGATCAGCAGTGCGACCAGCAGGACGGCGACGACCCCGCCGACGACCAGCAGGGTGTCCCGCAACTGCCCGTCGCTGGCGTCGTCGGCCTGCCGCACGGCGTCATCGAGCACACCCGCCTCAAGCTGGCGCAGCAGCTCCTGACGCTGCTGGCTGGCCCCCCACCACTGCTCCGACGGCAGCACCTCCGGCGTCCGGTCGCCAGCGGGCAGGCTGCGCTCCTCCAGCCGGGTGGCGACCACGAACATCGGGGCCACCGACGTCTCGTCGTACCGGCGGACCTGTTCGGTCGTCGCGGCCACCCGGAACGCGCCGAGCGCGGTCAGCTGCTGGGCCCGCAGATCGGTGAGCAGCACCCGGTCCTCGGTGCCGTACCCGCCGGCACGGGCGGCGGCGTAGAGCTGGGCCCGCACCCGGGACGAGAGTTCCTTGACCCGGGCCAGTTGGACGTAACGCAGCACCGCGTCGTTCAACGCCGGCTGGTCCTGACCAGGGGTCGGCTCGGCCAGCAGGTCGAGCAGCGCGCCGACGGCCCGGTGGTAGTTGCTCAGGATCGTCTCGCTGCTGAGCACCGCCGGTGGGATCGCCGGCCGGATGTCGACCACCTGGTCGTACGCCTCCAGCGCCTCGGAGAAGGCGACCCGCCAGGACGCGTCGGCGTCGGCCAGCGGCTCGGCGGCCCGGCGCAGGTCCGCGAGGGCGCGGTCGGTGGCCGTCTGCAACGGCTTCAGGTCGGTCGCCGTGGTCTCCCGGTCACCGCCCCTGCGCAGCTCGCCCAGCTCCCCCGCCGAGCGGTCGCGCTCCTGCTGGAGCTGGTGCACGGCGGCGGTGATCTGCCGGCCGATGCCGACCTGACGAGAGAAGTCGTTCAACGCCGTCGTCCGCCCCACCAGCGCGCTGGTCTGCACACCGGCGAGCAGCAGGAACGCCATCGACGGCACCACCAGCACGGTGGCGAGCTTCGTGCTCATCCGCCAGTCCCGCAGCCGGAACGGCGAGCGCCGCCGGTGCGGCACCACTCGGACGTCGAAGCGTCGCCGGCGATGGTTCGACACCGCGCCGTTCGCCGGGTCGGGACCTACCGCCACCCTGCCTCCTCCGTCCTACCGCGTCCACCGCGGTCCGGGGAGCGCAGTCCATCCAACCAGGCATCGTTGCGCTGTCAACGGGTCGGGTTGAGCGAAAGTTCAGGAAGGATACTGCGGGTGGGAACGTCCTGCCGTGGTCGGCAGGACCAGCTCGTCCGTCCGGCCGATGTCGGCGAGGCCGATCGCGTCACCGAACCGGCCAAGTGCCACCAGCGCCGCACCGGTGGCGCCGATCTCCGGGTTGCGTTGGTGCGACACCGGCCGCGGTGCGAGCGCGGCGGCGAAGGCCTGCCGCCACCACACCGACGCCGCCACGGCACCCCCGCCCAGCACCACACCGACCGGCTTGTCGATGGTGGACTCCAGCACGGCGAGATCCTCTGTGACCAGGTCACACAACCCCTGCATCAGCCCAGCCAGGATGTCGACCGAGGTGGTGCCGAAGCTGAGGCCACGCAGCTCGCCGCTGCCCGCCGGCGCCAGACCGGGAGCCCGGTCGCCGCCGAAGCGCGGGTCGGCCGGTCGGCCACCGCCCGTCGGCACCAGCGCCAACGCCGCGTCCAGCTCCGCGCCCCGGGGCAACCGCAGCTCCCGGTCCGCCCAGGCGAACAGGTTGCCCCCGCAGGCGTACGCCGCCCCGGTCACCACGTGCTCGTGGTCGACCCGGTAACGCCACAGCCGCTCGGGGAGCCGGGGCATCGGCTCACCGGCCGGGATCCGCTGCATCAGCCGTACGGCCGCGGAGGTGCCCACGGTGACGGCGGCCCGGCTCGGGTCGACGCAGCCCGAACCGACGTTCGACGCACCGCCGTCGCCGACCGGCGGTGACCACCGGGCCTCTGCCAGCTGCGGCCAGCGGGCGGCCAGGTCGGCTCGGAGCCGGCCGTTCCAGTCCAGGTCGCCGAGGGGCGGCAGATCCTGCGGCCGTGCCCCGGCCAGGGTCAGCGCCTCCTCGTCCCAGCGCAGGGTGCGCAGGTCCAGCAGGCCGGTCCCGGAGGCCTGGGAGATCGACATGGGCGCTGTGTCGAGCAGCTCGCCCAGCACGTACTCGGGTAGGCCGACGAACCGGGCGATCGGGCTGCCGGACTGCTCGCGCAACCAGGGCAGGCGCATCGACCAGTACGAACGGTGCCACCAGCAGCCGGTGCGTTGGTGGAAGCCGTCCGGGTCGGACGGCCCCGCCGTGCCGCCGACGGGGACCGGCCGGGTGTCCAGCCAGGTGACCACCGGGCCCATCGGGGCACCGGCGCGGTCCAGCGGGAGCACCGAGTGCCACTGTGCGGAGACCGCCACCAGGCCGACGTCGTGCAGGTGCTCACCGTCGGCCAGCTCGTCCAGACACTCGACCAGGGAGGCGAGGTAGTCGGGACCGGACAGCGTACCGGTGCCGTCGTCGCCGATGGCGAGGTCGACCTTGCGCCGGGCCAGGGCACCGGGCAGCGGCCGGGTGTCCCCGTCCAGCACCAACCCCCGTACCGAGGAGGTGCCCAGATCGAGCGCGAGAATGTTCATCGCCGGTCAAGTTACCCGGTGCGAACCGGGCAGCGGGCGCGTAGGGTGGATCACATGCTCGCGCATCTGACCAGTTGGTGGCCCGCCGACCCGGCGGCCACCCTCCGCGCGTAGCTCCATCCACGCGGCCGCCCTCCAGGCGGCCGCCGGATCTCCCGGCCGGATGGCCGCCACGACGGCGGCGCCCAGCCCGACGGAGACCCCGATGACCCACCTGCCCGACCTGCTCGCCGCCATCGCCCGCGGTGTCGACCCTGGTCCCTTCGCCCTGCTCCGTCGTGAGGGCGCAGACGAGCTGGAGCTGTTCACCGGCGTGGTCGACACGGTCGAACGACTCGCGGACATCCCGCTGACGCCCGGCGCACCCGGCCCGCAGACGCTGGCCCTGGTGCCGTTCCGGCAGATCTCCGAACGCGGCTTCGCCTGCGTCGACGACGGTGCCCCGCTGGAGTGCCTCCAGGTCCGCGACCATCGACGCATCGCCCTGGCCGACGCCCTGGCCATGCTGCCCGACGAGCAGGTCCGCACGGTCGACGCCGCGTTCGACATCACCGACGAGGAGTACGCACGGATCGTGCACCGGGTGCTCGCCGAGGAGATCGGCCGCGGCGAGGGCGCCAACTTCGTCATCCACCGCACCATGCACGCCACCGTGCAGGGCCCACCGCTGGTGGCGGCGCTGGCCGCGCTGCGCCGGCTGCTGGTCGCCGAGCGCGGCGCGTACTGGACGTTCGTGGTGCACACCGGCACCCGGACGATGGTCGGCGCGAGCCCGGAGCGGCACGTCAGCGTCGACGACGGACTGGTGATGATGAACCCCATCAGCGGCACCTTCCGGCGCGCCGGTGACACCCCGGACCGGGAGGCGCTGCTGCGGTTCCTCGACGACCCGAAGGAGGTCGAGGAGCTGTACATGGTGCTCGACGAGGAGCTGAAGATGATGGCCACCGTCGCCGAGCACGGCGGCCAGGTGATCGGCCCGTACCTGAAGGAGATGTCGCACCTGGCGCACACCGAGTACCTGCTCGCCGGGCGGGGCACCCGGGACGTGCGGGAGGTGCTGCGCGAGACGATGTTCGCCCCCACCGTGACGGGCAGCCCGATGGAGAACGCTTGCCGGGTGATCGCCCGACACG
The DNA here is from genome assembly GCF_022230955.1 of Micromonospora cabrerizensis. Classification (GTDB taxonomy): domain Bacteria; phylum Actinomycetota; class Actinomycetes; order Mycobacteriales; family Micromonosporaceae; genus Micromonospora; species Micromonospora cabrerizensis. Next base: position 98,171 of record NZ_JAKKFI010000083.1, read on the forward strand.
AGCGCCGGGGCCGCGGCTACTACTCCGGGGTGCTGGCCCTGCTCGGCCACGACGAGGCCGGCCGACAGACGCTCGACGCCCCGATCCTGATCCGTACCGCCGAGATCTCCCCCGCCGGCCGGCTGCGGGTCCCGGTGGGCGCCACCCTGGTCCGGCACTCGACGGCGGCCGGCGAGGTGGCCGAGACGCACGCCAAGGCCGCCGGTGTGCTGGCCGCCCTCGGCCTCGGGCCGGCGGCGCCCGACCGGGGCCGCGAGCCGGTCGCACGGCTGGCCGACGACCCTGCGGTACGCGACGCGCTGGCGACGCGCAACGCACCGCTGGCGCGGTTCTGGTTGGACCAGCGGGCACCGGACGCGCCCGGGCTGCCCGGGCTGGTCGGCCGTCGCGCGTTGATCGTGGACGCCGAGGACACCTTCACCGGCATGCTGGCCCACCAGCTCGGCGCGTTGGGGTTGGCGGTGACCACCCGACCGTGGCACGCGAGCGGCTCCGTCGACGGCTACGACCTGGTGGTGGCCGGTCCCGGGCCGGGTGACCCGGGCAGCGCCGACGAGCCGAAGATGGTGGCCCTACGGGAGCTGCTGGCCGGGCTGCTGGCGACCGGCCGGCCCACCCTCGCCGTCTGCCTCGGCCACCAGGTGCTGGCCGGGCAGCTGGGGTTGCCGCTGCACCGCAGGGACGCGCCCTACCAGGGGTTGCAGCGGGAGGTGCCGCTGTTCGGCAGGACCAGGCGGGTGGGGTTCTACTCGTCGTTCACCGCCCGCGCGGAGGCGGACCGGCTGGACACCGCGTACGGGCCGGTGGAGTTGGCCCGGGATCCGGGCGACGGCGCCGTGCACGCCCTCCGGGGGCGCGGCTTCGCCGGGGTGCAGTTCCACCCCGAGTCGGTGCTCAGCCCGGACGGGCTGGCTGTGCTGACCGAGTTGCTGACCGACCTGCTGCCGGCGCCGCGCGCGGACGAGCTGTCCGCGACCGGCGGACGCGCATAGTCGCCGCACCCTGGGGTAGGGCTGGATCGACCGGTGGCGCGGACGGGCCGAGAGCCCCCGCCCGCGCCACCGGTCACTTCCGCCGTCAGCCGGCCAGGCCCGCCTTCAGCGCGGTGCCCAGCAGCACCGCACGCCGCGCGGTGAGCGCGCACGCGCCGAGGGCCACGGCGTCCGGGGCGATCTCCCCGTTGTTGCTCGTGTGCGAGGCGCCGTACGGGTTGCCGGCGATGAACTGGCTGGTGTCGGTATAGCCGGGGGTGACCACGACACCGCCCCAGTGGTAGAAGACGTTGAAGAGGGAGGTCAGCGTGGTCTCCTGCCCGCCGTGCGAGGTCGCCGTCGAGGTGAAGGCGGAGTAGACCTTGTTGGCCAGCGCGCCCTGCGCCCAGAGCGGGCCGGTGGTGTCGATGAACTGCTTGAGCTGGGCCGCGACCATGCCGTACCGGGTCGGCGCGCCCATGATCACCACGTCGGCCCAGGACAGGTCGTCGACCATCGCCTCGGGCACGTCCTGGGTCTCCAGGCGGTGCGCCTGCCAGCCGGAGTTGGAGCGGATCGCCTCGTCCGGCGCCAGCTCGCGCACCTTGCGCAGACGCACCTCGGCGCCGGCGTCCCCGGCGGCCTCGCAGGCCGCCTGAGCCATCTGGTACGTGATGCCGGTGGCGCTGTAATAGATCACCGCTACCTTGGTCTGGGCAGCCATCAGATGTTCCCCTATCTCGTCTCGGGTCAGCTCTCGCGACTACCCGTCGCGCGCGATCTCTAACGGCAGCGCCCGGACGATCCCACCTACCGGTCGGCGGGCTCAAGTTTTCCGCAACTTCCCGGTGGTTGGCTCCCTACGCACCGCGAGGACGACGATCCTGATCCCATCGGTGCCGGTGGCTTTCCGCCGCCGCCCCGCACCGGGCACCTGAACGGGGGATCGCGCTCCGCCACCAACGGCGCTGGCGTAGCGCGATCAGGGGCCGTTCAGCCTGCTCACCCCCGGGTGGCGGACGATCTCAGTGGACCAGGGCCGCCATCAGCCGGTCCAGCTCGGCCGCCGGGTCGGCGGTGAGCCCGGTGTGCACCGGACCCGTCTGGATCATCGTGCTGCGCGGTGCCACCAGCCAGTGGAACCGCTCGCCGAGCCGCATCCGGGTCGCCGGCCCGTCGCCGGAGCACGTCCGGTCCAGGGAGTCGAGCACCGCGGCCACCGCCGGCAGGTCCACGTCGGGCGCCAGTGCGCGGACCCGGTCGGCGTCGAGGTGCGTACGCGCCGCCAGGAAGTCACGCTGCTGGCAGTAGAGCAACACCCCGACGTTGATCTGCTCGCCGCGCTCGATGCGGGGCACCAGCCGGATCAGCGCGTACTCGAAGGGTTGTCTCATGCCGCGCTCCCCTGCGGCAGCCAGTCGGCCGTGCGGGCGACCCGGCGGGACAGGTGCTCCAGGTACGCGGCCCGCGCGGCGTCGGCCGTCTCGAAGTCGGCGGCGGTCAGCCAGGCCGCCGGCACCAGGGCGAGCACTTCGGTGAGCAGCTCCGGGGTGATCCGGGGGGCCAGGTCGGCGTCGGCCTCGGCCAACCGCGAGGCGTACGGGGCGAGCACGTGGTCCTCAGCCCGGTAGGCCCGGTGCACGGCCGCCTCGGCCCGGGGCCAGTTGTGGTGGAAGTACAGCGAGGCCCCGTGGTCGATCAGCCACAGCTCCCGGTGCCAGACCAGCAGGTTCGGGTTACGCCAACTCCGGTCGACGTTCTCCACGTACGCGTCGAACCAGAGCACCCGGGAGGCCAGCGCCGCGTCGACGGGGTGCGCCACCGGGTCGAAGCCGAGCGCCCCGGGCAGGAAGTCCATCCCCAGGTTGGCGCCGCCGCTGTTGCGCAGCAGCTCCTGCACCTCCTGGTCGGGCTCGGCCCGCCCGATGACCGGGTCGATGTCGAGCACCACCAGCGGCGGCACCCGCAGCTCCAGGCGGCGGGCCAGCTCAGCGCAGATCACCTCGGCGATCAGCGCCTTGGGGCCTTGGCCGGCACCGCGGAACTTCGCCACGTACGTGCCCAGGTCGTCGGCCTCCACCACGCCAGGCAGCGACCCACCCTCCCGCAGCGGGGTGACGTAGCGGATCGCGGTGACCTGGCGGAGCACGACGCCCACCCTACTGGGCCCGGCTGCCCGGCCTGCACCGGTGAGCGCGATACCTGTGGGTCATAAAAATGCCTCACAGTCATCACGCTCACCGGTGCGTGCCCGAGCCCACTCGGGCGTCAGTCGAGCTTGTCGCGTAGGTCGTCGACCTGCTGCTGGAGGCGGTCCACCGCGCTCTCGTTGTTGACGAAAGTGGTGATGCCCGCAGCCAGGCCCAGGCCGATCAGCACGGCCAGGATGCTCAGGACCAGGCCGCCGATGGCGACGCCCCGGCCGGTCACCCCGGGCCGGCGGGCCATCTTCAACCCGACGATGCCGAGGATGATGCCGATGATGCCGAGCACCAGCCCGAGCCAGGCGAGGATGGCGGTCAGCACGCTGAGCAGGCCAGCCACCCCGAAGACCAGCGCGAAGGTGGCGGCCGCGCTGGTCTTGGCGGCGGTGGTGGACGCCCGGTGGGTCCGCGACCCGGCCGAATCGCTTGCGGCAGTCATGGGACTCCCTTCCGTACGCGCGGCGCGCGCACTTCCGGGTGACCGCCTTCCCACTGCCTGGGCCGTTATGCCAGCCCACCGGGACGTCCGGTCATCGCCTCAGGAGGTGAAGGGGTAACGCAGTTCGAGGATCGTGGCATCGCCGCGGTCCTGACCAACGCCGACGGGCTGCCACTCCCTGGGTAGGACCTCTTCGACCTCGACCACGGTCGGATCGTCCTTGACCTCGACCTTTGCCGCGATCGTGCGCGTGCCGTCGCCACGGAGGAAGTAGACCTGGGGGATCTCCATGGTGAGCAGACCGGAGGCCCCGCTGGCCTTGAAGCAGAAGTTGGTGCCACCCGGCAACGTGAGGTCGTTGCTCTGCACCAGGATCAGATCGGCCGGCGGGTTGTGCGGGGTCGACCCACAATCGGTCAGGACGATGTGACCGTCACCCTTGATCAGCTTGATGCCCCGCTGGGCCAGCACCTGCGCGGCACCCGGGTAGGCGTAGTCCTCCACGATCGAGGGCGGCGTGTCCTCGGCTGCGGAGGGAAGTTGACTCACGATGACGGCCGCGGCGCTGGCCAGCACGACAGCCGCACCGCCGGCGATGGCCGTTTTCCAGGAAGAAATCTGCACTGAATTGTTCACCCCGTGTGAAGTCACCCGAAACCACGCTGCCCGCACGCAAAGCGCGAAGTGACGCGGTGGTGCCGCTGCAGCACCAGATGGTGACAGGAGAGATCGTGGCACATCTACGTCTCGCCGTGGGTCCCGCTGTCCGCCGGTGCCCTAACCTGGCCCAACCACCCGCGGGGAAAGGAGTCCGATGACGAGAGAGCTCACAACATCCAAGGCGCTCGATCTGCGGATGACGAGCCTGCTGCTGCGCCCACATCCGAGCATTCAGCCTGGCGGCGTCGCCGAGGTGGTCCAGTGGTTCGGCGCGATGCAGGCGCAGGATCTGGCGAGCGGCCTGTGGTCGCTGGGCGCCCGGCTACCCGGGCAGAGCGTCGCCGACGTGCAGGCGGCGCTGGAGCGACGCGAGGCACTGCGTACCTGGCCGATGCGGGGCACCGTCCACTTCGTCCCTCCCGCCGACGCCCGCTGGATGCTGGAGCTGACCGGCGTACGCTCGCTGGCTGGCGCGGCGACCCGGCGCGCGCAACTCGGGCTCACCGAGGCCGACGCGGACCGGGCGGTGGACGTCCTCGGCAGCGCCCTGGCCGGCGGGGGCCGGCTCACCCGGGCGCAGTGCCTCGCCGCCCTGCGCGGCGCCGGCATCGGCACCGACGGCCAGCGCGGCTACCACCTGCTCTGGTACGCGAGTGTGCGGGGGGTGACCTGCGTGGCACCGCACCTGGGCAGCGAGCAGACCTTCGCTCTGCTGGACGAGTGGGCGCCCGAGTCACGCCACCTGGAACGGGACGAGGCGCTGGCCCTGCTCGCCCACCGCTACGTCCGCGGGCACGGGCCGGTCACCGCCCGCGAGTTCGCCGGCTGGACCGGCCTCACCCTGACCGACGCGCGGCGCGGCCTGGCCGCCGCCGATGACGTCCTGAGCACGGTACGGGTCGACGGCGAGCCGATGCACGTCGACGCGGCGCTGGCCGACACCACGCCTCCCCCGCTGGACGACATGATCGTGCTGCCGGGCTTCGACGAGTACCTGCTCGGCTACCGGGACCGCTCGTTGATGCTGGACCCCGCGCACCAGGCGGCCGTGGTGCCGGGCAACAACGGCATCTTCCAGGCCACAGTGGTCCGCTCCGGACGGGTGGTGGGCGTGTGGAAGCGCAAGGTCGGCCGCACGGCGGTCACCGTGACGGTCCAGCCGCTCACGACGCTCGACGCCCCGGCGCGGGCCCGGGTGGAGCAGGCGCTCATGCGGTACGCGGACTTCCTCGGGCTGCCTGCCCGCTTCGACTGGCTGACCTGACCGCGCGGCGTCACTCCTCGGTCGGCGCTGGGTCGACCCGTCGCGGCCGGGCGGCGGTGAGCAGGTCGACGATCCGGGTCACCCGAGGATGCGAGCGGATCTCCGCCACGGTGTTCGGCAGCGGCAGCCGCCAGTTCGGATACTCGTCCACCGTGCCCGGCATGTTGGGTTGGCGTACCTCACCCAGCACGTCGTAGAGGGAGACGCCGAGCAACCGGGTCGGGCTGGCCGCGAGCGCGGCGTGCATCGCCACCACCACCTCGCCGTCGTCGGGTGTCGCAGCCGGGCCCGGCGCCGCACCCCCGGGCGTCGTCGGCGGGGGCGCCGCTCCTGGGCCGGGCTCCGCAGCCGGCTCGGGCAGCAGCCTCTCGGCGCGCAGCATGTCCAGCAGCCGCTCCCGGTCGGTGGCGGCCCGGGCCTGCTCCACCGCCACGTCGGTGCCGAGCAGCTTCAACTCGTCGCGCACCCGGACGTGCTCGCCGTTGAGGAAACCCGGCGCGGTGGGCAGGTCGTGCGTGGAGATCGTGGCGAGGGCGTTGCGCGGCCATCGGGCCGGCGGGACGAACCCACCGTCGTCGTCCCGGGCGAACCACAGCACGGTCGAGCCGAGCATGTTGCGCCCGCGCAACCCACGGGTCACCGCGGGTTGGACGGTGCCGAGATCCTCCCCGACCACCACCGCGCCGGCCCGGTGCGCCTCCAGCGCGAGGATGCCGAGCATCGCCTCGGCGTCGTAACGCACGTAGGTGCCCTCGGCCGCCCCGGCGCCCGGCGGCACCCACCACAGCCGCCACAGCCCGGCGACGTGGTCGACCCGCAGCCCACCCGCGTGTCGCAGGGTCCGGCGCAGCATGTCCCGGTAGGCCGCGTACCCGGTGGCGGCGAGCCGGTCGGGACGCCAGGCGGCGAGACCCCAGTCCTGGCCGAGCTGGTTGAAGTCGTCCGGCGGCGCGCCGACCCGCACACCCTGGGCCAGCACGTCGGCGAGCTGCCAACCGTCCGCGCCGCCGGGGTCGATGCCGACGGCCAGGTCGTGCACCACCCCGACCGGCATACCTGCCGCCCGGGCCGCCGCCGTGACCGCGTCCAGTTGCTCGTCACACAGGTGCTGCAACCAGGCGTGGAAGGCCACCCGGTCGGCGAGCTGCCGGCGCTGCTCGGCGACCGCCGGGGCGTCCGGGTGGTGCAGCTCCCGCGGCCAGGCACGCCAGTCGTTGCCGTGCCGCTCGGCGAGCGCGCACCAGGTGGCGAAGCTGGCCAGCGCCGGGTCCGCGGCAAGATCGACCGGCTGGGCGTACGGGTGCAGCAGCTCCAGGGCGTGCCGCTTGGCCGTCCACACCTGGTCGTAGTCGATCAGATCCCCCCGGTCGGGGCGCAGGGCGTCGACCACCGCCCGGGTGGCCGGGTCCGCCGCACGGTACGCGGCCGTGTCGCTGACCCGCAGGTACAGCGGGTTGACGAAGCGTCGACTGGCGGGCGAGTAGGGCGAGGCGGCGACCGGGTGTGCCGGCCCGACCGCGTGCAGCGGGTTGAGCAGCACCAGCCCCGCGCCCGTGTCACCGGCCCAGCCGGTGAACTCGGCGAGGTCACCGAGGTCACCCATGCCCCACGAGCGATCCGAGGTGAGCGCGTAGAGCTGGAGCATCCAACCCCAGGTGTGCGGCGGCACCGGCAGCCGACGGGGCACCACCACCAACGTCGCCTCCCGGCCGGCGCAGGCCAACCGGTGCCAGCCCAACGGCAGGTCCCCCGGCAGCTCGCTGTCGACCGCACGGCGGCCGCCGTCCTCCAGGGTGACGACGCCCGGGCCGGGCAGCCCCCGGGTCGTGCCGTGGGCGAGCACCACCGTCTCCGGGAGTGCGCCCCGGTCGACCGCGCGGGCGGCGGTGAGCGCGTCGGCGATGGCAGCCGGGCTGGTGGCGTCCACGCCGAGCAGCCCGAGCACGCCCACCACGGTGTCGGGTGCGACCTCGACGCGACGGTGCCGCCAGTCCTCGTACCAGGTGGACACGCCGTGCGCGTTCGCCAGCGCGGCCAGTCGTCGGTTCATCCCCCGCCCCCCGCCTCACGACGCGACCTTCGACCACCTTGCCACGACCGGGCGCACGGCGCAGGACACGGCGAGGGCCGACGGGCGAACCCGTCGGCCCTCGCCAAGATCGCGCTACATCCTGGTTGTAGTGGCGTCCCGCGCGATCCGACACCACGACAACAACGATCGAGCATGATCTTCCCGCGGAAACGCGGAGCGCCGCGAGCGCGTGGCGCGGAACGCGGAGCGCCGCGAGCGCGTGGCGCGGAACGCGGAGCGCCGCGAGCGCGTGGTCAGTCGTCGAGCGCCCCGGCCGCCCGACCGTCGCGCAGGGTGAGGTTGCGCCCGGTGGCCGGGTCGAACAGGTGAATCTTCTCCAGGTTGAACCAGACCCGCCGTGACTGCCCCTCGGCGACCGCGGACTCGGCGGACAGCCGGGTCACCAGGTTGCCGCCGCCTCCGGCGAAGTCGGCGGCACCGGCGTCGGCGGCCAACTCCTCCAGCTCGGCGGCGCTGGCCTTCTCGCCCTCCACCGTGAAGTAGACGTACTTGTCCGAGCCCATCGACTCCACGATGTCGACCGGCGCCTCGAACTCCATGCCCCGGCGGCGGGTGTCGTCGTCGACCAGTTCGGCGTCCTCGAAGTGCTCGGGACGGATGCCGAGGATCAGCTCGCGGGGCGCGTCGGCCGCCTCCAGTTCCCGGCGGACCCGATCGCCGAGCGGCACGTCGCCCAGGGCGGTGTGCAGGCTGCCGTCCTGCACGGCGGCGTGCAGGAAGTTCATCGACGGCGAGCCGATGAACCCGGCGACGAACAGGTTGCGCGGGTGGTCGTACAGCTCCTGTGGAGGGCCGACCTGCTGTACCGCGCCACCGCGCATGATCACCACGCGGTCGCCGAGGGTCATCGCCTCGGTCTGGTCGTGGGTGACGTAGACGGTGGTCGTGCCGAGCTGCTTCTGCAACCGGGACACCACAGTGCGCATCTGCACACGCAGCTTGGCGTCCAGGTTGGACAGCGGCTCGTCCATCAGGAACGCCTTGGGCTGGCGGACGATCGCACGGCCCATCGCGACCCGCTGGCGCTGGCCGCCGGACAGGTTGGCCGGCTTGCGGTCCAGCAGCGCGGTCAGCTCCAGCACCTTCGCCGCCTCGTCGACCTTCTGGTTGATGGTCTCCTTGTCCAGCTTCGCCAGCCGCAGCGGGAACGCCATGTTCTCCCGCACGGTCATGTTCGGGTACAGCGCGTACGACTGGAACACCATCGCGATGTCCCGGTCCCGGGGCGCCTTGTCGTTGACCCGCTGCCCGCCGATGCGCAGCTCGCCGGAGCTGATGTCCTCCAACCCGGCGATCATGTTGAGGGTGGTGGACTTTCCGCAGCCCGAGGGGCCGACCAGGATCACGAACTCGCCGTCGGCGATCTCCAGGTCGACGTCCTGCACGGCGACGGTCCCGTCCGGGAAACTCTTGCTCACCTTGTCCAGCACGATGTCAGCCATGACTACCACCTATCCCTTGACTGCGCCGGAGGTCAGACCGGACACGATGCGGCGCTGGAAGAAGAGAACGAACAGGATGATCGGAACGGTGATCACCACCGCGGCGGCGCAGATCGCCCCGGTGGGGTCCTCGAACTGCGACTCGCCGGTGAAGAACGACAGGGCGACCGGCACCGTACGGGCGCGTTCGGTGGAGGTCAGCGTGATGGCGAACAGGAAGTCGTTCCAGCAGAAGATGAAGACCAGGATCGCCGTGGTGAACAACCCGGGCGCCGCCAGTGGCGCGATCACCCGCCGGAACGCCTGCCCCTGGGTGGCGCCGTCCATCTTCGCGGCCTTCTCCAGGTCCCACGGGATCTGCTTGAAGAACGCCGACAGCGTGTAGATCGCCAGCGGCAACGCGAAGGTGATGTACGGCAGGATCAGCCCGGGCCAGGTGTCGAAGAGGCCGAGTTGCCGCTCGATCTCGAACAGCGGCGACACCAGCGACACCTGCGGGAACATCGCGATCAGCAGGGACACGCCGACCAGCAGCTTCTTGCCGGGGAAGTCCAGCCGGCTGATCGCGTACGCGGCCATCGCGCCGAGCACCACCGCGATCAGCGTGGCGATCAGGGCGATGCCGATGGAGTTGACCAGGGCCCGGACGAACTGGTCCGTGTCGAAGATCGTCTTGTAGTTGTCCAGCGTCCACTCGCGGGGGATGAACTTGCCGTCGGTGAGGGTGGCCGGCGTCTTGAACGACAGCGACGCGATCCACAGCACCGGGACGAGCGCGAAGACGACCACCAGGACGTCCAGCAGCCCCCAGCGCAGCTTCGCCCGGGTGGTGGTTTCGGTACCGGTGGCCATGTCAGCGCCTCTCCCCGTCGTCGCTGCCGGGGGCAGCGGTGCCGAACAGCTTCACGAAGACGAAGGCGATGATCGCCACGGTGATGAAGATCAGCACCGACATCGTCGAGCCGATGCCGAGGTTGAGACCCCGGATCAGGTTGTTGTAGGCGAGCATCGACACCGACGACGTCTCGTTGCCGCCGGCGGTCAGCACGAAGATGTTGTCGAAGACGCGGAACGCGTCCAGGGTGCGGAACAGCAGCGCGACCAGGATCGCGGGCTTCATCACCGGCAGCATCACCTTCGTGAACTTCTGCCAGGCGGTCGCGCCGTCGGTCGAGGCGGCCTTGAGCAGGTCCTCCGGCACCAGTGCCAGCCCGGCCATCAGCAGCAGCGCCATGAACGGCGTGGTCTTCCAGATCTCCGCCAGCATGATGATCGCCAGCGAGCTGGCCCGCTCGGTGAGCGGTGCGCCGTCACTGAACAGGTTGGCCAGGTAACCGGTCTCGGGCGTCCATGCGTACCGCCAGGAGAACGCGGCGACCACGGTGACGATCCCGTACGGGATGAGCGCCGAGGTCCGGACCAGGCCGCGCCCGACCAGGGTGCGGTGCATGATGATCGCCAGGCCCATGCCGAGCACCAGCTCGACGGCCACGGTGACCACCGTGATCAGCATGGTCACCCCGAACGCCGTCCACCAGAACTCGTTGGTGAGCACGGTGACGTAGTTCTCCAGCCCGATGAACTCGCGCTGGTCGGGGAAGCGCAGGTCGAAGCGCTGCAACGACAGCCAGACCGAATAGATGATCGGGTACGCGGTCACCAGGATCATGACCAGCGCGGCGGGCGCGCAGAGCAGCAGGCCCAACTTGCGCTCGGCCTTCTTGTTCTCACTCAACGGCCGCTTGCCACGGCCACCGCGCTGCGTAGGGACGGTGGCGGGTCGGCTGGTGGACCGCTCGGTCTCCTCGGCGGCGACATCGGCGCCGGTCGGTGTGGCGTTGATACTCACGGGGCCACCTTCCTTCGCGACTGCGGGGCTCGCAGGAACGGCTCACTCCTCGCGCTCACGGGGCCACCTTCCTTCGCGACTGCGGGGCTCGCAGGAACGGCTCACTCCTCGCGCTCACGGGGCCACCTTCCTTCGCGACTGCGGGGCTCGCAGGAACGGCC
>NZ_JAKKFI010000084.1 GCF_022230955.1 Micromonospora cabrerizensis
GGGATCCCGGGGCCGCCGGGACGAGGGCGATCAGCTCTCACCGAGCCGTTCGGCGTACGTGTCGCGCAGCTCGGGCCAACCGAAATCCTTGGCCTCCGCGCCTCGGATCGGGCCGACCGGGTCGCCGTCGAGCAGCCGGTCGGCCACGTCGAGGCAGAGGTGCCAGCCGGCCGCGACCATCGGCAGCAGGCCCCGGTCGGTGACGGTGTGCCGCAGGATGAGTCGGGTGCCGCTGCCCAGTGGGCTCAGCTCCCAGCGCAGCAGGTCGTCGCCCCAGGTGTACTCCAGCAGGTGTGGCGGCTCGGCTCGGCGTACCGTCGCCGGGTCCTCCTGGGTGGTCTCGCCGTCGACGAGGGTGAGCACGGCGGCGCCGACGTGGCCGAGATCGCGGTCGGCGAGGAACGGAGCCCACTGCGCGAGCCGGGTCGGGTCGGTCAGGGCCGCCCAGACGGTGGCTGGCGAATGCCGCAGGTCACGGACGAAGACCAGGGTCGTGCCGTCGTGGGCGGGCTCGGCGCGCACCTCGGCGGGTGGGCTCGGGCGGAACGCGTCGCGGTTCATTCACTGCTCCTGACTGTCGAGGTGCCGTTCCAGGGCGTCCAGGTGGCGTGCCCACAGCCGGCGGTACGGGTCCAGCCAGCCGTCGACGGCCCGCAGCGGGCCCGGGTCGAGGCGGTAGATCCGCTGTCGGGCGGCCGTCCGACAGGTGACGAAGCCGGCGTCGCGGAGCACCCGCAGGTGTTTGGAGACGGCCGGCTGGCTGACACCGAGCCCGTCGACCAGCTCGCCGACGCTGCGTTCGGCGTCGCGGAGCTGATCGAGGATCCGGCGCCGGGTGGGCTCGGCGAGGACGGTGAAGGCGTCGGTGGACACCGAACCAATATGCCTCTCACTTCATATGACCGTCAAGGCATATGGCGGGGGTCTTCGGCGCGGGGCCAGCGCGTGGCGGTCCCGTCCCGACGGTCAGAGGTCCCGATTGGGCTAATTGACCGATTCGCACAGCGATCAGACGCACGCCCTGGCCTTGATCGACTCGGCTTTCAAGAAATCGGGGCATTCAGACGCCTGGGATACCCCGACTTCCCTGAAGACGAGTGGATCACGTCCGGCCGGAGGTCTCCGTCCCGGCGCGGCACCGCCGATCGGCTCCCTATGCTCGGATCATGGAACTGCGGATCTTCACCGAACCCCAGCAGGGCGCCAGCTACGACCAGTTGCTGGCCGTCGCCCGCTGCGCCGAGGACGCCGGATACGGCGCGTTCTTCCGGTCCGACCACTACCTGATGATGGGTGAGGCGAGCGGCGAGCCCGGCCCCACCGACGCGTGGACCACGCTGGCCGGGTTGGCCCGCGACACCAGCCGCATCCGGCTCGGCACGTTGATGACCGCCGCGACCTTCCGGCTGCCCGGCCCGCTGGCGATCACCGTGGCGCAGGTCGACCAGATGAGCGGCGGCCGGGTGGAGCTGGGCATCGGCACCGGCTGGTACGCCGAGGAGCACACCGCGTACGGCATCCCGTTCCCGTCGCTGGCCGAGCGGTTCGACCGTCTGGAGGAGCAGCTCGCGGTCATCACCGGGTTGTGGTCCACGCCGACCGGCGAGCGGTTCGACCACCCGGGTCGGTACTACCCGGTCACGGACTCGCCCGCGTTGCCCAAGCCGGTGCAGCAGCCGCGCCCACCGATCCTGCTCGGCGGGACGGGCCCGAAGCGCACTCCTCGGCTGGCTGCCCGCTACGCCGACGAGTTCAACCTGCCGTTCGCCTCGGTGCCGGACACGGCGGCGCAGTTCGACCGGGTTCGCGCAGCGTGCGCCGAGATCGGCCGGGACCCGGCCGGGATGGTCTGGTCCAACGCACTGGTCCTGTGCTGCGGGCGGGACGACGCCGAGGTGGCTCGGCGCGCCGCCGCCATCGGCCGCGACCCCGACGAGCTGCGGGCCAACGGGCTGGCCGGAACCCCCGCCGAGGTCCTGGACACCATCGGTAGGTACGCGGACATCGGCAGCGAGCGGATCTACCTCCAGGTGCTGGACCTCAGCGACCTGGCGCACCTGGAGCTGGTCGCCAGCGAGGTGATGACGAAGCTCTGAGTCGGCCGGATGGGCGTGGGACGCCGCTCGGCCGGGTGGCCGGAGGACGCCGCTCGGCCGGGTGGCCGGAGGACGACGCTCGGCCGCCTGGCCGCGGGACGCCGCCGGCGGTCAGGCCCGGTGGGCGCCCGTCCCGACCGCGTCCGGGTCGCCGAGAACGGTGTCCAGCCGCCCGTCCCCGTCACTGTCCACATAGGTGATGTCGGGGATCCCGTCGCCGTCCACGTCGATCTGCACGACGTCGGCGACGCCGTCGCCGTCGAGGTCGGTGACCACCTCCACCGAGCCGTCCAGGTGCCGGGTCACGATCGACTGTGGGCCGGCGGCGGGCGTGCGCGGCGGTGGACCGGGTGCCGGCACCGGTGTCGGGGCCGGCGCGGGCGCCGGTGTGGGGCGGGGACCGGGCGTGGGGGACGGGTGGCTCGGCAACCCGTCGGCCGCTGGCGCGCTGGCCTGCTCGACCCCGGTGCCGGTCGGGTCCAGCTCCTCCTCGGAGGGGTAGACGTCGCCTCTCGCGGCCGGATCACGGTAGCTGCTCATGGGCGTAGGGTTCCCCGACGATGACGAGAACAACCGTGCCCGATCGACCGGTGTCCTCGGTGCCGGGTTTGGCGGAAGATGCGGGGACCGACGCCACGGTCATGAACGGGGGTCCGAGCGTGGAACTGCGCCGGAATCGGGGAGCCCGTGCGCTCGCCCTGGTGTGCGTACTCGGCGGAGTGCTCTTGCTGGTCTATCCCGGCGACGGCGCCCCGCTACGGATGATCATCGCGGTGGGAGCCGTCGCGCTCGGCGGCGTGGCGCTGGTCAGCGCGCTGCGGCCGTTCCGGTTCCGGATCGACGCCGACGGGCTCAGCATCCGGCGGCCCGGTCTGCGCCGGGAGATCCCGTGGGCGGAGGTCGACGCGCTGGTCCTCGACGACCCGCCCCGACGCGCCGGCTACTCGGCACCACCGCGACTGCTGCTGGTGCCTGTGCCGGGTGTGACGCCTGAGCCGGTGACCGCCCGCCACCCGCTCGACGGTCGCCCGGCCACCGAGTTGCTCGTCCTCGACCAGGTTCGGGAGCAGCCCGAGCAGGTCTCCGCCGCGCTCACCCGCTACGCCGGGAGCCGTTTCGTCGACCTGGCCGCGCTGCGCCGCGCCGCCTTCGCCACCCCGGACCTCCCGGTCGGCCTGCGGGGCTACCGGATGGACCGGGTCGACCAGATGATCCGGCGCGGCCAGGACGCGCTGGTGTCCGGGGACGCGCAGACCCGGCGGGCGGCCCGGGGGGAGATCGAACGGGTGTGCGCGGCCGGTCTGCCGGTCGCCCAGCGTGGCTACAACACGTTCCAGGCGGATACGGTTCTGGACGCCCTCGTCGCCGCGTTGGCCGACCACCAGTCCACCGATCGGGAGACCGCCACATGACCGCCCAGGGACAGCACGCCACGTCGACCAGCGCGGCCGACGTCCCGCGCCGCAACTGGGCCGGCAACGTGCGGTACGCCGCTCGAGCGTTCCACCGCCCCACCTCCGTAGACGAGCTGCGCCGGCTGGTCGCCGGCAGCACCCGGATCCGGGCGGTGGGCAGCGGCCACTCCTTCAACCGCTTCGGCGACACAGACGGCGACCTCGTCACCCTCGCCGGGTTGCCCCCGGTCGTCGACCTGGACCGCGAGCGCGGGCGGGTCACCGTCAGTGGCGCGATGCGCTACGGCGACCTCGCCCGGCACCTGCACACCCAGGGGTACGCGCTGGAAAACCTTGCGTCGCTGCCGCACATCTCGGTGGCCGGCGCGGTTGCCACCGCCACCCACGGCTCCGGCCAGACCCACGGCAACCTCGCCAGCGCGGTCGCCGGCCTGGAACTGGTCACCGCCGACGGCCACCTACTGCGGGTCGACCGCGACACCGACGGGGACACGTTCGCCGGCATGGTGGTCGGGCTCGGCGCGCTCGGCCTGGTCACGCGGGTCACCCTGGACGTGGTGCCGACCTTCGAGCTGCGCCAGTACGTGCGGCTCGACCTCGACCGGGAGGCGCTGGACGAGGCGCTCGGCTCGGCGTACAGCGTGAGTGTCTTCACCGACTTCCGTTCTCCCCGGCTGCGGGAGGTGTGGCGCAAACAGGCGGCGGACCAGCCTCAGCCCTCGGCGGACTGGCTCGGCACCACCGCCGCGGACGCGCCGCGACACCCGGTGCTCGGGATGCCAGCGGAGAACTGCACCCCGCAACTCGGCGAGCCGGGTCCGTGGCACGAGCGGCTGCCGCACTTCAAGCTCGGGTTCACCCCGAGCAGCGGCGACGAGCTCCAGTCCGAGTACCACGTGCCGCGTACGGCGGCAGCCGCCGCGCTCGCCGCCCTGGACGACGTGGCGCACCTGATCGCCCCGGTGCTGCTGGTGACCGAGCTGCGTACGGTCGCGGCGGACGAGCTGTGGCTCAGCCCGAACCACCGGCGGGACAGCTTCGTGCTGCACTTCACCTGGGTCGACGACACCGCGGCCGTGCTGCCGGTGGTGGCCGAGGTGGAGGAGCGTCTGGCACCGTTCGCGCCCCGCCCGCACTGGGGCAAGGTGTTCGTCACCGACCCTGCGGAGCTGGCCGCCCGCTACCCGAGGTACGCCGACTTCGCCGCCCTGCTGCGTCACCTGGACCCGACCGGCACGTTCCGCACCGAACTGCTGGACCGCTACTTTCCCCGCTGACATCCGGTGCTGCCGGCTGCTTCCCGGTGCTGCCAGTGCTGCCGGCTGCCGGCTGCCGGTGAGGGTGCCATAGCGCGGTGGCATGGGTTGGCTGGGATTGGTGGGGGCGACACGCCCCGCTGGACACTGACCGGTGTCGATGGACCTCATCGGCCGGTCCCCGTCCCCGGGACCGTCGGCTCCACCCCCTCGGAGCGAGACATGCAGCCCTTGCCCGCCATCACCCCCAGCCCGGTCGCCCGCCGCCGCACGCATCGCGGCCTGCGCTGGGCACTCGCCCTGGTCGTGCTCGGTGCCGGAGTGGGCGCCGCGCCGGCCGCCCATGCCGCCGCCAGCCCGTACGAGCGCGGCCCTGCCCCCACCGTGACCAGCATCGAGGCCAGCCGGGGCGCGTTCACCATCGCCCAGACCACGGTCGCCGCCAGCAGCGTCACCGGCTTCCGGGGCGGAACGATCTACTACCCGACCAGCACCGCCGAGGGCACCTTCGGTGCGGTGGCGATCTCACCCGGCTACACCGCCACCCAGTCCAGCGTCGCGTGGCTCGGGCCGCGCCTCGCCTCGCAGGGCTTCGTGGTGATCACGATCGACACGCTGTCCCGCTACGACCAGCCGGCCAGCCGGGGCACGCAACTGCTCGCGGCCCTGGACTACCTGACCACCAGCAGTGGCGTGCGTACCCGGATCGACCGCAACCGGCTCGCCGTGATGGGGCACTCCATGGGCGGCGGTGGCAGCCTCTCGGCGGCGAACTCGCGGCCGCAGTTGCAGGCGGCGATCCCGTTGACCGGCTGGCACTCGGTGAAGAACTGGTCCGGCGTACGGGTGCCGACGCTGGTGATCGGCGCGGAGAACGACTCGGTGGCGCCGGTCTCGTCGCACTCGGAGCCCTTCTACACCAGTCTGCCGTCCACGCTGGACAAGGCGTACCTGGAACTCAACAACGCCAGCCACTCCGCGCCCACGAGTTCGAACGTGACGGTCGCGAAGTACAGCATCTCCTGGCTGAAGCGCTTCGTGGACGACGACACCCGTTACGAGCAGTTCCTGTGCCCCGCACCCCCTGCCTCCACCACCATCCAGGAATACCGAAACACCTGCCCCCACGCCTAACCCCAGCCCGCCCCCGCCCTTTCCCCGGTCGATCATGAAGTTGGCGGCGTCGATGTCGGCGTGTCGCGCCGCTAACTTCATGATCAACGGGACGGGGTCTGGGCAGAGGGGGTGGGGGTGCGGAGGGTGCTGCTCTGGACGGCTCGGCTGATGTCGGACGGGGAGACTATGCCCGTGAGGCGGCCGTCCTCGGTCACCACCAGGGCTCGGCCGTCGGCGCACTGGCTGAGGCGGGGGAGCAGGTCGTTGAGTTGCTCACCGGGCTGGGCCAGGACCAGGTCCTCGGCCCGGCAGGCCACCTCGGCCAGCGTGGTCGACGCCCGCCGCTCGGGCGGCACGCCGCGCACCCGGTCGACGGTGACCAGGCCGGTCGGCCGGCCGTCCTCGGTCAGCGGCAGCGCCGAATGCCGGTACGCGAAAAGGTAGTGGTCGACGAAGTCGGCGACCGTCATCTCCGCCGAGGCGGTCTGCGGCTGCGACGTCATGACGTCGCCGACCCGGATGCCGCGCAGCGCGCTGCCGGTGCGGGCCTGCCGCTCCTCCATGCCGGCGGCCCCGATCAGGAACCAGCCGATCAGGGCCAGCCACAGCCCACCGAAACCGACACCGGACAGGAACTGCCACAGCCCCAGACCGATCAGCAGCACACCCAGCACCCAGCCGGCCCGGGCAGCCACCACGGAAGCCCTGGTCCGGTCGCCGGTGGCCTTCCAGACCGCGGCGCGCAGCAACCGGCCGCCGTCCAGGGGCGCGGCCGGCAGCACGTTGAAGATGGCCAGCAGCACGTTGATGCCGGCCAGCCAGGCCACCGCCCCGAGCAGCAGCCCGCCCTGACCGGCCAGCGCGAGCAACGCGGCGACGACACCGAAGAGCGCCCCGAGCAGCAGGCTGACCAGCGGGCCGACGCCGGCGATCCGCAGCTCCGCGCCGGGGTCGCGCGGCTCGCCCCGCAACTCGGCCACGCCGCCGAACAACCACAGCGTGATGCCGTCGACCTCCAGCCCGTTGCGCTTGGCCACCACCGCGTGCGACACCTCGTGGGCGAGCAGGCCGACGAAGAACACCACCGCGGCGGCCAGCCCGGCAATGGCGTACGCGACGGGCGAGCGGTCCGGGTACGAGCGGGGGAACTGGTTGGCGGCCAACCCCCACGCGATCAGCGCGAAGATGACCAGGACACTCCAGTTGACGCCGACCGGCACTCCCGCGATCCGGCCAAGCCGGAAACTGGCCCTCATTGCCGGCTCATACCCGTAAGTGGCGGTCCCAAGCCCACGGGCGTCCCGGTGTTTCGGCGGGTGTGACTGGGCGGCCGTGTCGGGCGAACATCTGTCGGAATTCCACCCGGCCGGACTGCACAACGTCGGCCAGCGGAGCGGGATCGACGTCGTATGGCAGGGGCGTGTCGGTGGTCAGGTCCCGAACCGAGAAGGGATTACCCAACCATCGCTCCAGCGCCCGGCGATCGACAGCCCCATCCGCTTGATCATCAAGCAACCAGACATCCGTCTTGTACGGGGTGCTGTCACTCCCCAAGGCGGCGATGAGACCCGAGTGGCGCACGAGGCAGGGATAGCAGTGCCCGCAGTGGTAGTGCTTGGCGTCCGGTCGGTCCCGTGGCGGACGCCCGCAGCTGACGGTTGCATGGTTCAGTGTCGTTGCGCTCAACCCAGCCTTGAGGGCGCGTTGGCAAACCTGTCCTTTGGTCAGGCCCAGGTATGGGTTGACGACGGTCACCCCACTGCCGAGGGACCGTACGAGCGAGTTGAGCAGGTGCAGTGTGCCGGGGTGTACCGACTTCGTAGAGCACGCGGCCACCCGTGCCGGGGTGAGAGGCGGGTTGATGGCGAGTTGCCCGTTCTCCGGCACAGCAACCTGCGAGACACCGTGAGCGGCTGCCAGATAGATGGCGGTGGCGAGATAGAGAAGACCGCGCGTACGGGCCGATTTCTCAAGTCTCCTGTTCAACCGCACCTGTTGGGAGGCCTTGAGCTGTGCGATGTCTCGGCGGGTCAGCGACCTGACTGCGGCGAGCGCCCGGTCTTGCTGATAGCTCCACTGCGGCTCGAAGTACGAGACGAGCAGAAGGGGACCCCTCGCAACCCCTGCGCGTTCTGCTGCCCAAGCGGTGGAATCGAGCCCACCCGAGAACAGCGCGACTTCTTCTACCTCGGTGTACGTGGTGCGTCCCTGTTGAGGCCATCGCTGAGCGCCGGGACGTACAGAGATATTCCATCGATCCGCGCTCAAGGTCTCCAACAGGCGGGACAACAGACGCAGGGTCGACGGGTCCCAGGCATCGGGAGAGATGACGTCCACGGATAAGTCAATCGTTCGCGTCCAGCCATCGACAGCGCTCTCGCGAAGTGACAGCTTGTCGGCCAGGTACGCGGCTCGTGCGATCTGCAGCAAGTCCTGCGCCCAGTCGGGGCGGTCCTCGGGTACCTCGGCCAATCTCTGCAACCGCCCATTGGCGTGGGCAAGTAGAGGCCAGCCGATCGTCTTCCGCGTCGGAGCCGCCGAGATGCGGGCGCCAGCGGCGTAATGGTAGGCGAAGCTCGCCGAACTCATGCCGCCAACTCCAACTCGCTTCCGGCGAGCCCGAGAGCGGCAGTCACAGTGGTGGCAAGTAGGCCCCTTGCGACGTCCGCTAACGGTGCCGACTCGGGCCCACGTCTGGTCGCCTCAGCGCACGGGCTGGGCAGCACACGCACAACCTGCTCGGCAACGAAGTCAGCCACTACATCAGTGGGGTCCAGGATGATCAGCGCTGGCATCGCTAGCTTGACGTTCTCGGCGATGAGAATGTGCACGAACTCGCCAACCATCTCTCCGAAGAACGTCTGGTACAGCGCACAGAACAACTCGCCGGTCAGCCGTGCCGGATGGTTGGCCTCGCTCAGTGGCCCGCCAGGCACGGCAAGGTTCTCCGCGACACGCCGGGCCGCCCGGCGGATGGCGGCGTCCACGATCAGTTGGCCATCGCCAGCGACGTGGCCGACGAACCTTCGAACGAACTCGTCCGCGTCGCCCTGCGTTCTCAGGTTCGCCGCTGGTGAGGCCTGCGCTCGGCCGAGATCATCCAGCAGCTCAACAAGTCGCTCGCCAGCCTGCTTCGCCGCCGCTTGAATGCCGAACGCCTCCGGGTCTGTAGACAGCGCGTCCCGCAATGCTTGCTGGTACCGGGCGGCAATAACCTCGCCACGCTGCCTATCAGCCGGAACCAGTCGGTCGGGCCGGCTGGAGGCGTCCGGCGTCCATCTGCTCAGTCGGTTCTTGGCGCCGGTCCAGCCGGCATTTTTTGGCCCAGGCAGACGGGACGAGGTGCCCACGCAACCTCCCGGAGGGGTGGGAGAGGCATTGTGGGGAGTCTATGGGCACGTTATGTGTTTGGACAGATGCTTTCCGTGCGCGAACTGTGTCGCCGAAGACGCGGATCTCAGGTGCGCAGGCTGTCCTGGCAGGCGGAAGCCCAGGCTGGAGGCGCGATGACGGGAAGACCGCGCCGGGAGAAGATCGGCTTCAACTCGTGCTTTCTCGGGCAGAAGGGCTCGACGATCAATGCTGATCAGCGAGCCGGTACCGCTGGCCGGTGCTGCTGGACCAATTCCACCGCTCCTGACCTGTTCCAGCCAGCTCGGGTGTGGTCGGTGATCGTCAAAGCCAGTAGCCCGTGTTCCAGCCCGACGACCAACGTGCCCTCAACGAAGTGGCAGGTGAGCGCCGGATGCCGGACCGGGATGCTCCGGAGCAGCCGGTGCGTCTGCGGGTCCCAGAGCCGTACGGTGCAGTCCAGGCTGGTCGATGCCATGATCTCCCGATCGCCATACGGCATCGGACGGACGGCGGTGACCGCAGCGGTGTGCCCGGACAGGGTGGCGATCGGGCGACCATCGGTGGGGTCCGACAGCCGGATCGTGCCATCCTCCCCGCCCGAGACAAGCATTGTGTCGGCGTCCGCGGTGACCACGCAGAGCGCCCGCACCGCATCGTGGTGACCGCGCTGCTGCCACAGCGAAGAACCGTCGCTGTCCCAGAGTCGGATGGTGCCGGTGTCGTCCGCCGAAACCAGGAACTGGCGTCCCTGACGGGTGACGACCGTGAGGGCGGTGAGCCACCCCGGGTGCCCCGGAAGGCTGTCCCGTAGGGCCCCTGTCGCCGGCATCCAAAGGCGCACCATCTTGTCGTCCCCGGCCGATGCCACGATCTGCCCGTCGTCGGCGTCGATCACACAGATCGCATTGACGGGATCGGAGTGGCCGCCCATCACCTGCTTGGGCGTAGGCGTGGTGTCCCAGAGCCGGATGCTTCCGTCGTCGTGGCCGGTGACCAGCAGTGTCGGGTCGGCGCCGATGGGACTCATCCCGTGGATTGGGCCGAAACGGCTGTGGAATTCTCCGCGCGAGGTGCCGTCAGCTGAATCCCAGAGTCGTATGCTGCCGTCGCTGCCGCCGGAGGCCAGCAGCCGTTCGCCTCCCATCGGAATGGTGCAGAGTGCGGTGACCCGTCCGACCTGCCCGTCGGCAGTCGACCGGTCAGGAAGTTCGGCGTCCGGGTTCCACAAGCGGATCGTGCCGTCGTCCCCGGCGGTTGCGAGCACCTTGCGATCGGTCATCGATAACTCGCAGACCGCGCGGATCCAGCTCGCGTGTCCTCGCAGGCTGGGATGCTCGACACCGGACGCGACGTCCCAGAGGCTGATGACGCCATCCTCCCGGGTGCACGCGAGCAGTGTCACGCCGCCGGTGTCTATCGTGCACAGGTCGGTCACCGGCCCGGGACTGACAGTGAACTCGCGAACCAGCCTTCCGGCGACGGGGTCCCACAGGCGCGCCATGCCGTCGTGGCCGGCCGAGGCGAGCAACGTCCGCGCCCCATCGCGGACCGTGCAGAGGGTCGTCACCCATCCGGAGTGCCCTGACAACGTGGCGAGGGCTTCGCCCGTCGTTGGATCCCACAGCCGCACGGACCCGTCGAACCCGGCTGACGCGAGCATCCCTGGTCCCCCGAGCGGCAGGTGCGTCACGGCCGTCGCCCAGCCGGTATGCCCGGTCAGGGTGTGGCGCAGCGTCCCGGATCCCGGATCCCACACCCGAACCGTCCGGTCGTCGCCGACCGAGGCGAGCAGGTCACCGGCGGGAAGCGGGACCGCACAGACGCCTCGGACCCAGTCGTTGTGACCGTGAAACGTGTGCACCGACTGGCCGCTGTGGGGATCCCAGACACAGATCGAGCCGTCATCGCTGGCGGTGGCGAGGAGTAGCTCCCCGCCCACCCGAACGGTGCACATGCTGCGCACACGGTCATCGTGGCAGCTCAGCAGGCTCTCGGACTGGTTGGTGAGCGGGTCCCAGAACCGGACGGTCCCGTCCTCGCCCGCGGAGGCCAGCAATGTGCGACCGGCCACGTTGATTGGGCAGACGTCGTACACGCCCTGCGCGTGGCCTTCCAGTACTCCGCGCTCCTGCCGAGGCGGGGTCCGCGCCCAGCGGGCTTGGTAGGGCGCATCGGCTGGAGAGACGGCAGCCTGCAGACCGTCGAGCTTGTCGACCACGGAGAAGAGCGCGGCCCGCTCGGCCGGTGCCGCGCCGATCGCGGCAGGCGTGCGTTGCAGCAGGTGTGTTCGGGCGCGGGCGGCCGTACTCTGCGCTAAGCCGGTCACCCGAAGCAGGCGGTCGAGCCGGGCGTGCAGCAGATAGTCGTCATCGGCGAGAACGTCGTCGACGCAGCCGGCACGGGCAGCGTGCCCCGGAAGCGACCTCAGCAGGTAGTCGGGTGCCGTCGCCCAGTTGCTCTCCCTGCCGATTGCCGACCATCCCTGGAACAGGCGCCGTTCGTCTTCGGCCTGGCTTGTCACGTCCGCACGGGCAGCCAGCAGGGCGTCGTTGAGAGCTTGGTGGAACAGCCGGTACGCGGGTCGCTCGGCACCGCCCGTCTCGACCAGGAAATTTGCGGCCGAGGTTCGGGCGAACTCTCCCAGTTGGGCCTCGGTGGCAAAGCCGTCGAGCGCCGCCACAGCGATCTGCCAGAGCGACAGCGGCAACCCGGGCGACTCGGCGTACGCCAGTGCGGTCAGCGCCAGCCGGGCCGGAGCGAGACCCGCGCCGGGGAGCCAGGTCAGGTAGGTGTCCAATGCATCCGCGATCGTTCCACTGAACGACACGCGGGATGGCTCGATCGCCACAGTGTCCCGCAGCGCCCGCGCTCTCGCGACCAGCCCGGCGACGAGGAAGTTGCCGTTCGCGAGTTCAGCGATCCGCCGCGCCACCGGGGCGGCGACAGTCTCGTCCGCGTAGGGGTTGCCGGGACGTTCGGCGCCCCGAAGCTGGAGAGTCGCGCACGCGTAGTCGACCAGGTCCGACTGGGCGAAGAACTCCGGGGCGTCGAGGTCGATCAGATCTGAGTTATCACCGAAGTGGCTGAGCAGGTTGCCGTGGTCGTCGGCCCGTCGGCTACCGACGACGACTTGGGCTCCGACGTCAGCACTGCGAGCCAACGGCAGGAGCAACTCGTCGATCAGCAGCCGGGCCTGCTCTGGACTTGATGTTTCGTCCAACGCGTCCACCACTAGGTTGAACCGTGTCGGCCGCCCGGCGAGGCGCCCCCGAAGGGCTGGCAGGAGGTCGCTGACGCGTTCCGGGAGCCCGACCCCGGCGGCGCGGGCGACCTCGGTCGCCACGTCCAGCGCGCTCTTGCCCTTGGCATGCACGGCGCAGGACACCGAGCCGACGGTGGCTCGCCAGGCAGAGTCCGACGCCGGTAACGTCTCTCTGATCGTCGCATCGGCGGTACTGACGATCCGCCCGAGGACCGCCGACTTGCCGACTCCGGGAGAGCCCGTGACGATCAATGGTTGACCTGCCGGTTGCTCGTTGCCCAGAAAAGCGGTCAACCGCCGCAGCGCGACCTCGCGGCCTCGGAACCGGGAGCCAGTCTCGGTGGCGACCGAAACTCCGCGTCCGCGCGGCAACCAGTGTCGCCGCGCCTCGTCGTCCGTGGTCAGCGTCCAACCCCAGGCGGCGAGGGCGGCGTCATCGGCGTCCTGGGCTCGCCACCGGGCGAGCGAGGTCAGCTTCAGTTCCGGCATCAGCGTGTCAACGTGGGCGAAGGTCAGCGCCTGCCCGTGGCCTGCCGCGTCGGCCTCCAGCAGAATCCCCACCACGGCCTCGTAGTCCGGCGACCACAGGCCCGTCCCGCTGAAACCCTTGGCAACGCCGGGGTCAGACTCCGAGGTAAGGCGAACTCGCCCCCAGCCACCTTCGTCGCCGACCCGGCCATGTGCCGCACGGCCGCCCTCAGTGTCCTGCGGAAAGCCGTACGCCCACCACGGCTTACCGGTCAGTGTCTCTCCCGGCACAACCCTCAGCCGGGCCGCGGCCACGCAGGTGGGCACGGGCTCGACGAGTTCGAGAAGCACGAGGTCGAGGTGCTGTTCGGCCCGAGCATTGTGCAGGCACTGACGGACCTTCCTACGATCCCAGTAGGCGACCCCCGCCTTGGGGAAGGAAATCCACAGGTCCTCGCGGAGATCGCCCTGAGTAAAGGCCACGTGTTCGCAGGTAAGTATGAGATTCGAGTCGATGACAAAGCCGGCACCGATCGAGCCGTGGTTCTTCGCGCCGGCATGGATCGCGACGGTCCACGGGGCAGTCGGCGCCGAGGTCACCCGAGAGACCCCTAACTGTCGAACGTGCTGCCGTCAACCGGCGGCATCCCGGGTTGCCAGGAGAGGGTGACCTCGAAGTTGCCCTCGGTGGCAGCCTTGGCGATCAGCCAGCTTGCGGTGCCGGTCACCTTCACACCGAACTTCACCTGCACGGCGTCGGGCGTCAGGACCCTGACCTGCTCAAGCAGCTCACGGGCCGCCTGGATCGCGGGTTCGGCAGCGTCCCTGACCCGGCCCGCGACGTCACCGGTGCCGGCCGGTTGAAAACCGGCAATCGGCTCTATCTCGATCTGGGCGATCGTCTTGTTGTCCACCTCGTAGCGGACCACCTCAGACGACACACCTGACCTCCACCGTGAGAATGGGCAGGACAATGCCGGCGATCGGATAGACGACGACCACCACGCACGCCCCGCTGGTAACGAGCGCAATGCTGCCCGGGGGTTCAGTTGATTGGCAAGCAACCAAGCAAGATCGAATGTCCGTGGATCCCCCTGCTACGACGGTGAACGTCCTCGACCAGGCAATTTGCTAATAGGCGGCGATCTCGCTGTCGGGTATCTGCCGATCCAGAATGGACCTTGCGCCACGCACCGTCGATAGAGAGAATCGGCCCGGTATACCGTAGCCTGCGCACGCTGTTGGCGATCAAACCCCTCCGTACCCATCGCAGACGTCCGCCGTGGCCAGCGGCAGGCTTTCGCACCCTCAGGAGCACAATGCCCCACGACGGACTCACCCCCGTGCAGCGTTACGTACTGGTCCGGCTGATGATCAACGCGGATGCACTGCCATTCAAGCTCTTCGGCAGCCTGAAGGCGGACAAGCGCAAGGACCTGGTCGACCGGGGTTATGTCGTCGCCACTGAGCGACCGATCACGCTGGACCTGACCCAGAAGGGCCACGACCGGGCGGTCGACGAACTCGCTGCCGAGCCTCCCGAGCGAGCGGGCACGGCCGGCGAGACCCTCTACGCCACACTCGACTTCATCCGGCGGCTCCTGAAGCACAGCGGCACGGAGCCGAAGGATCTTTTCCGGCTCCGGCTGGCGACAAGTCGCCCGATCGTCGCGCCGGAGCCGGCATCCGATGAGATCGCCGAGGGGACCGACCTGGCGCATGACATCCGCGCGGCGTACAACAATCTCGCACCCCGTCCCGGCGACTACATCGCCCTGGCCGCGTTACGAGCCGCGCTGGAGGGGGTGTCCGATCCGCAGATCGACGCGGCGCTCATTGATCTGAATCGCGCTCCCGACGTACACCTGGTGCCCGAGTCAAACCAGAAGACTCTGACGGCTGAGCAGCGAGCTGCTGCGGTCAGCATCGGTAACCAGGACAAGCATCTCCTCGCCATCGGCCTGTGATGGATGAGGCTGAACGGCGCGCACTCACGGCGCTCCGGTTCAACTGGGCACCGACCCCGGACGACGTCTGGCAACCCCCCACCTTTCACGTCGCCGGCCTGCACGAGCACGCGGTTGACCTGATCCTGGAGGGCGTCGCAGAAGCGGACCGGAGCGTTCACTCCAGCCCGATCGGTGTCGCTCTGCTCGGGCAGCGCGGCACCGGCAAAACCCACCTGCTCGGGTACGTCCGAGAGCGGGTGCAGGCCGAAGGCGGCTACTTTTTCCTGATCAGTCTTCTGGAAGCAAGTACCTTCTGGAACAACGCAGTGCTATCCATCCTGGACGGCTTCGCGAGACCTGGCGCGGACGGCAAGACCCAGCTCAGGTTCTTTCTACGAAAGCTGGCGGAGCAGGTCGACGCGCCACGGCCGGTCCGACGCGCCATCATCGGTGAGTACGAGCTGAGCCGGACGGCGCTCGACGCGTTCGTTGACCTCATCCGCAAATACAACCGACAGGTCGGCATTGAGTGTCAGAGCACCGTGCGAGCACTCGTGCTCCAAGCGGCCGAGTCACCGGGTGTGCAGGATGTGGGTTACGGCTTCCTCTGCGCCAACGACGAGGAGGAGCCGGGTGAGCGCGCCGCGTGGGGGATCCGGCGCGGCAAGCGGTCCGCACAGGAAATTGTTCGGGATATCTCGCGGCTGCTGGCCCTGACCGGCCCGACGGTCATCGCGGTCGACCAGATCGACCTGTTGATCGCCCAGTCAGTCAAGGCTACCGGCAGCGAGGGCCAGTCCGAACAGTGGCGGACCTCGCTGCTGCTGGAACAGATCGCCGGCGGCCTGATGGCGTTGCGTGAGGAAACTCGTCGAACCCTGTCGGTGGTGGCCTGCCTGCCACACACCTGGGTGGAGATCAAGTCCCAGGCCACCGACACCATCCAGGACCGATTCCGGGAGGCGGTCCGGCTCAAGGAGATACCGTCTCCCGAGCTAGGCCGGGCGCTCATTCAACGGCGGTTCACCGCACGCTTCGAGGAGATTGCCTTCACCGCGCCATACCCGACGTGGCCGGTACTACCGACTGCCTTCGCGGAGGCGGTGCAGTTCACGCCGCGCGAGATGCTGCGCGTCATCGACCGGCACGTCCGCGGTTGCCTCGCCGTCGGTGAAGTTCGCGAAATGTCACATCTGCTTGCGAGGGAGTCGCGCCCCGGTGAAGTGGCGTTGCCCGGCTGGCCGGCGGCGGACAGTGTCCCTGGGTCGGAGGAGGACCTTGCGGCCAGAGCGAAACTGGCCCGATTCGACACCGAATTTGCCGAGCTCTGTGATCAGGTCGACCCGAGTGCGGCCCTCCGGCAGGAGACTGAGGACCTCGTCGTACCGGATCTGTTGAAGGCCGGGCTCACTGCGTGGATCGCGGAACGAGGCCCGGCAGGAGACGGGTTCAGTATCGACCCGCAGGCCGGCGGCAAGCCTGCCCTACACGCCCGACTTCGCCTCACCCTCAATGAGGAGATCGAGGACGAACAGCACTGGTCGTTTCGAGCGGTCAGCGCACGGCACCATATCGCGGCGCTCAATCGGATCCGCGTCGCGAGCACCACTGCTGGTCTGGCTGAGGGGGTGTCGAGACGACGCCTCTACTTGCTCCGCACCCCAGACTGGTCGACGGGCACCCGGACCAAGGAGGTTCTCGCGGCGTTCGCGGCCGCCGGGGGTAGCACCCTGGCCTTCAGCGAGCAAGACGTGACGAAATTGATGGCCCTGCGGGAGTTGATCGGCAGGCACGGCTCGGAGACGCTGCGACCGTGGCTCGTCAGTCGACGTCCAACGGAGAAGGTCGCGCTGCTCCGGCAGGCGCTCGCCGACGTCGTCCCCGATGCGGGTCATGCCGACCGTGCGGTTGAGCCGTTGGCGTCGACCGAGCCTGACCCGACGGCTGGCTCGGCCCGACTGGCCACGGCGAACGCCGAGCCGTTAGCCCACGTCAGCTCGGCGGCGAACATCGTTCCAATCGGTGTGGTGGTCGGCAGCGACGAATCAGTCTCAGTTGACCTGGAGGCACTCCGGCGACATACGGCGATCTTCGCCGGCTCCGGTTCCGGCAAGACCGTGTTGATCCGGCGGCTTGTCGAGGAGTGTGCCCTACGAGGCGTCTCGGCCATCGTGCTCGATCCCAACAACGACCTGGCCCGTCTCGGTGACCCGTGGCCGATTCCACCTGAATTATGGGGAGCCGAGGATGCTCGGTTGGCTGCTGATTATCTCGCCAACACCGACGTCGTGGTGTGGACACCCCGCTGGCACGGTGGGCGGCCGCTGAGTTTCCAGCCGTTGCCGCAGTTCGCCGACATCCTCAACGACTCGGATGCCTTCGCGGCCGGTGTCGACGCTGCTGTGGCCGCGCTCGCGCCGCACGCCCGCGCCGACGGGCCGACGGACCGGGCACGGCTGAGTCGAGCCGTGCTCCGTGAGGCCCTGACCAGTTACGCCCGGACCGGCGCGAGCGATCTGCGGGAGTTCATCGCGCTGCTCGGTGCGCTACCCGAAGGCGTCAGCCAGCTCGACGAAGGCGTCAAGCTCGGGGCGAAGATGGCCCAGCTACTGACTGCAGCCATGGTCAACGACCCGCTGTTCGGCGGCACCGGTAGCGCTGTCGACCCCGGCGAACTGCTTACCCCACCGCCCGGATTTCGAGCCCGCATCTCGGTGATCAGCTTCCTGGGGCTCCCCGACGACCAGCA
Source organism: Micromonospora cabrerizensis (assembly GCF_022230955.1). Classification (GTDB taxonomy): domain Bacteria; phylum Actinomycetota; class Actinomycetes; order Mycobacteriales; family Micromonosporaceae; genus Micromonospora; species Micromonospora cabrerizensis. The sequence continues at coordinate 17,666 of NZ_JAKKFI010000084.1, forward strand.
GCGGCAGACCTTCGTCAATCAGCTGCAACTCGCCCTGTTCGCCTGGATCAAGCGCAACCCGGCGAGAGACAGCCCTCTCGGCGGGCTCTTCGTCATGGACGAGGCGCAGACGCTCGCCCCTTCAGGCGCGATGACGGCCTGCACGCAAAGCACGCTGGCGCTCGCCTCGCAGGCCCGCAAGTATGGGCTCGGCCTGGTCTTCGCGACCCAGGCGCCGAAGGGCCTGCACAACCGGATACCCGGCAACGCGGCCACCCAGTTCTTCGGCCTGCTCACGAGCATGACCCAGATCGACGCGGCGCAGGAGATGGCCAGGGCGAAGGGCAGCCCAATCACCGACGTGGGTCGGCTCACCACCGGTCAGTTCTACGCCGCCATCGCAGGGGGCGAATTCGTGAAGATGCAGGCGCCGATCTGCCTCAGTCACCATCCGAAAAGTCCTCTGAGCAACGAAGAGGTCGTCGATCGGGCGATCCGTGGCGCGACTGGCCCGCGGCAGTCGTGACAACGCACTGACTCGGCGTGCCGGAGGTCCACCACAAGGCGCTCGCTCGGTTCAGCGGCGCGGGGTCTCGCTCGCGATGGTCACCTCGCGGGGGAGGGCCGCCGCGCGCAGCGCCCAGTCCAGCGCGTAGTCGGCGATCCGCTCCCAGCCGTCCTGCCCCACGGTGAAGTGCGTGCGGCCGGGAAACTCCTCGTACGCGGTGAGCGCCCGGGACTTCTGGTAGAGCCCCGCGTTGGCGCGGACCACCGAGGCCGGCACCACGTGGTCGGAATCGCCGGCCATCAGCAGCAGCGGCGCGCGGTCGGTGCGTCCGACGTCGACGCGGGCGGGTGAACGCGGGTCGACGTTGGCGAAGGCGCCCTCGAAGAAGACCCGCCCGGCACCGGGGACGGCGTAGCGCTGCCACGCCCGGTCGGAGTCCTCCCGGCTCATCGTGTTGCCGAAGGTGTAGGCGAAGTCGTCCGGGGTGAACGGGACGGCCTTGCCCCGGTTGGCGGGGCTGCGCAGGATCGGGAAGCCGGAGCGCAGCTGGCTCAGCGGCACCTTGAGCACCCCCTTCACCGCTGCGGGATGCACCCCCACCACCGCCGCGCCGAGCCCTCGGTCGGCGAGGACCTGGGCGAACAGTCCGCCGAACGAGTGCCCCATGATGATCGGCGGTCGGGGCAGCGCCCGAATGATCTTGTCGTAGTGCGCGACGATCGTGGCCATGCTCTGCTCGGCGATCGGGCCGGGATCGTCCCGCAACTGCTCCACCGACCGGTCCATTCCGGGCCAGGCGGGGGCGATGACGTGCATTCCACGCGCGGTGTACCGCTCGACCCACCCCTCCCAGCTGCGCGGCGTCATCCAGAGTCCGTGGATCAGCACGACCGTGTCGGTCCGGCCCTGCGGCGTGGCACCCATCGCGTCCCCCCGGTGTCGCGGTGTCCGGCCCCGCGGATACCCGCTGCCACGGATGGAATGCCTCCGCTCTGACGACTCAGGGGCGGCCCGCCCGTCGCGGTCCCGGCCCGCGTGTCGGTCACCCTCTGCGCCGCCCGGGCCCCTGACAAATGTCACGGCCGGGACGTGACGGCCGCTCCGGGCACCGGGGTACGCGCCGGCGGAGCATCAGTGCCATGACCAGTACGCATCCGGCTGTCGAGTTGGACGGCCTCACCAAGACCTTCGGCGCGGTCACCGCTGTCGACGGGTTGAGCCTGCGGGTGCAGCCCGGCGAGGTGGTGGCCTTCCTCGGCCCGAACGGCGCGGGCAAGACCACCACCATCGACATGCTGCTGGGGCTGGCCCGCCCGGACGCGGGCACCGTCCGCATCCTCGGCGGCACCCCGGACAACGCGGTGGCCCGGGGCCGGGTCGCCGCCGTACTCCAGACCGGCGGGCTGCTCAAGGACCTCACCGTCGGCGAGACGGTCGAGATGTCCGCCCACTTCTACCGGCACACCCGCCCGGCCGTCGAGGTGCTGGAGCGGGCCGGCATCGCCGACATCGCCGCTCGGGTGGTCGGGCGCTGCTCCGGTGGCCAGCAGCAGCGACTGCGCTTCGCGCTGGCCCTGCTGCCCGACCCGGACCTGATGGTGCTCGACGAGCCGACCACCGGCATGGACGTCGAGGGCCGCCGGGACTTCTGGCAGGCGCTGCGCCGCGACGCCCGGGCCGGACGGACCGTCATCTTCGCCACCCACTACCTGGACGAGGCGGACGCGTACGCCGACCGGATCGTGCTGGTCCGGCAGGGGCGCGTCGTGGCCGACGGCACCACCGCGGAGATCAAGAACCTGGCTGCCGGTCGTACCGTCCGGGCCACCCTGCCCGGCGCGGACCAGGCCGCGCTCGCCGCGCTGCCCGGTGTGGACGCCGTGGAGGTACGCGGCGACAGCGTGCTGGTGCGCACCGGCGACTCGGACGCGATCGCCCGGCACCTGCTCACCCGGACCGCCGCCCGGGACGTGGAGATCACCTCCCGCAACCTCGAAGACGCCTTCCTCGCCCTGACCACCGCGCAGACCGGAGCCTTGCGATGACCACCCTGCCGGCCACCCCCACCCGTTCCGTCGAGCCGGACCGCCGGCTGCCCGCCCTGGGCGGGTTCGCCCCGGCAGTGCTGCGCATCGAGCTGCGCCGGGTGCTGCGCAACCGCCGCACCCTCGCCTTCACGCTGATCATGCCGGGCGTCTTCTTCCTCATCTTCGGCCTGCCGCAGGGCGGGCAGACCCTGGACAACGGCCGCCCGGTGACGGCGTACGTCATGATCAGTCTGGCCGTGTACGCGGCCATGGTGGCGACCACCAGCGCCGGTGGCGCGGTCGCCACCGAGCGGGCACTGGGCTGGAGCCGCCAGTTGCGGCTCACGCCGCTGCGCCCGAGCGCGTACGTGGCCACCAAGCTGGTCACCGCGATGACCCTCGGCCTGCTCGCGGTGGTCGTCGAGTTCCTGGTGGGCGCCGCGGCCGGCGTCCGCGTCCCGGCGTACGTCTGGCTGCTGTCCGGGCTCGCCGCCTGGCTCGGCTCGCTGGTCTTCGCCGCGTTCGGTCTGTTCATCGGCTACCTGGTGCCGGCCGAGAACGTCATGCAGTTCATCGGCCCGATCCTGGCCGTGCTGGCCATGTTCGGCGGCCTGTTCGTCCCGGTCGAGGTGCTGCCGGAGGTGCTCCAGCAGGTCGCGACGTTCACCCCGGTGTACGGCATGGGTGTGCTGGCCCGCGCCCCACTGACCGGTGACGGGGTGAGCGCGGCGGCGGTGGTCAACCTCGTCGGCTGGGCGCTGGTCTTCGGCGTCGGTGCGGCGCGGCTGTTCCGCCGGGACACCGCGCGGGTCTGACCGGCCGCGACCGCTAGCGTGATCCCGATGGACCTCTCGACCGGGCAGCCCTGGCCGGTGAGCCGCCACTGGCGGGTCACCGGCTGGTTGTTGGCCGCCGTCTGGCTGTTCTTCCTCAACGTGCCGCTCGCCACCGCGCTGCACCAGCCGGAGCTGTGGCGGCGGGTGCTCGGCGTGGTGGCCCTGGTCGTCTTCGGCGTCGGTTACGTGCTGCTGTTCCAGTGGGCCCGCAAGCTGCGACAGTCCCTGCGGCCGATTCCGACGGGCCGGGCGCGGGTCGGGCTGGTGCTGCTGCTCGCGGTGGGCCTGGCCAGCCTCCCGGGCACCGACGGTGACTGGTTGGCCACGCTGGTCTACGTGGCGGCTGCGGCGGTGTTCCTGCTACCGCTGCGGGAGGCGTTGACCGCCGTGGTGGTCTGCGCCGTGACCCCCGTGCTGGCGTCCTGGCTGGTGCCGGGTTGGGAGGCGGAGAGCGGCATCGTCTTCGCGGTGCTGCTGGCCTCGTTCGCCATGTTCGGGGTGTCCCAACTGGCCCAGCGCAACAGCGAACTCCGAGCCGCCCAGCAGGAGATCGGCCGGCTCGCGGTCGCCGAGGAACGGGCCCGCGCCGCCCGCGACCTGCACGACATCCTCGGGCACTCGCTGACCGTGGTGGCGATCAAGGCCGAGCTGGCCGGGCGGCTGATCGACGTCGACCGGGACCGGGCCGCCGCCGAGATCGCCGAGGTGGAGGCGCTGGCCCGGGCGGCGCTGGCCGACGTACGACAGACGGTCGGGGCGTACCGCGAGGTCACTCTCGCCGCGGAGCTGGCCGGCGCCGGCTCCGCGCTGGCCTCGGCGGGCATCGCGGCGGACCTGCCGGCCGAGGTGCCGGACCTGCCGGAGGAGTGGGACCGGTTGTTCGGCTGGGCGGTACGGGAAGGGGTGACCAACGTGGTCCGGCACAGCGGGGCGCGGTGCTGCACGGTCCGGGTCCACCCGGACCGGGTCGAGGTGAGCGACGACGGCCGTGGTCCGTCCACCCCTGACGCCACCGGCCACGGGCTCGTCGGTCTGCGGGAGCGGGCGCGACGGCTGGACGCCGTGGTGACCGTCGGTCGCCGGCCGGAGGGTGGCGGTTTCCTGCTGCGGGTGCACACGCCGGGGGAGGCCCGGTGAGCGGCGGGGCCGCGCCGATCCGGCTGCTGCTCGCCGACGACCAGGCGTTGGTTCGGGGTGCGCTGGCCGCGCTGCTCTCGCTGGAGGAGGACCTGACCGTGGTGGCCGAGGTCGGCCGCGGTGACGAGGTGGTGCCCGAGGCCCGGCGCACCGCACCCGACGTGGCCCTGCTGGACGTGGAGATGCCCGGCATGGACGGGATCGCCGCCACCACGGCGTTGCGGGCCGCGCTGCCGACCTGCCGGGTGCTGGTGGTGACCACCTTCGGCCGGCCCGGCTACCTGCGTCGGGCGATGGAGGCTGGTGCGAGTGGCTTCGTGGTCAAGGACACCCCGGCCCGACAACTCGCCGACGCGGTTCGCCGGGTGCACTCCGGCCTGCGGGTCGTCGACCCGACGCTGGCCGCGGAGACCCTGGCCACCGGGGTGAGCCCGCTGACCGAGCGGGAGACCGAGGTGCTGCGGACGGCCCGTGGTGGTGGCACCGTCGCCGATCTGGCCCGGGCACTGCACCTGTCCGAGGGGACGGTGCGCAACCACCTGTCGGCGGCGATCGGCAAGACCGGTGCCCGCAACCGCGCCGACGCGATCCGGGTCGCCGAGCAGAACGGCTGGCTGCTCGGCGAGTGACAGTGGCTGCTGACGGTCAGGCGGTCGGCGGCGGGGTGGGCAACCGGTCGACCACCACCACACTGCTGCCGGGGCGGACCTCCGCCAGCAGCTCCCGCTGGCCGGAGCGGGTCAGCCGGATGCAACCGTTGGTGGTGTTCTCGCCCAGCTCGTCGTCGTTGTGCCAGGTGTGCACCCCGATGTGCGCGCCGCGCAGCCCGGCCGGCACCGACTCCGGGTCGTCGGGCACCGAACCGAGGGCGTAGATGTCCACCCCGCCGTAGACCGACTCCGGCGGTGGGGTGCGACCCAGGACGAAGGTCCGCCCGAGGGGAGTGTCCTGCCCCGGCTGGCCGAGGCTGACCTGCCAGGAGCGCACCGCCCTGCCGGCCCGGTACCAGGTGAGCCGGTGGACCTTGCGCTCCACCACGATCTGGTCGCGCAGCGGCACGGTGTCGAACCCACCGGGCGGCAGCCAGGCGAGCCGCCGGTTGGCCGAGGGCAACAGTACGGCCGTCCAGCCGGCGTGCCGCTCGGCGATCGGCATGGTCAGCTCGACGCCACGGATCGTCGGTTCGAGGAAGGCTCGCGGACGACCGCCGGGCGCGTCGTACGCGGGGATCCGCGCGGTCGGGTGCGCGCCCTCGGTCAGCGGCGTGGTGTCCATGGTGGCCGGGTCGGCGGGAAACCCCGCGGGGGCGGGGTCGTAGTCGACCACCGGCAACCCGGCCGGGGCGGGCGCCGCCGGGGGGATCGGCTCCTCGGCGTTCTGCTCGACGCTGCTCGGCGTCGGGTCGGCCGCCGCGACGACCTTCTCGGGAGCCGTCGTGCCCGGGGTGAGGGCCTGGCCGATCAGCAGCGCCATCACCAGCAGCAGGGCCACGGCGATGGCGGCGGCCACCCAGACACCACGGCGGCGGTACGGGGACTTTCCGGCAAACTCCACCAAATCACTGTATCGGAGATGCCTTTGCCAGGAAGAGCCCCTTGTCGGACAAAAAGCGATAACAGGGGCCCTTCCTGGCGGCGGGTCAGACCCGTGCGCCGATGTGGATGGCCACGGCGTCGTGCGCCGGCACGTTGGCCGCGAACCAGCCGCTACCGTCCACCGTGATCACCGGCCCGCTGCACGTGCCGCCCGCGTACGTGCCGTGGATGACGTCGCAGTACCGACCGGCGGGCAGCCCGGTGTAGTAGGAGCGGCCGTTCACCGCGGAGTCCTCGTCGTTGACGGTGATGAAGCCCTTGCCGCTGCGGCTGAACGCGATGTGGTTGTTGCCGTTGTCGTACCAGTTGGCGACGCCGGCGCCCTCGGTGGCGTTGCGGAAGCCCACCATGTTGGCGATCACCGGCCAGCGGTGCTCACACTCCCAGCCGGAGTAGCAGGTGGAGTTGAGCGTCTTGTTGGCGCCGTCCGAGGGCGGGCCGGCGTCCCGGTTGCTGAAGGTGTAACTGGACATCACGGTCGGCGAGCCGTACGGCCAGGCCAGCATGAACGCGTTCGCCAGGGAGTAGATGCCGCGGTCTTTGTAGGTCAGCACCCCGCCGGAGTCGCGCTGGGTGTCGTGGTTGTCCACGAACACCGAGGCCGGCCCGGTGGGCAGGTGCCCCCAGCCCTCGCCGAAGTTGCGCAGGTACGCCAACCGCTCGGAGCGGAACACCCGGGCCAGGTCCTTGCCGTAGCGGAACTCGTGCACGTCACCGTTGCCGGTGTACTCGGTCGGCTGGACCGGCTCGCCCGCGCCGTGGATGACCTCCTGCACGAGGTACGCCGAGCGGGAGAGCTTGCCCCTGATCGCGGCGATGTCGGCGGCCGGCATGTGCTTGCTGGCGTCCAGCCGGAAACCGTCCACCCCGAGGGAGAGCAGGTCGTTGAGGTACGAGGCGATCTTCGTACGGACGTAGTCCGACTCCGTCTTCAGGTCCGACAGGTTGACCAGCTCACAGTTCTGCACCTCGTACCGGTCGTTGTAGTTGGCGATGTCGTCGCCGCCGTTGCGGCCGCAGTGGTGGAAGTCCTGGGTCTGGTAGATGCCCGGGTAGTCGTAGTGCGAGTAGGACGAGCCGGCCCAGCCGGTGCCGCCGTTGGCCTGACCGGACATGTGGTTGATCACCGCGTCGACGAGCACCTTGACCCCGGCCGCGTGGCAGGTGTTGACCATCGACTGGAACTGCGCCCGGGTGCCCTTGCGGGACTCGATCCGGTAGCTGACCGGCTGGTACGCCAACCACCACTGGTTGCCCCGCACGTGTTCCTGCGGGGGTGAGACCTGCACGTAGCCGTAGCCCTTGGGGCCGAGGGTGCTCTGGCACTCGCTGGCCACCGAGGGCCAGTTCCACTCGAAGAGCTGGACGATGACCTTCTTGGCGCCGGGCGGGGCGGCGACGGCCGGCGATGCCGGCACGGTGGCGGGGAGAAGCAGGCTGGCGACCAGGCCGAGGGCGAGGATCGCCGAGCCACGGCGACGTCGGTGCATCGGGACTCCTGACGAGCGCGGAGGGCGGGGGTGGGGGTGGTGGCGCGGAGGGAAAATGCGGGGCTGCCGGAATCTTGCAACCCAGGCTGAAAATTTCTGAAAGGTTACAAGTCTGTTGCAGTGACTGTCAACGAATGGAGATTCGTCACTGCCTCAACTCGCGCTTGTGAGCGTGCGCAACGCACGTCGACGGCAGTCGGTTCGATCCCGTCCCAGAAATTTTTGGCAGCGGGTGATCCGCGCGCCCCCACCGTCCGTACTGGATGGGGGAGCAGGGGTCGGCCGGTGGTACGCCGCCGCGAGACGATCGAGGAGCAGATGGCCCGGGCACAGCAGGACAAGAAGGCGGCGACCGTCCGGACCAGCGCCAGCAGTCGGGGGGTGCGTACCCCGTCGCGGTCGGCGACAGCCATGCTGATCGCGTCGGTGCTCGCCGCGCTGTGGGCCGCGGTCATGCTGACCGGCACCGGCCAGAAGGCGTACGCGTACGGCTTCTTCTTCACCGAGTTCTTCGCCGGGGTGATCTCCCTGGTGGCGTTGAGCCTCACCGTGATGCTCGGTCTGCTCGCCACCGACCGGTTGGTGCTGCGCATCTCGCACCGGGTGCTGATGCAGTCGGCCCACCGGGCCACCGGTGTGCTGGGCGTGGCCGGGCTCGGTTTCCACGTCCTCACCAAGATCGCCACGGGCCGGGCGGCGGCGACCGACGCGGTGGTGCCGTTCATCGGCGGCCGAGGGCTCTACGTCGGGCTCGGCACGGTGGCCGCCCTGCTCATGGTCAGCGTGATCTGGACCGGGATCATCCGGGCCCGCTTCGCCGACGTCGGCCCGAAGTGGCTGTGGCGCACGCTGCACTCCACCGCGTACCTGGCCTGGCCGTTCGCTGTCTTTCACGGCCTCAACGCCGGTCGGGCCGCGGCGCCCTGGGTGGTGTTCAGCTACCTCGGCTGCATCCTGCTGGTGGTGCTGGCCCTGCTGGTCCGCTTCTCGGTCACCGTCGGTCGGCGCAGCCGCGAGCAGCACCAGGCCGCGGTGCGCAACGCGGTGATGGCCGGCCGGGCCGAGGAGGCGAAGACCGCCAGAATGCTGCTGGGCGGGTTGGGCCGGCGCAGCAAGGCCGCCGACAAGCGTCCCGCCTGGGCGGACACCACCACCGCCACCTGGGCCGCGCCGGCCGCGCGACGTGACCCCGAACGGTTCACCGTCCCGGTGGTGCCCGAGCCCGGTTCCCTCGTCGAGCCCACCCGGCCGAGCCGACGTCGGCGGGAGGAGGAGCCGGCGGCCCGCCGCGACACCGAACGGTCCTCGCGCGGCCGGCGGACCGAGGAGACCACGACCAGCCGATCGGCTCGCCGCAGCGTGGAGGACACCGGGACCCGTCTCCGCGACGAGGAGGAGCTGGAGCCGGTGGCCCGGCGGCGCGGCTCGCGTACCCGCGACGAGGACGTTCCGGCCGGCCGGCGACGCGCCGAGGACCCGGTCGTCGAACGGTCCAGCCGCCGGTCCCGCAGCGAGGACGACGGCAGCCGGTACTCGGCCCCACCGACCATCGAGCCCGAGGAGCCGTGGGACAGCCCGCGCCGGTGGCAGGCCGCCGAGCCGATCTCCGCCGGCCCGGTCTCCGTCGAGCCGATCTCCGCAGGCCCGATCTCCAGCAGCCCGATCTCCGCGACGCCGCGCAGCGGCAGCGGCCGGCACAGCGCCGACGACGACCTGCCGGAGGAGCCGGACTACTGGCGTCCGCCGGCCCGGTACGTGCCGGACGAGGTGCCGCCGCCGGTCGACGACACCCCGACCCTGGTCGACCTGGCCTCCCGCCGTGCCCGCCGGGCAGCCGGCGAGGGCCGGTCCGCCAAGCGCCGCAAGGCCAGCGCCGACGCGGTCGACGGGGCGTACTGGGCCGGGCTGCGGGGTGAGGCGAAGTGATGCGGACCGCCGTGCCACCGGTCGCCTGCGTGGGCGAGCCCCGGCTCACCGCCGGCTTCGCCGAGTACGGCCGACTCGACCTGGCCGCCCACGAGGAGGTGCACGGCCCGATCGGCCCGATGGAGCCGGCGCAGCTGCTCCGGCTCGCCGAGGGGATGCAGCTCAAGGGCAAGGGCGGTGCGGGTTTCCCGTTCGCCCGCAAGATGCGGGCCGTGCTGGAGTCCTGCGAACGGCAGGACCTCGCCGCCGTGGTGGTGGTCAACGCCACCGAGGGGGAGCCGGCCAGCTGGAAGGACAAGGTGCTGCTGACCCGCGCGCCGCACCTGATCCTGGACGGCGCGGCGCTGGCCGCGTACGCGCTGGACGCCGACGAGATCGTCATCGGGGTGGCCGACGACGGGGTCGGCCGGGACTCGCTGATGGAGGCCCTCGAAGAGCGCCGGATGCCGGTGCTGACGACCATCGTCACCGTGCCGCACCGGTTCATCTCCGGTGAGGGCGGCGCACTGGTCAACGGGATCAACGGGTTGCCGCACATCCCGCCCGGCACCAAGAAGCGCTCCAGCGACTCCGGGGTCAGCGGTCTGCCCACCCTGCTCTCCAACGCCGAGACGTACGCCCAGCTCGCCGTCGGCGCGCGCCTCGGCCCGTACGAGTACGCGGCCCTCGGCACCGACGACGAGCCGGGCACCGTGCTGCTCACCGTGACCGGCGCGGCGGGCCGGCCGGCCGTGGTGGAGTGCACCGCCGGAATGCCGCTGCGCGACGTCCTCGACCTGTGCGAGGTGCCGGACACCCAGGGCATCCTGATGGGCGGCTACCACGGCAAGTGGATCACCCCGGAGGCGGCGGAGAAGGCCGAGGTGTCCCGCAAGGGCCTGGCCGCGGTCGGCGGCACCCTCGGCGCGGGCATCATCGTCCCGCTCGGTGTGGACACCTGCCCGCTCGGTGAGGCCGCCCAGGTGGTGCGCTATCTCGCCGGCGAGTCCGCCGGCCAGTGCGGGCCGTGCAAGATGGGCCTGCCGGACCTGGCCCGCGCGGTGGACCTGGCGGTCGCCGGCAGCCAGCCGGCGGACGTGGTGCGAGCCGCCGCCGGCGAGGTGAAGGGCCGGGGCGCGTGCAGCCACCCGGACGGCACCGCCCGGTTCGCGCTCTCCGCCATCGAGGTCTTCGCCGAGGACCTGCGGCTGCACAGCACCGGCGACGGCTGCGGCCGACGGGTCAAGGGCGTGATGGGGCTGCCGGGCGCACCCGATGCGAACCCGCAGAAGCTCACCCTGGACTGGTCACGCTGCGACGGGCACGGCCTCTGCGCGCACGTCGTACCGGACTTCATCCGGCTCGACGCGAACGGATATCCCGCCTTCCCGCCCACCCCCGTGCCGACGTGGCTGCGGGAGGGCGCGCTGAAGGCGGTCAAGGTGTGCCCGGAGCTGGCTCTGCGCCTCGCCAAGGCCGAGTAGGAAAGGGCAACCAGTCAACGCCTGATGGGTCAGGAAGAGTTCTCCTCCTGACCGGAACGGAGAAGCGGATGCCCAGTGGCATGGCATGGACGGCGGCCGGGCACCTGCGCCGCGCCGCCACCGCCGGAGCGCTCGTCGTGGCCCTGTCCGGCGCTGCTGCCTGCACCGGCACCGCCCCGCGTGGGCCGGCCGTCGCCGGAACGGCCCCGGCCTCGACCGGTTCGCCGACCGGTGCGCCGGTCAGCGTCGCACCCCCGGCCCCGGCGCAGGTCCCGGACATCCTGCGCTTCACCGGCACCACCCTCACCGGCGCCGCGTTCGACGCGGCGCAGCTCGCCGGCAAGCCGGTGGTGCTGTGGTTCTGGGCGCCGTGGTGCGCCACCTGCGCCAGCCAGGCCTGGACGGTCGCCGAGGTCGCGCCCCGCTACCGGGACACCGTGCCGATCATCGGCGTCGCCGGGCTGGGCGAGCAACGCGCCATGAAGGAGTTCGTCACCGAGTTCGACCTCGCCGGAACGCCGCAGATCGAGGACCGCAAGGGCGCGCTCTGGAAGCGGTTCAAGGTGACCGAACAGAGCATCTTCGTGATCATCGACCGGAACGGAACGGTGGTCCACCAGGGCTTCCTCGACGGCGAGGCGCTCACCGCCCGCGTCGCCGCCCTGGCCGGGGCGTGACCGCCGCACTGCTGCTCGCGCTGACCGCCGGCATGCTCGGCGCGGTCAACCCGTGCGGCTTCGCGTTGCTGCCCGCGTACCTCTCGCTGTTGGTCGCCGGGGCGTCGGACGCCCGCGGCGCGGTCGGCCGCGCGCTCACCGCGGCGGCCGGGCTGACCCTGGGGTACGTGCTGGTCTTCGGCGCGTTCGGTCTCGCGCTCGCGCCGCTCGCCGGCTGGCTGCGGCCCCGGCTGCCGTGGCTGACCGTGACGCTCGGCGTGCTGCTGGTGCTGGCGGGCTGCTGGCTGCTGGCCGGCCGCCGACTGCCCTCCCCGGGCTGGTCGGCCCGAGCGCCCCGGCTGACCCGTTCCTGGCCGTCGATGGTCCTGTTCGGTGCGGCGTACGCGTTGGCGTCGCTCGGCTGCGCCATCGCGCCGTTCCTGGCCATCGTGGTGACCAGCCTCCAGGCCGGCTCGACCGCTCAGGGGGTGGCGCTGTTCGGGGCGTACGCCCTCGGGATGGGTCTGGTGGTCGCGGTCGCCGCGCTCGGTGTGGCGCTGGTGCGCGACGGCCTGGTGGCGCGGCTGCGCGTCGCCGGCGCGCTGGTGCCCCGGCTCAGTGGCCTGATGCTGCTGCTCGCCGGTGGCTACGTCGCCTGGTACGGCTGGTACGAGCTACGGCTGGCGGCCGGCCGCCGCGACGCCCTGCGGGACCCGGTGGTCCAGGTGGCGTCCCAGGTGCAGCGGGCCCTGGCCGACGCCCTGGACGAGATCGGCCCGGCAATGCTGCTGGCCGGCCTGGCCACCCTGATCCTGCTCGCACTCCTCACGAAGCGCCCGCACCGCCCGCCCAACCCCGTCGATCATGAAGTTATCGCCGCGACGCGCCGAGGCGAGGGGCAATAACTTCATGATCGACCGCTGGGGCGGGGGCGGGGGTCGGGGTGGGGTTAGCGCGGGGTTAGGCGGTCGGTTCCCAGGCGGTCCTGGAGGACCTTCGGGATCAGGACACTGCCGTCGGCCTGCTGGTTCTGCTCAAGGATGGCCGGGAAGAGCCGGCTCGTGGCCAGCGCCGAGCCGTTGAGGGTGTGCACGAAGCGGGTCTGCTTGCCACCCGGCTCGCGATAGCGGATGGCCGCCCGACGCGCCTGGTAGTCGCCGGCCCAGGACACCGACGACACCTCCTTGTACTTGCCGGTGCTCGGCATCCACACCTCGATGTCGAGGGTCTTCTTCATCGAGGCGCTGGCGTCACCGGCCGAGAGCAGCGTGCGCTGGTAATGCAGACCCAGCCCCTCGACCAGGCCCTCGGCGTGGGCGAGCATCTCCTCCAGAGCCGCGTCGGCCTGCTCCGGCAGCGTGAACTGGAAGATCTCCACCTTGTTGAACTGGTGCCCGCGCACCGTGCCGCGCTCGTCGGAGTGCGAGCCGGCCGACTCCCGCCGGTAGCACGGGGTGTACGCGAACGCCTTCAGCGGCAGCTTCGGAGTCTCCAGGATCTCGTCCTGGTACGCCCCGAGGATCGCCGTCTCCGAGGTGGGCAGCAGGAACTGCCCGCGCGGGGCGGACGCCGCGTCGAGGTGGTAGACGTCGTCGTAGAACTTGGGGAACTGGCCGGCGGCGAAGCCGGCCGAGTCCAGCAGCAGGTGCGGCGGGAGCAGGAACTCGTAGCCGGCTTTGATGTGCTGGTCGATGAAGTAGTTGAGCAGCGCCCACTCCAGCCGGGCGCCGACGCCGGTGTAGATCCAGAAACCGGACCCACCCAGCTTGACCCCGCGCTCGTAGTCGACCAGGCCCAGCGCGCGACTCAGCTCGACGTGGTCGCGGACCTTGTCGATCACCGGCGGCTCGCCGAAGGTCTTCACGACCCGGTTGGCCTCCTTGCCGCCGGCCACGACGTCGTCGCTGGGCAGGTTGGGCAGCTCACTCATCGCGTCGCGCAGGCGGGCCTGCACCTCGTCCAGCTGGGACTCCAGCTCGGCGAGCTGCTGGCGCTCGGCCTCCGGCGCGACGGCCCGCGGCTCCTCGCCGGCGCGCTTGGCCTGCGCGTACGCCCGGGCCTCCGCCTTGCGACGCTGCCGCTCGGCGTCGATCTCCGTGATCAGGGCGCGTCGTTCCTGGTCGAGCCGCTGGATCTCGTCCAGGGCACTGGTGACCTCGGCGGGATCCAGACGCTTCGCCAGCGCGGTCGCCACCGCCTCGCGATCCTTCCGGATCAACTCCATGTCGAGCATGCTGCTCCGTACGCCTCCGTCCGGGGTTCACTGGTGAACCATCAGATGTTACCGTCGCGCACGTTTCCACCCCGGGACGGGGAGCGCGAGGGGTTTCTACAGCCGGATCGGCATCAGCACGGAGTAGGTGTCCGCGTCGTCCGGACGGCGTACGGCCAGCGGGCCGATCGGCCCGTCCAGCTCCAGCACCAGTTGCGGCGCGCCGGCCGCGTTCAGCGCGTCCAACAGGTAGCCACCGTCCACCCCGACCCGCAGCGCGTCGGTGCCCAGGTCGGCGGCGGGGAGCAGCCGAAGCCCGCCCTGGTCGTCGACGCCGAGCACGGTGACCTCCCGGGTCGTGCCGTCATGGTCGCGGGCGACGGTGGGGGCGGCCGGGTCGGCCAGCGCGGCGCGCAGCGTGGCCACGTCGACCGTGATCCGGCGAGCGGCGCGGCGCTCGCCGACGGCCTTGCGCAGCAACCGACGGTAGTCCGGGAAGTCGTACGGCAGGGCGGCGCCGGTCAACGTCCGGTCGGCCACCAGCACCCGCAGGTCCGCGCCCGCCACGGTCAGCGTCACCGGCCAGGCGTCGGCGGTGTCGAGCAGTGGCCGGAGCTGGTCGACGAGGGCCACGGGGACGAACACCCGCACCGGCGGCCCGTCGACGTCGGCCCGGGACCGGGCCAATGCGAGCCGGTACCGGTCGGTCGCGACGAGCCGGACACCGTCGGGCTCCACGTCGAGCAGCACGCCGGAGAGCATCGGCAGCTCCGGGTCCGCGCCGACGGCGAAGCGCACCGCGTCGAGCGCGACGGCCAGGTCGGCGGGGGAGAGCAGCAGCGTGGTGGCGCTCGGCTGGGCCGGGTCGACCAACGCCCGGAGCCGGGTCACCTCCCGGCGGGCGTCGGTGAGCCCGTCGACCAGCCGGCGCAGGTGCGTGTCGAGCAACCGGTGCACCGCTGCCGGCTCGGCGCGGACCGCGGCGGCGATCTCCGGCACCGGCATACCGATCCGACGCAGCCCGGCCACCAACCGGGCCGGGGCGATCTGCGCGTCGGTGTACCAGCGGTAGCCGGTCACCGGGTCGACCAGGGCCGGTTCCAGCACCCCCGCCGAATCGTAGAAACGCAGGGCGCTGACGGTCAGGCCACTGGCCCTCGCCAGCTCACCGATGCTGTGCAGGTCACTCACGCTGGGCATCCTGCCCCCTCGACCCGGTCGAGGGTCAAGCCGAGTGCTGCGCCGTCTGCTGCTTGAGCACCCGGAAGGTGAGCCCGGCCCGGACGAGCCGGGCCAGCAGCGCGTCGCCCATCGCGGCGACCGGGGTGACCTGCCCGGCGGTCTGCGGCAGCTCGTCGAGCGCCAGGCACAGCGCCGACTCGCCGAGCATCTTCGCCGTCTCGTCGTAGCCGGGGTCGCCTCCGGCCACCTCGGTGACCACCCGCTGCCCGCCGCCGGTGCCCACGAACCGGACCCGGAACCAGGACGCCGCCCGTTGCTCGGCGGTGGGCCCCTGCCCGGAGGCAAGTCGGCCGAGCAGCCAGCGTCGGCTCGGTGGCAGCTTCACCAGGCCGACCAGCGCGCCGAGCCCGACCGCGCCGGCCACGACGGTGGGCAGCCGCTTCACGGCGGCGAAGTGCCGGTAACGGAAGTCCGGGCCGTACTCCGGGCGGGCCGCCGCCGACCGGCGGACCACCTGCGGGTCGATGGTCGGCAGCGGCACGGTCCAGATGCCCAGCTCGGCGGAGCGGGCCAGCCGGCCGGGCACCGCCCGCGCCCGGCGGTCGGTGGGGCGCGGTTCGACCGCCCGCCGGTCCCGGGCGGCCTGGCTGGCCTGCCCGGTACGGGAGAACGCGGTGAGCGCCGAATGGTAGGTGCCGGCGGAGAACCGGCCACCGGCGCGCACGTAACCGTCCACGGTGATCGGCACGTCGGCGGGCAGGTGCTTGACGGTGAACCAGACGCCCAGATCGTGCGGGATGGAGTCGAACCCGCAGGCGTGCACCAGCCGCGCGCCGGTGCGGGACGCCTCGGCGTGGTGGCGCACGTACATCAGGTCGACGAACTCCGACTCACCGGTGATGTCCAGATAGTCGGTGCCGGCCGTGGCGCAGGCGGCGACCAGCGGCTCACCGTGGTGGACGTACGGGCCGACCGTGCTGGCCACCACCCGGGCGCTCTCCGCGACCGCGCGCAGCGAGGCCACGTCGGTCACGTCGGCGGTGAGCAGCGGCAGGTCGACCAGCGTCGGGTCGATCGCGGCCAGCCGATCCCGGACGGCGGCGAGGCGGCCCGGGTTGCGCCCGGCCAGCGCCCAGCGCAGCCCCGGCGGCGCGTGCCGGGCCAGGTACTCGGCGGTCAGGCCCCCGGTGAACCCGGTCGCCCCGAACAGCACCACGTCGTACGTTCGCTCCCCAGCCATCCCCAGAGTCTGCCATTCGCGGTGCCCGATGGCAGATCACGAGGGGGCCGTCACGGCGTGAACACGGCCCGTACGCACCCGTCGGCCCGGTCCCGGAACAACGCGTACCCGTGCGGGCCGTCCTCCAGCGGCAGCCGGTGGGTGGCCAACTGCTCGGTGCGCAGCTCGTCGCGGGCCATCCGGTCCAGCAGCATCGGCACGTCCCGCAGGTCCGGCCGCCGGGCCCCGCGCAGCGTGAGCCGCCGGTCGGTCACCGTGCCCAGCGGAAACGCGTCGACGAAACCGGCCGACCCGCCGAGCACCACCACCACACCGCTCTTGCGGCAGGCGTACACGGCCTCCCGCAGGGCATCGGGGTGGTCGGCGGAGCGGCCACCGAATCGACCGGCCGCCGACCAGCCGACCGCCACCACGCACACGTCCGGCCCACGCCCACCACTGCGTTCCCGCAACTCGGCCGCGACGTCAGTCCGGCGATAGTCCAGCGGCTCCGCGCCGAAGTACCACTCGGCCATCCGCAACCGCTCCTCGTACCGGTCCACCACCAGCACCTGGGCGGCACCACGCCGCACCGCCGCCCAGGCGGTCAACTGGCCCACCGCTCCGGCGCCCCAGACCGCCACCACGTCGCCGGGGCGCACCGCACCCACCTCGGCCGCCGACCACCCGGCCGGTGCCGCGTCGGCGGCGAACAACGCCCGGTCGTCGTCGACCGCCTCCGGCACCGGAAACGCCACCACGTCGGCGTACGGCACCCGTACGTAATCGGCGTGACCGCCCGCGAACCCGCCCGCCGCCCGGGGTCGACCGAAACCGCCCGCGTCCGACCCCTTCCGGTCGGGGTCGGCGCTCGCCAGGTCGGCGCTGCTGTTGTCGCAGCAGGAGTGCAGGCCCTGACGGCAGTACCAGCAGCCGCCGCACGCGACGCTCGCGCCGACGACCACCCGGTCGCCGGTGCGGTGCCGGCGGACCGCGGGCCCGACCTCGATCACCTCGCCCAGGAACTCGGCCCCGAGCACGTCGCCGGCCCGCAGCAGCGGGTCCCGCCCCGCCAGCAGCGGCAGGTCACCGCCGCAGGTGGTGCTGCGACGAACCCGGACGATCACGTCACGCTCGTTGCGCAGCTCCGGGTCGGGCACCTCGCGGACCGCCACCTCGTCGGCGGCGACCCAGCACAGCGCCCTCACCCGTGCGCCTTCCGGCGGTCCAGCGCGGACCGGTCCGCGCGCAGCACCTCACCGGCCTCCACCCGCTGCTTGACCTGGCGCAGGGCGCGGCGCACCACCAGGCCCGGGTCGTCACCCACCAGGTGCGCGGCCAGCCCGGCGGGCGGGGTGCCGCCGGCCAGCGGCCGGGCCGCCAGCTCCGTGCCCCGGTCGCCGGGCGCCGGGCGCACCCGCACCTCGACGGCGCCGCCCAGGCGGCGCAGCGGTTCGGGCCAACGACCATCGGGGAGCACCTGCTCCGGGGGCCGGTCGACCGTCACCACCTGCCACCGGGCCGGCGCGCCGGGGTCGCCGTCCGCGCCGGTCCGGCCGCGCCTTCCGGGTACGCGCAGCAACCGCGCCGCCCCGGTCAGCGCCGCGCTGCCGAGGGCGGGTCCCGCCCGCGCCAGCCGTCCCATTCGTCCCCACCCGTCCTCGTGGTCCACGTCCCCCGATCGTCGGTCCCGGCCGGGTGAAGCGTGCTCGCCCGGAAGGGGTGAACCGGCCCCCGCCGGGTAACCGCTCGCCGACCGGGGGTGGAGCGCGCGGTGGGGGTGGGGCTGGGTGCCAGAACAGCAGAATCGCGTACGGGTCGAAACCGCAGGAACGGTCGGTACGGCACCTGGGCGTCCGGCGGAGTCACCGCTGCTGGCGTCCCGGCTGACTCCGGCCGTGCCGCCGGAACCGGTGGTGGCCCGGCCCCGACTGCTGCGCCGGCTGGACGAGGGCAGCGCCGGGCCGGTCACCCTGATCGCCGCTCCCGCCGGCTGGGGCAAGACCACGCTGCTCGCCTCCTGGGTACGACTGGACGGTGGTGCGCCCGACGTCGAGCCGGGCGCGGTCGTGCCCGACTCCGGCGACCTGTCGGTGTCGGCCGAGGCCCGCCCGGTCCCGGCGTGGGTGTCCGTGGAGGTTGGCGACGACGGCGACCGGCTCTGGGCGTACCTCGCGGCGGCGCTGCGGTCGGCGACCGGGTCGGCGCAGGACGGCCCGCTGCCCGACCGGCCGCCCCGACCCGAGCAGCTGGAGTTGCTGGCCGCCACGCTCGCCGCCGCGGACCGCCCGGTGCTGCTGATCCTGGACGACCTGCACCGTGTCGCCGACCCGGCGGCGCTGACCGGCCTGGAGTTCCTGCTGCGCCATGCCGGGCAGCGGCTGCGCCTGGTGATCGGCGCGCGGGCCGGGTTGCACCTGCCCCTGCACCGGCTACGCCTCGCCGGCGAGCTGACCGAGATCGGCCCGGACGAGCTGGCGTTCACCGACGACGAGGTGGCTGACCTGCTCACCGCACACGCCGCCGCGCTGCCGGCGGCAGCCGTACACCGACTGCGGGATCGGACCGGAGGCTGGCCCGCCGCGCTGCGCATCGCCGCCCTGGCCGTGCGGGAGCAGCCCGACCCGGAGCGCTGGGTGGGGCAGTTCGGCGGTGACCAGCCGGAGATCGCCGGCTACCTGCACGAGGAGGTGCTCGCGACACTCGACCCGGCGGACGAGGACCTGCTGCGCCGCAC
Organism: Micromonospora cabrerizensis; assembly: GCF_022230955.1. Lineage (GTDB taxonomy): Bacteria > Actinomycetota > Actinomycetes > Mycobacteriales > Micromonosporaceae > Micromonospora > Micromonospora cabrerizensis. The sequence continues at coordinate 36,633 of NZ_JAKKFI010000084.1, forward strand.
CGCCGTCGTCGAGACCGTCTGCGCCGACCTGGCCGAGGCGCTGACCGGTCGCGCCGACGCCGGGCCGGCGCTGGCCGCCCTGGCCGGGACCGGCGGCCTGCTGCACCGGGAGGACACGCGCCCACCCTGGTACCGCTGCGAGCCCCTGCTCGCCGACCTGCTCCGCGCCGACCTTGCCCGGTTGCCCGCCGACGAGCTGCGCGAGCTGCACGCACGGGCCGCCGACTGGTACGCGGGCGACGGGCGGGCGGCCGACGGTCTACGGCACGCGCTGGCCGCCGGCCGCTGGGACCTGGCCGGCGACCTGTTCGTCGCGCACTGGCCGGAACTCACCCGGTACGACCGGGATCCCGTGCACGCCCCAGCCCCCCTGGCCCCACCAGCGGAGGTGATCCGCGCCGACCCGGAGGTGGCGTTGGCCTGCGCGGCCGAACGCGCGTACGCCGGCGATCTTCCGGCCGCCAGCAGTCACCTGCGGACGGCCGCCGACCACGCCGCGGGCCTGCCCGTGCCACGCCGGGACCGGTTCCTGCGCCTGGTCACCGCGCTGGAGGTGAGCGTCGCCCGCCTCGCCGACGACCCGGCGGAGGTCCGGGCAGCCGCCGCCCGACTGCTCCGCAGCCGCCCGCCGGGCGCCACCGCGATGCGGGTGACCGACTCGGCGCCGACCGGGACGGCCAACACCGCCCCGACGGCCGGTGGGGGTGGCGCGGCCGACGACGCGGACCTGAGAGCGTTCACCGGCACCGCCCTCGGGCTGGTCGAGTTGGCCGACGGCGCACTGCCGGCCGCCCGGTTCGTCCGGGCCCGGGCGGCGGCGCGGGAAGCCGGCCGGCCGCGTACCGAACTGGTCGGCGCCAGCCGCGCCGCCCTGCTGCTAGCGGTGCGCGGTGAGCTGCGGGCGGCCGAGCAGGCGGCCCGGGACGCGCTGGGAATGCCGCCCTGCCGGGGCTGGTCCTGTCGGCTCGACTGCGCCTACGCGTACCTGGCGCTGGCCCTGGTGGCGCAGCTCCGCGACCAGCCGGAGGAGGCCGCCGCGAACCTCGCCCTCGCCGGCCCCGCACTCGGCGTCGTCGGCGGCTGGGTCGGCGGTCCCGAGGCGGACGCGGGCGACGACTGGCCGATCGCCGCCGCCGACGAACCCGTCGCGGCGACGGTGGCCGCGCTGTGCCGGGCCAGGCTGCACCGCGACTCCGGCGATCCCGCAGCCGGACAACGGCTGCTCCTCCGGGCGCGGGAGGCGCTGGTCGACCGGCCTACCGCGACCGAGCTGGTCGGCCTGCTGCGGGCCGCGGAGGCCGAACTGCACGCCGAGCGGGGCGACCTGGACGCCGCCCGCGACCTCGTGGCCGGTGCCGCCGACGGCGGAACCGACCCGGTTCTCGCGGTCACCGCGGCGAAGGTGGAACTGCTGGCCGGTGACCCGGCTGCCGCGGGGCGCGCCCTGCCGGTCTGGCAGTCACCGGCGGCCACGGCCTGGCCCCTGCCGGTACGCCTGGACGCGGGGCTGCTGGACGCCCTGCTGGCCGAACGGGCCGGCGACGGGCGTCGGGCGGGCCGGATCCTGGAACAGGTGCTGGACCTGGCCGGCCCGCAGGGCTGCCGGCGGGTCTTCACCCACGCCGAACCACCCGTGCGGGACCTGCTGGCCGCCCACCTGGACGCCGGCACCGCACACTTCGCGCTGGTCAGTGACCTGGTGCGGGGGGCGGGCAGGAGCAGCGCCCGGCCGGCCGCCGAGCCGAGGGGCGCACTCGACGAGCCGCTCACCGAGCGGGAGCTGACCATCCTGCGCTACCTGCAGAGCATCCTGTCCAACGTGGAGATCGCCAGCGAGCTGTCGCTCTCGGTCAACACGGTCAAGACCCACGTCCGCAACATCTACCGCAAACTCGACGCGACCCGCCGGCGCGAGGCGGTCCGGCGGGCGCGCGAGTTGCGGCTCATCTGAGCGGATCGGCGGGTCTGAGCGGGTCGGTGGTTCCCGCACGGGTCGGCGGTTCCGCGCGGGTCGGCGGTCAGGCGTTGTCGGCGGCGTCCACGGCCGCCAGCAGGTCGGGCAGGTCGTAACCGCCGTCGTGCCGAACACCGTTGACGAACAGGGTGGGTGTGCCGTTCACCCCGCTGCGGATGCCACCCACGAAGTCCCGGCGCACCCGGTCCGCGTGATTGCGGCCCTCCACCTCGGCGTTCAACTCGTCCGGCGGCAACCCGACCTGCTCGACACCGAGCGAGAGGTGCACCGGGTCGAGTTGGTCCTGATGCTCGTAGAGCCAGTCGTGCATCTCCCAGAAGCGGCCCCGCGCCCCGGCGGCCTCGGCCGTCTCGGCGGCGCGTTCCGCGTACGGGTGCACGTTGGCGATCGGAAAGTACCGGTAGACCAGCCGCACGGTGTCGGCCCGTTGCCGCAGCAACTCGTGCAGGTTCGGGTACGCCGCGCCGCAGAACTGGCACTGGAAGTCGCCGTACTCGACGACGGTCACCGACGCGTCGGCCGGCCCCCGGACGTGGTCGTCGGTCGTCACCGGGTCCCGAAGTCGGGCGGTGACCTGAAGTGGTGTGCTCATCCGGTCATCACCTTCCGATCGGCGGCGAGTTGGTCCAGCGCGTCGAAGATGCCGTCCGCGCCCGGGTTGACCTCGGGTGGGGACAGTTGGCTCCAGGTCACCGTCCCCGCCGGGTCCAGCACCACGAGCGCGCGGGCCGCCTCGCCGTTCGACATGTACGCGCCGTAGCTGCGGGCCACCTCGCCCTTGGGCTCGAAGTCGGCCAGCAACGGGAACTCGATGCCCCGGCTCTCCGCGAACGCCCGGTGCGACCAGATGCCGTCCACCGAGATACCGAGCACGACCGCCCGGTACTGGTCGAAGACGGGTGCCGCCGACTGGTAGAGCGACATCTGGTCACCGCAGACCGGGCTCCAGTCAGCGGGGTAGAAGGCGAGCACGACCGGCCGGCCACGGAACTGCTCAGGCCCGACGAGACCCCCGTCCGGGGTGGCCGGCAGGGTGAAACCGGGCGCGGGGCGCCCCGGTTGGATCAGCCCGTTCGGATCACTCATGCCCCCAGCCTGCTCCCGGGGTGGGTGAGACGGGCTCACCCACCCCGGGTGGTTCCGCGCCCGCTCAGCGCAGCACCGGGGCGACCGCGATGTGGTTCTGCACCTCGCGGATGCCGGGCGCCGACCAGGCCACCTGCTCCACCTCGGCCCGCTCGGGCATCGAGTGCACCAGCCCGGCGAGCACCACGGTGTCGCCGTGCACCCGGACGCTGACGCGTTCGGCCTCGGTCGCCCCGGCTCGGGCGAGGGCGTCGACGATCCGCTCGGCGAGGTCCCGGCCGTCGGGTGGGGCGGCCGGACGGACGGTGATGCCGTTGCTCACCCCGCGTACCCCGGTCAGTCGGCTGACCGCCCGCTCGGAGGCCCGGCGCTGGTACTCCCACTCGACGTCGCCGTGCAGCGTCACCCAGCCGGCCGAGACGGTGACCTGGAGCTTCTCGATGGGCACGAAGGCGTCCCATTCCAACGCGTGGCTGGCGGCGGCGGCCAGGTCGGGATCGGTGCGCTCGGCGCCGCTGTCCAGTTGCACGGCCACGTCGTTGGCGACCGCCCGGACCCGGGCGACCCGGTGCGCGGCTCGTTCGGCGGCCCACTTCTTGGCGTAGCTGTCCACCCGTCCGGTCAGCGTGACGACGCCCTCGGCGACGGTCACGCCGATCTCGTGCGGCTGCACCCGCGGTTCCCAGGTCAGCTCGTCGAGTACGGCGGACTGGATGTCCTGGTCGGTTCGGCTGATCTCCGCGATGGCCATCTGTCCCTCCTCCCGTGCTCCGTCGGCGGACCGGGCGGCGGTCGCGGCCGGGAGGTCCGCCGACGTCCGATCCTGCCGCCGACCCGGGTGAGCCCTCCTCGCCCGATGCGGGTGACGGCTGGGCTGCCCCTGTTCCGGATTTCGGTCGTGGGAGCGCTTCCAAAGCGAGGCGCTTTCGGTTACGGTAATTGCGTTCCTCGATTTCGGGAGCCGTTCTCGTCGGGTGGTGGAGCCAGGGGCAGCTCCGTCCGTTCCCGACGTCGTGCCCGTCCCCCGGGCTGCGACGCTCCCATCCGGTCGACCCCGTCCCCCGGGGCTCGACCCGCACACACCCGGAAGTCTCCGTGCGCCACGGTGGCAGCCGGCTGCCCACGTCAGGGGCCACTGGCGCGAGCCGCTGACCGGGTGGTCCGGGTTTCGCGGTGGCACCCGGACCACCACCCGAGCACCGGTCCGTCGGGCAGCCTGAGGGGTCCGGCACCCGGCGGACCGGCCCCACCCGGCCCCACCCCTGCTGCCCCCCGGGCCCCGCCTCCGGGCCGCGCCGTGCCCACCCCGCAGCGTCGATCAGGGACTTGTGGTGGGTCAAATGCTGCTCTTAGCCACCTTTGCCCACCACCACAACTCCATGATCGACGCCAACGTGGGGCGGGGCGGGCTGGGGGGTTTATGGCAATGGGCCTCGCTCGACCGGGGTCGAGCGAGGCCCATGGCGGTGCGGGTCAGAGTTGTTGATCAGACCGCGGGGGAGTTGGGGCGGTCGACGTCGACGAACTCCACGTCGTCGACGGCGCGATCGTCGTGGCTGCCGGCGGCCCGCGCGGCGGACCCGACGGCCCAGCCGACCGCCGCGCCGACGAGGGCGGCGCCGATCAGCAGCGTCCAGGGCAGCGCCGGCTGGCGGCCGGCGAGCGCGTCGAAGGCCAGCGAGGCGCGGCGACGTGCCTCCTCGGCGGCGGAGCCGACCAGGTCACCAGCGCCATCGGCAAGGTCGCCGCTGTTGCGACGGGCCGATCGGGCGGTGTCCCGCACACTGTCTCCAGCGGAGCTGACGGCCGAGATCAGGTGCTCCCAGGCCTGGTCCGCGATCCGCTCCGGCTTGCTGCGGCGGTCCAGCAGGTTGGTTCCGAACATCGTGGTTACCTCCTCGGGTGCCGAAGCCGGCGGCCACTTCGGACTTCGGCGTCTGTTCAGCGCGTCACGGTTCGCCTACCCCGCAGTGCCCAGGGCCGCCCGAGCGCAAACCCGGCCGGCCCTTCGGCTCACCCGAACTCAGCGCACCACTGTCACGGCGACGCCTCGGGCGAAGTCGTCATCATCGTCGTCATCGTCGCCTCCACCGCCGAAACCGCAGGCCAGTACGAGGGCGAGCAAGACGCCGACTCCAGCCAGCCCCGCAAGTCGCTTGATCATCGAAGGTCCTCTCCGTCACGGTGGGTGTCCCGGCCCGATGCTAGGGCGCGTCGGCAACCACGGGCACCGATCTGCGGCGGCGGACGCGGGCGACACGCCGGTGGCACACGGGGCAGCTGTACGTCGTGGGCCGGTTGTCGGGCGTGCCGGGTCCGGGCGGCTACCCTGGTCCGGCGGCGCGTCGGTCACGACTGATCGCCGAGGGTCAGATAACGAAAAGTGTTAAGTAATCAGATACTGAAAAGTACGGATATGGGCGGCTTTGTGGGTCCGGATCCGCGAATTACTCATCCCGAGGGGTGGCGACCGAGGCCGTCGGAGGAATACTCTCGGTCGCGGCCCGCGTACTGATGAGGCGCCCGGGGGACGGGCGGGTGGAGGTGCTCGCGTGAGCCTGTCGATCGTGAAGTCGGTTCTGTCCGGTGGTGTCGTGGAGATCGCGCCGCGGGGCGAGATCGACGTGGACACCGCGTACGAGGTGCGCGAGGCGATCGCGGAGGTGCTGGCCAAGGGCCGCCCGCTGCGCATCGAGCTGAACATGAGGCTGGTCACCTTCATCGACTCCGTCGGCATCAGCGCCATGGTTGCCGGCTTCCAGACGGCCGAGGTCAGCGACGTCAAGCTGGTGGTCACGCAGCCGAGCCGGTTCGTGCACCGTCAGCTGTGGGTGACCGGTCTGCTCGGCCTGTTCGGCGCCCCGGAGCCCTACTTCGCCGGTGCCGCGACCCCCGAGGTGCTGCCCGGCGCCTGAGCCCACCGGCTCAGGGCTGCTCGTCCAGCCCGGTCAGGTCGATGTCGGTTGCTTCGGTGACCGCTCGGATGGCCGTCACCGAGGCGTACCCGGCGGCCAGCAACGCCACGTCCGTGCCCGGCTGCGCGGCCTGCCCCGGCTCCTCCAGCGAGGTACGGACGAAGCCGTGGCCGGATTCGGCCACCGTCATCTGCACCTGGCCGAAGCTGGCCAGCGTGCCTCGCCGCACCCCGCGCAGTCGCTCGTGCGGCAGGTCCGGGGCGTTCACGTTGAGCACGCTCTCCATCGGCGCGGACGTCAACCGGGGGAGCAGGTCCAGGGCGACCCGCGCAGCGGTGCTCCAGTGCCGCTCGGCGTCGCGTACCCGGGCGGCCGCGTCCACCGCCGCCCCACCGCTGGCCGCCGTCGCCTCGCCCGCGGAGAGCACGTCGAGGGAGACCGCCATCGCCCGGCAGCCGTTCGTGGCGGCGGTGAACGCGGCCCCCACCGTCCCGGAGTGCAGCACGGCCCGGCCGGCGTTGGCGCCACGGTTGATGCCGGAGAGCACCACCGACGGCGGCGGGCCGAACGCGCCATGCAGGGCGATCAGTGTGATGAAGCCGGGTGAGCCACCGACCCCGTACGCCGGCACGCCCTCCAGGTCGGGCAGCGGGTGCTCGTTCACGACGACCCGCCCGTCCCGTTCCACGGCGCTCATCGCGGCGCTGGTGCCGCTCGCCTCCTCCAGCGGTGCGGCGACCACCACGTCCAGGCCCCGCTGTCGGGCAGCCCAGGCCAGTGCCTGGATGCCCGGCGCGGCGATCCCGTCGTCGTTCGTGATCAGCACCCGCAGGGTCATCGGTCGACCACCCGGTCGGCCAGCTCGTCCGGGGTCGTCCGCTCCTGCGGTCGGCTGTCCGCCGGCACGAGTCGGACCCGGTCCACCAGGCCGGTGATCGAATCCAGTCGGCCGGTGCCCAGGCCGTGCCGGGTCACGTTCAGCGCGCCGGCCGCGGCGCCGGTCCGGATGGCGGTCCGGATGTCCCCGCCGCTGGCCACGACGGCTGCCACCCCGGCGGTCATCGAGTCGCCCGCACCGCGCGGGTCGGCGGCCTCCAACCGGGGCATCTCGACCTCGAACAGCTCCCCGTCGATGAGCGCGAGCGCCGGCTGGTCGGCCCGGCTCACCACCACCGTCTCGGCGCCGGCCGCGTGCAGCTCGTACATGGCCCGGGTCAGTTCCGCGCTGTCGTCGCTGCGGGCGCGGCCGTCGCGGATCAGCTCCTCGTGGCTCACCTTGAGGAAGAAGACGCCGCCCTCCAGCGCCGAGCCGAGGTGGTCGCCGGAGAGGTCGACCACCACCCGAGCGCCGTTGGCGCTGAGGTCGGCGGCGAAGCGTCGGTAGAGGTCGGCAGGGACGAGCCATGGCTCGTTGGGCCCGCTGAGGATGCTCACCGCGGCCGACAGGCCCTCGCCGAGGGCCAGGTTGTACAGCTCGTCGAGTTCGTGGCGGCTCAACGGCTGACCGGGCACGTCGGCGATCTCCTGCCGGGAGCCGTCCCGGCGGTCGTGCACGTACCCGCCGCTGCCGGAGTCACGGGCCACCACCTTGAGGTCCACGCCCTCGCTGACCAGCAGTGGCTCCAGGACCTGGCCGATCTCGCCGCCGAGGGCGGCGCAGAGCACCACGTCGACCCCGAGTGAGATCACCATCCGGGCCTGCCAGACGCCCTGCCCGCCGGGGTGCAGGTGCAGCTCGGGGTGGTCGTTCGGCTGGTCCACGGTCACCGTCAGCTGTGGAGTGGGCGCGAAGACCATCACGTGCCCCCTCACCGGATCGTCGCCGTTCATGATGTCCGCCCTCCAGCACGGTCGGGTGATTCTTCACTAAACGACCTTAATGCGACAACCGGCAACTCGGCGTGCCATCGCACCGGTCCGGTCCGGCGCCGGGCGTTGCCAGCCAGACATCGGTACGGGACGATCGTGCGACCATCGACGGCGGGAGACGGTGTGCTCAGCAGCGATACCTTCAGCTACACCGTGCAGGCCCGGTGCTCGCCGGCCGAGGCGGCGGCGATGCTCAGCGACCTGACCCGGCAGGGTGAGCTGCACCCGCTGATCGTCCGGGTCCGCCGACTACCACCCCGACCTGGTGCGCAGGCCAGTTACACGATCAACGACCAGTTGGCGGCCGGCCCGCTGCGCTTCCGGACCACCTACCACGCGGACGTGCTGATCAGCGAGGACGACGAGATCGTCATGGTGGCCCGCCAGTGGCCGGCCACCACCGTGCGTAACCACACCCGGCTGCACCCCGAGCCGGACGGCCTGACCCGGATCGACGTCGAGATCACGCTGACCGCGCCGACCCCCCTGTTCCGGTACGCGTTCCGCCAGGCCCGGGTCGCCCACCTCGCCCTGGCCACGCGCCTCGGTGCGGCCCTGGACCGCGGCGGCGACCCGCAGCCCCCGGCCTGACCCACCCCCGCGGCCCCGTCGCCCGCAGCCCCGCTTCATGATCGTGCTCGATCGTGGATGTAGTGGCCTACGAGCGTCGGGAGGCCACTACATCCTGGTTCTAGCGTGATCTTGGCAGCGCGGCACAGCTGCGACGCGGCAGCGGGATCACCGGTTGGGGGCGCGGCCCGCCAGGGCGGGTTGGGCTGCGGGACGCCGTCCCCACGGCTTGTACGTGGACAGCACCGTCGCGATGATCATCAGACTGGTCGACACCGCGGGTGCGATCACCAGGTCGGCGCGGTCCCGTGCGGGCAGGGCGGCGCCCAACGCTCCGGCGTGGCGCAGATTCGGGGTGAGCAGGAACAGCACCAGCCCGACCATCACCGTGGTGAGCACGAGCTTGACCAGCACCCAGCGATAGCGCAGCAGCCCCCACGGGGTGAGCAGCGCGCTGGCGACACCGACGAGCCAGACCAGCACGCTCAGCGGCGCGAACAGGACGGTGCCGACCAGCGCGCCGACCGGGTAGAGCACCGCCGGGTCGGCGCCACGCTGCACGGCGATGCCGAGGGTCAGCAGCACCAGGTCGGCGCCGAGCCACCCCAGCGAGGTGACCAGGTGCAGGGTGAGCAGCCCTTTGCGGGCGGCGGGTGGTATCCGAGGCATACCGCGATGCTGCCCGCGGGCCTCGCCCGGGTCGTCCGACGAGCGACGACATCAGGGGTACGCCCGGCGACGTAGCCCGCCACAGCCGCCGACCGCCCTCCTGGGGAGCGGGCCGCGGCCCGGCCCGGCGCATCGAGCAGACCTTGACGGGTCAGTGCGGCCGGACCTGTCCGGACGAACGTGATGCCTGTGAGTCATCACGATGACTCACAGGCATCAGCACGTCGGGGATCGGCCGGATCAGTAGACCGACAGGTGCACGTGGTTGGTGTGGTCGGTGGACGGGGTGCCGCTCGCCCCGCTGTACGACTTCCACCCGCTGCTGGGCAGCCAGATCTGCCGGTACCAGATCACGTACAGCACGGCGAGCCGGTCGGCGTTGCGGATGAAGTACGCCGCCAGGTTGTTGCCGTACGTCTTGTCGCCGCCGGTGGCGTTTCCGCCGAAGCCGCTCTTCTGCGCGGCGAAGTCGCAGGCTCGGCCCTTCGGGTGCTCGCCGGAGCCGCTGGGCCGGTGACAGGAGACGTACCGGGTGAAGCCGGCGGCCTTGGCCTGGTTGAGGGCGTGCAGGGTGCGCGGGGTGATGCAGCCGTTGGCCGGCGTGGGGTCGTTGACGCTGCACGTCTCCGACGGCCAGGAGCCGTCGGAGTTGCGCGGTGCGGCCTTCGCGTTGGCGGCGGAGGTGCCCCGGTTGGAGTCGGTGTCGGCGGCGACCTGCGGCTTGGGGGCGGTGGCCACGGTCAGGGCCCGCTCGGCCTGCTCCTTGCGCTTGGCCATCACCGCGACCTGCTTGCGCTGCTCGTTGATCTCACCGTTCAGGGCGACCTGGGTGCGGTTGGCCTGGTCCTTGCTGGTGAGCAGGTCGCGCAGCACCCGGTCCTCGTTGGCGGCCACCGCGTCCAGTGCGGCGGCCCGGTCCATGAAGCCTTCCGGGCTGTCGCTGTTGAGCAGCGCCGACATGGCGCTGAGCCGACCGGTGCGGTAGGCGACGCCGGCGATCTCGCCGACCTTGCCGTTGCGCTGGTCGAGCTCGACCTCGATGGTCTTCAGTTGGGCCGTGAGCTGCTGCTGCCGCTGTACGGAGGCGTCCAGGGCGCGCTTGGCGTCCAGGTAACCCTTGCTGGCGGCCTCGAGCTGGGCTCGCAGCGCGGGGGTGCCGCCCTCCTCGTCGGAGTCGGGAGCGGCGGCCCGCAGGCCGGTCGGGGGAGTGGCCGAGGCGGTGCCGGCCGGGAGCGCGACGCCGAGGGCGAACATCGCGACGATCAGGGCCGCCAGTCGGGCGGCGGGTGGTCGTGCTGGTGCCACAGTGCATGTCCTTCCGTCAGCCGCCGACCGGGTTAGCTGACGGGTTCGGGACGGAAGATCCCTACCGCTGACGCGGATGCACCCCAGGAACGTGGTTCCCCGGTTCGCCCCTGCGGGCGATTAGGCGGCGACCATCACCGGCGCCGGGAGGGCGCCGCCTGGTGGAGGCCGGGACCGAGCCTACCGGTGCGGGTGGGGCGGCTGCAGCCAATGTGACGGACGGTGCGTGCGTCATCACGAGAAACCGCTGTCACCACTCGATCGAGCCACACGCCCCGGAGGCCGCGCCCGGCTCGATCTGCAGTGTCGCGTGCTCGATCCGGAAGTCGTCGTGCAGGGCCGTACGCGCGGCGGTGAGCACCGCGCCGACCTCCGCCCCGGGTGCCATGGTCAGGTGTGCGGAGGCCACGTCCATGCCGGAGGTGAGCGTCCAGACGTGCAGGTCGTGCACCTCGACCACACCGGGGACCGCGGCCAGCCGGTCGTGCACGGCGGTCACCTGGAGGTGCTCCGGGGCCGCCTGTACGAGGATGCGGACGGCGGCGCGCGCCAGCCGCCAGGTGCGCGGCAGGATGAACACACCGATGGCGACGGCGACCAGCGGGTCGGCCCACCACCAGTCGGTGACGGTGATGAGCAGCGCGGCGCCGATCACGCCGACCGAGCCGAGCAGGTCGCCGAGCACCTCCAGGTAGGCGCCCTGGAGGTTGATGCTCTCCTTGGCTCCGGCGCGGAGCAGGGCGAAGGCGGCGACGTTGGCCAGCAGGCCGAGCACGGCCACCGCGAGCATCGGGCCGGCGATGACCTCGTGCGGGTCGCCGAAGCGGCGGATCGCCTCGATCACCACGTAGATCGCGACGCCGGAGAGCAGGACGGCGTTGGCCAGCGCGGCGAGCACCTCGAGGCGGTAGAGCCCGAAGGTGCGCTGTGGGTCGACGGTGGCCCGCCGGGTCGCGGTGATCGCGGCGAGCGCCATCCCGATGCCGAGCACGTCGGTGAACATGTGCCCGGCGTCGGAGAGCAGGGCGAGCGAGCCGGTGTGCAGGGCGGCCACCGCCTCGACCACCATCAGGGTGGCCAGCAGCCCGAATGCCGCCCAGAGGCGACCCCGGTGCTGGTGTGCGGCATTGGCGACGGACCCATGGTGGTGGTCATGACCTGCGCCCACGAGAACCACCCTCCGCTGCCAGTCGGGACCCGGTCAAATGTATGCTCACATCGCTATGTATGCAAGTGTAGAGGTCGCCGCTGTCGCCGGCGGCTCGCCAGAGCGGATCAGCCGGTCGGGTCGATGGTGGTGAGGCGCTGGGTGGCCCGGGAGAGCGCCACGTACAGGGTGCGCACCCCGGCACCCGGATCCGCCCGGATCTCGCTCGGGGCGACCAGCACGACACCGTCGTACTCCATGCCCTTGGCCTCCAGGCTGGTCACCACCTGCAACCGCGGCGCGTTGAGCGCGGCGACCCAGCCGGCGACCTCGTCCCGGCGGGGGACCGGCGTGATCACGCCGACCGTGCCCTCCACCTCGGCCAGCAGGCCGGCGGCGGCCTCCACGGTCGCGCCCTCCAGCCCGGTCGGGGGCACCACCAGCTCGACCGGGTCGACCCCGGTGGAGCGGACGGCGGTCGGCAGCGGAAGGTCAGGGTAGAGCCGGCGGATCTCCGCCGCCGCCACCGCGAAGATCTCCGAGGAGTTGCGGTAGTTGGTGGTGAGCGTGAAATCGTGCCGCTTGCGTCGACCCAGCGCCTGGTCGCGGGCCCGGTCCAGCTCGTCGGGGTCACCGGTCCACGCGGTCTGGGCGGGGTCACCGACCACCGTCCAGGAGGCCAGACGGCCACGTCGGCCCACCATCCGCCACTGCATCGGTGAGACGTCCTGGGCCTCGTCCACCACCACGTGCGCGTAGTCCCGGTAGTCCTCCGGGCGCTCCCGGGCCGCCGCGCGGGCGGCGCGCTGCCGCTCGCCGAGGGTGCTCAACTCGCGTACGCCGCCGGCCAGCTGGAACGGGTCGCGCCGGGCCTTGGCCGACTGCGCCGGCTTGCCGAGCAGGGAGTCCAACTCGTCCAGCAGCGCGATGTCGGCGATGGTCAGCCCGGCCGAGTCCAGGTGCCGGTACGCGGCGGTGAGCAGCCGGATCTCCCCGGTGGAGAGGATCCCCCCGGCGTACCGGCGCAGCCGATCCGGCTGGGCCAGCCAGCCGAGCACGTGCCGAGGGTGCAGCCGGGGCCACCACGCCTTGAGGAACTCCCGGAACTCCGAGCGCTCGGCGATCTCCGCCTCGAAGGTGCGCTGCTCCGGCAGGCGAATCCCCACCTCGCGGGCCTGGGCCCAGAGCGCCGCGAACACCCCGTCGAAGCCGGCCCGGCGCACCTCGTTGCGGCGGGCGCCCCGTTGCAGCGCGCGGTCCCGGATCCGGTCCAGTGCCGCCCGGTCCAGCCGCAGCAGCGTGCCCCGGTAGAGCAGTCGCAGCTCACCCGGGCCGCCCGGCACCGCGTCGCGGGCCGCCCGCTCCAGCACCCGACGCATCCGCAGCGAGCCCTTCACCGCCGCCACCTCGGGCGGGTCGGTGCGGGTGGCGCTCATGCCCGGGAAGAGGGTGCCCAGCGAGTGCAGGGTCGCGGTGTCCTCACCGAGCGACGGCAGCACCGAGCCGATGTACTCCACGAAGACCGACGACGGGCCGACCACCAGGATGCCGCCGCCCGCGTACCGGCTGCGGTCGGAGTAGAGCAGGAAGGCGGCCCGGTGCAAGGCGACAGCGGTCTTGCCGGTGCCGGGGCCGCCCGCGACGATCGTCACCCCGGAGCCGGGGGAGCGGATCGCCTCGTCCTGCTCCCGCTGGATGGTCGCCACGATGTCCCGCATGCCCCGGCCGGTGGCCTTGGACAGGGTGGCCAGCAGCGCGCCGTCACCGACGACGGTCATCCCCTCCGGGGCCGCGTTCGGGTCGAGCAGGTCGTCCTCGATCCGGGTGACCCGCTCGGCGCGGGACTGGATCGTGCGGCGGCGCACCACGTCCAGCGGCTGCGCCGGGGTGGCCTGGTAGAAGGCGGCGGCGGCCGGCGCCCGCCAGTCGACGACCAGCGTGCGGGCGTCCTCGTCGCGGATGCCGAGGCGACCGACGTGCAGCACCTGACGGTCGCGCAGGTCCAGCCGGCCGAAGACCAGACCCTCGTGCTCGGCGTCCAGGGTGTGTCGTCGCTGTGCCGCGTGGAAGACCATCGCGTCGCGCTCGACCAGCGCCCCGTGCGTACCCACCCGGGCCATCCGGTAGCCGTCGCGCTCGGCGCGGACCGCCGACTGCCGCAGTTCGGCGAGTCGGGCGTACACCCGGTCGAGGTGGCGTTGCTCGACGGCGATCTCCTGCTCCAGGCCGGTCTGGTCGGTCAACGCACGCTCCTTCGAAGGTCGCCGGCAGGCGGCGGGAACCGCGCAGGCCAACCGCAGAAGGGTACGGCGTCCGGCCCGGCCCGCCGCGCCCGAGGTGCGGGAACGCGCTCAGACACCCGTTCCGGCGGGCGTCACCCCGCGCTGCGGTGCGGTGAGCACCCGGTGCAGGACGCCGGTGAGGGCGGCGTTGACCTCGTCCGGGCGCTCCATCATCAGCATGTGCCCGGCACCGGGGCAGACGGTCAGCTCGGTGGCCGGCAGTGCCGCCGCGATCGACTCGGCGCACGGCGGCGGGGTCAGCCGGTCCCGGTCGCCGACCAGGGCGGCGGCCGGCAGGTGAGCCAACGCGGCGAGGGTCTCCAGTCGGTGCTGGGTGCCGATGGAGGCGCGGAACCCACCGATCGAGCGCAGCGAGGCGCGCGCCACCGCGGAGGTCACCAGGCGGATGTCGGAGGGTTCGCAGCGGTCGCCGAAGAGCATCCACCGGATGCTCGGTTGCAGCGCGTTCAGCAGGGCCCGGGGCGCCCGCCACGAGCCGCACCGGGCCAGCACTCCGGCTCCGGTCGTCTCGGCCAGCCGGATCAACCGGGCGATCCGCGGCGACAACCCGTAGACGGTGTGCGTGTGCCCCTCGGCGGTGGTCGAGACGAACACCAGCCCGGCCGTACGGGCGGCGAAGTGCGCGGGGTGGCGGTGGGCGTACTCCATGATCGTCATGCCGCCCATCGAGTGCCCGACCAGGACCACCGGCCCGGTCGGCGCCACCGCGTCGATCACCGCGGCCAGGTCGTCACCCAGCTGGGCCAGGGTGGCGGTGGGCAGCGCCATGCAGCTGGAGCGACCGTGCCCCCGCGCGTCGTAGGTGACCACCCGCACCGCCGGGCCGACCGGCGTCGCGGTGAGCGCGTCGACCTGTCGGTGCCAGGCTCGCCCGTCCAGCGTCCAGCCGTGCAGCAGGACGGCGGTCACCGGGGCGTCCGCCGGCCCCGTCACCTCGACGTTGAGCCGCACGCCGTCCGGCAGACCGACCTCGAACCGCTCCGGCATCGCCACCTCCCAGGGCCGCCCAGCATCACCAGCACCGGGATACCCGGCGGTAACACCGGCTACCCGCCATCAGACCACGTCAATCGCGCCGGGACTAACATTCCCGACCGCGCCCGTGGTCGCCGGCGGAGGACCAAGCTGAACGGCATGGGGTCGTCGGGGGCGTCCATGGGCGGGACGGCGGGGCAGGGGCGACAGCCCGGGGGTACGCCCCGCGCCGCGCTGGCCGACCTGCTCACCGGCAACCGGCGGTTCGTCAGCGGCCAGCCGATCCACGGACACGACGTCACGGCCGCTGCGGCCGCCGCCTCCGGCGACCAGCAGCCGTACGCGGTGGTGCTCGGCTGCATCGACTCACGGGTGCCGCTGGAGGCGATCTTCGACCAGACCTTCGGCGCGATCTGCGTGATCCGTACCGGTGGGCATGTCCTCGACCGCGCGGTGTGCGGCTCGATCGAGTACGTGGTCGGCCAGCTCGGCGTACCTCTGGTGATGGTCCTCGGCCACGAGCGGTGCGGCGCGGTGGGCGCGGCGGTGGACGCGCTGCGCAGCGGGCAACGTCCCGGAGGGTCGCTGGCACACCTGGTGGACGAGATCGCCCCGGCGGTTACCGAGGTGGGGATCGACGACCCGGCGGTGCACCCGCTGGCGATCCGCCGGCACGTCCGGCGGACGGTGGGCACGCTGCGCGAAGACGACCTGCTGGCCGGGCCGGTCGCCGCCGGAAGGGTGGCGGTGGTCGGTGGCCTCTACGACCTGGCCACCGGCGAGGTCGCCCTGCTCGACCCGGCCTGAACCCGCCCCGACCTGCTCGACCGGTCCCCGGCTCCGACGGGCCCGGCCGGTCCCCGATCCCCGCGCCGAGCGCATGATCGACTCGGTTTTGGCGAAACCGGGGTGTCCCAGCAGGCCGGACACCCCGGTTTCCAGGAAGTCGAGTGGATCTCGCCCTAGCTCCGGACGTGCGAGAGCGCCCGCCGGGACTCCCGGCGGGCGCTCTGCGTGGTGCGGTGGGGGAGAGCTCAGCCCTCGAAGACGCCGGCCGCGACCAGGCGCTTCTCGGTGGCCTCCCAGCCGTCACCCGGGTGGGTGGCAGCCAGGTTGTTGATCTCCGCCCGGATCTTGGCGGCGTGGCCGGCGGCGGCCAGCACGCGGATCTCCTCGACGAAGGCGTCGGAGTCCGTGCGCAGGTGCGCGGTCTTGCCGTTGGTCAGGTTCCGCACGTAGGCGTGCTTGCCGCCGTTGAGCGGGATGAGGTACTTGAACTCGCCCAGCACGCTGAGGGCGCCACCCTGGCCAGCCTGGCCGGCCCGGACGGACGCGCGCGCGGTCTTAGAGGTGTTGCTCGCCACGGAGGTACTCCTTGCAAGACGTACGGGAGGACTGGACGTCCGGGGGCTGTGTGCGGGCCGTACTTGACTCGGCTCGCGAAGGTGTAACGCGGCATAAGCCGCCGGTGGAACTGTACATGACCACGACATCACGCTGGTCGTCGCGGTGTCCTGAGAGGCAACGGCCACCACCCGTCCGGCTATTCCACCCGGCGATTTTTCCGATTCCCTGGCGCACCACGCGTCACAGGAGTCATCATGTGTTGCAGAAACCACCTGGGTGGCCGAGGTCGTAGGGGAAGACGCACCTCGCTCTCCGGGAGGTCACCGTGCCAACGCGTGGCGTCGTATACGTCCACTCGACCCCGCTCGCCGTGTGCTCACACGTCGAGTGGGCGATCGCGCGCGTCCTAGCCGCGCCGGTCAACCTGCAGTGGACGGCTCAGCCCGTCGACCCCGGCGCACGCCGGGCCGAGTGCGGGTGGACCGGTCGTCCGGGAACGGGCGCCGAGCTGGCTGCTGCCCTACGGCAGTGGCCCATGATCCGTTTCGAGGTCACCGAGGAGCCGAGCGCCGGCGCCGACGGTGAACGCTTCATGTACGTGCCGGCCCGTGGTCTGTTCCGGGCCACCGTCGGCGTGGCCGGTGACATCCAGCTCGGGGAGGACCGGCTACGGGCGCTGATGGTCGCCTCCCGGGCCCCGGAGGCGCTGGCGCACGCCCTCGACAAGGCGCTCGGCACCGCCTGGGACGCCGACCTGGAGCCCTACCGGTACGCCGGCGACGGTGCACCGGTGACCTTGCTCACTCGCGTCGGCTGACCCGACCGTCGGTCCGCTGGCCGTGCGCCCCCGGGGTGCAGCGACCGGTAAGGTCAAGTTGCCCCGATAAGGGGGAAGCTGGTGGGATGGGCGGCGTGTCGAATCGCCCGTGGCGCGCCACTGTCGCAGTCGCCGCCCTGACCGCCCTGCTCGCCTCCGGCTGCTCGAGCGACCCCGAGCGCCCCGCGCCGACGCCCAGCCCGGTCGGCACATCCGCCGCCCCGAGCGGCCCCGCCCCGACACCGGCCAGCGACCCGACCGCCCGGGCAGCAGCCCTGGTCGCGACGCTGTCCGACGAGGACCTGGCCGGTCAGGTGCTGATGCCGTACGCCTACGGCGACTCGGCGACCAAGGTCTCGGCCGGCTCGGCCGCCGGCAACCAGGCCCTGGCCGGGGTCGACACCCCCGCCGACATGATCAGCAAGT
The DNA here is from genome assembly GCF_022230955.1 of Micromonospora cabrerizensis. Classification (GTDB taxonomy): domain Bacteria; phylum Actinomycetota; class Actinomycetes; order Mycobacteriales; family Micromonosporaceae; genus Micromonospora; species Micromonospora cabrerizensis. The sequence continues at coordinate 54,037 of NZ_JAKKFI010000084.1, forward strand.
ACCGGCTGGGTGGCCTGATCCTGGTCGGCTTCAGCGCCGACGACCCGACCAAGGGCAACCAGGAGACCACGAACGTCGACAACCCGAAGCAGGTGCACGAGCTCACCACCGGGCTGCGTACCGCCGCCGGTCGGCTCGCCGCGGGCCCCGCGCCGCTGCTGATCGGGACCGACCAGGAGTACGGGGTGGTCACCCGCGTGACCGACGGCGTCACCGTGCTGCCCAGCGCCCTCGCGGCAGGCGCGGCCGGCGACCCGAAGCTGACCGAGGCCGCCTGGCGGGCCGCCGGTGCCGAGCTGGCGGCGATGGGGATCAACGTCGACTTCGCCCCGGTGGCCGACGTGCTGGCCACCCGCAGCACCGTGATCGGCTCGCGGTCGTACGGCTCCGACCCGAAGCAGGCAGCGGCGCAGGTGGGCGGTGCCGTTCGTGGCCTCCAGGCGTCCGGGGTCGCGGCCACCCTGAAGCACTTCCCCGGGCACGGCCACAGCGCCGACGACTCGCACAAGGACCTGCCGGTGCTCACCCAGTCCGCCGAGGCGTTGCAGAGCGGCGCGTGGCCGCCGTTCACCGCCGGGATGGACGCCGGGGCGATGGCAGTGATGTCCGGTCACCTGGACGCGCGCGCGATCGACCCGGGCACCCCGGCGACCTTCTCGCACAAGCTGCTCACCGACGTCCTGCGCGGCCAGCTCGGCTTCAAGGGCGTGGTGATCACCGACGGGATGAACATGCCGCCCGCGAAGCGCTGGGCTCCCGGTGAGGCGGCGGTCCGCGCGCTGAACGCCGGCAACGACCTCATCCTGATGACCCCGAACGTCGGTCAGGCGTACGACGGGCTGCTCGCCGCGCTGCGCGACGGTTCACTGCCACGGGCCCGACTCGTCGAGGCGGTCACCCGGGTCCTGACCATGAAGTTCCGGCTCGCGGAGACCCCGGCCGCGCAGATGTCCACGCTCAACGCCCCGGCGCACCGGGCGGCGGCCGACGCGCTGGCCACCGCCGCCGTCACCGTGCTGCGGGGCGCCTGCGGCGGGGCCGTACGCGGACCGGTCACCGTCACCTCCTCCGGTGGTCGCGACGGCACCCGGGCCGTGCTCACCGCCGCACTGACCGCCGCCGGGGTGCAGGTCAAGCCCAGTGGCGGCACGATCGTGCACCTGGTGGGCTACGGCGACGGCGCCAACGACCTGCGCGCCGACGCGGCGGTCACGGTCGCGATGGACACCCCGTACGTGCTGAGCGGCGCGAAGTCACCGACGCTGCTGGCCACGTACTCCTCCAGCCGGGCGTCGATGACCGGGTTGGCCGCCGTGCTGGCCGGGAAGGCCCGACCGGGCGGCCGGTCCCCAGTGACCGTCCCCGGCCTGCCCGCGACGACCTGCGGCACCTGAGACCCGGACCGGGCCTCACCCGGCGGTCGCGAGCCCCTGCGCCGCGAGCCGGTACGCCGGCAGCACGTCGGTCCGTTCGGTGACCATGCCCTCGCTGACCGCGAAGATCAGCGTCTGCCCCGCCGACTCGACGGCCAGCGCCCAGTTCCGCGACGTCTCCTCGGTCAACGAACTGGTGGCCAGCCAGCTCATCTCCGTGGCGTCGAAGCCACCGGCCCGGATGTCCCTGAACTGCTGGCCACCGACGGTCTCGTCGCCGCCGCCGGCGAAGCCCTCCAGCGCGGTGCGCGGCGTGACAGCCGGCGCGTCGGCCGCCCAGATCCGCAGGAAACCGCCGCCGGCCTTCCGACCGTCGACCTCGCAGCGCACGGTGGTGCCACCACGCTTGGTGAGCGCCTCGCCGACCAGCTCCGCCAGCTCGCCCCTGGGTGCCTCGACCGCCTTCGCCGTCCACCCGTCGGCCAGCGGGAACGACACCGGGAGCGGGCAGGGCGAGCTGGTGCCGCCGGTCGTGCCGGCGGGGGAGGCCGGGGTCACCTCGTCGTACCAGGGCTCGCCCGTGGCCCGTGGGACCGTGCCGGCAGCCGGCTGCCCGGTGGGAGCGTCGGCATCGTGGCCGCAGCCGGCCAGCAGGCCGAGGGTGACCGCGGCCAGCACGGCAGCGCGGGTACGAGTGTCCACAGTGGCTGTCCCCCGCTTGTCGATCATCAGTTCGCCCATCCAAGCCGTACGGCCTCGCACCGTCAACCGTGAACCTCTCCACGGGCGCTGATAATCGGTCGCGTCGGTTCGGTCGGCCTGACAACCTCCCAGGCATGGGAGCGGCAGAAGGATTCCGGCACGTGCGGCGGGCCGACGGCACGGTGGTGATCACCCACCACGGCCGCGTCGCGGGCACACTGCGCGGTGCTCGGGCGGCGGCGTTCCTCGCCGAGGTCGACGACGATCCGCAGTTGGTGATGGCCCGCTGGACGGGCAACTACCGCCACGGCAACGAGCGCACCGCGAAGCAGCACCCCCGCAACCGGGCCTGAACGACGGACGGGCCCCTCCTCGACGAGGAGGGGCCCGTCCGCGTGATCTCAGGGGCGAGCGAAGACGAGCGCCACGTTGTGGCCGCCGAAGCCGAACGCGTTGTTCAACGCGGCCGGAATCTCCATGTGGCGGGCCTTGTGCGCGGCGACATCCAGGGTGAGGCCTGGCTCGGGGTCGTCGAGGTTGATCGTCGGAGGGACGACACTGTCGCGGATCGCCAGGATGGTGGCGATCGACTCCAGCGCTCCGGCCGCACCGAGCAGGTGACCCGTCATCGACTTCGTCGCGGACAGCACCGGGTGGTCACCGAGCGCCTTGTGCAACCCGCTGATCTCCAGCATGTCCCCGACCGGGGTCGAGGTGGCGTGCGCGTTGACGTGCACGATGTCCCGCTTCGCCACGTCCGCGTCCGCGATCGCCTTGGCGATGGCCCGGATGGCGCCCTCGCCCTCGGCGTGAGGCTGCACGATGTCGTACGCGTCGGAGGTGATGCCGGCACCGGCGAGGCGCGCGTACACCCGGGCGCCCCGGGCTGCCGCGTGCTCGGCCCGCTCCAGCACCACGATGCCGGCGCCCTCGCCGAGGACGAAGCCGTCGCGGCCCCGGTCCCACGGCCGGGAGGCGCGCTCGGGGTCGTCGTTGCGGGTCGACATGGCCCGCATCGAGCTGAAGCCGGCGATCGGCAGCGGGTGGATGACCGCCTCGGTGCCGCCGGCCACCACCACGTCGGCACGACCGGCGCGGATGATGTCCAGCCCGAGGGCGATCGCCTCGGCGCCGGTGGCGCAGGCGCTGGCCACCGAGTGCACGCCGGCCTTGGCGCCCAACTCCAGCCCGACCCAGGCGGCCGGACCGTTCGGCATCAGCATCGGGATGGTGTGCGGGGAGACCCGCCGTGGCCCGGACGCCTCCAGGATGTCGTCCTGGGCGAGCAGGGTGGTGGCGCCACCGATGCCGGAGCCGACGCTGACGGCCAGCCGCTCCCCGTCGAGGTCGGAGCCGGCGAGGCCGGCGTCCGCCCAGGCCTGCTGCGCCGCGATGATCGCGATCGCCTCGGAACGGTCCAGTCGGCGCAACCGGACCCGGTCGAGCACCTCGGACGGCTCCACGGCCAGTTGGGCGGCGATCCGGACCGGCAGTTGCGCGGCCCACTCCTGGGTGAGGGCACTCACCCCGGAGCGGCCGGCGAGCATGGCGTCCCAGGTCGACGCGACGTCCCCGCCAAGCGGGGTCGTCGCGCCGAGCCCGGTGACGACGACGTCAGGACGACTCATGATCAGGACTGCGCCGCGATGTAGCTGACGGCGTCACCGACGGTCTTGAGGTTCTGCACCTCGTTGTCCGGGATCTTGACGCCGAACTTCTCCTCGGCGGCGACCACGACCTCCACCATGGAGAGCGAGTCGACGTCGAGGTCGTCGGTGAAGGACTTCCCCTCGGCCACGTCGTCCGGGTTCACCCCGGCAACCTCTTCGAGGATCTCGGCGAGGCCGGTGGTGATCTCGTCACGGGTCATTACGGTTGGTTCCTTTCATCGGGGTTTCCGGCGGACGGCGTCGCCGACCGCCACTCCTGGACGCGTACGCGCCGAGGGGGTCATCAGGGGCAGCGGATGACCTGACCGGCGTAGGTCAGGCCACCGCCGAAGCCGAACAGCAGCACCGGTGCGCCCGAGGGCACCTCCCGGCGCTCGACCAGCTTGGACAGGGCCAGCGGAACGCTCGCGGCCGAGGTGTTGCCGGACTCGACGATGTCCTTCGCGATGATCGCGTTGGGGATGTTGAGCCGCTTGGCGATGCCGTCGATGATCCGGGTGTTGGCCTGGTGCGGCACGAACGCGGCCAGCTCCGACGGGTGGACCCCGGCCCGCTCGCAGGCCTGCAACGCGAGTGGCGCGATCGCGGTGGTGGCCCAGCGGAAGACCGCCTGCCCCTCCTGCTGGACGTACGGGCGCCAGCCCTCGATGCGGACCGCGTCGCTCTTCTCCGGTGCCGAACCCCAGACCACCGGCCCGATCCCGGCCGGCTCGTCGTCGGCGGTGGCGCTGACCACCGCGGCGCCGGCGCCGTCCGCGAAGATGATGCAGGTGGAACGGTCGGTCCAGTCGGTGAAGTCGGAGAGCTTCTCCGCACCGATGACGAGCGCGTTGCGCGACGCGCCGGCCCGGATGGCGTGGTCGACGGTGCCCAGCGCGTACGCGAAGCCCGAGCAGGCGGTGTTGACGTCGAACGCGCCCGGCGCGGTGATGCCCAGCTTGGCGGCGACCCGGCAGGCCACGTTGGGGCTGCGGTCGATGGAGGTGCAGGTGGCCACCACGACCAGGTCGATGTCGGCGGCGGTCAGGCCCGAGTTGGCCAGCGCCTTGCCGGCGGCCGCGGCGGCCATGTCGGCCACCGTCTCGCTGTCGGCGATCCGCCGGCTGACGATGCCGACCCGGTCGCGGATCCACTCGTCGTTGGTGTCGACGAGCTGGGCGATGTCGTCGTTGGTCACCACCCGGGAGGGCTGGTAGTGCCCCATCGAGACGATGCGACTGCCAGTCATGCGCGACCTCCGGTGCGGGCGATCAGGTCCCGTGCGGCCGGCAGGTCGTCCGGGGTGTTCAGGGTGACGATCTCCGGGGCGCCGTCGCCCTTGAGGTCCCGTTTGACCAGCCCGGCGAGGGTGCCGGCCGGTGGTAGCTCGATCACGCCGGTGACGCCGAGGTCGGCCAGCGTACGCATGCACAGATCCCAGCGGACCGGTGCGGTCACCTGGCGTACGAGGCGCTGCACCATGTCCGCGCCGTTGTCGACCGCGGTGCCGTCGAGGTTCGACAGCAGCAGGCGGGCCGGGTCGGCGGGGGTGATCTCGGCGGCGACCGCGGCCAGCGCGGTCTCGGCCGGGGCCATGTACGGGGTGTGGAACGCGCCGGCCACCTTGAGCCGGATGATCCGGGCCCGGGCGGGCGGCTCGGCGGCGAGCTTGTCGAGCCCGTCCAGCGAGCCGGCGGCGACGATCTGACCGGCGCCGTTGCGGTTGCCCGGGTACAGCCCGTGCGCCTCGATCGCGGCGAGGACCTCGTCGGGGTCGCCGCCGAGCACCGCGGCCATGCCGGTGGGCTCCAGCGCGCACGCGGCCGCCATCTCCCGGCCGCGGACCCCGGCGAGGGTGATCGCGGTTTCGGCCGACAGCACGCCGGCCAGGGCGGCGGCACCCAGCTCGCCGATGCTGTGCCCGGCGGTGAGCGTCACGTCGTCCAACGGCAGGTGCTCGCCGGCCAGCAACGCCGCCGCGACCAGCAGGGGCTGGGTGCGGGCGGTGTCCTTGATCTCGTCGGCGTCGGCGGCGGTGCCCAGATGCATCAGGTCGACCCCGGCCAACGCCGACCACTCGCGCAGACGCGCCTCGGTGCCGGTCAGGTCGAGCCAGGGGGTCAGGAAGCCGGGTTTCTGGGAACCCTGGCCGGGACTAAGTACGGCGAGCACGCCTATGACTCTCCCGGATACGCGCGGGTAACGCTGTGCCGCCTCCGACCAAACCGCACTAGTACCTTTGGAGGTTTCCTACAAAGATCGGCGGGGATCATCCTCGTTTTGGGTGGTTTTCCGGGTGGCCGGGGTCATTGTCTGACTCGGGACAGGCGAGATGAGCGGGGCGACCGGATCCAACCGGCCCACGGTCAACGCGACCTGGAGCGCGAACGCGTCCCGCGGTGACAGCGGCGAGAAGCCGGTCACCTCGGCGATCCGCCGCAACCGGTAACGCACGGTGTTCGGATGAACGAACAGCGCCCGTGCGGCGCTCTCCAGTGTGCCGCCCGCGGCCAGGAACGCGTCCAGGGTCGCCAGCAGCTCGCCACCGGCGCGTACCAGCGTCGCGTACACGTCGTGCCGCAGCCGCCGACGGGCCTCCGCGTCCCCCGCGAGGGCCCGCTCCGGCAACAGGTCAGCAGCCGGCACCGGCCGGGGGGCGCTGGGCCATGCCGGTGCCGCCCGGAAGCCGGACAACGCCGCCCGCGCCGACTCGGTCGCCTCGTCCAGACTCGGTACGGCCGGGCCGACGACCACCGGGCCGTCCCCGAACGCGCCCAACAACTTGGCGGTCGCCGTCAACGGGTCCGCCGCGCCACCCAGCACGATCACCAGCCGGTCGCCGTGCACCCCACCGATGACCTCCACGCCGATCCGGCGGGCCTGCCGGTAGACCACGTGCAGCACCGCGGAGACCTCACCGCCGGGCGACCGACCGACCGCGACCGCCACCGGCGGCGCGTCCGCCCAGCCGAGCGCGGCGGCCCGACTGGCCAGCACGTCCGGTGAGTCACCGCGCAGCAGCGCGTCGACCAGCAGGGCCTGCAACCGGGCGTCCCACGCGCCGCGCGACTCGGCGGCCCGCGCGTACACCCGGGCGGCGGCGAACGCGATCTCCCGGGAGAAGCGCAGCACCGCCTCGCGGAGCTGCTGCTCCTCACCCTCGGCGGCCAGGTGCGACACCTGCTCCTCGACCACGTCGATGGTCACCTTGATCAACGCCACGGTCTGTTGCAGGGTGATCGAGCGGGCCAGCGCCTGCGGTGCGGCGGCGAAGACCTCGTCCGAGACCTCCTGGGTGCTGTCGGCCGTGCCGCCGCCGTCGCGCAGCCACTGCACCAGCGACCGGGCGCCCGCCTGGGCCACCAGCATCACCCAGGAGCGCTGGTCGGCCGGCAGGGCCCGGAACCACGGCAGCGTGTCGTCCATCCGGGCCACGCTGGAGGTGGCCAACGCCCCCGCCGAACGTTCGATCCGGCGCAGCGTGGCCGACAGGTCTCCACCGCCCGGCGTACTCACCGCCCTAGCCTGACACGTGGTGAGCAGGCCATCCACGTCGGCACCGGTCAGCGGGCCGCCGCAAGCAGGGCTCGACCGCCACCCTTCGCTGAGCTGTCGAGCGCGCGACCGGGGCTGTAAAGGAAGCACAGGACGCTGAGCGTGCCCGCCAGCCACTCGGGCTCGCCCTCCGGCGAAACCCCGAACACCTGGAAGCGGCTGCCCAGGTCACCCTCCGGCAACCCGACGTACCGGGAGACGGTGGACAGGCACCCCGCCTTGGTGATGTCGTCGGTGAGCTCCTCGACCTCCGGGTCAGCCCGCCAGATGCCGGCGAACTCGGTCTCGTGCGGCCCAGTGCAGGAGGCGGGCGGCAGATCACCCGTCTCGGCCAGCTCGGTGAAACAGGTGTACCGCAGCGGCGAATCGCCGGTCAGTGCGCCGCGCAGACTGTTCGCCCGGGGGTTCGGAAACCACCGGTCCACCGCATGCATCTCCAGCAGGTCGCAGCGGTACCACCGCTCACCCGCCTCCCATCGCGTGGCCGACGGGGTCAGCGTCCGCATTGCCAGCCGGGACTCGCGCCACTCGCCGCCCAGGAAGCGGGCAGCCTCACTGTCGCAGGATTCGTACAGCCGCCAGAGCCCGTCGCTGTCGGCGGCCGGCGGCTTCGGCGCGGCACCCTCCGCGCCGGAGATCCGGCCGACCAGGAACGTCTCCGCCTCGTGCTTCGAGGAGCAGGGGATCGGGGTGTACGCCTCGGGGCTGCGCTCGTCGGAAGCGGTGGCGTGGCACCCGCCCGCCTTGGGGGCGAAGGCCGAGGTTGGCTCCTCGGCGGAACCGCCGTCACAACCGCCCGTTCCCACGATCAGCGCCGTCAGGATCGTCGTTCCCCACCACCGTCGCACGGTTTCCCCATCCTGAGCGGCCGGCGTCGACGCCGGTGGCGCGCAGCGTACGGCAGCGGGGCGATCCCCCACCGTCCGGAGTGGACTGAGACCGGTTCACGGTTGTGGGGGAGCGGGCAGCCCCAGCTCCTGGGCCAGGATGGCGGCCTGCACCCGGCTACGCAGGCCCAGCTTCGCCAGGATCCGGCTCACGTGTGTCTTGGTGGTGCTCTCGGCCAGCACCAGCCGATCGGCGATCTGCTGATTGGACAGGCCCAGGCCGAGGCAGGCCAGCACGTCGCGCTCGCGTGGGGTGAGGGTGTCCAGTGCGGCCCGGGTGGCCGCGGACGCGCCCGGCGTGGTGGCCGCGAAGGCGGTGATCAACCGGCGGGTCACCGCAGGCGCGATGAAGCCGTCGCCGCGCGCCACCGTACGCACCGCCGCCACCAGGCCGTCGGCGTCGGTGTCCTTCAGCAGGAAGCCGGCCGCACCGGCACGCAACGCGCCGAAGACGTACTCGTCGAGGTCGAAGGTGGTGAGCACCAGCACGTCGGCGAGCCCGTCGGCGACGATGGCCCGGGTCGCGGAGATCCCGTCCCGGCGGGGCATCCGGACGTCCAGCACGGCCACGTCCGGGCGCGACTCCCGACACAACCGCACCGCCTCGTCGCCGTCGGCTGCCTCGCCGACTACCTCGATGCCCGGTGAGCCGCCCAGGATCAGGGCCAGCCCCGCCCGTACCGCTGGCTGGTCGTCCGCGAGCACCACCCGTACCGTCGCCGTGCCCGCGTCGCCCGACGGCCCGGTCACCCGGCCTCCCCGGTGGGCAGGGCGGCCCGGACCAGCCAGCGACCATCCTGCGGCCCCGCGCTGATCCGACCGGCCAGCAGCGTGGTCCGCTCCCGCATCCCGATCAGCCCGGCCCCGGCGCCCGGCAGACCGAGCCCGTGCCGGCGCACCGGGTTCTCCACCGTCAGCACCACCTCCGCCGACCCGTACGCGATCGTCAGGTCGGCCTCACCCGTGCCGTGCTTGAGCGCGTTGGTCAGGGACTCCTGCACGATCCGGTACGCGGCCAGGTCCACCGCCACCGGCAGCGGCCCCGGCGTGCCGTCGGTGCGGACCCGCACCGCCAGGCCGGCGGCCCGGATCCGGTCGACCAGACCGTCCGCCTCGGCCAGCCGAGCGCTGATCACCTCCGGCACGGTCGGATCGTCACCCGATGACGCCGACCCACCGGTGGTCCCCGGCTCGCGCAGCACCTCGATCATCTGACGCATCTCCGCCAGCCCCTGCACGCTGCTCTCCCGGATCACCCGCAACGCCGACTCGACCTGGCCGCGATCCAACCCGGGTACGGACAGCACGGCGGTGGCGTGGATGGCCACCGCGCTGAGGTGGTTGGCGACCACGTCGTGCAGCTCCCGGGCCATCCGGGCGCGCTCGGCGCTGACCGCCTGTCGACGGTCCAACTCGACCAGCCGGGCGGTCTGCTCGGCCCGTGCCCGCTCGGCGGCGGCCTGGTCGCGGTACTGCCGAACGCTGATCCCGGTCAGGACCGGCAACAGCCCGGCGAGCACCACCAGCACCCCGATGGTGACCCCGCGCCAGTGGCCGAGGAGAAGCACGCCGAGGACCGCGCCGACCAGGCTCAGCGCGATGGTCACCCGCAGCAGCCACCGCCACAGCCGTGGCGGGCCGTACACGCAGGCGTCGTAGAGAACCTGGGTGTAGACCAGGATCGTGCCCAGCGAGTTGCCGAGCGCCGTGTCCACGACCAGCGCACCGGTGCCCACGGCCAGGCTGGTGCGGGGGGCGACCCGGCGCATCCCCACGGCCACGCACATCGCCAGCAGCGGCGGCAGGAACAGCACCGACGGCACGTCCGTGCCCGGACGGACCTGCGGCTGCCAACCCAGGGAGTACAGCACGAGGCCGCCGACGAGCGACGCGCCAGCGAGGCCGACGTCGCGGGCCAGGGTGCCGGAACCGAGCCACGGTGGCGGACGCATGCCCCGATCCCACCACAGCCGCCGACCCTCGGGCACCGCCCGCAGGAGGAGCCCGACGGCGTCGAGATGCGCCGAAAGGGGTACGCGGACCGTCGCCGCCGCGACGATGATCAGCTCGACCGTGTAGGAACCCGGCGCGTCCGGCACTCCGCACCGGGCCGGCCGGAGGCTCACCCCGGTCACTGACGGCCGGTCCGCCCCGGCCGGGAGCCCCTCGGTGAACGGCACGAAAAGAAGCTGTGAACTGCGTAACCGGCTCCCGCGCTCCCCGTCGTCGTGGTGAACCCCCCGGCCCTGACCCCGGGTACGCTGCCGCGCGGCCCGTCGGTCCCGGCCAGTACGGTGAGGGGCACGTCGGGGGAGAGACCCGAGGGTGGGACGAGCGTGAGGAGACCGGGGATGGCGCACGGGGAGGCCGAGCACGGCTGCGCCCAGGGCGAGCCCTGCCGACCGGGGCACCACGACCCGCAGGCGGCTGGCAAGCACCGCCGGCCGGTCGGCGGCGCGCCGTCGCACCCGGTGGAGCCGCTCGCCGGCCGGGCCGACGACGACACCGTCCTGCCGCGCCAGCGCTCCGGGGAGCCCAACACCCTCGCCGAGCCCGACGCGGACGTTCCCGCTGGTTGCCTCAGCGAACTTCCCGGCTGGGCCGGTGCGCACCGGCACGGCCCGGTCCGACCCCGGCCGCGGGCCACCCGCCGGCAGCGCCCCCCGCGCCGCTGGTGCTGACCACCAGGCGGGGGTAGCTCAGCGGGTGCGGCGTCGGATCAGCAGGGCGATCCCGGCGAGGCCGACAGTGATGGTGAGCATCACCCCGACGTTGAGCAGCAGCAGGCGTTGCAGGTCGCCGAGCGCCTCGTCGAGATCCTTCGCGGGGTCGAGCGTGTCCTCCGGGAGCACCCGCTCGCCGCCGCCCACACCACCGCTGACCGTGTCGAACTGCCGCTCCAGCGGCACACCGGCGGTGCGCAGGGTCTCGGACATGCTGAGCCGACCCAGGAACCAACCGGCGCTGGTCTTACGGCCGTCCGGCTGCTTCGCCGGCCGGAAGACGCGGGGGCCGCCGATCGCCTTGGGGTAGAGATCGTAGGTCTGCTTCGGCGTCTCCCCGGCGAGCACCACGACCGTGTACTTCGGACCGAGGTCTGCCGCCTTCGGGCCCTTCGGCGCGCCCGTGTGCGCGAGGAAGTTGACCTGGTCGATGACCGCGCCCACGTGGGTGGGCTGGGTGTCGGCCCGCAAGCGCAGCGGCGCGGAGAGGCCCACGCCGGCGATGTCCACTCCGGCGGGTGCCGGCTTCGGCGCCGCCGAGACCGGGCCGGAAGTGCCGAGTGACAGCAACGCCGTCGCCAGCGCGCCCGCCAGCACGGTTGCCAACCACCTCATGTGACGGACCATCCCGCCTCCTCGCCCCGTTCGATGGATGGCATCGTTGTGACGTCTGGACCGGTCTGCCGGTGCGGCACCGACCAGTTGGTCGGTCTCACCCTTACAGACTCCGGAAAACGTCGATGAGTTGCAGCTTGTGGAACAGTAATTGGAACTATCTGCGATCTCTGCTCGACTAATGAGGAGCGGTTAGATCAGCGGGCGGATCGTACCCTTACGGAGGGGTTCATGGGGGGCAGGGTTACACGTACGGCGCGGGTTGTGCCAGTGGTGCTCGGCGTGGCGTTCGGTGTGTCGTTCCTGGCGCCGGCAACGCCGGCCGCCGCGCACAACTCGCTGACCGGCAGCGATCCACGCGACGGTGCCCGGGTGGCGACGGCACCCGCCCGGATCGAGCTGCGGTTCCTGGCCAAGCCGGCACCGGCTACGACGAAGATCACAATAACCGGGCCGGACAACGTGGTCGCCGGGGGCACACCGGCCTTCGACGGCAGCCGGGTGCGGGTGCCGTTCAAGCCGGCGGCGGCCGGCCTCTACACCATCGGTTACCAGCTCGCGTCCTCCGACGGGCACCCGGTGAAGGGCGAGGTGCGGTTCACCCTCACGACCGGCACCGCCGCCGACCCGTCCGCCTCACCGTCGACCGCCGGTGGCGCGGCCCCGACCGCTGGTGGCACCGCCCCGACCGCGGCGGCGGGCCCGACCGCCAGCGGGGTGTCCTCGTCGGCGCTGGCCCCCACCGCGACCGCCGGTGCGACTGCGGCGGGCAGCCCGGTGCCGGTCGCGCAGGAGCGCAGCCAGGTGCGCGGCTGGCTGTGGACGATCGCGTCGGCTCTGCTGGTGGGCGCGCTCGTCGTCTGGTTGCAGCGGCGGCTTCGAGCCCGACGCCGCTGAGCGGCCGGGCACCGGCCCGGTGGGCTGGCGGCCGGCCGCGGAGACGGCGCGAGAGTCGGTGCTCGGAGGTCAGACCAGGCGGAGCCGGGCGGCGCGCATCCGGGTCAGGGTGCGCTCACGACCGAGCACCTCCAGCGACTCGAACAGCGGCAGGCCAACGGTGCGGCCGGTGACCGCGACGCGTACCGGTGCCTGCGTCTTGCCGAGCTTGAGGCCACGCTCGGCGCCGACCGCCTCCAGCGTCGACTTCAACGACTCGGCATCCCAGGACTCCAGCGCCTCGAACGCCGCGACGGCGTCGTCGAGCAGCTCGGCGGAGCCGTCCTTCATCGTCTTGGCCCACGCCGCCTCGTCGATCAGCGGCGAGGCCAGGAAGAGGAAGTCGACGTTCGGCACGATCTCGCTGAGCACCGTGATCCGCGTCTGGGCCAGCGGGGCGACCGCGGCGAACGCGTCGGCGTCGAACTCCTCCGGCTGCCACGGCGGGGGCGCGATGGTGCCGGTGCCGGTCAGCCAGGGCTGGCAGGCGTCGACGAACTCGGCCACCGGCAGCGCGCGAATGTAATCGCCGTTGAACGCGCGGAGCTTCTTCTCGTCGAAGAACGCGGGGGAGGGGTTGACCTCTTCGAGGCGGAACTCCTCCTCGATGACCGACCAGGGGACGATCTCCCGGTCGCCCGACGGCGCCCAGCCGAGCAGCATCAGGTAGTTGCGCATGGCACCGGGGAGGTAGCCCTCCTCGCGGTACGCCTCCAGGGCGACCTTGTCGCGACGCTTGGAGAGCTTCTGCCGCTTCTCGTTGACCACCACCGGCACGTGGGCCCAGATCGGCGGCTTGACCCCGAGGGCGTCCCAGAGCAGCTGCTGCTTGGGGGTGTTGGGCAGGTGCTCCTCGGCCCGGATCACGTGGGTGATCCCCATGGTCATGTCGTCCACGACGTTGGCCAGCAGGAAGACCGGCGAGCCGTCACCCCGGGCGATGACGAAGTCCTCGATGAGCTTGTTCTCGAAGGTGGGCTCACCGCGGATCAGGTCGACGACCACCGTCGTGCCATCGTCGGGCGTGCGGAAGCGCAGCGCGTGCCCCGGGCCCGGGCCGAGGCCACGGTCGCGGTGGTAGCCGTCGTAGCCCTGGTACTGCGAGCCGGTGCGGGCCTGCACGTCCTCGCGGGTGCAGTCGCAGTAGTAGGCGCGGCCCGACTCGTAGAGACGGGCGGCGGCGGCCCGGTGCTCGCCGGCGTTCTCCGACTGGAAGTGCGGGCCCTCGTAGCTGCCCCGGGAGATGCCGATCCAGTCCAGCGCGGAGAGGATGCCCTCGGTCCACTCGGGCTTGTTGCGTGCCGCGTCGGTGTCCTCGATACGCAGCACGAACACCCCACCCTGCTGCTTGGCGTAGATCCAGTTCTGCAGCGCCGAGCGGGCGCCGCCGACGTGGAACATGCCGGTCGGGGAGGGGGCGAAGCGCACACGTACTGTCACGTCCCCCAGCCTACGGCGACCGTCGCGCGCATTCCGCCAGGGGCCTCGACTCAGGGCACCGAACGGATCTTGACGACCAGCGCGCTGCCGATCAGGGTGACCACGGCGGTGACGGCGTAGAGCGTGGGGTAGCCGCCCAGGTACACGACGAGCGGGGCGGAGAGCGCCGGGCCGAGCACCTGCGGGGCGGAGTTCGCGATGTTGATGACGCCCAGGTCCTTGGCCCGGTCGGTGGCCCGGGGCAGCACCTGCGTGATCAACGCGGCGTCCACGGCGAGGTAGACGCCGTAGCCGGCGCCGAGCAGCAGCGCGGCGACGATCGCCATCGGCCAGACCGGCGCGACCGCCAGCAGCAGCGCCGCCACCGCCATGATCAGCCCGGACGCGATGACGTAGATCTTGCGGCGTCCGGAACGGTCCGACAGTTTCCCGGCGACCACCGCGGTCAGCATCATGCCGAGTGTGTAGAGCAGGATCAGCACCAGCAGCCCACCCTCGGGATCGGGGTGACGCACCCCGTCGGTGAGGAAGTAGAGCAGGTAGAGGGTGCCCAGGGCGTTGCCGAGCTGGACCAGGAACCGGGTGATCCAGGCCCAGGCGAAGTCCGGGTGCCGGCGCGGGCTGATCCACATCGAGGCCAGCAGCGCCCGGGTGCGCACCACCGGCCGATGCGTACGGGGCAGCGGCTCGTCGGGGGTGAACAGCGCGAACGGCAGCGACAACAGCAGGATGGCCACGGCGATGGCCAGATAGCCGGCGGCGTTGCCGGTGACCACGGCGGTCACCAGCACCGCGCCGAGCACCAGCCCGAGCGCCTGCGGGATGCCCACCCAGCCCGAGACGCCGCCGCGCTGCGTGACCGGGACCCGGTCCGGGACGGCGGCGCTGAGGCTGGCCAGCATCGCGTTGAAGCAGACCTGCGCGGCCACCCAGCCGAGGGCGACCCCGAGGATGGTCCGCTGCTGGGCCAGCAACACCAGGGCCGCCGCGCCCAGCAGGGCCCCGCCCGCCGTCCAGACGTGCCGGCGACCGAACTCGCGGCCGGCCACCCGCAGGCAGGTCCGGTCGGAGAACGCGCCGGCGAGGGGGTTGGCCAGCACCGCGGCCAGGGCGCCGAGGCCGGTGACCACGGCCAGCATGTTCTCCTTGTCGCCGGGCGCGATCTGCTCGATCTGCTGGGGCAGCAGCACCTGGATGGGCGTGAAGAACGCCATCCAGACGCCCAGGTTGGCGGCGAAGATCAACCCGATCCAGCCGCGCCGCACCGGCACGGTCGGCTCGGCGAGCGCCGCCGGCAGCGACGCCGGCGTCGGGTCGAGGGTGGTCACCGCGCCGACCCCGCCCGGGAGGCCGCGATCACGTCCCGCAGCCAGGTGTACGACGACTTCGGCGTACGCCTCTGGGTGGCGTAGTCGACGTGCACCAGACCGAAGCGTTTGGTGAACCCCTCGGCCCACTCCCAGTTGTCCAGCAGCGACCAGACGAAGTACCCGCGCACGTCGACACCGTCGTCGATGGCGGCCCGGACGGCGCGCAGGTGCCCGTCGAGGTACGCGACCCGGTCCGGGTCGGCCACCTGGCCGTCGGCGTCCGGCACGTCGTCGTACGCGCAGCCGCTCTCGGTGATCTCGATGGGCGGCAGCGCGTCGCCGTAGGTGTCGTGCAGCCAGCCGAGCAGCTCGTGCAGCCCGTCGGGGGCCACCGGCCAGTCGAAGGCGGTCCGCGGATAGCCGTCCAACGGCACCAGGTCGAACGGCAGCGGTGAACCCTCCTCGGCGGCCCGTACGCCGGTGGGGTTGTAGTAGTTGACCCCGAGCACGTCGATCGGCGCGGCGATCGTGTCGAGGTCGCCCGGGTGGATGACGCCGGGGTCGAGGCCGGGCAGCTCCGGGTAACCGCGCCCGAGCAGCGGGTCGGTGAAGAGCCGGTTGTGCAGCGCCTCGTAGGCGGCTCCGGCGGCCCGGTCGGCGTCGCGGTCGCCGAGCACCCGCACCGGCGAGTAGTTGTTGGCGATAGCCACCGGGCTGGTGGTGCGGGCCCGCAGCGCGGCGACCGCGAGCCCGTGCCCGAGCAGTTGGTGGTGGGCGGCCGGGAAGGCGTCGAAGAGCAGCATCCGGCCGGGAGCGTGCACGCCCATGCCGTACCCGAGGCTCATGTGGATGAACGGCTCGTTCAGGGTGATCCAGAGCCGGACCCGGTCGCCGAGTCGGGCGGCGGTCAGGTCGGCGTACTCGGCGAACCGGGCGGCGGTGTCGCGGTGCAGCCAGCCGCCGGCGTCTTCGAGGGGTTGGGGCAGGTCCCAGTGGTAGAGAGTCGCCACCGGGTCGACGCCCGCGGCCAGCAGCTCGTCGACCAGGCGGTCGTAGAAGTCCAGGCCGGCCGGGTTGGCCGGGCCGGTCCCGGTTGGCTGCACCCGGGGCCATGCGATCGAGAACCGGTACGCCGAGACGCCCAGCCCGGCCAGCAACCCGACGTCCTCGGTGTGCCGGTGGTAGTGGTCGCAGGCCACCTCGCCGGTGCTGCCGTCGCCGATCCGGCCGGGGGAGTGCGCGAACGTGTCCCAGATGGACGGCCCGCGCCCGTCGGCCGCGGTGGCGCCCTCGATCTGGTGGGCCGATGTGGAGACACCCCAACGGAACCCGGCGGGGAACTGGGGCATCGGTGCGGTCGACATGCGCCCTCCCGGTCAACGTGAAACGTGCTCGGGACTTTAAAGCGCTCCTGATGAATGCGCCATAGGCCGGCCTGGCGCAATCCGCAATGGTTGATCGGCGTGTCTTTTTCCGAACCCGTCCAGGTAAGTCCGATTTAACGCATAGAGTGCCGATATCGTGGGATGTCCTCACCGGAGGAAGACGGAAATGATCCTCGTTGAACGCAGTGCGCACGTGGCGGCGCCGATTGAAGTGGTCTGGGATGTCGTCCAGCGGGCCGAGCAGTTGCCGGCCTGGCTGGCGGGGGTCCGCGCGGCCGAAGTGCTCTCGGGAGAGGGCTTCGGCCGGCGACAACTGGTCCAGGCGGGGCGCGGCTCGGCGCATGAGGCCGAGGTGATCGCCTACCAGGAGCCGACGTTGATCGGCTGGCGGGAACGGGCCAGGGGCGCGGGCTCTCGGGCGGAGGCGCGCACCGAGATCTACGTCCAGCTCACCACCGACGAGGAGGAGGGCGGGACCATCGTGCGGCTCATCGTGGTCCGCTGGCCGGCCGGCCCGGTCAAGGCGGCCCTGCTGCGCCTCGGACTACGTCGGGTCGGCGCCGACCTGGAGGACTCGCTGGCCCGGCTCACCGACCTGGCCGCCGTCGGCTGACGAGCGCCCATCCTCCCGGCGTCACCCGCGACGGCGGTGGTCCGGATCCCCGCCAGGGACCCCGGACCGCCGCCGCTTCCGGCTCCCGAACCGTGCTGGGCCCCCCACTCCGGTCGATCATGGAGTTGTGGTGCCTGGTTCGAGGGGGCTTGACCGCTTCGTCCCCTACCGCAACTCCATGATCGGTCGTACCAAACAGAAGGGCCCGGCGCTTGTGCGCCGGGCCCTTCTGGTCGTGCTGGATCAGCTGTCGCCGCCGGTCTCGCCGACCGGGGCGGCGTTGACGTCGTCGATCGCGTACTTCTTGGCGGCCTCGGCCGGCACGGTGGCCGCCACCGCGCCGCTGCGGGCGAGCTGCCGCAGCGTGGCCACCACGATCGACTCCGCGTCGACGTGGAAGTGCCGACGCAGCGCGTGCCGGGTGTCCGACATGCCGAAGCCGTCGGTGCCGAGCGACGTGTAGTCGCCGGGCACCCAGCGGGCGATCAGATCCGGCACCGCCCGCATCCAGTCGCTGACCGCGACCTTCGGACCGTCCGCGTCAGCCAGCTTCTGCTGGATGTACGGAACCTTCGCCTCGGCGCCCGGGTTGAGGAGGTTGTACTCCTCGGTCTCCACCGCGTCGCGGCGCAGCTCGGTCCAGGAGGTCACCGACCAGACGTCGGCGGCCACCCCCCAGTCCTGGGCGAGCAGCTGCTGGGCCTTGAGCGCCCACTGCATGCCGGTGCCCGAGGCGAGCACGTTGGCCTTCGGGCCGTCGACCGCCGGTGCCGGGGAGTAGCGGTAGATGCCCTTGAGCAGGCCCTCCACGTCCACCCCGGCCGGCTCGGCCGGCTGGAGGATCGGCTCGTTGTAGACCGTCAGGTAGTAGAAGACGTTCTCCTGCGCGTCCCCGTACATCCGGTGCAGGCCGTGCTCCATGATGTGCGCGATCTCGAACGAGAACGCCGGGTCGTACGCGACCACGGCCGGGTTGGTGGCGGCGATCAGCAGCGAGTGGCCGTCCTCGTGCTGAAGGCCCTCACCGTTGAGCGTGGTGCGACCGGCGGTGGCGCCGAGCAGGAAGCCCCGCGCCATCTGGTCGGCCGCCGCCCACAGCCCGTCGGCGGTCCGCTGGAACCCGAACATCGAGTAGAAGATGTACATCGGGATCATCGGCTCGTCGTGCGTGGCGTACGCCGAACCGGCCGCCGTGAACGAGGCCACCGAGCCGGCCTCGTTGATCCCCTCGTGCAGGATCTGCCCGGTCGTCGACTCCTTGTACGACAGGAACAGCTCCCGGTCGACCGAGGTGTAGCGCTGACCGTGCGGCGAGTAGATCTTCGCGGTGGGGAAGATCGAGTCGAGGCCGAAGGTACGGGCCTCGTCCGGAATGATCGGCACCCAGCGCTTGCCGAACTCCTTGTCCTTCATGATGTCCTTGAGCAGGCGGACGAAGGCCATCGTGGTGGCCACCTTCTGCTTGCCCGAGCCGCGCTTGACGTCGGCGAACCGCTCCGGGCCGGGGATGGTCAGCCGCTTGGTGCTGGTCCGCCGGGACGGCAGGTAGCCGCCGAGCTGCTGGCGCCGCTCCTTGAGGTACTGGATCTCCTCGGACTTCTCACCCGGGTTGTAGTACGGCGGCAGGTAGGGGTTGTCCTCCAGCGCCTTGTCCGGGATGTCCAGGTAGAGCCGGTCGCGGAAGGTCTTCAAATCCTCCAGCGTCAGCTTCTTCATCTGGTGGGTCGCGTTGCGGCCCTCGAAGTGCGAGCCGAGCGTCCAGCCCTTGATCGTCTTCGCCAGGATGACGGTGGGCTGACCGGTGTGCTCGGTGGCCGCCTTGTAGGCCGCGTAGAGCTTGCGGTAGTCGTGCCCACCCCGCTTGAGGTTCCAGATCTCGTCGTCGCTGAGCGGGTCGACCATCTTGCGGGTCCGCGCGTCGCGCCCGAAGAAGTGCTCCCGCACGTACGCGCCCGACTCCGCCTTGTAGGTCTGGTAGTCGCCGTCGGTCGTGGTGTTCATGAGGTTGACCAGCGCGCCGTCGGTGTCCGCGGCGAGCAGCGGGTCCCACTCGCGGCCCCAGACCACCTTGATCACGTTCCAGCCGGCACCCCGGAAGAACGACTCCAGCTCCTGCATGACCTTGCCGTTGCCCCGGACCGGGCCGTCCAGCCGCTGGAGGTTGCAGTTGATCACGAAGGTGAGATTGTCCAGCTCCTCGCGGGCGGCCACGCCGATGGCGCCCAGCGTCTCCGGCTCGTCCATCTCACCGTCGCCCAGGAACGCCCAGACGTGCTGCTGCGAGGTGTCCTTGATGCCGCGGTGCTGCATGTACCGGTTGAACCGGGCCTGGTAGATCGCGTTCAGACCGCCGAGACCCATCGAGACGGTGGGGAACTCCCAGAAGTCCGGCATCAGCCGCGGGTGCGGGTACGACGGCAGCCCACCGCCGGGGTGCGACAACTCCTGGCGGAACCCGTCGAGCTGGTGCTCGCTGAGCCGCCCCTCCAGGAACGCCCGCGCGTACATGCCGGGGGAGGCGTGGCCCTGGTAGAAGATGTGGTCGCCGCCGCCCGGGTGGTTCTTGCCCCGGAAGAAGTGGTTGAAGCCCACCTCGTAGAGCGACGCCGAGCTGGCGAAGGTCGAGATGTGCCCGCCGACGCCGATCTCCGGGCGCTGCGCCCGGTGCACCAGCATCGCGGCGTTCCACCGGACGTACGCCCGGATCCGCCGCTCGACGTGCTCGTCACCCGGGAACCACGGTTCGCGTTCCGACGGGATGGTGTTGATGTAGTCGGTGGTGGTCAGGGGCGGAACCCCGACCTGGCGCTCACGGGCCCGCTCCAGCAGGCGCAGCATGACGTAGCGGGCGCGTTTGGCGCCGCGTTCGTCGATGACACCGTCAAGCGACTCGACCCATTCGCTTGTCTCTTCAGGGTCGATGTCCGGAAGCTGGCTCGGTAGGCCGTCGCTGATCACCGGGCGCTTGCGTTCCGTAGCCACAGGCGTTCCCTCGGTTGTGTGTGGGATAGGTCTCTAGCGCCATCCTGCCCTCTGGTGGCACCTGTCGTCACGTCTAGGGCCCCCTGACGCGACGCTCAACACAGGTACCCACCGGTAACTTAGCGCGACGGCGGGTCAAACCGCCCTCTTGTCCGGCCCCGCTACGGTGCGGGACATGAACGCGCGACGAGTGGTGGCTGGCGGCACACTCCTGGCGGTTGGCACGCTCGCGGCGGCCCTCGCCGTGCCGGTGCTGCTGGCCGGGAACCTCGCCACACTGCCGATCCTGATTTTCGGGGGCGGGGCCGCCGTGTTCGGTGCGGTTCGGTTACGCGACGGGCTCCGGGCTCCGGCGTCACGCCGGGCCGCACGCGCCGTGCCCGGCCCACGTCGACGGCACGCCGACACCAGCATCCCGTCGACGTACTACGGCGACTCGAATGGCTGGAGCTGGTCCGGCGGCGACTCCGGTGGCGGCTCCTCCGGTGGAGGCGGCGACTCCGGTAGCGGTGGCGGCGGCGGGTCCTGACCCGCTCGGGCAGAATGCGACGTATGCGCAGCGACGTCATCACCGTCCGGACCGGGTCTCGCCCGAGCGTCCACGACATCACCGCAGAGGCCCAGCAGTTCGTCTCCAGTGAGGGCGACGGCCTGCTGCACGTCTTCGTGCCACACGCCACCGCCGGCCTCGCGATCATCGAGACGGGCTCCGGCTCCGACGACGACCTGCTGACCGCCATCGACGCGCTGCTACCCACCGACGACCGGTGGCGACACCGGCACGGCTCACCCGGCCACGGCCGGGACCACGTGCTGCCGGCGTTCGTCCCGCCGTACGCCACGCTGCCGGTGCTCGGCGGCCGGCTGGCCCTCGGGACCTGGCAGTCCGTCTGCCTGGTCGACACCAACGGCGACAACCCGACCCGCCAGGTCCGCTTCTCGTTCCTCCCCGGCTGACCGCGCCTCGCGCCTCGCGCCTCGCGCCTCGCGCCAAGATCGTGCTCGATCCTGGTTGTAGTGGTGTCGGTCCCGCGGGATGCCACTACAACCAGGATGTTGCGCGGGGCGGAGGCCCATCGCCCCGTCCCTGCCGGCGGATCGCCGCCTCACGCCGCCGTCGCGCCCTCAAGATCCGCGCAACTTCCCCGAAAGTGCTGCCTCGACGCGCGCCGAGGCAGCACTTTCCCTGATGTTGCGCGGATCTTTGGGCTTCGGTCGGGTTGTCAGCGAGGGGCTTGCCTCCGAGGTCGGTTCAGGTCGGTCCGTTTCGGCCCGATTGCGGCCAGGATCGGTGCTGCCTCGGCCGGCCGGTCCAGTGCCGGTCCACAGCCGGTTGCGGTAGCAGGCAGGTCAGCGGGACCCCGGCCGACGCCCGGAACGACCGGCTCGACCGTTGCGGTGACCCCCGATCGAGCGAGCCGCGGCGCGAACCGAGTCGCCGCCGTGGGCGGTGGGCTCCAACGTGATCGCTGGCCTTGCCGACCGGGCGCCGTGCGTACGATGTGGCCGTGACGCAGGAGGTGGGTTCCGCAGCAGGTGGACCGGTGGACCGGGCTGGTCTCGCCGCCGATGTGCTGCGCCGGATGGCCCACGTGAGCGACGCCCTGCGTCACAGGCAGGGCTCCGCGTTCGCCGAGCTGGGACTCACCCCGGCGGCGGCCCGGGCGTTGCGCGAACTGGACCCGGACCACCCGCTGCCCGCCCGTGACCTCGCCGGTCAACTGGGCTGCGACCGGTCGAACGTGACGGTGCTGGTCGACAAGCTGGAGCAGGCCGGGTTGGTCGAACGCCGCACCGACCCGGCGGACCGCAGGCAGAAGACCCTGGTGGTGACCGAGAAGGGCCGCGTCGAACGGGACCGGGTGACCGAGGTGATGTCCGACTCCCGACTGCTGTCGGGGCTGACCGACCGGGAGCTGAGCACCCTTCGTGACCTGGTGTGGAAGGTGTCCGACGGTGGCTTTCCGGAGCCCTGCGGGCCGGAGTGAGTCGACCCGCGCCGGCCGTGTCCCACTGGGCGACCAGGCCTCCCGTCGGTAATGCTGTCCGACGTGACCACCCCGCAAGACCTCGACGACCGATTCCGGGAGACGCTGGCGGCGCTGCCCGCCGCGCAGCGACGGCGTGATCCCGTTGACCCGGTCACCGACGACGCCCCGCTGACCGGTGCCCAGGTGCTGGACCTGTTCGACGCCCAGGTGACCAGCCGGCAGCTCGACCTGGCCGGCCGCTGGCTGCGCAGCTTCGGGGAGGGCTTCTACACGATCAGCTCGGCCGGGCACGAGGGCAACGCCGCGGTCGCCGCCGCCCTGCGCCCCACCGATCCGGCGCTGCTGCACTACCGCTCCGGCGCGTTCTACTGCCAGCGCGCCGCGCAGGCCGCCGCCGAAGCGACCCCGGTCGTGCACGCGCAGGCCGCCGCCGGCACGCAGTCGGCCGCTGGCACGCAGTCGGCCGCTGGCACGCAGCCCGTCGCCGGCACGCAGGCCGCCGGCACGCAGCCCGGCACGCAGCCCACCGCGAACCCGCAGCGAGCCGTGGACCCGGACCTGACCGCCGAACCCGAGCCAGCCGACCAGTCCGAGCCAGCCGACCAGTCCGAGCCGTCCGGCACCGAGCCGCCCACCGGTGGGTTCGCGGCGTACGTGGACGCGGCACGGGACGTGCTGCGCGGCATGGTCGCCTCCAGCCAGGAGCCGATCGCCGGCGGCCGGCACAAGGTGTTCGGCCGGGCCGATCTGGCCATCGTGCCGACCACCTCCACCATCGCCTCGCACCTGCCCCGCGCGGTCGGCATGGGACTGGCCGTGGAACGGCTGCGGCGGCTGGACAGCGCCGGGCGGCGTACCGGGGCGGGGGTCCGGGTCGGCAGCGGTGCGGGCGCTGCCCACGCCCCCTGGCCACCGGACGCGATCGTGGTCTGTTCGTTCGGCGACGCCTCGGTCAACCACGCCAGCGCCACCGCCGCCTTCAACACCGCCGGGTGGTACGACCACGCCGGCCTGCGCATCCCGGTGCTCTTCGTCTGCGAGGACAACGGGCTGGGCATCAGCGTCCGAACACCTGAGGGCTGGGTCGAGGCGACCCTGCGGGCCAAGCCGGGCATCCGCTACTTCAGCGCGGACGGGGCCGACCCGGTGCAGACGTACGCGGTGGCGGTGGAGGCCGCGGCCTGGGTACGTCGCAACCGGCGCCCGGCCGTGCTGCACCTGCGCACCGTACGGCTGATGGGGCACGCCGGGGCGGACGCGGAGTCGGCGTACCGCAGCACGGCCGAGCTGGCCGAGGACCTGGACCGGGACCCGGTGGCCGCCACCGCGCGGCTGCTCGTCGACGCCGGTGTGGCGACCGGCGAGGAGCTGCTGGCCCGGTACGACGAGACCGGCTGGCAGGTACGCCGGCTGGCCGAGGAGGTGCTGGGCGAGCCGAAGCTGGCCTCCGCGGCCGACGTGGTGTCGGCGTTGGCGCCACGCCGCCCGGTGCGGGTGGCGCGGGCGGTGGCCGACGCCGCGGCGCGGGCCAGCGGCCCGGGTGCGGGTGCCCGGGCGGAGGCGTTCGGTGGCAAGCCGCCGGAGCTGAGCGGGCCGATGACCCTGGCGCAGAGCATCAACGCCGCGCTCGCCGACGGGATGCTCGACCACCCGCAGATGGCGGTCTTCGGGGAGGACGTGGCCGCCAAGGGCGGCGTGTACGGGGTGACGAAGGGGCTGCGCGACCGTTTCGGGGCGGCCCGGGTGTTCGACACCCTGCTGGACGAGACGTCGGTGCTGGGGCTGGGCCTGGGCGCGGGACTGGCCGGGATGCTGCCGGTGCCGGAGATCCAGTACCTGGCGTACCTGCACAACGCCGAGGACCAGCTGCGCGGCGAGGCGGCCACCATGCGGTTCTTCTCGCAGGGGGCGTTCCGCAACCCGATGGTGGTGCGGGTGGCCGGGCTGGCGTACCAGGAGGGGTTCGGCGGGCACTTCCACAACGACAACTCGGTGGCCGTACTCCGGGATGTGCCCGGTCTGGTGGTCGCGGTGCCGGCGCGGCCGGACGACGCCGCGCCCATGCTGCGGACCTGCCTGGCCAGCGCGGCGGTGGACGGCAGTGTCTGCGTGTTCCTGGAGCCGATCGCGCTCTACCACACCCGTGACCTGTACGCCGATGGTGACGGGGAGTGGCTGGCCGGGTACCCGGAGCCGGGGGCGTGGGTGGCCGGGCACGTGCCGATCGGGCGGGCCCGGGTCTACCGGGTCGGCTCGGCGGACGACCTGACCATCATCACCTTCGGTAACGGGGTGCGGATGTCGTTGCGGGCCGCCGCCGTCCTCGCCGAGGAGGGGGTGGGCACCCGGGTGGTGGACCTGCGCTGGGTGGCACCCCTGCCGGTGGCCGACATCATCCGGGAGTCCTCGGCGACCGGTCGGGTGCTGGTCGTCGACGAGACACGCCGCTCCGGCGGGGTCGGCGAGGGGGTGATCGCCGCGCTGGTCGACGCCGGATATGTCGGTGCCGCACGGCGAGTGGCGGGAGTTGACTCGTTTGTACCATTAGGTCCGGCAGCACGTCACGTACTGGTCTCCGCGGAAGCCATTACCGACGGTGCCCGTACGCTGCTGGCACGGTAAATTCCGTTCCACCCGGTGCGCCACTTGCGCGCGGACGCACAACTGTGTGGACTTTGCCTGACGGCGTCGCACCGACGCCGCGAGCAGGGACGAGATGAGGAGGCACGCGACAGTGAGCGCGACCGCTGGTCAGGCCGCCGACGGGGTACGCAGCCTGGCGGACCGGTTCGGAATCGAACCGGGGATGGTCGTCATGGAGATGGGGTACGACGACGACGTCGACCAGGATCTCCGAGACGCCCTGACCGACCGCTGTGGAGATCTGGTCGACGAGGACACCGACGAGGTGGTCGACGCCGTGCTGGTGTGGTACCGCGACGGCGACGGTGACCTTTTCGAGCTTCTCGTCGATGCCCTCGGCCCGCTGGCCGACAACGGGGTCGTGTGGCTCCTCACCCCGAAGGCGGGGCGTGACGGGCACGTCGAGCCGAGTGAGGTCGCGGAGTCCGCGCCCACCGCCGGCCTTCAGCAGACCTCGACCGTCAACGCCGGCCGGGACTGGAGCGGCGCACGCCTGGTGCTGCGCCGAGGGGCCAAGGCCAAGAAGTAGCCCGTGCCGCTTCGCACGCCCGGCGGTCCGCACCGCCGGGTGGCAAGCCGGTGCCGTTTCCGTGACCCGACCCGAGGAGAGTTCGTATGCCCATCGAGGTTGGTGCCGAGGCACCGGACTTCGTGCTGAAGGACCAGAACAACCAGGAGGTCCGGCTCTCCGCCTTTCGGGGCCGCCGCGCCGTCCTGCTGGTCTTCTACCCGCTCGCCTTCACCGGCACCTGCCAGGGTGAGTTGTCCGAGATACGGGACAACCTCGACGAGTACGTGAACGACGACGTCCAGGTGCTGACCGTCAGCGTCGACTCTGCCTACAGCCACAAGATCTGGGCTGACCGCGAGGGCTACCAGTTCCCCATGCTGGCGGACTTCTGGCCGCACGGCGGCGTCGCCCAGGCGTACGGGGTCTTCAACGACGTCGCCGGGTTCGCCAACCGGGGCACCTTCGTCATCGACAGGACCGGCGTGGTCCGCTTCGCCGAGATGAACGGCCCGGGCGAGGCCCGCGACCAGCAGGGCTGGCGCAAGGCCATCGCCGAAGCGGCCATCTGACCGGGGTACGCCGTGCGCCCGGGCCGGCGGCGAGCAAGGTAAGCTTGCCCACCACCGGCCCGCCGCACGGGCGATCCGGGCGCGTAGCTCAGTGGGAGAGCACCCGCCTTACAAGCGGGGGGTCGCAGGTTCGAAACCTGCCGCGCCCACCACCCCCTCCGACCAGGAAAACGTCGAGGGCGTCCAGCACGTTCCGCACGCTTGATCGTCCAGCGAGCACCCGCCCACGTTGAGACGACACCTCTCTGGGAGGGTCAGTCCCAGCAGGCTGCTACCTTCGCGGACTGATGGCACGACGATTCGGTGATCGAGCAAGATTCTGCGTGGAAGTGGGCCAGGCCATCTCGCCCGCGCTCCGCGTCGTCGATCTGTGGGCGGCTGGTAAGTGGCTCACCACCGACGACAACGCGGCCTACGTTCCTTCCTTCGCTCACTACCTGCGGCTCGAGGCAGAGCGGGTGCGCCGAGGCGACGTCCCCCCTTGCCCCTTCCCGGGCCGGGCACCGGAGGAGATATTCCGGCTGCTCCGCACGGATGAGACGGAGTTCGCGCAGCAGTTCTGGTTTTTGCGGTGGAACGAGACCGTCGACAACGTGTCAACGTTCGCCTACCTGGACGACGATCTGGTGATCATGTTCGAGTTCTGGCGAGGGACCCACCCCTTTCCGGATGAGCTGGGAAAAATCTTCGTTGCCAGGATCCCCCGGGAAGAGTTCACCTCCATCGGCGAAGCGGCAGCTGATCTGCTGGAGGCGGAGTTCGCTCAGTAAGAGCGAGAGTGGCCGGCGAGCAAACGGAATTTCTCTCCCATCGCTCATCCGCCGGCCATTGCGACGACCGCCGCGGGGCACCGCCATGATGGGCGGGTGCAGGACACTGTCGCCGTCGCGCTGATCACCTCACTGTCCACGTTGGCCGCCGCCGCCCTGACCGGGTTGGTCGGCGCGCTGAGCACCCGACGGCAACTGGCCCACCAGCTCACCGTGGCCGGTCAGGAGAGCGTCGAACGGCGGGCGACGCGCCGGGACGAGCTACGGCGGGACGCGTACGTCGGGTTCCTCAGCGCGTGCGACCAGGCGTACCGGCAGTTGGACCGGCGGTGGCTCGACGCCGGCGGGAGTGAGCCGGTGCCGGGCTACGACGAGGCGTACGCGGCGATGCGCGGCGTGGACGAGGCGTACAACCTGGTGTTGCTGGAGGGGCCGGCGGAGGTGGTGTCGGCGGCCCGGTCGGTGTTGACCAGCATCGGTGCGGAGCACGCGGACCAGCGCCGGTTGGGCGAGGAGCCGGGCGGCCCACCGGTGCCCCTGCGTGAGGGCCATCGGGAACGCTGGCTGGTCGCGATCGAGGCACGGACGAAGCACCGGATCTCGTTCGTAGAAGCGGTACGCGGGGTGCTGCACAACGATGCCTGAAGCGCACCACCCCACGCCAACCCGTCACGATCCGCACAACGTCAGTGTTGTTGCTGCCTCAGCAGTCGGCGAGGCAGCAGGATCCCCGACGTTGCGCGGATCTTGGGGTGGGGGAGCGGCTAGTGTCGTCCGACGAGTCACAGGGGGAGCGTGAGCGTGGACCTGGCAGGCATTGGCGCGGTGCTGTTCGACATGGATGGCACCCTGGTCGACTCCGACGCCGCCGTCGAGCGGGCCTGGGAGCGGTGGGCCGTCGAGTACGCCGTCGACCCGGCTGCGGCGCTGGCGATCGCGCACGGCAGCCCCGCCGACCGGACCATCCGCCGGCTGCTGCCCGCGCTCGACGACAGCGCGGTCGCCGTGGCGGCGGCGCGGCAGCTCTCGTTGCAGTACGACGACCTGTCCGACGTGACGGCCACCGTCGGGGCGCACGACCTGCTGAGCGCGCTGGCCCGGTTGGGGCTGCCCTGGGCGGTGGTGACCAGCGCCGACGCGCGACTGGCCGAGGCTCGGCTCGGTGCCGCCGGCATCGTCGCGCCGGTGCTGGTCACGGTGGAGGACGTGCGGGTGGGCAAACCGGACCCGGAGGGCTACCTGCGGGCCGCCGCTCTGCTGGGCGTGCCCGTGGCGCGGTGCCTCGTCGTGGAGGACGCCGAGGTCGGGCTGCGGGCGGGGCGGGCGGCCGGCGCGATGACCGCCGCGCTGAAGGGACTCGACGGCGATCTGCGCCTTGCCGACCTGGCGCACCTGGCGGGTCACCTGGAGTCGACGCCGACGGCACCCTGACCCCGCCGGGTCAGCGGAGGCGGGTGGCCAGCCACGGGAGCAGGGCGTCGGCCTGGGCCTGCTGAAACGCGCGGACGGTGGGGATGCCGGGCGGCGGTGGACGACGCGCGCGGTCGGCGAAGTACCCGGCCAGCCCGGCGTACACCCCGGTGAGCGTCGTCGGGTCGACCTCGGCGGTGATGGGCAGCCGGCGCAGCAGCGACTCGGTGTCGTGCCCACCGTGCAGGCGGACGTTGACCAGCAGCAGCGCGGTGTCCAGCCAGGCCGGCCCTCGGCAGGCCGACGGCCAGTCGACGACGGTGACCGTGCCGGTCGCGTCGAGCAGCAGGTTGTCGGCCCGTATGTCCACGTGGCAGAGCGTGTCACCGGTCAGCGCGGCGAGGCCGTGGTCGGCGGCGGCGCGCAGGTGGCCCAGGTGCTCCCGTGCCCAGGGGGCCAGCACAGCCGGTGGGTCGGCGGCGATCCGGTGCCAGCCGGCGAAGTTCTCGGCGAGCCGGTCGGCGGCGGTCGGCACGTGCGTCACCGGGCTCGGCGTCAGCGCGGTGGCCATCACCTCCAGGGCATTCAGGACGCGGGTCAGCTCGTCGGACCGCCACGGGGTGGCCGGGTGTCGCCCGTCAACGTCGGAGAAGACCAGGGCCACCCACTCGCCGTCGTCGTGGCAGCCCAACAACCGGGGCGTCGGTGCCGAGGCCGGCATTGCGGCGGCCGTACGGGCCTCCGCTCGGTGCATCCCGGGGCTGTCCGGGTTCTGTGCCGGGCTGATCGCCTTGACGAACGCTCGCCGGCCGGTCGCGGTGCGGACCCGGTCCGCGGTGCCCGGCGAGTAGCCGCCCGGCTGGGACACCGCCTCGACCACCCGGTCGCCGATGATTTCCTGCACCGACGTCCGGACCCGCTCGGGCAGGTCCGTCCAGCCGATCCGGTTGGTGGTCTGCTGCGTCACCTACTCACCGTGCGCCCCGTCCACGCCACCGGACAACCCAATTGCCCGCCGCCGGGTCAGGTGCACTGCGGCCAGCGCGATGAGGAGCAGCGTGACCGCGAAGAGCAGGGCGTTGCGGGCGACCGTGGGATAGCCGAGTCGGGGCACGTCGAGGAACGGGTAGAGATAGCGGTCCTCGGCCCGGCTGACGGTGCCCCGGGCCAGGATGACCGTCAGCCACAGCAGCGGATAACCGAGCAGGCTGACCGCGTACGCCGGGCGCAGCGCGACCCGGGGTCGGTGCCTGAGCCACAGGGCGGCGGCCAGCGGCGGCGTCACAACGTGCAGCAGCAGGTTGCCGGCGTCGGAGACCGGCCCCCGAGCGTCGGCGACGGCCACCATGGCGTAGCCGCTCCACGGGTTGGCCAGCACGAGGACGAAGACCAGGGCGGTGCCGACGAGGTAGACGGTGAGCGCGGTGCGCACCCGGTCGCCGCCGCCGGTCAGCAGCACCACCAGGTAGGCCAGGTTGACCTGCACGGTGAAGTAGAACAGCAGCTCGACGGGCTCGTCACGGGCGGCGACCACGGAGAGGACCAGCCCGGCGGCGACCACCACCGCGGTGCTCATCCGAAGGATCCGGCCGGTCACCCGCGGCGCTACCACCGCCGCCTCGACGAGCAGCTGCCCCCGAATGGGCCGGCTGTCGTCGCCTCCGCTGCGCTGACTGGCGGCAGCGTCGCGTACAGCTTGACCAACTCGGCCAGGTAACGCTCACCGGACCAGGCCGCCACCGCCGCCCGGCCGTCCCGGATCACGCCCGCGCGCAGCTCCCGCTCGGTCAGCAGCCGGGTCAGCAACGCCCCGAAGGCCGCCGCGGTGGGCTCGGCGACCGGCCGGGTGGTGCCGGTGCCGGGGCGCTCGACCAACTGGGTGTCCACCATGGCCACCGGCAGTCCGTACGCCTCGGCTTCGCAGAGCACCAGGCCCTGGGTGTCGGTGGTGGAGGTGAACGCGAGCACGTCCGCCGTCCGGTAGTGGGCGCCGACCCGGTCGCGGGGCACCGGGCGCAGCAGGTGCAGCGCGTCGGCCACGCCGTACCGGCGGGCCGTCCGGCGGACCGCGAGCCGGTGCCGCCGGGCACCGAGCAGCACCAGTTGGGCCGCTGGCAACTCGCGGCGGACCTGGGCGAACGCGGCCAGCAGCAGCCCGGGGTTCTTCTCCGGCGTGGCGCGGCCCACCGCGAGCAGCACCGGCGCGTCCGCCGCGATGCCCAGCCGGGCCCGTAACCGCCGCCGGTCGTCGGCGTCGGCCAGCGGTGCGGCGGTCGGGGTCGGCAGGACGACGATGGGGGTACGCCCACCCATCGCCGCCATCATCGTCGCGGTCTTCGCCGAGGGCGTGATCAGGACGCTGGTGTGCGCCAGCAGGCACCGACCGAGCGCCACCAGTCGCGTCTGCCGCCCGCGCCCCGGACGGGCGAGCGCCCACAGGTCCCGCACCCGCCAGCGCAGGCCGAGCCGCAGGCCGGCGTACGCGGCCCCGATCGGGATCTCGGGGTAGTGCGCCGCGTACGCGACCAGGTCGGTGTGCCAGGTCAGCACGGTCGGTACGCCCCGCGCGGCGGCCCAGCGCAGGCCGGCGACGCCGAGCGGGCCGGTGGTGTGCACGTGCACCACGTCGACCGGCGCGCCCGGTGGCCGGGGCAGGGCCAGCCGGTACGGCCGGGTCGGCACCGACAACGAGGGCGTCTCGCCCGGTCGGCGGCGACGT
The DNA here is from genome assembly GCF_022230955.1 of Micromonospora cabrerizensis. Taxonomy (GTDB): domain Bacteria; phylum Actinomycetota; class Actinomycetes; order Mycobacteriales; family Micromonosporaceae; genus Micromonospora; species Micromonospora cabrerizensis. The sequence continues at coordinate 84,820 of NZ_JAKKFI010000084.1, forward strand.
CGGAACAGGGGGCCGGGGCAGTGCAGCACGACCCGGTGCCCGGCGGCGCGCAGCAGAGCCACGGTGGTGGCGACAGAGGTGGCCACCCCCTCGGGATTGTCGAGGTGGCTGTCGCTGACCTGAGCGATCCGCACGTCGCCATCATGGCCGGGTCGCGCCCCCCGGGTCGTCCCGTCCGTTCCGCCGTGGTGAACCCGGTGGCGAGTCCGGGTGGGTTCTGCTGCACTACCCGCTGGCAACGACGAAGGGGAGCCACTGTGGAGTTGACGTTGACGCCGATGACGGCGCAGGACCTGGCCCGGCTGCTGGTGGCGCTGGAGCAGGAGTTCGCCGAGGACCTGGTGGCCCACCGTGGCCTGACCCCGGAGGCGGCCCTCGCGCAGTCGGCCAGCCAGATCCGGGAGTCGCTGCCGGCGGGCGCGGCGACCGAGGGGGCGCTGCTGCGCGTGGCCCGGGTCGACGACACCGAGGTCGGCTGGATCTGGGTGGCCGTGCCCGGCGCGACCGACTCCCAGCGCGCCTGGATCCACAACATCGAGGTGCAGCCGGCGCACCGGGGACGCGGCTACGCACGGCGGATGATCCAGCTCATCGAAGTCGAACTCGCCCAGCTCAAGGTGCCCGAGCTGGGCCTGAACGTGTTCGGGACGAACACCGTGGCGATCGGGCTCTACCGGAGTCTGGGCTTCGAGGTCACCTCACAGCAGATGGCGAAGCGCATCGAACCGGCGGGCTGAGTCGGCGGCGCGACCGGACGCAGATCCAGGACGGTCCCCCCGGCAGGACTGTTCACCTGCCCAGCGGGAAACCGGCGCGGACCGCACCTGGGGAGGAGCGACGGATGACGCACGGTGCCGGACTGACAATCGGTGTGCTGGGCTCGTACGGTGGGCGAAACCTCGGCGACGAGGCGATCCTCACCGGCCTGCTCACCGATCTGCGTACGCAGGAGCCCAATGCCCGGATCATCGTCTTCTCCCGTAACCCGGAGCACACCCGGGCCGCTCACCCGGACGTCGAGGCGGTGCCCTGGGAGGGCGTCAGCCGCACCGACTCGGCCCTGGTCCTGGCCCAGCTCGATCTGCTCATCCTGGGCGGCGGCGGCATCCTCTACGACCGGGAGGCCCGCCGTTACCTGCGGGTGGTCCGGGTCGCGCAGGAGCGGGGCCTGCCGCTGATCACGTACGCGGTGGGGGTCGGGCCGCTCAGCGACGGGGTGGACACCGGCATGGTCCGGGAGACGCTCTCCGGCGCGACCCAGGTGACCGTCCGGGACCAGGAGTCCCGGATGGTGCTGGAGGAGGCGGGCCTGCTCAACCCGATCACGGTCACCGCGGACCCGGCCTTTCTGTTGCAGCCGGAGGACTTCCCGGCGCACCTGCTAGCCGAGGAGGGTGTGCCGGTCGGCAAGCGCCTGGTCGGGATCAGCGTGCGGGAGCCGGGACGGGCCGCCGAACGCCTGGACGTGGACGGCTACCACCGCCTGCTGGCCCAGATCGGTGACTTCCTGGTGCACCGGATCGACGCGTACGTCCTGTTCGTGCCGATGGAACGCGACGACATCCGGCACGCCCACGGCGTCCTGTCGCACATGGTGGCCGCCGATCGGGGCCGGATCCTGCACGGCACCTACTCGCCGCAACAGGTGCTCGGGCTGATGCGCCACTTCGACCTGGCTGTCGGTATGCGCCTGCACTTCCTGATCTTCGCGGCGATGGTCGGCACACCGTTCCTGCCCCTGCCGTACGCCGGCAAGGTCTTCGACCTGGCCCAACGACTGGGCGTGCCGGCCCTGCGCGGCGTGGAGCGGGAGGTCGAGGGGCCGCTGCTGGCCGAGGTGGACCGATTGTGGGACGAGCGGGAGCAACGCGCCGAGGCCACCGCCCGCCGGGTGGCTGAGGTGTGTGACCAGGCGCGGGGCACCTCGGAGGTCATCCGTGGCGTGTTGGAGAGCCTGCGCAGTCAGGCCCTCACCCGGGTCTGACCCGGGGCGGTCACACCGCCGGGCCGGTCCACCGGTAGCGCCACTCGCGGGCGTCCTCCCGGGCGGTCTCCAACTCGTAGATCTGTGCGTCGGCGAGCCCACCCGAGCCGAGGTGGTGGTGGGTCAGCGGTGGACGGCCGTTGCTGTCCAGTTCGACGGTGATGGTCTGCCCGTCCGCCGTGCCGCCGACGAGAAGGATCTGCACGGATGAACCCATGCGCCCATCCTGCCTGTAGTGCCGCCCGCTCGCAGCGGATAGCGGGGCAGCGGGGAGTCCGCTTCGTGACTAGGGTCGGCGGATGGAGCAGACGATCGATCCGATGCTCGGTCCGGTGCTCGCCCGTGTTGGCGACGAGCGCGCCATCCTGACCTCGTTCCTCGACTTCCACCGGGGCGTGCTGCTGCGCAAGCTGCGCGGTCTCTCCGACGCCGACGCCCGCCGCCGGCTGGTGCCCTCGGCGACCACGCTCGCCGGGCTGGTCAAGCACCTGACCCTGGTCGAACGGAACTGGTTCCCGACCCTGCTGGCCCCCGAGCCCGGCGACGTCTACCTGACCTCGGAGGAGGACGCGGCGGCCAGCTTCACGCTCGGTGAGCAGGAAACCGTCGTCGGGCTCACCGAGGCGTACGAGCAGGCCTGTGCCCGGTCCCGGTCGGTCGCCGCGAGCCTCGACCTCGACCACGTGGTGCCGCACCCGCAGCTCGGCGAGGTGTCACTGCGCTGGGTCCTGGTGCACATGATCGAGGAGACGGCCCGGCACGCCGGTCACGCCGACATCCTGCGCGAGCTGACCGACGGCGAGTCCGGCGCGATCTGATCACCACCCGCCATCCGCAACCGCTTGGTTGACACGGATTCACTGAAGTCGGGGTGTCCGGCCCGCCGGGATACCGCGATTTCAATGAAGCCGCGTCGATCACGCCGGGCAGGCTCTGCCGCGACGCGGTGAGCCCTGGCGGGATACGCCGGTTCGTCGGTGGGTGCCGACGCCAGCTCACCGGGGCCGCCTATCCTGGGCGCGGGCGGCGACGAGGGGGAGCAGGTGCTGGTCATCCACGGGCTGTGGCTGCCCGGCGACAGCTCGACCGGCGGTCTGGCTGTCTGGGCCGAGGACAGCGCCGCGCCGCTGGAGCCTCCCCGTGCCGGTCGGCCGCCCCGGGAACGTCCACATCCCTTCGCCGCCGGGCACACCGATCTGGTCGCCGTCCTCGCCGACGTCGCCGAGCCCGCCCGCCCGGACGGCGCGCTGCTCACCCTGCCCACCCGGGGCGGCACGCCGACCGACTCACCCGAGCTGATCCGGACCGCCGTCGCACCCCCGGCCCGCGGCCGGCTCACCCTGGCCGGGTGGCGGGTCCCCGTGCTGGTGTACGCCCCGGACGACGCGCTGCCGCTCCTGCGCGCCCTGGACGAACTCCCGGCGGTGCCCGGGGCCACCCTGCGCCACCTCGCCGAGCTGGCCGACTTCGCCGCCGACCTGGTGACCCGTGGCCGAGTTCTCCCCGGCGTCCGCACGATCGAGCCGAACACGCGGTCGGGCGCGGATGCGTTGTCGGAAGCCGGCGCGCAGGTGCCGGCCCAGGCGATCTGGCGTCCGCTGCTGACCGGCACCGACGCCGCCTGGGCGCGCTCGCTGGCGCTGGCCCTGCCGCCAGCCGCCCGAGCCGCCGTCGTGTCCACCGCCGTTCCCTCTCGGTCCAGGCCGATCGCCGCTGCTCGGCCGCTGACCGCGAGCACCGCCACGGACCTCACCGCCACGAATCTGGCCACCACGGCACCGGCCGCCACGACGCCGGCCACCACCGGTTCGGGCGGTGGTGAGCTGACCGCCGCCGACGTGGTCGCGGATGCGTTGGACGCGCTGACCGACGCCGCCGCGCGGGCCGCTCTGGCGACCACCACCCTGGCGCGAGGGCTGCGGCCGGGTGGGCCGGCGCCGGCCTGGTTGGCGGCGCTCGCCGGCCCCCGGCGCGACTTCAGCCTCGACCCGGCCGCGTTGGCCACCCTGCACGCCGAGCTGGACGCCTGGCAGCGCGACGCCGCCGGGGGCCCGGTGCGGGCCAGTTTCCGGCTGGTGGAACCGGCCCCCGACGAGGTCACCGAGCCGATCCTGGCCACCCGCCCAGGGCCGACCGACGTGGTGCCGGCGTCGGTCGAGCCGACCGGCGGTGGGCGCTGGCGGTTGGAGTTCGGGTTGCAGGCAGCCGACGAACCCGGTCTGCACGTCGACGCCGGGCAGGTGTGGCGGGCGCCCCAGACGCTCGGCCTGGCCGGCCGGACGACCAGCCCGCAGGAGACGCTGCTGGCCGAGTTGGGTCGGGCCAGCCGGCTCTGGCCGGATCTGGACGCGGCGCTGCGGACCGCCGCCCCCGAGGCGATGGACCTCGACGTCGAGGGGGCGCACCGGTTTCTCAGCGAGGGTGCTCCGGTGCTGCACGCGGCCGGTTTCGGGGTGCTGCTGCCGTCCTGGTGGCAGCGCCCGTCGGCGCGGCTCGGCGCCCGGTTGCGGGCCCGCAGTCGCACCGCGCCCGGCACGGTGGGTGGCACCGAGGCCGGTGTCGGTCTGGACGCCGTGGTCGACTACCGCTGGGAGGTCGCTCTCGGTGACCACCCGCTGTCCGCCGACGAGTTGGCGGCGCTGGCCGAGATGAAGACCCCGCTGGTGCGGCTGCGTGGCCGGTGGGTGGAACTGGACCCGGGGCGGCTCGCCGCCGGTCTGCGCCTGCTCCGCTCCGCGGGTGAGTTGACCGTCGCCGACCTGCTGCGCCTCGGGCTGGCCGACGGCGAGGCCACCGGGGCGCTGCCGGTGCTGGAGGTGACCGCCGACGGGGCACTGGGTGACCTGCTCGCCGGTGCGGTCGAGCGCCGACTCACCCCGCTGGACCCGCCGCCGAGCTTCGTGGGCACGCTGCGCCCGTACCAGCAGCGTGGGTTGGCGTGGCTGGCCTTCCTGCGCTCGCTCGGTCTGGGTGGTGTGCTCGCCGACGACATGGGGCTGGGCAAGACCGTCCAGCTGCTCGCGCTGCTCGCCGGGGACCCGCCGGAGGCGGGCCCGACCCTGCTGGTCTGTCCGATGTCGCTGGTCGGCAACTGGCAACGGGAGGCGGCACGGTTCACGCCGACGCTGCGTGTGCACGTACACCATGGGGCGGAGCGGGCGCGGGGGGCGGAGTTCACCGCGGCCGCGCACGGCGCGGACCTGGTTCTCACCACCTACTCGGTGGCGGCCCGCGACGCCGTCGACCTGGCCGGCATCGACTGGCACCGGGTGGTGGTGGACGAGGCGCAGGCGATCAAGAACGCGTCGACCCGGCAGGCCGAGGCGGTCCGCGCGTTGCCGGCGCGGCAGCGGGTGGCGGTGACGGGTACGCCGGTGGAGAACCGGCTCGCCGACCTGTGGTCGATCATGCAGTTCGCCAACCCGGGCCTGCTCGGGCCGGCGGCGACGTTCCGCAAGCGGTTCGCCGAGCCGATCGAGCGGCACGGCGACGCGGAGGCCGCCGAGCGGTTGCGCCGGATCACCGGCCCGTTCGTGTTGCGCCGGCTCAAGACCGACTCGTCGATCATCTCGGATCTGCCGGAGAAGCTGGAGATGGAGGTGCTCTGCAACCTCACCGCGGAGCAGGCCGCCCTGTACCGGGTGGTGGTCGACGACATGCTCGCCCGGATCGAGACCAGTGACGGCATCGAGCGCCGCGGCCTGGTGCTGGCCACCATGACCCGGCTCAAGCAGGTCTGCAACCACCCGGCGCAGTTGCTCCGCGACGGTTCGGCGCTGGAGGGCCGCTCCGGCAAGCTCTCCCGGCTGACCGAGATCGTGGAGGAGGTGCTGGCGGCGGGGGAGCGGGCACTGCTGTTCACGCAGTACGCCGAGTTCGGGGCGATGCTGCGCGGTCACCTGTCGGCGCGGTTCGGCCGGGAGGTGCTGTTCCTGCACGGCGGTCTCGGTAAGGCGGAGCGGGACGCCATGGTGCAGCGCTTCCAGTCGGCGGACGGTCCGCCCCTGTTCGTCCTCTCCCTCAAGGCCGGTGGCACCGGGCTCACCCTGACCGCCGCCAACCACGTGGTGCACGTGGACCGGTGGTGGAACCCGGCGGTCGAGGACCAGGCGACCGACCGGGCGTTCCGGATCGGGCAGCGCCGGCGGGTGCAGGTCCGCAAGTTCGTCTGCGCCGGCACGGTGGAGGAGAAGGTCGCCGCGATGATCGCCGACAAGCGGGCCCTCGCCCAGCGGGTGGTGGGCACCGGCGAGCAGTGGATCACCGAGCTGTCCACCGGCCAGTTGCGAGAGCTGTTCGCCCTGGAGGCCGGGGCGGTGGTGGAGTGATGAGCGAGCGAACCATCAGACACAGCATGGTTGTGCCTCGCGGCAGCGTGGAGCGCTGGCGTGAGCACTGACCGGTTCGCCGACTACGGGCGCCCCCGCAAGGTCGACGGGGGTCTGCGGGCGCGCAGCGCCCGCGGCGCGATCGGCCGGTCCTGGTGGTCCCGGCGCTTCCTGGAGGTGCTGGAGTCGTTCGCGCTCGGCACCCGGCTGACCCGCGGCCGGTCGTACGCGCGGGCCGGTCAGGTGCTCTCGCTCGACATCACACCCGGGCTGGTCAGCGCCGTGGTGCAGGGCTCCCGGCCGCAGCCGTACCAGGTGTCCATCGCGCTGCGGCCGTTCCCGGCCGCCCTCTGGTCCCGGATCGGGGAGGAGCTGGCCGGGCAGGCGTTCTTCAGCGCCCGCCTGCTCGCCGGGGACCTCCCCGACGAGTTGGAGGAGCTGTTCGTCGCCGCGGGCGCGCCGCTCTTCCCGGCCGCCGTTGGCGAGCTGACCCAACGGTGCAACTGCCCCGACTTCGCGGTGCCGTGCAAACACCTCGCGGCGACGTTCTACCTGCTGGCCGAGGCCTTCGACGCGGACCCGTTCGAGTTGCTGCACTGGCGCGGCCGGTCCCGCGCCGAGCTGCTGGCCGAGCTGCGCGCCCGTCGGGTCGAGGCCACCGGTGTCGCCCCACCGCCCCAGCCGGTCACCTTGGCGTCCGAACCGGACGGTGACGACTCGACAGTGGACGTCGCGGCCCCGGTCGGCGCGGCCCGCGCGCTCGCCGGGCTGTCGACCACCCCGCTACCCGAGGCGGCGGACCGGTTCTGGCTGCCACCGGTGCCGCTGCCCGATCGGCCGCCGCGACTGGTGACCGGCCCCGACCTGCTGCTACGCCAGCTCGGGGCGCCGGCCCCGGCCATCGGCGGGCCGGGACTGCTCGAACGGTTGCGCCGCGCGTACCGGGCATTCGGCCCAACCGAGCGCTGAGCCGTCACGCCCAGCGACGGCGGAACCGCCACATGATCGCGGCGTTGGCCACCAGCACCACCGCGCAGATCGCACCGGTCAGTCGACCGGCGAAAACGGCGATCGCTGGCAGCGACGCCCACAACACGATGGTCAACAACATCAGATAGCGGCCCCTACGGGCCCGGGCCCGGTGGTCCAGCCGGTTGAAGAATGCCGGGTCACTCTCCCGGAGCTGACGGGTGATCTGGTCGAACCTGCGCTGATCCTCTTTGCTGAGCATGGCGCTGCCTTCCCCTCACGCGTTCAGCGGTTCGGCGGCATACCCGCTGCGGTGGTGGCTCACGCTCGACCGCCGCTGCTACTTTTCCTCCACGCGAGGGCACCTCACGTCCGGCTTATCTGAACCTTAAGTTTGTCTGTGGTGGTGAACGGCGCGGAAAGTGTCGCGTAGGGCCGCGTGGTCCGGTCCGTGCCCGGCTGCCGCACGTACGCCCTGCTCGGGAGGTCTGTGCCCGTGCCCGGCCGGCCGTTGGTCGCCGGCGTCGCACTGAGCGCTGTCTTAAGTGCCCTCACGAGGGTGTTCGGCCCACCTTGAAGGCCCCTGAGCCCTTGGTTACCTTGCCGTAGCAACCCCCTCAGGCAACAGTCGCCGCACCTGCCGCACCTGTCCGGTCGCAGCTTCCGGCGCTCATCAGAAATCGGGATTGGTACATGGCCGACCAGAATGTGCCACCACGTCGACCGCGGGACGACCGCGGTTGGGACGGACGCCAGCACCACGATGCGGACGGTTACGGCGACCCCAACTCGTCCGCGCCCTACGGGTACGACTCGCCCCACCCCTACCAGGGCGGCTACCCGGCGCAGGCCGACCCCCGCGAGCAGTACGGCGAGGGTTACCCGCCCGTCGGGCACCCGGCTCCCGCCCCGCGCGGACCGCAGTGGGTCGGCCCGGAGGGCCTCGGACGCCCGGCCCCGGCGCGGCCCGCCGGCACGGGACTGCCCACCCTGGACGATGACGACGAGTCGGGCCGCAAGGTCGGCCGGCGCAAGGCCATGGTGGCTCTCGGCGGCACCGCCGCCGTCGTCGCCGGTGGTGCGGCGCTCGCCATGACCCCGCAGATCCGCAGCCTCTTCGGTGACGAGGCCCTGGCCGGTGACGCCACCGGCAGCACGGTGACCGACGGCACCGCGGCGCGGCCCAGTGGGCAGCAGCCCAGCACGGTGCGTACCTACACCGAGCAGAACGAGAGCTACATGGGCTCCCGGGCCGGTGAGGCGCTGAAGAAGAACGCGCCGGCCGGTGGGCGGAGCTTCTCCGGCCCGGCCGCCGCCGCAGCGGCGACCCAGGTGACCGTGAAGACGGTGCTGGCCAAGGACCCGATCCTGCACCTGGCTCGGCGGGCCACCTTCGGGCCGACGCCCGCGGTGATCGCCGACATCAAGAACCAGGGCATCGACGCCTGGATCCGCGCACAGCTGGCCCCGGAGAAGATCGAGCCGAGCAAGGCCGAGCTGAAGCTCGCCGAGCTGCCCACGCAGAAGCTCACCGTGCAGCAGCTGCGCACCCAGCGGGACCAGCTCAACGAGCAGGGCGCCCAGCCGGAGCGGGAGATGGTCGACGCCACCATCGCCCGGCAGATCTGGTCGAAGCGCCAGCTGTTCGAGGTGATGGTCGACTTCTGGAACGACTTCCTGCACGTCGCCGCCGACTTCGACGGTGGTGAGGTGTACCGCAACTCGTTCGACCAGGACGTGGTGCGCAAGCACGCGCTGGGCAGCTACCCGGAGATGCTGGTCGCCGCGAACAAGCACCCCGCGCTGCTGATCTACCTGAACCAGAAGGACTCCCGCAAGGACGCGATCAACGAGAACCTCGCCCGGGAGAACCTCGAGCTCTACTCGGTGGGCGTCGACGGCGGCTACAAGGAGCCGGACGTGCGCCAGGCGGCCATGCTCCAGACCGGCCGCGGCATCGACAAGGACGGCAAGTACGTCTTCAAGCCCGAGCAGCACTACGTCGGCAAGGTGAAGATCCTCGGCTTCACCCACCCGAACAACTCGTCGGACCCGAAGAAGGCCGACGCGGCGATCGACGCGTACATCACCTACATCGCGCTGCACCCGTCGACCGCGAAGTACGTGGCGCAGAGCCTGGCGACCCGCTTCGTCTCGGACACCCCGCCGAAGTCCCTGGTGGACCGGCTGGCCAAGATCTACACCACCAACAACGGCCTGATCAAGCCGGTGCTGATGGCGCTGTTCTGCTCCTCCGAGTTCTGGGCCGGCGTGGGCCAGAAGGTGCGCCGGCCGATGGAGTACCTGGTCGCCACGTACCGCACCCTGGGCGTCTCGCCGGAGGCGTCGCCGAAGCACAACAACGGCGACAACAAGCGCACCCCGTACGCCCGCGGCCTGCGGCAGATCCACGACAAGCTGCGCGAGCTGGGCCACTACCCGATGGGTCAGCCCACCCCGGACGGCTACCCGGACGTCTACGTCGCCTGGACGTCGGCCGGCACCATGGTCAACGGCTGGAACGAGGCGGGCGAGGTCCTCGGCGGCTACCGCACCGCCTTCACGTACACGGCGGCGGAGAAGCTGGTCGCCAAGCCGCCGGCCACCGCCGGTGCGTACGTGGACGCGCTGTCCCAGCGGCTGGTGGGCCAGAAGCTGAGCACGCGGGAAAAAAATCTGATCCTCGGCGTGGCCGGCGTGCCGGCGACCGCCAAGGTCGACGCCACGTTCAACGGGGCCATCACCGCCGTCGCGCGGGCGATCCTCGCTTCCCCCCAGCACCACCTCCGGTGAGGCACCCGATGGAGAAGACTGTGTACAACTCTTTCCCCCTGCACCCCGAATGCCCCGACGTGCGACGGCTCGCCGACAATCCGGCCGAGGCGTTGCTGCGCGCGGAGGCGGACATCGTCGCCGCCGAGAACGCCGCCGAGTTCGACCGCTACCGCACCCTGGAGAACCTCGAGGAGGCCCAGCAGGACGGTCGTGGCGTCACCCGGCGTACCTTCGTCGCCGGTGCCGCGGCCACCGCCACCGCCCTGGCCACCGCCCAGTTCGTGACCACGTCGGCGTCGTTCGCGGCGACCAAGACGGGCACCCTGATCCACGTCTTCCTCTACGGCGGGCTGGACGGGCTGAGCCTGGTCGCACCGGACAACGACCCGGTGCTCGCCAAGGCCCGCCCCGACCTGCTGCTCGGCAACGACTCGCTGGCCCTGAGCCGGGGCTTCAAGCTGACCAGCGCCTTCAAGCCGTTGGAGAAGTGGCTCAACGCCGGCCAGTTGGGCTTCATCCCGGCGGCCTCGGACGAGCGGCTGTCGCGCAGCCACTTCCAGGCCGCGGACGCCTGCAACCTGGGCGGACTGCCCAACGAGACCGGCGGCCGGGGTTGGCTGGACGGTCTGGTCGACAACCTGGGCAAGGGCACCGCGTTCCGCAGCGTCGGCATTGGCAGCACCCTGCCCCGCTCGCTGGTCGGCAACAACGGCGCGATCTCGCTGAACAACATCGGGTCGTTGCGGCTCAACGGTGACGAGCGGTACCGGGCTGCCACCGAGAAGGCCATCAAGGGCCTGTTCACCGGGATCAACCACCCGGTCGAGGAAGCCGTGCAGGAGGGCATGGGCGCGCTGGCCACCGCCCAGAAGCTCGCCGCCAAGCCGTACGTGCCCGTCGAGGGCGTCACGTACGAGGGCGTCGGCAACGCGTTCAAGCAGCTCGCCCAGCTCATCAAGGGTGGCGCCAACGTCCGGGTAGCCACCGTCGGCATGGGTGGCTACGACACCCACGAGAACCAGGGCACCGCTGCGGGCGGCCAGTTGCACCGTCGGTTGAACGAGCTGGCCAGCGCGATGGCCGCCTTCTTCACCGACCTCGGCCCGCAGGCCGCCGACGTGACGATCATGGTGTCCAGCGAGTTCGGCCGTCGGGTCGGCTCCAACACCGGTGGCACCGACCACGGTCACGGCGGTGTCGTCACCGTGCTCTCCGGCAAGAAGCTGGCCGGCTCGCTGCTCGGCACCTGGAACGGCCTGGACAAGCTGGACTCCGGTGACGTGCCGGAGTACAACAACATGTTCAACGTCTACGGCGCGGTGGCGCAGGGCCGGTTCGGGCTCACCAACGCGGAGGTCGAGAAGGTCTTCCCCCGCCAGAAGTACGCCCCGATGAAGCTGTACGCGTGACGTACCCGCACACCCACGCCGCCGGCCGTCGTACCGGGACCTCGTCCCGGCACGGCGGCCGGTCGGCTGCGCCCGTACCCCCGCAGGTCCCGGAGCGGCGCGGACCCGGCGGCCGGCGGCTGCTGGGCGTGCTGCTCCTGGTCGGCCTGGTCGCCAGTGTGTTGCCGTGGTGGCTGGGCACTCCCGCCGGCTCGCTGCGCAGCACCGCCGCCACGGTCACGGCGGCGGGCCGGATCACCGGTCTGATCGCCGGTTACCTGCTGCTGGTGCAGGTGCTGATGATGAGCCGGCTGCCGGTGCTGGAGCGGTGGATCGGCGGCGAGCAGATGGCCCGTTGGCACCGCGACGTCGGTGCCACCCTGCTGATCACCGTGCTGGCGCACATGTCGCTGATCCTCGTGGGCTACGCGGACCTGCGGAACCAGTCGGTCGTCGCCGAGGTCGGCACGCTGCTCGGCGACTACGAGGACATGGTCTCGGCGTTCGTCGCGACCGGCATCATGATGACGGTCGGGTTCAGCAGCATCCGGGCGATCCGGCGGGCGCTGCCCTACGAGCTGTGGCACACCCTGCACCTGTCCAGCTATCTGGTGCTGCTGCTCGGCTTCGGTCACCAGTTCACCCACGGCGCCCAGTTGTACAAGCCCGGTCCGGTGCGCACCGGCTGGATCGCGCTGTACCTGCTGGTGGTCGCCGCCCTGCTCTGGGGTCGGGTGATCGCGCCGCTGGCGTTCAACCTGCGGTACCGGCTGCGGGTCGCCGACGTGGTGGCCGAGAGCCCGGACACCATCTCCATCTACCTCACCGGCGAGCGGCTCGGCCAGCTGGCGATGCTCGGTGGCCAGTACTTCCGTTGGCGCTTCCTCACCCGGGGCTCCTGGTGGCACTCGCGTCCGTTCTCCGTCTCCGCCGCCACGAACGGCCGCTGGCTGCGGCTCACCGTCAAGATCGTCGGAAGGCACACCGCGGACCTGCGCAACCTGGAACCGGGCACCCGGGTCTGGGCCGAGGGCCCCTCGGGCACCTTCACCGCCGCGCACCGGGTCCGCGAACGGACCCTGCTGATCGCCGGCGGCAGCGGCATCACCCCCATCCGGGCCATGCTGGAGGAGCTGCCCCCGGGCGCGGCCCTGATCTACCGCGCGAGTACCCCGGCCGACGTGCTGCTCAGCCGCGAGCTGGACTGGCTGGCCCAGGAGCGCGACACCTCCGTCTGGTACGTCATCGGCTCCCGCAACGACCCCGGCCCCCGTCAGGTGATGAGCCCGGACGGGTTGCGTCAGCTGGTGCCCGACGTGGCCCGGCGCGACGTCTACCTGTGCGGGCCGCCCGGTCTGGTGGAACAGTCGGTGCGGGCGCTGCGCCGAGCCGGCGTGCCCCGACGCCAGATCCACCTGGCCACGTTCGAGTTGTAGGAAAGGCATCCCATGCGTCGCGCGTTCCTCGCGATCACCGGCCTGGCCGCCAGCACCACCGCGCTGGTGGTGTTCAAGGGCTCGCCGAGCGCCACCCCGGTCGCCCAGAACCTGCCGACCGCCCAGCCGGTCAACCCCTCCGGGCCGGGCACCGATCCCAGCGCCGCCCCGGACGCACCGGGCACCGACCCGGAGGCCGGCGCGCCGACGCCGTCGACGAGCGCCGGCGCCCCGGTGTCGCCCAAGCCCGGCAAGACCACCGCCCGCCCGTCGGGCACCAAGGCGACCACCAAGCCCCCCAGCGCGCCGCGCACCACCAAGGCGCCCCAGTCGACCACCCGCCGGGTCACCGGCAACGGCTTCGACAACGAGTACGGGTACGTGCAGGTGCAGATCGTCGTCTCCGGTACTCGGATCATCGAGGCTGTCGCGCTGTCGCTGCCCAGCGGGGGTGAATCCGACATCCACAGCGGCGACGTCAGCAACCGCTACGACGGCAAGGGCGGCGAGGTCGTGCAGAAGCAGAACGCGAACCTCAACACCGTCTCCGGTGCCACCGAGACCAGCAACTCCTACAAGCAGTCGCTGCGGTCCGCGATCGAGCAGGCATTCTGACGTGCCGGCCGCGCTGACCCGACCCGGGCTGTGCCGGGTCGAACAGATCATGGGTACGGCGATCACCCTTGACCTCGCCGACGACCTGCCACCGGCGACCCTGGGCGAGCTGGCGGACCAGGTCTTCGCCTGGATGCGTGAGGTGGACGCCCGGTTCAGCACCTACAAGACGGACAGCGAGGTGTGCCGCTTCGACCGGGGTGAGGTGCTGCTCTCCGAGGCGTCCGCGGACCTGCGGTTCGTGCTGGAGGCCTGCGCCGACCTGTGGGGGGTCACCGACGGGTTCTTCGACGCGTACGCCACCGGGCGGCTCGACCCGTCCGGCTTCGTCAAGGGCTGGGCGGCCCAGGTCGCCTCGGACCGCCTGCTTGCCGCCGGTGCCGCGAACCACTGCGTGAACGCCGGCGGTGACGTGCGCGTACGCGGCCTGTCGCCGTCGGGGGAGCCGTGGCGGATCGGCATCCGGCACCCGTGGGACGCCATGTCGACCTGCCTGGTGCTCACCGGGACCGACCTGGCTGTGGCCACGTCCGGCGTGTACGAGAGGGGTCGGCACGTGCTGGACCCGCGCCGGGGCGCGCCAGCCAGCGGGTTGCGCTCGGTGACCGTGGTCGGCACCGACCTGGGGGTGGCCGACGCGTACGCCACCGCCGCCCTCGCCATGGGGGCCCCCGGTCTGGGTTGGCTGGACCGCCTGGACGACGGCCACACCCACTCCGTCGTCACCGACGACGGCCGCCAGTACTACTCCGCCGCCATCCCGCTGACCGACTAGAAACGCGCCCTAGCGGACCGGGCGGTGGGTGCCGGCAGGGCGGGACCCGGTGGGGCGTGGACGGCCGGGGCGCGAGCCGGACGGTCGGGTGCCGGCCCAGCGGTGTCGTGGGTGGTTGCGCCGGGGCGGCTCGGTGCCGCCGGGATGAGAGGCTCTGTCGTCCGTGGACATCGTTCCCCCGTTCGTGGCGCGCGTTCGCGCCGTCCCCCTGTCAACGAGGACCGGCGCTCCGGAGACGCTGTCGGGCACCGGATGGAATCGTCGATCCGGGCTTTTCTCACATGCCCCGTCGGGGCAGGGGCAGGTGGCCGGGGATCAGGTCGGGGGTGAGCGTCACCCCGGTGGCGCGCAGCGCCCCGATCAACGTGTTCTGCACGAGGTAGGAATCCGGGAGTTGCCAGCGGGCCTGCTCGGGGGCGACCGCCCACCGCACGGTGCCCTCGGGCAGCCGGGTCGGCGGCGCGGGGATCCACGAGCCCGGCCCGTGCCGGACCACGTGGAAGCAGTGCTCCAGCTCCGGCCGGAGCGGGTCGCCGGGACGGACCAGGAACATCCACCGCCCGGTGGGCGTGACCAGCACCGGCCCGCGTACGCCGGTGCCGGCGGGGTGGATCTGCACCGCGTCGAGCACGTGCCGGCCGAGGTGGGCGGGCACCTCCAGCACGTCGAAGGCCCGGCCGGTGGGCAGCAGCACCCCGTGCGGGCGGCTGCGCCACCAGGTCGCCACCCGGGCCGGGTCGGTGCTGGCTGCCAGCTCCCAGTTCTCCAGGGCGGGGTGGCAGCCCACGGTGGGACAGCCGGCCCGACCGCAGACGAAGCGGCTGCGGGCCAGGCAGGCACCCGGGGTCACCTCCCAGCCGTGTGCGGCGTACCGCATGGCGACCCGGCGCAGCCGGACCCGTTCCAGCGGCGACAGTTCGGCGACGCGCGGTGCGACATTTCCCCACATGTGTGCCATCTCCCCTCTTCTGGCCCGGCGGTCGCCAGGTCGCATGTCGAGCACCGTCACTGCCGTAACCCACGATCGTTGAGGTTGACGAACGGCTCGTGCAACTTGCACGAAAAGTACGAGGACTGGCTGTACGGCTGACGTACATCGTGTGCGACCAGCGAAAACCTGAAAATGAACGAGAGTCGCCGCACCCGCGGACATCGCCTCGACTCAATGGGTCGTGCGCGGCAGGGGAGGATGGGCAGATGGACGAGCTACCCATAGGACGGCGAGTGGCCTACTGGCGGGGGCGACGCAAGATGTCGCAGCAGGTCTTCGCGGACCGGCTCGGCAAGTCGAAGAGCTGGGTCGACAAGGTCGAACGCGGCGTCCGTCGACTGGACAAGTTCTCCGTCCTCTACGAGATCGCCGACATCCTCCAGGTGGACGTCCAACTGCTGATGGGTAAGGACCCGGAGCGCCGCACCGACGCGCTGAACTGCATCGACCAGATCGAGGTGCAGGAGATCCGGGCGGCGCTGGAACGCTACGACTCGATGAGCGCGTACTTCGACGCGGCGCCCTCCCCGCCGCCGCTGGACGACATGCGCAAGGCCGTCAACCACGCCTGGCTCACCTACCAGTACGGCCGCTACGGGATGCTCACCCGGGCGCTGCCCAAGCTGCTGCGCGACGCCCAGGCGGCCGACGCCGCGTACGGCGGTGAGCGGGCCGCCGAGGCGGCCCACCTGCTCGGGCAGGTCTACCAGATCGCCTCCTCGGTGCTGCGCAAGCTCGGCGAGTGCGAGCTGGCCTGGCTGGCCGCCGACCGGTCGATGGCGGTGGCCCAGCGGGCCGACGACCCGCTGCTGGCCGGGATCGCCACCACCCGGGTCTGCGCCGCCCTGGTCGCGATGGGGCGGGCCCGTCCCGCGCTGGAGCTGAACGTCCAGATCGCCAACCGGCTGGCACCGGGCGGCAGCAACGAGGTCTCCCCGGCCCGCCTGTCCGTCTACGGGATGCTGCTGCTCCAGGGTGCGATGGCCGCGTCGCGCATCGGTGACACGGCCAGCGTCGACGACCTGATCAACTGCGCGCAGGAGGCCGCCGTCCTGCTCGGTGGCGACCACAACCACTACTGGACGTCGTTCGGCCCGACGAATGTCGAACTGCACCGGGCTGCCGCCGCGGTGGAGTTGGGCGACGGCGGTCGGGCCGTGGAGGTGCACCAGCTGCGCATCGCGGAGCCCTCTTTCAACGCGCTGCTGCCCGAACGTCGCGCCCACCACCTGCTCGACATCGCCCGCGGGTACGCCCAGATCGGCGACGTGGCGAACGCCGGCGAGATGCTGCTGCTCGGTGACCGACTCGCCCCGTCCGAGATCCGTTGCCGTCCGATCGCGCACGAGGTGATGTCCGACATCCTTCGTCGCACACGTGGTGCGCCGCCTTCTCCGGTAGCGGAGTTGGCTGAGCACATGGGAGTAGGGGTATGAGCGCGGAGCCGGTTTGATGGCCGGATCACCGTGCACCAGCGGGCGCCGCGAGGTGCTCTATGTCATCGCCTGCGGTTCGCCGTTGGCACGGCACGTCGGCCGTCTGGTCGACCTTGCCCAACAGGATGGTTGGGACGTCTGCGTGGTCACCACACCGGACGGCGCGAAGTTCGTCGACCAGTCGGCACTGGTCCGGCAGACCGGCCACCCGGTGCGGACGCACTACAAGAACCCCGGTGACCCGGACGTGCTGCCGCCCGCCGACGCCATGATCGTCTGCCCGGCCACCGTCAACACGGTCAACAAGTGGGCGGCCGGGATCACCGACACCCTCGCGCTCGGTTTGCTGGTCGAGGCGCAGGGCAAGGGCGTCCCCATCGTGGCGGTGCCCTACACCAATGTCGCGATGGCCTCCCATCCGGCGTTCCGGGCCGGGGTGGCCCGGCTGGCCGAGTGGGGTGTCACGGTGCTCTTCGGTGATCACGTGATCGCCCTGCACCCGCCCGGAACGGGGGAGCAGCACCTGTCCGCCTTCCCCTGGGCGAAGCCGCTGGCCGCGCTGCGCGCCGTCTCGGTGAGCGCCGTCTAGGGCTCCCGCTCGGCGCGACCGGGCCGGGCGTCACCGCCAGGCGACCCCGCGCCGGTAAGCTGGGCCGCCGTGAGCACAAGCGGATCCGCGCCGACGGTGACCGACGTCGTGGCCGAGCTGGAACGGCGCTTCCCGCCGGTCTGGGCCGAGGAGTGGGACCGGGTGGGCCTGGTGCTCGGTGAGCCGTCCGCCCCGGTGCGCCGGGTGCTCTGCGTGGTCGACGTGGTGCCCGAGACGGTCGCCGAGGCGCTGGCCGCCGAAGCCGACATGATCGTCTCGCACCACCCCCTGCTGCTGCGCGGGGTCTCGTCGGTCGCTCCGACGACCTTCAAGGGGCGGATCATCCACCAGCTGATCCGGGCCGGGGTGGCGCTCTACGCGGCGCACACCAACGCCGACGTGGCCTCCCCGGGCGTCTCGGACGCTCTCGCTGCCCGGTTCGGGCTGACCGGGCTGCGCCCGCTGCTGCGGCCCGCGCCCGGCTCACCCGCCCACGGCGACGACCGGGGCTTCGGGCGGGTCGGCGAGCTGCCCCACCCGATGACCCTCGCCGAGCTGACCCGGCACGCCGCCGCCGTGCTTCCCGTCACGTCCTGGGGAGTTCGCGCCGCGGGGGACCCCGGGCGTATGGTTCGTACCCTCGCCGTCAGCGGCGGGTCGGGGGACAGCTTCCTCGGCGCCGCGACCGCCGCCGGGGTGGACGCCTTCCTCACCGCCGACCTGCGGCACCATCCGGCCGGCGAGCACCTCGCCGCCGATGGTCCCGCCCTGATCGACGCCGCCCACTGGGCGACCGAACGACCGTGGCTGGACGACCTGGCCGCCCTCCTCCGGGAGGCGCTGGGCGTCGAGACGCTGGTGTCCGACCTGGCCACCGACCCGTGGACCGTGCACGCCGCCGCACCCGTTGTGGACGACAAGGAGCCCGACCGTGAAGGCTGACCCTCAGGTGCAGCGCCGCCTGCTCGACCTCCAGGCGATCGACACCAACCTCGCCCAGCTCGCCCACCGCAGGCGCACGCTTGCCGAGCGGGCCGAGCTGGAGTCGCTGGCCCGGGAGTTGTCGTCGCTGGAGGACGAGCGGGTCCGCGCCCAGGTGGCGGTCGACGACCTGGACCGGGACATCACCCGGCTGGAAAAGGACGTCGAGCAGGTCCGGGCCCGTAAGCAGAAGGACGAGAACCGCCTTGCCGCCGGCACCGGCCCGGCCCGGGAGCTGGAGGCGCTCCAGCACGAGCTGGTCTCCCTCAACCGGCGCCAGGGTGACCTGGAGGACGCCGAGCTGGAGCTGATGGAGCAGCGGGAGACCGCGCAGGGCGTCCTGGACGGCGTGGAGCAGCGGCTGGCCGACACCCGCGACAAGCGGGCCGCCACCGAGCAGCGCCGCGACGAGGCCATGGCCGAGATCGCCAAGGAGGAGGAGTTCAAGCGCGGGGCCCGTCAGCCACTCGCCGCTGATCTCCCCAGCGACCTGGTCACCCTGTACGACAAGATCCGCGCGGACACCGGGCTGGGCGCCGCGCTGCTCACCGCCGGCCGGTGCGGCGGGTGCCGGTTGGACCTCTCCGGTGCCGACCTGGCCCGGATCCGTAAGGCCGCCCCGGACGACGTGGTCCGTTGCGAGGACTGCCGGCGGATCATGGTCCGCACCAACGAGTCGGGTCTGTAGGTCGTGGCACCGCGGGTGGTCAGCGTCGAGGCCGACGGCGGGTCCCGGGGCAATCCCGGCCCCGCCGGCTACGGCGCGGTCGTGCGTGACGCGGAGACCGGCGAGGTGCTCGCCGAGCGCTCCGAGTCGCTCGGCACGGCGACCAACAACGTCGCCGAGTACCAGGGGCTCATCGCCGGGCTGACCGCCGCCGCCGAGCTGGGCGCCGCCGAGGTGGACGTCCGGATGGACTCCAAGCTGGTGGTCGAGCAGATGTGCGGCCGCTGGCAGATCAAGCACCCGGGCCTGCGGCCCCTCGCCGCGCAGGCGGCCGGGCTGGTGGGCCGGTTCACCGCGGTCCGGTTCACCTGGATCCCCCGCGAGCAGAACCGGCACGCCGACGCGCTCGCCAACGCCGCCATGGACGCCGCCGCCGGCCGGCCCCCGTCGGCCCCGGCGGCGGGCCGACCTCCGGCGACGCCCGCGACCGGCAGTGACCCGGCGACAGCGCCGGCGTCGTGGGAGCCCCGGCCGAGCTTCACGGCCACCCGGCTGATCCTGGTCCGGCACGGCGAGACCGAGTACACCGAGCAGCGGCGCTACTCCGGCCGCGGCGACGTGCCGCTCTCCGAGCAGGGCCGCGCGCAGGCCCGCGCCACCGGCGCCCGGGTGGCCGAGCTGGCCCCGTCCGTCGGGGCCGTGCTCAGCTCACCGCTGTCCCGGTGTACGGCCACCGCGGCGTCGATCGTCGAAGCGCTCGACGGTGACGTGCCGGTGCGCACCGAGGACGACCTGATCGAGTGCGACTTCGGCCAGTGGGAGGGTCGCACCTTCACCGAGGTCCGTGAGCAGTGGCCGGGGGAGATGGACGCCTGGCTGGCCTCACCCCGGATCGCCCCGCCGGGCGGGGAGTCGTTCACCCACGTCGCCGAACGCGCGCACCGCGTCGTCACCGGGCTGCTCACCGCGTACCCCGGGGAGACCGTGGTGGTGGTCTCGCACGTCTCGCCGATCAAGCTGGTGCTGCGCGACGCGCTCGCCGCCGGCGACGGGTTCCTGCACCGGCTCTTCCTGGACGCGGCCGGCATCTCGGTGCTCGACATGTGGCCCGACGGCGGCGTCGCCGTCCGCACGGTCAACGACACCGCCCACCTCGCGAAGATCGAGTAATTCCCATCTGTCGGGAGGGTTTTGGGTCGAGGGCCCGAACCTGTGGGGAAAGTGTTGACAGTGGATGGACCCCGCTTCACGATCGTTTCGTGCGAAGCGTTCATCTGACGAAGCGGGGTCACATCGACCTCCTGCGCGTCGCCAGCGCGGCCTGTCGACGCTCCATCTGACGCCGGGTCCCTCCCTCCCTCGCACGCTTCAGGCGTCTCCCATCCCGCTGGTCTCCGGCCCGGCGGCGCCTTCGCCTGCGCGTACCCCTCCGACAGGAGATCCCCCCATGCTGTCCGCAAGACCTCTCGCCCGCCTCACCGCGACCGCGGTGAGCGCCGCGCTGCTCGCGACCGTGGCTCTGACCGGGCCGGTGTCCGCCAGCGCCCTGCCCACGGTGCCGTCGGCCCCCGTCGACCTCTCCGACGTTCGGGGTTATCCCCGGCAGAGCACCCTCCCGATCTGGCCGGACAACCCGGCCGACGCCTCCATCGCGATCGGTGTGATCCCGTACGACGAGATCGCGCCGAAGCTGAACGCGCTCCAGCGGGCCAGCGACCGGGTCTCCGCCCGGGTCGCCGGGAAGTCCGCCGGTGGCCACGACCTGTACGCGGTCACCGTGACCGCGCCGGAGAGTCGCGCCGAGGCACGGCAGCAGGAGACCTGGAAACGGCTCATCGAGGACGAACCGGCCCGGGCGCAACGGGACCGGAGGTTGCTGGCCGGCTACAAGACCCCACTCTTCGTCAACGCCAACATCCACGGCAACGAGTGGGAGGGCACCGACGCGGCGCTGCGGGTCATCGAGGAGTTCGCCACCGACAGCAGCCCGCAGGTCGCCGAGTTACTGCGGCGCAACCGCCTGGTCTTCAACATCACCTCGAACCCGGACGGTCGGGTCGCCGGCACCCGGGCCAACTCGGCCGGCTACGACCTCAACCGTGACCTGACGATCGTCGCGCAGCCCGAGACCAACCTGATCCGCGACCTGATCATCGACACGAAGCCGATCATCACGCTGGACCTGCACGGCTACGTCAACCCGACTCTGTTGCACCCCAGCACCCCGCCGCACAACGTCAACAACGAGTACGACCTGTACATCAAGCACGGCCTGCCCAACGCGTTGGCGATCGAGGCGGACCTGCGCGGCCTCGGGTACGCCGAGACCCAGCAGGCCCGGATCCCCTTCCGCGACGACGAACCGGGAGTGTGGGACGACTTCCCACCGATCTACGTGCCGTCCTTCGCCATGCTCCAGAGCAGCATCCCGTACACGATCGAGGCCCCGCTGAACCCGCGCGGCAGCACGCTCACCCCCGCCGAGCGGGTCCGGCGCTCCGGTATCAACACCGACGTGCACGAGGTGGCCATCCGCACCTCGCTGCGCTACATCCAGGAGCACCGCGCCGAGGTGCTGCACGACCAGGCCGAGGTCTACCGCCGGGGCCTGGCCGGTGAGCCGTTGCGTGACATCCCCGACGGCTATGTGCCGGGCTGGGGTCCGGAGGACAACTACCACACCACCTTCCCCCGGGCGTACGTCATCCCGAGTGGCACCGGGCAGCGGTCCGAGCCGGCCGCGGCACGCCTGGTCGACCTGCTGATCGACAGCGGTGGTCGGGTGTGGCGGGCGAAGACGCCGTTCACCGCCGGCGGTAAGCGCTACCAGGCCGGCTCGTACGTCGTGGACCTGCACCAACCCAAGCGCGGCCTGGTCAGCTCGCTGCTCGAACCGGGTGCCGACATCACCGACCGGGTGAACGACCTGTACGCGGGCCCGGCCGCCTGGAGTCAGGGGCTCACCTGGGGCGCCACCGTGGACACCGTGTGGGACAACAACCTTCCCCGGGTACGCCTGGAGCGGACCTACGACGGGCGGGCCGAGGGCACGCTGCCCGCCGGCCGGTCCGACCTGCGCCTGGACCTGCGCGACGCGGCCGACCTGCTCGCCGTGAACTCGCTGCTCGCCAAGGGCGTCACGGTCCACCGGCTCGCCGACGGGTCGGTGGTCGTTCCCGGCACCCCGGCCAACCGCAAGCTGGCCGCCGCCGAGGTCCGCGCCCACGCGGTCAGCTTCGAACGCGCGCCGGCCCGTTGGCAGGGCACCCCGCTGGACCGGGTCGTGGTCGGCTACCTCGGTACGGTCGAGGAGCGCGACACCCTCGCCGACCTCGGCTTCGAGGGCCGGGAGCTGACCGCCGCGACGCTGGTCGGCGCGCTGACCGACGACGTCGACGTGCTGCTGGTCGCCAACAACGTCAACCTGGCGACCCTGACCGCCGAGAACCGGGCCGCCCTGGACCGTTTCCTCACCCGGGGCGGTGGCCTGGTCGGCCTGGGCACCGCCGGGGCGTCCCTCAGCAACGCCGCCGGGCTGCTGACGGTGACCGCCACCGCGGCGCCGAGCCTGGCCAGCGGGGTGGCCAACATCGTGAACAACGGGGGACCGGTCACCACCTCCGCCATCCCGCACGCGTTCATCAGCCAGCCCGTCTGGTTCACCGACCTGGGCGCAGGCGTCGAGGTCGAGCAGTCGTACGCCGCCGACCCGTTGCTCGCCGGCTGGTGGGCCGCCGACGGCACCAACGGGCAGGTGGCGGCGGCCAACCAGGCCAGCATCGTGCGGGGCGTCTCCGCTGCCGGAAACGGCGTGGTGCTGTTCGGCACCGACCCGACGTTCCGCCTGCACCCGAAGGGTTTGCAGTCGCAGCTCGGCCGAGCCGTGCTGTGGGCGGCGCAGCGGTGACCCCGACCGGGTGAGCCGTCGATCGGCCGATGTGGGGCCCGGGTGCCGACCGCACCCGGGCCCCGCGCCGTCGTCGGCCGGTGCACCCGCTCATCCGTCAGGACGGCCGGGCCGCCGTTCGGCGCAGCCGGTCGGCCGTTCGGCGCAGCACCCTCCGGGCGGGTCGGGTGACCGCCGTCACAGAGTCGTAGCCTCCGGCCGTTACATCGAGAGCCACGACTCCCCGGAGGTGTGTCAGATGGCTGCACCGGAACCGGAGGCGCCGACCACGGCGCCGACCAGGGCGAAGGACCACAGCCCCTGGAACTGGTTGCTCTTCATTCCCATCGTGGTGCCGCTGATCCCGGTCTTCTTCAATGGCGACTCGCCCCGGGTCTTCGGCTTTCCGCGCTTCTACTGGCTGCAACTGGCGTTCATCCTGCTCGGCGTCGGCACCACGACGCTGGTTTACCAGATGACGAAGAAGCGGGGTGGATCCTGATGTGGCGCGACCATCTCACTGAGATCATCGTCTTCTCGTTCCTGTTCCTGCTGGTGAGCGTGATGGGCTTCGTGGCCGCCCGCTGGCGGGCGCCGAAGGACATGGCGCACCTGGACGAGTGGGGGTTGGGCGGCCGCAGCTTCGGCGGCTGGATCACCTGGTTCCTCGTCGGCGGTGACCTCTACACGGCGTACACCTTCGTGGCGGTGCCGGCGCTGATGTTCGGTGCCGGAGCGGCCGGGTTCTTCGCCGTGCCGTACACCATCGTGATCTACCCGCTGGTGTTCCTGGTGCTGGTCCGGCTCTGGTCGGTGTCGCACCGCCACGGGTTCGTCACTCCCGCCGACTTCGTCCGCAACCGGTTCGACTCACCGGTGCTGGCACTGCTGATCGCGATCACCGGCATCGTCGCCACCATGCCGTACATCGCCTTGCAGCTGATCGGCATCGAGGCGGTACTCAAGACGATGGGGGTCACCGGCGACAACGCGCTGGCCCGGCACCTGCCGATCATCATCGCGTTCGCCATCCTGGCCGCGTACACCTACCAGTCGGGGCTGCGGGCACCGGCGCTGATCGCGTTCGTCAAGGACAGCCTGATCTACATCGTCATCCTGGTGGCGGTCATCTACCTGCCGTACAAGCTGGGCGGTTGGGGTGACATCTTCGCCGCCGCGGACGCGAAGTTCGACGCCTCGCCCAACCCGAACGACGGCATCCTGCTCAACGGCAACAACCAGCTCCAGTACGTGACACTGGCGCTCGGCTCGGCGTTGGCGCTCTTCCTCTACCCGCACAGCATCACCGGTGTGCTGGCCAGCCGGAACCGCGACGTGATCAAGCGGAACATGTCGGCGCTGCCGGCGTACAGCCTGCTGCTCGGGCTGATCGCGCTGCTCGGCTACATGGCCATCGCGGCCGGGGTGAAGCCGCTGCCCGGCAACTCGGCCGGTTCGGTGGACAACAACACCATCGTGCCGCTGCTGTTCGACCAGCAGTTCCCGGACTGGTTCGCCGGCGTCGCGTACGCGGCGATCGGCATCGGCGCGCTGGTGCCCGCGGCGATCATGTCGATCGCGGCGGCGAACCTGTTCACCCGCAACATCTACAAGGAGTACCTGAAGCGGGATGCCTCCCCGGCCCAGGAGGCGAACGTCTCGAAGATCACCTCGCTGGTGGTGAAGGTCGGCGCGGTGGCCTGCATCGTCTTCCTCGACCCGCAGTTCTCCATCGACCTCCAGCTGATCGGTGGCGTGATCATCCTCCAGACGCTGCCGGCGGTGGCGCTGGGTCTCTACACCCGCTGGTTCCACCGCACCGGCCTGATCGTCGGCTGGGCGATCGGCATGGGGTTGGGCATGTGGATGCTCTACCAGGTGGCCAGCCCGACCCGGAAGCACTTCGGTGGCTCGGCGTTCCCGCTGTCGGAGTTCGGGTTCGACACCACCAGGACGATCTACGTCGGCATCGTGGCGGTGGCCGTCAACCTGGCCGTCGCGGCACTGGTGACGCTGGCCCTGCGGGCCGCGAAGGTGGACGAGGGAGTCGACGGCACGACGCCGGACGACTACTTCGCCGACGAGGGCGACCCGCGCGTCACCGCCGGCCCCGACCGCGACGCCGACTCCGCCCGGGAGCCGGTCGCCTGACCTCGGGTACGAGGGGAGTCTCCGCCCTCTCGTGTCGATCATGGAGTTGTGGTGCCCGGGTGATGGCGATTCACGCCGGTCGTCCCCCATCACAACTCCATGATCGACCGAGGGGTGGGGTGGGGTTTCGGGGTTTGGGTTAGCGGGGGCGGTTGCGGTTCACCAGGGCCTGGTTGAGGCGGCCCAGCAGGGTTGCCAGGGTGGTGCGGTCCTCGGTGCTCCAGTCGGCCAGCATGTCGCCGTAGAGCCGCGTGCGGGCGTTCTGCACGGCGGCCATCCGCTGGAGCCCGGCCGGGGTGGGGGAGATGACCGTGCCGCGGCCGTCCGTCGGGTCGGGGGCGCGCACGATGAGGCCGTCGCGTTGCAGCGCGGACACCTGCCGGGTGACGGTCGAGCCGTCCAGGTTGAGTCGGGCGGCGAGCGCGGAGACGTTCTGCGGGCCGGCGGTGTCCAGGTGACGCAGGATCACGTACGCCGCCCGGTCGAGCACCCGGTGCTCGGCGGTGCCGGTGGCCCGCCGGGTCGCCTCGCCGAAGCGCATCAGCAGGGCGACCTCGGTCTCGATGCGGCCGAGGGTGATCTCGTCGTCGTCGCTCATAGCTGTACGATACAGGATAAGTACCTGTACGATACAGCTATCTGAGGAGTCGGAGTGGATCGGCGTTCCGAACCGAACCGCAGTGCCATCTACGCCACCACGCTGGTGGCCTTCCTCGCCATCGCCGGCATCGCCGTCGTCGACCCGATCCTGCCCGCCATCGGCGAGGCGATCGGCGTCACCGCCTGGCAGGTCGAGCTGCTGTTCACCGCGTACATCGCGGTCATGGCCCTTGGCATGATCCCCGCGACCCTGGCCAGCGGCCGCTTCGGCTTCAAGCCGGTGCTCGTCACGGGCGTCTCCGTGGTTGGCCTCGCCGCGATCCTCGCCTCGTTCAGCGACAACATCGTGCAGCTCTCCGTGCTGCGAGGCGTCTGGGGTCTGGGCAACGCGATGTTCTTCGCCACCGCCATGGTGGTGCTGGTCAACCTGGCCGTCGACCGGGAGTGGGTGGTCGGCCTCTTCGAGACCGCCCTGGGCATGGGCTTCGCCGTCGGCCCGCTGATCGGCGGCCTGCTCGGTGAGATCAGCTGGCGGCTGCCGTTCTTCGTCTGCGGTGTCTTCATGGTCCTCGCCCTCGGCGTGGCCTCCCGCAAGCTCCGCGAGCCCACCAACCGCCAGGCCCCGGTACGCGTCGGCCAGATCTTCGCCACCTACCGCCGGCCGGCGTTCATCGCCCTCTGCGTGGTGACCGCCGCGTACAACTTCGTGTTCTTCGTGGTGCTCGGCTACACGCCGCTCTTCCTCGGCCTGGACGTCATCCCGCTGGGGCTCGCCTTCACCGGATGGGGGCTCGGCCTGGCCGCCGGCATCATGGTGATCGGCCACCGGCTGGCCCACCGGATCGGCGCCGTGCAGACCGTCGGCGTGGCCATCGCCGGGCTACTGGTCTGCATGGTCCTCTTCGCCACCTCCAGCAGCACCGCCGAAGCCCTCGTGGTGCTGGTGCTCGCCGGACTCTGCATGGGCCTGGCCAACGCCAACCTCACCGACCTGGCGCTCGGCCTCGGCTCCAGCGACCGGCGCGTCGCCACCGGCGCGTTCAACCTGGTCCGCTGGGGCGCCGCCGCGCCGGCACCAATCATCTCCGGCAAGCTCGCCGAGCACTCGCTGTCGCTGCCGTTCTGGGTCGGCTTCGGGGTGCTCGCCGTCGGCGTGCTGGTCTACCTGGCCTTCGCGCACCTGATGGCCGCCGGCTACGGCGAGCGTGTCCTCTGGTCCCGCTGGAACCGCGCCGCCGCGGACGGCGAACGCTCCGCCGAGGAGCCGGTCGGCGAGGTCTACTGACCCCGCCTCAAGATCCGCGCACCCCGTTTCAAGATTCGCTGTCCCGCCTCAAGATCCGCTGTCCCGCCTCAAGATCCGCGCACTTTCCCCGAACTTGCGCGGATCTTGGCGTCAGCTCACCGCGCGCCAGAGTAGGTAGAGGCCGATCGTCGTACCGAACACCACGATCAGCGTCTTGAGCAGCACCGGCGGCAGCCGGCGGACCAGCCGGGCACCCGCGTACCCCCCGATCAACGTGGCCGGAGCGACCACCGCGACGGCCGCCCAGTTCACCGGGCCGAACAGGGCGAATACCACCAGCGTCGTGAACCCCACCACCGCGGACAGCAGATTCTTGATCGCGCTCACCCGCGCCAGGGTCGCGTCCAACACCAGCGCCAACCCGGCGACCAGCATCACCCCGAGCGCCGCACCGAAGTACCCGCCGTACACCGCGCCGAGCGCGACCATCGTCTGCACCGCGACCGTCCGCTGGCGGGGCGACAGATCCCGGGGGTGGCCGACCAGCCGGCGCAGCGGGTCCTGGAAAGCCAGGACCGCGGTCGCGCCGAGGACCAGAAACGGTACGACCAGCTCGAACGCGCGAGCTGGCGTGGCCAGCAGCAGCAGCGCCCCGAGGATCGTGCCGACGATGGTGGTGGGCACCAGCGTGGCCAGCGCCCGCGGACGCGGCAGATCCTGCCGGCTACCCGCCACACTGGCCAGGTACCCGGGGAACACGGCCACCGAGTTGCTGACGTTCGCCGGCACCGGGGGCAACCCGACCGCGATCATCGCCGGGAAGGTGATCAGGGAGCCACCACCGGCCACCGCGTTGACCGTGCCAGCGGCGAGACCGGCGGCGAGCAGCAGCGCGGCGTGGGAGAGATCCATAGCCCCACGAGGCTAGCCGCCGCTTCCCGGGACACATTCGCCGGACCGCCGTTGAGCTGCGCGATCTTGCCCAGGCGGGGCGGGAGTGCCGACGGAGCGTCCGTCGTTAGGATGGGAGAGCGACGGACGAGTCGACCGGGCGGTCGCGTCGGCGGGCTCAGGCCCGCCGCCGAGGAACGTCCGGACTCCACAGGGCAGGGTGGTTGTTAACGGCAACCCGGGGCGACCCGCGGGACAGTGCCACAGAAAACAGACCGCCGACCCCAACGGGGACGGTAAGGGTGAAACGGTGGGGTAAGAGCCCACCAGCACCCCGGGTGACCGGGGTGGCTAGGTAAACCCCACCCGGAGCAAGGCCAAGCAAGGGCCGTCAACGCAAGCTGACGACCCGGCGCAGACGCTTGAGGGCTGCCCGCCCGATGTCTGCGGGTAGGCCGCTGGAGCCTGCCGGCAACGGCAGGCCGAGATGGATGGCCGCCGCCGGCGCAAACCCCTTGGGGTACGCGCCGCGCACAGAATCCGGCGTACAGGTCGACTCGTCCGTCGCCTATCAGCTCAGAGCCTCGATCAGGGTTCTGAGCTGGTTCTATGTTCGGGTGTCGATGGTTGTTGATGGTTGTTGATGGTCAACATTGGGCGGCGTTTGACGCCCTGACGACGCCCTGGGCGGTGGCTCAGCAAGCCTCGTGCCGGCTGGCCGTCGCACCGGCGAACAGGAGCGATTCACCATGGCCATCACTAGAACTCGCGCCACTTTCCCGCCCGACCAGGATCGCCCGTGCGGACAAACTCCTCGACAACCAGCCAGGCGCGTTCGAGGTTGAGAATGAAGTCCGCAGTGAAATCGACAGGGTCGTCCAGCATCAGTACTTCCGCATCCGCGTCCGCAGGCTCATCGGCGGCCAAGAGGGACATGGCGTCCTCGTCCGTCATCAGATGGACGACCGCCGCAGAGCCCGCGAACCCGAGCGTCAGCACAGGGAACGCGGTGCCGCCCCGTACTTCGAGGTAGCCGCGCCCCTGGGCACGCAGTTCATCGAACTGCTCAATGAGGCCAGCGAAGTCCGACCGCTCCACCGAAGCGAACTTCCCTGTGGTCGGAGAGGTAGCACTCCACGAAATGTTCACCCGGCGACCTCCTCGACGATCACCAGGCTACGGCTTCTGAGCACCGCCACTTCCGCAGCACGATCAGACCGGGTGCTTCCTGACGTGCTTCCGTCCCGGTGACGCCCCGACCAGCCGGCGGTACCTGCCGTGATCATGCCCGGTACGGTGGTGCGGTTGCGCTGGGCAAGGAGACCTGATGGAACGTGGTTCGGTTGGGCGTGGTGGGCCGCCGAACCCGGGTCCTGCTCGGCGCTGGCTGGCAATGCTGGCGGTCGTGGCTGTGGTCACCGCGGGCTGCGCCTCGCCGCCCTCGCCGCTGGCCACGAAGCAGGACATGCCTGGCGTGTGGTGCGGCTCCGAGCAGGAGATCCTCACCCTCAAGGCCGACGAGACCTTCGAGATTGCTGGACTCTCGAAGACTCACCTGGACGAGTTGTTGGGTGATCCGAACTACGTGGATGGGTACCGCATCCGGACGGAGTTCGACGGCGTGGCGCCGACCTCCGGATCGGGCAGATGGAGTTTCCGGGTCACGACGGAGGGCTGGCCGTTCCTGGACCTCGACTACCGCAGGCTCGATAACAAGGAGTCCTCGGACGTCCTGCAACTCGGGGTCGATCGTGACGAGAAAGAGCCGGCGCTCGTCGTCTACGACGGCAATCGGGACAACAGGTGGCTCAGCTGGTTCCACAGGTGCGACAAGCCGGCGGTCACCGGATCACCGGCGGCATAAGCCGGCGCAACAGATCCGGCCGCAGGGCCCAGCTCCAGCCGCGCGAGGGCGGGCTCCCCGGTCGGGCCATCTGTGCCAGTGTTCCCTACGTCCAGCGAATCCGGGACCGTCCGGTCCATCTTCAATCGACTGGTCAGCTGACGTCGTCCCGAGCGATCATGAGGCGTGACCGATGCTGACGAGGTGCTGAGGGTCGCGGACCTGCGCCGAGCGTGCTCGATGCTGTTGGACGCGGCGGAGAGTCAATTCGGTCCTCAGATCGATCTGTCACAGCTCCCCGTGGACTACTACTGGAACGTCGATCTTCGTGCGGCATTCACGATGGTCCCTGAGCCGGAACGGGCGATCGACTGCGGGCAGACCAGCGACGATCTCGCAGAGCTGTCCGGCCTTCTCCAGCGAGATCCGCAGGACGTCGTGTCGCTGTGGCACGACCTCTCGCACGTGAACGGGCTCTTGCGGCTCCTGGCGTACCTCGACCTGCCTGACACCGGCGAGGTTCGCGGCGACTAGCTGCTGCTGGCCGCTCGCGGGCGACCTGGTCGGTGCGCGCTGTGTCGGACGCGCCGAGGTGGGCCGCCGCTACGGCCGTTCGTCTGATGGCTGTGCCGCGTCGCGCCGTCGCAGTTCGACACGTGTCAGCCAAGCAAGCCCGCCGACCGAGGCCAGCAGGATCCAGCCGGCGGGGTTCGTCGGCGCGATCACCAACGCGGCGACAGCGCCCACCGCCCCGAATGCGCCAAAGAGCCACATCTTGCGGAGCGGCATCTCGCGAGGCGGTTGCGGCTCAGGCGCGGCAGGCGCCTGAGAGTCGTCGGCGGTCATGCGCTGATCTTTGCCGTGGCCGGGTGCCCCGTCAACGCACGGGTTGTCGAGACCGCCTCGCTGTTGCTCCATCGCGGTAGGAGCGGCTGTCATCGTTCGACGGCCCAGCCGAGTGCCGCAAGGCGGTTGATCAGTCGATCGACATTGAGTGTCTGAAACGTCCACAACTCATCATGATCGGCAACCTCGAACTCCAACCCGGTGCTTCGCCGTCGTCGGATCGCAGTCAGATTGTCGGCGGTGATCACCAGGGTTCCGGCCCAGATCTCCCGCAGCGTGATGGAGTTCGAGTCCGCCCGCAGCCTGGCCATCGGCCAGCCAGACTCCGCACGAACACCGCCCCCGACTGTGGGAACCACCCGGATGCCGCCACGCAAGGAGAACCCGTCCACGTCTGTCAACCTTCGGTCCTCCGTGTCACGCCAGCTTCCAGGCCCGGTAGCTGACGGCTGTCAGGGCGACACCAGGCCGCTGATCATGCCATCTCCGTCTGCCATCGGCCCGCTCACCGGGAAGTGGGAATGAGAAGCACTCCATAGTGGCGTGAGCGGGCACCGGTGCGTCGGCGGGCCGCTATCGAGGCGCGGCGCGCGGCATGATGCGCCGCTCCCCGGTGTCGGCCATCGAGTGCAACATTCCGCCGGCGAGTGGGATGAGCCGGGCAAGACCGGGTTGTTTGTTGCGCCGGGCCAGTTCGGGGCCGAGCTTGGTCATCAGCCGGGTCAGCGCGGGGAGGGGGCGGACGAAGAGCGTGATCTCGGTGATCAGGCCGGCCGCATCCAGGCGGAGGCGCTGCGCCTCGTACAGGCGTCGGTCGCCGACCTGGGCTTCATAGAACAGCGCCACGGTACGGCCCTCGGCTACCTGGTCGGTGTAGGTGATGCCGTCGATCGCGGCCAGGGCCACCTCAAGCAGGTCGCGTACCTGTTCGCGACCGTGGAAGACGAACTGCTCGGTGATCGGCGAGACCAGTGTGACTGTGGGGCTGAGAGCGGCGACCGCTGCCGCGGCGTCACCTGCTTCGCCGGCGGCGCGCCAGGCGGCGACAGCGTGGTACGGCTGATTCACCGGTGCTCCTTTCGGGCAAGCGCCGTCGCTCTGACCACACCCCTGGCGATGACGCTCCTTCGATCCTGCGGACGACTCGACTGATCGAGTATCGCCATCGATGACTTGCGGGAGGATCCCTCCATCGGTCCAGTCGCGTCCCGGAACGGAGTGAACTTCGCCGCAACCACCCTTCGGCTCACCGATGGAGCGCCCCGATGCGGAGCCGATTGCCGTCGAGGTCGACCACCTCGAACTCACGTCCCCAGTCCTTCTGTCCGACCGCACCCACGCCGCACGCAGCCGCCGCAGCGTCGATGTCGGCGACGTACAGATACAACAGGGTGTCCGGCCGCGCGTCCCCGGTGTGCTCCGACAGGTGGATCTCCACATCGCCTCGGGCGATGCTCACGTAGAGCGGCAGGTCGGGGGCGAACCGGTGCTCCCACTGCTTCACGAACCCAAGGCGGGAGTACCAGGCAGCGGCGGCGTTCGCGTCCGTGGCCCGGAGGACAGGCGCAAGGCGTTCGGTCATCCAGGCAGTCTGGCACCGAGGTGCGATGAGATCGGCCGTTGATCGGATGTGCCCTTCGTGCTGCGTGCCATCGGCCAGCCAACGAACTGGCCGGGTGGGTTGCCCCACCCGGCCGGTGTCCGGATCCCTGCAAAACCCTCTAGTGCTTCTTGAACACCGGCATGGTGTCCAGCGTGGTGGTGATGTTCTGCGTGGTGCCGCCCCGGTACGTCTTCCCGGTGAAGATGTCGGTCCAGCTGTTGCCCGGCGGGAACCACACCGAGGTCGTGGCGGTGTTGCCGGGCGTCGTCACCGGTGCCACCAGGTAGTCCGGACCGTAGAGGTATTCGGAACCGGCGGTGGCGTACGCGGCCTGCTCATTCGGGTACGCCAGGTACATCGAGCGGACGATGGGCGTACCCGTGCGGGTGGCCTCCTTGGCGGCGGCGTAGGTGTACGGCAGCAGTTCCTTCCGCAGGTTCAGGAACTTCTTGGCCGACGCGTTGGCCTCCGGGCCGTACTGCCAGGGCAGCCGGTCGCTGTGGTTGGAGTGCAGCCGGTCGATCGGTTGGAACGTGCCGAACTGCACCCACCGGGCGTAGAGGTCGTCAGGCAGCTTGGTGCTGCCTGGTTCGCTGCCCGGCTCCTGGAGGCCGCCGGTGTGCCCGCCGATGTCGTGGCTGACCGCGGCCAGCCCGGTCGCGGCGGACTCGCCCGGCGTGTAGCCGACCTCCATCTGAAGGGTCTGCCAGTCCGAGGTGGTGTCGCCCGTGAAGTGCAGCGTGGTGCGCTTGTCGGCCCATGGCCCGGTCGACACCGGGGTCGGGCTGCTGTAGCCGCCGGCCTGCAACGAGCCGTACGCCCGGGAGAACGCGAAGCCGGTCTTGTCGGCGTACTGCTGGTTGATCCACGCGTCCGCGGTCACCCCGGCGAGCGAGGACTTCGTGTTGTCGCAGCACCAGTCCAGCCACCAGAGGTCCGGGCCCTTGCTGCCCTTCGGGATCATCCCGTCGTGGAGCTGCATGTACGCCTTGAGCTGGTCCGGATCGCCGAAGTCGAACGCGTAGCAGTCGGGACCGCCGTTGCAGCCGACGCGCTGGAGCTTGCCCTTCGCGGTGGCCTGCGCCTGCGCGAACTTCGGATCCGAGCCGAGGATGCTCGGGTGGATGTTGATGCCGGTGTGCAGGCCCTGCTTCCTGGCCCACTCGAAGAACGCCTTCGGGTCGGGAATGCGGGTGGGGTCGATGCTCCAGCCGTTCCACTTGTCCGGGGCCTTGACGTCGGTGTCGAGGACGAGCACATCCAGCGGCACACCCTCGGCCTTGGCCCGGGACACCAGGTCCTGGAACTCGGTGGCGGTGCGGTCGTAGTACTCGGAGTACCACACCCCGTACGCCCACTTCGGCAGCAGCTTCGTGGGCCCGGTCAGGGTCGACAGGTCCCGCAGAGCACGGGTGAAGTCCTGCCCGTACGCGAAGACGTAGCCGTCCTGTTCGGCGGCCGGCCGGGGCTTGGTGTCGCTCAGGGCGGAGGCCGAGTCGTCGAGCAGGTACCAGCCGTCCTGGTAGAGCAATCCCGGAGCGGTGAGGGCGGAACCGGTGACGCCGTCCAGGCCCCGGCGGTAGCCGCCGAGCGGTGCGTGCGGGGCCAGCAGCGGGGATGCCTTGCTCGTGACGGCGACCGTGTCCACGTTGACGTTGCAGCTGGCGTCGGTGGGGCACCCCAGCGTCACGGTGTTGGTGCCGCGGTCGAGGTGGACCGGGACGGAAACGGTGTTCCAGTAGTCCCACCCGCTGGTCGGCGGAAGGGTCGCCGTGACCGGCGTCGCCGTGCCCGCGGTGACGGACATGGTGCGCGCCTGGCTCGGCTGGGCGCCGGCCTGGCCGTTGGCGTAGCGGATCTGCACCTGGTAGTCACCGGCGGACGGAACATCCGTCACGGTGAGCGTGTCGGCGGACGTGGTGCTTTCCAGTCCGGCCAGGAATCCCGTACCGGATGCGCCGTTGTGGTCGTTCGCGGGCCTCGCGCCGCCGGTCAGCGCGCCGGTCTCGGCCTCTCCCAGCGTGCCGAACCGCAGGGGTTGCGGCTGGGGCGGGGTCGGCGCGGGGAACGGATCACCCGGGTTGACCACCGCGAGGCTGTCGACGTTCACGTTGCCGGAGTCGTTGGCGCCCCGCACGACGCTGATCTCGTGCCGGCCCGCGGTGAGGTCGACCGGCACGCTGGCCGTGCCCCAGGTGTCCCAGTTCGCGGTGGGCGGCAGCGTCAGCGTGTGGCCGGCGTCGCCGTCGACCTGAACCGTCAGGGTGCGGTCCACGTTCTGGCCGTCGCCGCCGGTGCTGTTGGCGTAGCGGACGCTGAGCTGCTTCGTGCCGCCTTCCGGGGCGTCCAGCGCGAACGTGACCGAGTCGCCGGACGAGGAGAAACCGGCCGCGAAGCCGCGTCCGGTGAATCCCTGGTGGTCGGTGGCCACGCCCGGACCGGCCAGTTGCAGCGATTCGGCCTCGCAGAGCGCGCCGAACGCGCAGGCCGGGGCGGTGTGGCCGGCCCAGGGTTGGCCCTGCACGGTCTGCTGGCCGGCCTTGAGCTGCACGGTGAGGTTGTCGGCGGTGAACGCGCCCGAGCCGACCCGGTATCGCAGCGTCATCGCGCCGGTGTCGAGGGTGAGCCAGCCGTGGTCGACGTGCTTCGTGAAACGCGTACGGGGGAAATCGTCGCGCCCGACGGCGTTGAACGTGGCGGCGTCGGTGAACCTGCCGTCCTTCTGGTACTCGGTACGGATCAGGGTCGGAGACAGCACTTCGAAACGTGCGCCGCCCGACCGTGCGGCTGCGTCTTTTGCCTGGTGGCGGCTGGCCTGGGCCGGCGCGGACGGAGCGAGCGCCAGCCCCGTGATGAGGATGCCGACGGCGGCGGCTGCTGTCGCGCTGCGACGGGGTGAGTTCCGATAGAGCAAGATGCGCTCCTCGTCTCATATGGAGGAAATGAGTCGATGACAACGCTGTCACTCGACCAAAACGCATGTCAACGGACCGTGGAGGGTGTCCCTTCTCTCTTTCGCCGAGGGGTTACCAGCTCAGAGGTACCCGGCAGTGAGAGCCGTCGGTGAAACGGATGTTCCGCTGAAGGCTTCCAGGCGCAGGGCGGGTCAGCAGCGGGGGGCGTTGAGCGGAGCGGCACCGGCGAGCGCTTCGACGGTCGGTGCGACCGATTCGGTCGGGGTCGGCGAGGGCGTCGCACTGGGGGTCGGCGGGGCCGTGGGTGGGCTGCTGGGCGTGGGGGAGGCGCTGGCGAGGGTGGCCGTGCTGCGTTGGACCTGCTTCGTGACCATCCGGATGGTGGTGGCGGTCGCCTGGCGTCCGTACACGTCGGTGACCCTGATGCTGTAGGGCCCGGGGCCGAGCCCGCCCTCGACGGTCCAGTGGTTGTCGCTCTGGCGGGCTGCCTTGCGGAAGCCGCCGCCGGGCCCCTTGGCCTCGACCGAGCGGAGTGGGTTGCCGTGGTTGCCGACCTGCACCGCGAACCAGTACCGCGAGGCGCCGCCCTTCATCCGAAAGGTGAGGCCGCCGTCGAGCGGCGGGTTCACCACCGCCCGGTACGTCACCTGCGCGATGCCCTGCGACCGGTCGGCGATCTTGGCGAACGCCTCGTCGGACAGGTCGATCTTGCCGGACCCGCACCCGCCGCACCGGTCCATGACCATGACCCGGACGGTGCCCTGCGGGCCGGTCACGTCCAGGTAGCTGCCGCAGGCCGCGGACCCGGAGTACGCCGACGAGCCGAGGGCCACGTAGAGCCGATCCGCCGGTGGGCTCGGGAAGGAGCAGTTGCCGCCCGAGCGGCCGGCATCGTAGAAGCTGGCTTTTGCCTTGTGGACGGTGCTGCCGGTCGGTGGCGCGGCGCAGGCCGGGGTGGCACCACCGCGTACGGCGAGGGTGATGCCGAGTACGGCGGCCAGGGCGGTGACCCCGGCACCGGCCAACCAGTGCCGGACCCGCCGACGCGCCCGGAGGGTGCCGTTGGTGTCGTTCTCGGGGTCCGTACCTGGTGCCGCCACGGCGCCTGATGTTGCCGCACCGGCTCGCCGCGGTGCAACCAGATCCACTCGGCTACAAGGAAAGCGGGGTGTCCGGTGGCCCGGGATGGACCGGTTTCACGGAAGTCGAGTGGATCAAACAGGCCGGCGGGGGCGCAAGCCGTCGAGGGCGGTGGTGACGACGAGGTCGGCGTACGCGGCGGTGAGCGGCCCGCTGCGTTGCAGCCATCGGCTGAACAACGGTCCCCAGATCAGGTCCACCGCCACGTCGAGGTCGACGTCCTCGGCGAGTTGCCCGGCCTGCTGGGCGCTGCGCAGGCGCTGCCGCTTGGCCTCCTTCAGCGGCCCGTCCAGACGTTCGGCGTAGGCCGCCGCCAGCTCGGGGTCGAGCGCGATCTCGGTGGCCA
This sequence comes from Micromonospora cabrerizensis, assembly GCF_022230955.1. Taxonomy (GTDB): domain Bacteria; phylum Actinomycetota; class Actinomycetes; order Mycobacteriales; family Micromonosporaceae; genus Micromonospora; species Micromonospora cabrerizensis. The sequence goes on from NZ_JAKKFI010000084.1 coordinate 121,221, forward strand.
GCGCGCGCATGGGTTGCTCGTACCGGGGATCGTTCATCTCCTCGACCGTGGCGCGGAGCACCAGGGTCAGGTCGGCGGCCAGGTCGCCGGTGTCCGGCAGCATCGGCGGACCGCCCTCGCTGGCCTCGCTGAGCAGGAGGAAGGCGTCGAAGATGACCGCGCCCTTGGACGGCCACCAGCGGTAGATGGTCTGTTTGCCGACGCCGGCGCGCGCGGCGATGCCCTCGATGCTGACCTTCGCGTACCCGATCTCCTGGAGCAGGTCGAAGGCCGCGGTGAGGATGGCGCGTCGGGAGGTCTCTCGCCGGCGGGCCGTGTTGGGGGTCATGGGGCACCACGATATCAGCGACGAGACGGACCGTCTCGTCTTGACGGCGACAGCGAGGCGGCCTAATCTCCTCCTCATGACGAGACGGACCGTCTCGTCTCGTTCAACGGAAGTGGAGATCCGACATGCGTACCTGGTTCATCACCGGCGCCAGCCGCGGCCTGGGCCGTGCCTTCACCGACGCCGCGCTCGACCGTGGTGACCGGGTGGTCGCCGCCGCCCGGACCATCGCCCGGGACGACTTCGACGAGCGGCACGGCGACCGGCTGCTCACCCTGACCCTCGACGTGACCGACCGGGCCGCGGTCTTCGCCGCCGTGGCCACCGCCGTCGAGCACTTCGGGCAGCTCGACATCGTCGTCAACAACGCCGGCACCCTGTCCATGGGAATGGTCGAGGAGTTCACCGAGGCGCAGGCGCGAGCCCAGTTCGAGGTCAACCTCTTCGGCGCACTGTGGGTCAGTCAGGCCGTGCTGCCGCATCTGCGCGCCCAACGGTCCGGCCACATCGTGCAGGTGTCCAGCATCGCCGCGCTCGGCGGCTTTCCGAGCACCGGCATGTACAGCGCCAGCAAATTCGCCCTGGAAGGCATGAGCGAGGCATTGGCAATGGAGGCGGCGGCCTTCGACATCAAGCTCAGCATCGTGCAGCCGGGCGGTTACTGGACCGACCTCTACACCAGTCTGACCGCCACCACCCCGATGGAGGCCTACGCGCCGCTGCGCGCCGAACTGGAACGACAGTGGGCGGAAGGATCGATCGACAGCGAGCCTCGGCTGGCCGCCGAGGCGTTGCTGCGTCTGGTCGACAGCGACGACCCTCCGCTGCGGCTCCTGCTCGGGAGCATGGTGTACGACCTGGCGTTCGACGTCTCCCGCCGACGGATGGACACCTGGGCGGGCTGGGAGCAGATCAGCCGAGCCGCCGAGCAGGCGGTCGCCGCGCCCGGGCAGGGCCAGTGAGGGACTGCTCGTATCGCCACGAGCCCGGGGCGCGGCGTTCTAGGCTCCGAGATATGGCGGCGGCGTGCCCATCTCGAATTGGCGCACAGGTCCGGGCAGTGCCTTCACCCCATGATTCCCCTCGCGAGGCGCAAACCTAGACGGAGAGGAACACGCATGGCTGTCAAAACCAAGACCCGTCCGGGCACGACCGAGATTCGGCCGTTCTCGGTCGACATTCCCCAGGCGGACCTGGACGACCTGAAACGGCGCATCGCGGCCACCCGCTGGCCGGACAAGGAAACGGTTGACGACCAGTCGCAGGGCGTGCCACTCGCAACGATCCAGGCCGTCGCCCGCTATTGGGAAAAGGAGTACGACTGGCGCAAGGTCGAGGCACGAATGAACTCCGTGCCGCAGTTCATGACCGCCATCGACGGCGTCGACATCCACTTCATCCACGTGCGCTCGAAGCACGAGGACGCGCTGCCGCTCATCGTCACCCACGGGTGGCCCGGGTCGGTGATCGAGCAGATGAAGATCATCGAGCCGTTGACCGATCCCACGGCGCACGGCGGCAGCGCGTCGGACGCCTTCCACCTGGTGATTCCCTCGCTGCCCGGCCACGGCTTCTCCGGCAAACCGACCGAGTCGGGCTGGAACCCGCAGAAGATCGCGACCGCCTGGACCGAGCTGATGAAGCGACTCGGCTACAACCGGTTCGTCGCGCAGGGCGGCGACTGGGGCGCGGTCATCGTGGACCAGATGGGCCTCCAGGCGCCTGCGGAACTGCTCGGCATCCACACCAACATGCCCGGTGCGGTCCCACCCGAGATCGACCTGTTGTTCCAGGGCGACACCACCGGCGCGAACAACGCCATGGGCTCGCTGCCGTCCGGTCTTTCCGCTGACGAGATGCGTGCGGCCGAGGAGGTCAACTACGTCTGGAAGCACGTCGCGTACGCCCTCATGATGGCGACGCGTCCGCAGACGCTGACCGGGCTGGCGGACTCCCCGGTCGGCCTGGCGTCCTTCCTGCTCGACCACGACGCGAAGAGCCTGGCCCTGATCGCGCAGGTCTTCGACGGGGCCAAGGCCGGCCTCACCCGCGACGACATCCTGGACAACATCTCGCTCTACTGGCTGACGAACACCGCGGTCTCCGCGTCCCGGCTGTACGCGGAGAACAAGCTGTCGTTCTTCGCCGCCAAGGGCGTCAAGGTCCCGGTCGCCGTGAGCGTCTTTCCCGACGAGCTGTACGAGGCGCCGCAGAGCTGGGCCGAGCAGGCGTACTCGAACCTCGTCTACTACAACAAGCTCGACGTGGGTGGGCACTTCGCGGCCTGGGAACAGCCGAAGATCTTCTCGGAGGAGCTTCGCACCGCCTTCCGGTCGCTTCGCTAGATGGCCGTGCACCTGCCCCCGCTGAACGGGGCGGCCGAGTGGCTCAACTCCGGGCCACTCGGCCCCGCCGACCTGCGCGGGCGCGTCGTGCTGGTGAACTTCTGGACGCTGACCTGCATCAACTGGCTGCGCCAGGAGCCGTACGTGCGGGCCTGGTCGCAGGCCTACCGCGACGACGGGCTGGTCGTCGTCGGCGTGCACACGCCGGAGTTCTCGTTCGAGCACGAGGTCGACGGGGTGCGCCGGGCGGTCGCGGCGCGATCGATCGACTACCCGGTCGCGGTCGACAACGACTACGCGATCTGGCGCGCCCTCGGCAACCAGTACTGGCCCGCGCTGTACTTCGTCGACACCGACGGCGTCATCCGCGACGAGCACTTCGGTGAGGGGCGCTACGACCAGTCCGAGCAGGTTCTCCAGCAACTGCTCGGCATCGAGCGCGACCCCGTACCCGTGCGGGGTCTCGGCCCGGAGGCGGAAGCCGACTGGGGTGACCTGCGGACGCCCGAGACGTACCTCGGGTTCAGTCGCGGCGAGCACTTCGCGTCGCCGAACGGCCCCGCGCTCGACGAACGCCGCGCCTACGAGCTGCCGGAGAGCCTGGGCCTCAACCAGTGGGCACTGGCGGGCGAGTGGACGATCGGGTCGGAGAGCGTCGTGGTCGATCGGGCCGGCGGCAGCATCGCCTTCCGGTTCCACGCCCGCGACGCGCATCTCGTGCTGGCCCCCGGGACGGGACGGTCGATCCCCTTCCGGGTGCTCCTCGACGGCGACGCTCCCGGCCCGTCACACGGCGTCGACGTCGACGAGGCCGGCAACGGCGTGCTCCAGGACGGCCGCCTCTACCAGCTCGTCCGCCAGGACGGCGCGGTCCGGGAGCGGACCCTGGAGGTCACGTTCGACGAACCTGGCGCCCAGGCGTACGCCTTCACGTTCGGCTGAGGCGCAGATCGACGGTGCTCACCGTGTCGGAGACCGGTGAGAAACTCCGCACCTGAGCGCCGGGACGCAGGCGGCTGTCCGTCGCGTACCGGTCGGTGAGCGCCTTCTCCGCGCCCTCGTCGCCGTCGTCGGCGGCGAGCAGCAGGGCGGCGATCTCGTCGGCGAGCGTGAGGTCGGCGTCGGTGAGGTCGTCGGTCATCGCGCCGAAGCTGTCCCACAGCAAAAGCTCGTCCTTCTGCCGGTGAGCCAGCTCCTGGATGACGTAGTCGTGGATGAACCAGGCACCGCGGATCGGCGATTCCGGGGCCACGCCGTAGACGTCGGGGTCGATCGCCCCGGCCCGGTACGCCGACCACACCCGTGCTGCCGAGTCGAAGAGCCCGGCCGTCGGGTCGATGTCGTAGCCGTCGAACCGCCGGTCGCCGGCCGGGTCGATCTCCGGGTCGGCCCAGACCCAGCGGTGGCCGTTCCAGTACTCCAACAGGACGTGATCGTGGTGCCAGCCGGGCGTGAAGTAGGAGGCGAACCCGACCCGGCTGCGGCTGGGAACGCCGTGTTGGCGCAGCACCGCCACCGAGAGCAACGTGTGGTCCCGGCAGCAGCCGGCCACCCGGTCGACGGCCGGGCGCTCAGCGGTGAGTGGCAGGGGAAAACGGGCCTGGTCCGTGTCCAGGATGCGGTCCACCCAGCGGCAGTTGACCTCATCGAGCCGGTCGGTGGGCAGGTCAACCCCGCCGGCCCGGTAGTGGACGATCACGTTGCGGGCGGTCGCCGCCACTGTGGGAATGTCGGTCGCCACGGCGTCGAGAAGCCCGCCGTGCCGACCGGGGTCGCTGTAGGGGGAGTGGTTCCGGTAGTCATCGAGGTCCATGGGGCCAGTCTCCGGTCCGCCACGGTGTCAGGGTCAAGGCGCCTTTCCGGATAGTGTCGACTGCTGTGACAGCGCCCGAGATCACCATCGCCACCCCAGCGGACCGTCCGGCAGTGGTCGACACGCTGGTCGCCGCGTTCGTCAAGGATCCCATCCTGCGGCACCTGTTCCCCGACGAGGAAACCTATCCGCGCTACGCCGCCGCCTTCTTCGGCAACCTCTTCGACAAGCGGGTGCACCGCTCGTCGATCTGGACGACCGGTGGGGGAGCGTCGGTCGCCATCTGGGAGCCACCGGTCGAGACGCCGGCGGCCGGCCACGAGACGCCGGCGGAAGCCCGATACCCCGCTGACGTTCAGGCCCGCGTCCAGGGCTACGACGATGCTCTGCACGCCGCCCTGCCCGCGTTCCCGTTCTGGTACCTCGGGGTCCTGGGCACCCACCCCGATAATGCGGGCCGCGGTTGGGGTCGCGCCGTCATGCGCGCCGGGCTGGATCGCGCCGCCGCCGACGGTCTGCCGGCGATCCTGGAGACCAGCAAACCGGCCAACGTCGAGCTGTACCGCCGTGCCGGCTGGGAGGTGCTGGGCTTCCTGTCGGAACCGGTGCCCACCTGGATCATGCAGCAGCCGCCGCGCTGAACACGCTGATTGCGCGCCTCCTACGATCGGCGGCGTGCACACCACCCCGGATGTGGAGTCAGATCCGGCGCACGTCCCCAACCCGTGCGTGCTCGACCCGGAGCGGGTCACCGAGTACCCGGGTTGGGACCTCCCGGATGCCGTGTGGCCGCAGATCGAGGGCACGATGAGGCAGGTCGCGCAGGAGACCGGTTGGGAGTACGAAACCGATCTGGCGGTCGCCTCGGGGATCAAGGTCGGCGGCTACCCCGGATGGACCCAGTCTCCGGACTGGCCGGTCTGCGAGTGCGGCTCGCGCATGAACCATCTGCTGACGGTCGCCAGCTGGGAGTTCGGCCGCGGTGACGAAAAGCGGTGGATTCCGGTAGAGGATCGTCCGGCGATGGCCGGTTGGGGATGGGACGCCGGCGACGATCACTCGTGGCGGACGATCCAGAACCCGAGTGGCCTCATGCTGGGCGACGTCGGCGGGATCTACCTCTTCGTCTGCACCGCCTGCCCCACCAGACCGTTCGACTACCGCTTCGACTGTTCCTGACGAATCCGGATGGTCACTGGCAGACTCACGTCCCCGGCCTACGGCCGAATCTTGGACAGTTTCCGTTAGCTAATAACGGAAACTGTCCAAGATCTATGCGTGACCACCAGCCAGGCTGGCCTCAGGCGGCGAAGATGCGCCCATAGATCTCGTCGATGACGTCGTTCTTCGCCAGGCTGTAATCACGGGATCGGTGCGCGGTGTCCCGCGCGAGGCGCCGCTTGGTCGCGGCGTAGAGCTCCCGGTCGTGGGGATGCGAGCGCAGCCAGTCGCGGAACAGCCGGTGCCGGACGGGTTCCGGCGCACCCTGCGGCCAGACGTGCAGGTTGACGTCCTCGGCGGGGCTGAGCAGCATCCGGTGCCCGTGCCACCAGGGCTCCCGCAGGACGAGCCGGTAATCGAGCCGTTCCAGGGCGGGGAGATATCCGGACTCCTCGGCGGTGTCCTCGACGACGAGGTCGATGTCGATGACGGGCTTGGCCGCGAGCCCCGGCACCGCCGTGGACCCGACGTGTTCCACCCCGATGATCAGGGCGCCCAGCGCCTCGGTGAGCGCCGAGCGGACGGTGATGAACCGCTGCGCCCAGGCCGGGTCGTACTCCTCGATGACGACGGACTCCCACGTCCGTGGTGGGTCGCCGACCAGGCCGGCCCCGACCTGTTCGGGGGTGCCGTGGAAGCGCTGTACGACGTCCTGCGGATACTCGGCCACGTCGACCTCCGGTGGAAGCGAAGTCCGCCAGGCTACGACACGGCGATCGGTGCGATCCCACCCGACCGATGCGGGCACCGGATGTCGGGTGGGCCACCGAGCCCGCGACCTAGCGTCGGTACTCGACAGGGAAGGAGATCCGGGTGCTGGATCGGCTCAACGAGGCCATGACGTACATCGAGCGGCACCTCGACCAGCGGATCGAGGTGGCTGAGCTGGCGCGGATCGCGCTGACGTCGGAGTACCACTTCCGGCGGCTGTTCTCCGCGCTGGCCGGGATGCCGCTGTCGGAGTACATCCGCCGGCGTCGGCTCACCGTTGCCGGCGCGGACGTGCTGGCGGGGGAGCGGACGTTGCTCGACGTCGCGGTGCACTACGGCTACGGGTCTGCCGAGGCGTTCGCCCGGGCGTTCCACGCCGTGCACGGCGTGGGGCCCGGAGAGGCTCGGCGTACGGGGGCAGCGCTGCGTGCCCAGCCCCGGATGTCCTTCCGACTCACCGTCGAAGGGAGCGGCAGCATGGAGTACCGAATCGTCAGCAAGGACGCGTTCGCGCTGGTGGGGCGCAAGGCCCGGGTCCCGCTGGTGCACGAGGGGATGAACCCGGCAATCGTCGCGTTCATCCGCAGCATCGACAAGGAGACGACCGCATGGATCGAGTCGCTCTCCGATCAGGAGCCGGCCGGGATCGTCAACGTCAGCGACAACCTCGCCGACCGCCGGGAGGAGGGCACCGAGTTGGACTACTGGCACGGTGTGGTGACCGGTGCCGTGCCACCGGAGGACCTGGACGCGCTGCCGGTGCAGGCCGGGACGTGGGCGGTGTTCACCACCTCCGGGGCGTTCCCGCAGGCGGTGCAGCACCTGTGGCGTGACGTGTTCACCCAGTGGTTTCCGTCCAACCCGTACCGCAGCCGACCTGGACCGGAGATCTCCCGGGTCCGGGTGTCCGCGGACGGCACCGAGGCGGACGCCGAGCTGTGGATCCCGGTGGAGCGGGCCGCGTCCTGACTCGCGGTGCCGGGTCGGCGGTGCGCCCGTCGACCCGGCACCCGCCGTTCACCGCCACTGACCGGGCGGGTGGTCGGGCCGCCGTAGATCCGCGAGTACGCCGAAGTGGTCGCAGTCCCCACCCTATGTAGAGTTCCGATACAGTGGTCGGATGCGGATCACCATTCCGGTCGCGAAGGTGCTCGCGGCACTGCTCGCCGAGCCCGACGCGCAGCGCTACGGGCTGGACCTGATGCGATTGACCGGCCTGCCCAGCGGCACCCTCTATCCGGTGCTGCACCGGCTGAGCGCGGCCGGCTGGCTGGAATCCGACTGGGAGACGATCGACCCCGTCGCGGCCGGCCGGCCGGCCCGCCGCTACTACCGGCTCACCGCTGTCGGGGTGACGCAGGCCCGTCAGGCGCTCGCCGACCTGCGCGCCGCGATCCCCGACGATCGTCCCTCGTGGGGCGGCACCGAGCCCACCGGAGCGCCAGCATGGTGACCCGCCGGGCCGCCGAGCTGCTGCTGGAGCTGGCCGCGCGCCGCTGGCCAACCGACGTCCGCGACGACCTGCGCCGCGAGTGGGCCGCCGAGCTGCACGTGCTCGCCGCGAGCGGTCGCCGGACGAAGATGCTCGGCTTCGCGGTCAGCCTGGCGGTCAGTCGGGCCGGCGCCCCGATCGTCGACCGCCGCCTGGTGCGCGGTCGGGTCGGCCGTACCGTGGCGGCGTTGCTGCTGTCCCCGATCGCCTGCGTCGGGATCGTGCTCGTCAGTGCGTACGCCCTGTACCCGATCCAGCGCGTGTTGGCCGAGAGCTGGTCGGATCGGGCGCAGAGGCCGCTCTGGGCGGCGTTCACCGTCGGGTTGGGGCTGCTGCTGGCGGTGTTCGCCGCGCGCTGGGCTCGGCAGACCGCACTCGACGGCCCGGTACACATCACGCTCGGCGTGGTGCTCCCCATCGGGGCGGCCACGGTCGCTCTCCTGTACGTCCTCTATCCGGACGACCTGGCTTCCACCCTGCCCGGTCTGCTGCTCTGGTTGGCCGGTCTGACGCTGGCCCTCTGGGCCGCGGCAAGCCTCGCCGCTCGGCATCGCCTCCGCGTGGCCTGGGCGGTGGGCGTCCTCGGCGCACTCGCCGCCGCCGACCTCGCGATGATTCTCGCCGTGGTCGACGCGATCTCGGCGGGCTATCGCGCTGGCCCGGTCATCGGTCCGACGCCGGTGGAGAGCATCGACCGGATCTCCGCGCCGCTGTGGCTCCTCGCCGCCTGGACGGACTGGAACGTCGGCCTACCCGGACCCGCGATTCCATGGGAGATCTTTGGAATCATCAGCAACCGGGTGCCGATCGAACCAATGCTCTACCTGGCCTGCACGCCGTACGCGCTCGCGTACACCATCCGGGCGGCGCGGTCGACCCCCGCCGAGCCGGTGGCACTCGCGCCAACGCCAGCCCCGACCCCGACCCCGTCGTCGGTCTGACCGCGTAGCTCAGTCGGGAACGTCGTCCCACGTCATGCCCGGCTCCAGGTAACCGGTCGACTTGTTGTCGCGCAGGGCGTAGGCGATGACCAGCAGGGCGTGCTTGTCCAGCTCGGGCAGCCGGTCCAATCCGAACCACCGCACGGCCAGCGACTCGTCGTCGTTGACCCGGGCGGTGCCGGCCACCACCCGGCACAGGAAGCCCAGGTTCAGGTATTCGCACTGGTCCCCGTTGGGGTACGTGTGCGGGTGCGACACGGCGCTGGACATCCGCACCGGCGCGACGTCCAGACCCGTCTCCTCCCGCACCTCGCGGACCAGCGCGGTCGCCGGCTGTTCGCCCGGCTCGACGAACCCGCTGATCACCGACCAGCGCCCGTCGTCGGAACGCTGGCCGAGCAGCAGCTCCCCGGCGTCGTTGCGGATCACCGCGCTGACGCTGGGCAGCCAGAGCAGGTCGTGGCCGACGTGCTCGCGCATCGCCACGATGTAGTCCGGTGTCGCCATCCGGCGATCATAGGCGCGCCCACACAGCGAGGCTCACCTGCGCATCTTCTGGTGTTCCAGTCCCACGCGTTTCGCCATTCCGGCCCGACGAACCCCATGCATATCTACTGTGGAGAGGGTCGGCGACTTGTGCGATCCGGTGGCGGCCTGCCGGTTCGCGGTGCACAGTGATTCCCATGAGCGACAGCGAACGTGGTGGGCAGTTCTACTGGTGCACCCGGCATCACCGGGTCGAGACGGACGCCGACGTGTGTCCGGCGAAGCACGTTCTCGGCCCGTACAACTCGGCGGCCGACGCGGAGAACGCCCTGCAACGCGTGCAGGAGCGGAACGAGGCGTGGGATGCCGAGGACGCTCGTTGGGCCGGGGAGGACAAGTAGGCGGCGCGGGACGGCCCGTGCCGAGGTATTTCGTGCTCCGCGAGGACGCACGCGAGAGCACGTCCCCAAGGAGGGAACCACGATGGCCGAAGCACAGCAGGCCACCACCCGCCCGGCCGCCCGACGCACCACCGCGAAGAAGACCGCCGCGGCGGAGCGCAACACGGCGGCGAGCCGGACCACCCCCGTCCGCAAGTCCACCGCGGGTGCGAAGGCGGCGAAGGCCCCGGCGAGGAAGGCCGCCGGCGGCGCGGGACGTGCCCCGGCGAAGAAGACCACCACGGCGGCCACGAAGGCTCCCGCGAAGAAGGCGACGACCAAGGCGACGACCAAGGCCACCACCACGGCCAAGAAGGCCCCCGCGAAGAAGACCACCACCCGCTCGACCACGGTCGCGGCGACGCGGGCCCCGGCCTCCGCGACGCGCAAGACCACCGCCGCCGCGAAGAAGACGACGGGTACGGCGAAGAAGACCGCGGGCACCGCGAAGAAGACCACCAGCGCCGCGAAGAAGACCGTGAGCGCTGCGAAGAAGACCACCACCTCGACGGCGAAGAAGACCACCGCCGCGGCGAAGGCACCGGCGCGTAAGGCCGCGACCAAGGCATCCGCCGTCAAGAAGACCGCGGCGAAGCGGACGGCGGCGACGAAGACGGCCGCCAAGAAGGCTCCGGCGAAGAAGACCGCGTCGACCGGTCCCGGCGGCGGCGCTCGCAAGGCCCCGGCGAAGAAGGCCCCGGCCGCGAAGGTGACGGGCACCTCGTCGACCACCGCGCGCAAGGCGGCGGCGAAGAAGGCTCCGGCGAAGAAGACCGTCGCGGCCAAGGCCCCGGCCCGCAAGGTGACCGCCCGCACGTCACCGGCCCGCCCTGCCGCCGCCCGCGCCACCGCCCCCCGGAGCCCGCGCAGCGCTGCCCGGAAGGCGACCGGCTGAGCGCAGGTCGACCCCGCTCACCCGGGGGAGATATCTCGGCCGGTCACCGGAAGCGGATCACCGGCGACGCTGTCAGGATTGACCCGTGGTCATCCGACGCGTACTCGCGCCCCGCATTGACTTCGGCGCGCTGCGCCGCGAACTCGGCCTGCCCGGGGAGTTTCCGGCCGACGCCCAACGTGAGGCCGACGAGGCGGCCGGCGCTCCGCCGCGACCGCCCGTCGACCGCACCGACGTACCGTTCGTCACCGTCGACCCGGCCACCTCCCGCGACCTGGACCAGGCGATGCACCTCTCCCGCCGCCCGGGTGGCGGTTACCGGGTGCGGTACGCGATCGCCGACGTCGCCTCCCACGTCACCCCGGGCGGCGCTCTGGAGGCGGAGACCTGGCGGCGCGGGCAGACCATCTACCTGCCCGACGGGAACGTGCCGCTGCACCCGCACACGCTCAGCGAGGGCGCAGCCAGCCTGCTGCCCGACGACGACCGGGCCGCGGTGGTGTGGACCATCGACCTGGACGCCGACGGCGGCACCGTGGCCGTCGAGCTGGAACGCGCCCTGGTCCGCAGCCGGGCCAAACTCGACTACGTCGGGGTGCAGGCGGCGGCCGACGCCGGGCGGCTGCCCGAGCCGATCGCGCTGCTGCCCGAGATCGGTGACCGGCTGACGGCCCGAGGGTTGCGCCGGGGCGCGATCAACCTGCCGCTGCCCGAGCAGGATCTGGAGCCCGACGGCGAGGGTTGGCGGCTGGTGCTGCGCGCGCCGGCGCCGATGGAGGAGTACAACGCCCAGATCTCCCTGCTCACCGGCATGGCTGCCGCCGACATCATGCTGGCCGGCCGGGTCGGGTTGCTGCGGACGATGCCCGCGCCGAAACCGGAGGCCGTGCAGCGGCTGCGGGCCGCCGCCGCGCCGCTGGGCGTGCACTGGCCCGACGATGTGGGCCCGGGTCAGGTGATCGCCGGTCTGGACGCCTCCCAGCCGCGTGCCGCCGCGTTCATCGACCAGGCGGCCGAGCTGATGCGCGGTGCCGCGTACACCGCCTTCGACGGGACGGTGCCGGAGCAACCGGAGCACGGTGGCGTGGCAGCCACGTACGCCCACGTGACGGCGCCGTTGCGACGCCTGGCCGACCGGTACGCCACGGAGGTCTGCCTGGCCCTGCACGCGGGCCAGCCGGTGCCCGACTGGGCCCGTGCCGCGCTGCCCCGACTGCCCGAGGTGATGGCCAGCACCGACCGGACCGCCTCGGCGGCCACCCGCGGTGCCGTCGAGCTGGCCGAGGCGGCGGTGTTGGAGCACCGGGTGGGTGAGACCTTCGACGCGGCCGTCCTCGACGTCGACGCCCCGCCCAACGGCAGGTCCCGGCCCCGACCGCCCGGTGGCACCGTCGCGCTGGACGCCCCGCCGGTGCGCAGCCGCTGCCTCGGCGAACTGCCACTGGGCGAACGGGTCCGGGTCCGACTGGTCACCGCCGACCCGGCGGCCCGTACCGTCCTGTTCGAGCTGGCCTGACCCGGGCCGCTCGCCTCGGCCCGGTCCCTGTCGGTGCCGACTGCCCGCCTCGGCCCGGTCCCTGCGGTGCGGTCGCTCCCGGCCCGGTCCCTGCCGGTGCGGCCGCTCGCGGCAGCGGGGATTCTCACAGCGCGCGGCGCTGCTGACGGAGCGAGCGGTTTGCGAGGATGAGGCCATGGCATACGACGCGAGCACGCTGCCCGACGTGTCCGGGCTGACGGTCGGCATCATCGGCGGCACCGGCGATCAGGGGCGAGGTCTCGCCTACCGGTTCGCCCGGGCCGGGCAGACGGTGCTGATCGGCTCCCGGTCCGCTGAACGGGCCGCCGAGTCCGCCGCCGAGATCGCCGCCCTGCCCGGTGTGCCGGCCACCGGCAGTGTCACGGGCGCGGCCAACGACGAGGTGGCCCGACGCAGCGACGTGGTGATCATCGCGGTGCCGTGGGACGGGCACGCTGCCACCGTCGCCGCCCTCGCCGAGCCACTCGCCGGCCGGATCGTCGTCGACTGCGTCAACCCGCTCGGTTTCGACAAGCAGGGCCCGTACGCGCTGACCGTCGCCGAGGGCAGCGCCGTGCAGCAGGCCGCCGCGTTGCTGCCCGACTCCCGGGTCTGCGCGGCGTTCAACCACGTCAGTGCCCCGCTGCTGGCCGACCCCGAGGTCGACCGGATCGACCTGGACGTGCTGATCTGCACCGAGGACCGCGAGCTGGTCGACATCGTCGGCGCGCTCGCCGCCCGGATCCCGGGGATGCGCGGCATCTACGCCGGCCGGTTGCGCAACGCCCACCAGATCGAGGCGTTCACCGCGAACCTGATCGCCATCAACAAGCGCTACAAGGCACACGCCGGCATCCGCGTCACCGATCTCTGAGTCGTCGCAGGCGGCGTGATCGACTCCGGTTTCGTGAAAACGCGGTGTCCCGAGGTCAGGGACACCGCGTTTTCGGCAAACCCGAGTGGATCACGCCGTGAGCATTCCTAGAAGGTGTGCTCGGCCGTCGGGAACTCGCCGCCTCGGACCTCGTCGGCGAAACGCCGGGTGGCGTCGGTGAGCACCCCGGCCAGGTCCGCGTACCGCTTGACGAAGCGGGGCGTCTTCCCGGTCCGCAGGCCGGCCATGTCCTGCCAGACCAGCACCTGCGCGTCGGTGTCCGGGCCGGCGCCGATGCCCACCGTCGGGATCGGCAGCTCGTGGGTGATCCGCTTGGCCACCTCGCCGGGCACCATCTCCAGCACCACCGCGAACGCCCCCGCCTCCGCCACCGCCCGCGCGTCGGCGAGCACCTCGTCGGCGGCGTCGCCCCGGCCCTGCACGCGGTAACCGCCCAGGGTGTGCTCGCTCTGCGGGGTGAAGCCGATGTGCGCCATCACCGGGATACCGGCGCCGACGATCGCGGCGATCTGCTCGGCGCAGCGGCGGCCACCCTCCAGCTTCACCGCGTGGCAGCCGCCCTCCTTCATGAACCGGACGGCGGTCCGCAGCGCCTGCGCCGGCCCCTCCTCGTACGAGCCGAACGGCAGGTCACCGACGACCAGCGTCTGCCGGGTCGCCCGCACCACGGCCCGCACCAGCGGAAGCAGCTCGTCGGCGGTCACTGGCAGGGTCGTCTCGTAGCCGAACACGTTGTTCGCGGCCGAGTCGCCGACCAGCAGCACCGGCACACCGGCCTGGTCGAAGATCGACGCCGTGTACTGGTCGTACGACGTCAGCATCGGCCACCGCTCACCGCGCTCCTTCGCGGCGATCAGGTCCCGGGTGCGGACCCGTCGGGTGGCCGGGCCGCCGTACAGCGCGGTCACCTCGTTCGGAGTGGACTCCACCATCTCTGTCTCCCTTCCTCGAGGCCGCCTGCGCGGTCCCCGGGTTCCGCCGCGATCGTCGCACCGTGAGACGGGATGACGGCAGGGCCCAGTGCAAGATGTCACTCCACCGAAAACCGCGAGGCCCGCGCCGCGTGGCCCGGCGAGGCGGCGCCGGGTCGCACCACCGACCCGGCACCCCGAGGAGTACGCCTCAGCCGTGCTCGCGCCACCGGTTGGTGATCGGCAGACGGCGGTCCCGGCCGAACGCCTTCATGGAGATCTTCGTGCCCGGTGCCGACTGCCGCCGCTTGTACTCGGCGGTATCCACCAGCCGCAGCACCTTGTCCACCACCGCCGGGTCGTGACCCGACTCGACCAGCCCGTCGCGGCCGAGGTCACCGTCGACGTAGCCGATCAGGATCGGGTCCAGTACGTCGTAGTCGGGCAGGCTGTCGCTGTCCAGTTGGCCCGGGCTCAGCTCGGCGCTCGGCGGCTTGCCGATCGAGTTCTCCGGGATCGGAGCGGTCTCGCCGCGCCGGGCCGCGTCCCGGTTGCGCCACTTCGCGAGCCGCCAGATCAGCGTCTTCCAGACGTCCTTGACCGGGTTGAAGCCGCCCACCGAGTCGCCGTACAGCGTGGAGTAGCCGACCGCCAGCTCACTCTTGTTGCCGGTCGTCAGCACCAGGTGGCCCTCCTGGTTCGACAGCGCCATCAGGATCACGCCACGCACCCGGGCCTGGAGGTTCTCCACGGCCACACCGGACAGCGACAGGTTGGCCAGGAAGCCGTCCACCATCGGCTGGATCGGCTCGACGCGGTAGTCCAGGCCGGTGCGCTTGGCCAGGTCGGCGGCGTCCTCGCGGGAGTGCTCGGAGGAGTGCTGGCTGGGCAGCGACACCCCGACCACCCGGTCCGGCCCGAGGGCGTCGACGGCCAACGCGGCCACCACCGCCGAGTCGATGCCGCCGGAGAGACCGAGCACCACCGACGGGAACCGGTTCTTGTTGACGTAGTCGCGCAGGCCGAGCACCAGGGCCTGCCACACCTCGGCCTCGTCGGCCACCGGCTCGATCAGACCGCCGGTGGCGGCCGGGCCGGTCGGCGCGGCCGGAATGCCGTCGAGCGTGCTGTGCAGGATGCGCATGTCGTCCGCGACCGTCTCCGCGGTCGTCGCAGCGGTGGCCGCCGGCAGTTCGACGTCGTGCACGAGCAGGTGCTCGACGAACTGCGGGGCCCGGGCGAGCAGCTCACCGTCGGCGGTCACGATCATCGAGTCGCCTTCGAAGACCAGCTCGTCCTGCCCGCCGATCATGTTGACGTACGCGATGGCGGCGCCCGCCTCGGCGGCCCGGCGGCGGACCAGCGGCAGCCGGATGTCGTCCTTGTTCAGCTCGTACGGCGAGCCGTTGATGTTGACCACCAGGCCGACGCCGGCCTGCCGGGCGGCGGCGAACGGACCGCCGGCCTGCCACAGGTCCTCGCAGATGGTCAGCGCGACGTCCACGCCGCCGATCCGCACCACGGTCAGCGCGTCGCCGGAGACGAAGTAGCGGTCCTCGTCGAAGACCCCGTAGTTGGGCAGGTGGTGCTTGAAGTAGCGGGCGACCACGGCACCCCCGTGCAGCAGCGCGGCGGCGTTGCGGGCCCCTCGGCCCGGCTCGGCGTCGCCGCTGACCTGCGGCGGCCCGTCGGCGTCCAGGTAGCCGACCACCACCGGCACCTCGCCGAGGCCGTCCGTGGCGAGGTCGGCGGCGAGCCGTTCCACGGCGGCCCGGGACGCGGCCACGAAGGAGCGCCGGAAGACCAGGTCCTCGACCGGATAGCCGGTGAGCATCATTTCCGGGAAGAGCACCAGCTGGGCACCGGCATCGGCGGCCTGGCGAGTCCAGCTGCGGACCAGGTCGGCGTTGCCGGCGAGGTCGCCGACGCTCGGGTTGACCTGGGACAGGGCGAGACGCAGGGTGGGCATGTCCTCATCTTGCCCCAGCCTCGACGCGACAATCCCCACGCTCCGGCGAGATGGCCGCCACGCTGCGGCGAAGGCCCCTGCCGTGCGGCGGGCGCACGGGCCCGTCGGCGGCCGGGCCCCCGTCCGCCGGGCGGGAGGCGAGGGGACGGCCGGCGGCAGTTCGCGTAACGTCTGCGTAACCAGGCCCGGTAAGACTGGGCGATCAGGTCGGGCGGCAGCCCGGCCAAGGCGGACAGCAGAAGCGTCGCGAGGGGTTGGGGAAGTGGACCGTCAGCAGGAGTTCGTCCTCCGCACGCTGGAAGAGCGGGACATCCGGTTCGTCCGGCTGTGGTTCACCGACGTGCTGGGCACGCTCAAGAGCGTCTCGGTGGCGCCGGCAGAGTTGGAGGCGGCCTTCGAGGAGGGCATCGGCTTCGACGGCTCGGCGATCGAAGGCTTCGCCCGGGTCTTCGAATCGGACATGGTCGCCATGCCCGACCCGACCACCTTCCAGGTCTTCCCGTTCGAGGGCGGCGTCAGCGGCGAGAGCGCACGGATGTTCTGCGACATCCTGCTGCCCGACGGCGGTCCGTCCTGGGCCGACCCCCGGCACGTGCTGCGCCGGGCGCTGTCCAAGGCCGCCGAGAAGGGCTTCACCTTCTACACCCACCCCGAGATCGAGTTCTTCCTGCTGGAGAACGGCCCGCAGGACGGCTCGGTGCCCACCCCGGTCGACACCGGCGGCTACTTCGAGCACACCACGCACGCGGTGGCCCGCGACTTCCGCCGCCAGGGCGTGCTGGCGCTGGAGCGCATCGGCATCTCGGTGGAGTTCAGCCACCACGAGGTCGCGCCCGGTCAGCAGGAGATCGACCTGCGCTACGCCGACGCGCTGACCACCGCCGACAACATCATGACCTTCCGGCACGTGGTCAAGGAGGTGGCGCTCTCCACCGGCGTGCAGGCCAGCTTCATGCCGAAGCCGTTCACCGACCAGCCGGGCAGCGGGATGCACACCCACCTGTCGCTGTTCGAGGGGGAGCGCAACGCCTTCCACGACAGCGGCGACCCGATGAAGCTCTCCAAGGTGGCCAAGTCGTTCATCGCCGGCCTCCTGGTGCACGCCCGGGAATACACCGCGGTCACCAACCAGTGGGTCAACTCGTACAAGCGGCTCTTCCCGCAGGCCCTGCCGGACCGGATCACGGAGAGCCCCGCGTACGTCTGCTGGGGTCACCTCAACCGGTCCGCGCTGGTCCGGGTCCCCGCGTACGGCAAGCCCAACTCGGCCCGCGTCGAGGTCCGCTCCCTGGACTCGGCGGCCAACCCCTACCTGGCCTTCGCGGTGCTGCTCGGCGCCGGCATGAAGGGCATCGAGGAGGGGTACGAGCTGCCGCCGGGCGCCGAGGACGACGTCTGGTCGCTGACCAGCGCGGAGCGGCGCGCGATGGGATACGAGGCGCTGCCGGAGAACCTCGCCGAGGCGATCGACGTGATGGCCGGTTCCGAGCTGGTCGCCGAGGTGCTCGGCGAGCACGTCTTCGACTTCTTCCTGCGCAACAAGCGGGCCGAGTGGGAGCAGTACCGGCGCGAGGTCACCCCGTACGAGCGGCAGCGTTACCTGGCGTTGTAACCGCGGGGCTGACGCGCTTGCGCGCTGGCGCTATCGTCTCGATCACCGCGCCGGTACCCCTCCGGGCGGAGAGTCGGGAGGCAGTCGGTGCTGGAGGATCTGCTCAGCGGTGCTTGGCAGAGCGTCGTGTTCGGGATCGTCGGCGTGGGGCTCATGGCGGCTGGCTTCGTGCTGGTCGACCTGCTCACGCCCGGTCGGTTGCGCGACCTGATCTGGGTGCAGCGCAACGCCAACGCGGGGTTGTTGCTGGCCGCCAACCAGCTCGGCATCGCCGGGATCGTGTTCACCGCGATCCTGACCAGCTACAGCGACTTCGGCAGGGGGCTCGCCTCCACGGTGGTCTTCGGCATCGTCGGGCTGGCCATCATGGCGTTGGCCTTCTTCGTGCTCGACCTGCTCACCCCGGGCAAGCTCGGTGAGGTCATCTGCTCGGACGAGCCGCACCCGGCGGCCCGGGTCAGCGCCGCCACCCACTTCGGCGCCGCGCTGATCGTCTGTGCCTGCATCGCCTGAGGCGGTCGTCCGCGTCGCCGTGCGGGCGGCTGTCCGCGTTGCTGTGACGGCCGTCCGCGTCGCCGTGCGGGCAGGCGCCTGAGGGCGTCGTACCCCGGCCGTAGCGTGCCGGTCATGAACCGTACGGACCGCCTCTACGCCCTGGTCGAGGAGCTGCGGGCGGTGTCGCCGAGGCCGCGCAGTGCCCGCTGGTTGGCCGCGCGTTTCGAGGTGAGCAGCCGCACCATCGAACGGGACATCGGCGCGCTACAGGAGGCCGGCGTGCCGATCTGGGCCGAGCCCGGGCGCACCGGCGGCTACGTGGTGGATCGCGCCCGCACCCTGCCGCCGGTCAACCTGACCGCCGCGGAGGCGGTCGCGATGGCCGTCGCGCTGGGCCGGCTCGCCGGCACCCCGTTCGCCGGCCCGGGCGTCACCGCGCTGCGCAAACTGATGGCGGTGCTGCCGGCCGCCGACGCCGCCGAGGCGCACCGCCTCGCCGGCCGCGTACACCTGGTCGGCGACGGGCCGCCCACGCCCGTCCCGGCTCTCGTCGCCGACGCGGTCGCCGCGCGGCGGGTGCTGCGCATCAGGTACGCCGACCGGGCCGGCGTCGACTCGGTCCGTGACGTCGAGCCGCTGGGTTACCTCGGTAACCCACGACACTGGTATCTGCTGGCCTGGTGCCGGCTGCGCGACGAGCTGCGCTGCTTCCGCACCGACCGGATCGGCAGCGCCCAGGCGCTGCCCGACGTGGTGTCCCGCGAGCTGCGCCCGGCCGACCTGGACATTCCGCGCGAGCGGGTCCGCTCGCTGAGCCTGGTCTGATCCGGTGTTGCGAGAGCGGTTCTCCGTCGGGTGATCCGGAAACACCGACAGGACGGTGTCGCGGACGGCCCAGAGACTGCTCCAGACGACGGCCGAACGGTCGGTACGGCAAACCCTGGAGGCAGCAGATGTCCACGACGCCCATCACCTGGTTCGAGATCGGCACCGACCGGCCGGAGGAGGCCGAGCGCTTCTACGGGGAGCTGTTCGGCTGGACCTTCGAGGAGCAGGGCGCAGGCAGCGGCGGGTCCTACCGGGTGACCGGCGCGGGTGGCGACACCGGGATCGGCGGCGCGATCCGGGCGACCGACGGCACGTCACCGAACTACGCGGTGTTCTACGCCGAGGTCACCGACGTGGCGGAAACCTGCCGGCAGGCCGAGGCGGCCGGCGGCAAGGTGCTGGTGGCGGCACGTACGGCACCGAGCGGCCTCACCCTGGCCCACCTGCTCGACCCGGCCGGAAACCACCTCGGCGTGTTCGCGCCCCCGCCCCCGCAGGGCTGATCGCCCGGGCCGCCTGATGCCCGGCCCGCCCGGCGCGGCTCGGGCCTGATGATCGACTCGGGATTAAGGATGTCGCGGTGTCCGAGTGCGTCGGACACCGCGACATTATGAAATCGGAGTGGATCAAGCCGGGCTGGCCGCGCGTCCGGCCTGCCGGGGCCGGGTCACTTGGTGGGCGTACCCCAGTGACCGCCCGGGCCGCGGTGGCCACCGGGCCCGGGGAAGACGCCGGCCTCGACGGCCTTGGTGATGGCGTCGGCCTGCTCCTGGGTGAGCTTGCCGTCCTTGACCGCCTGGTCCAGCCGCTGCTTCAGTGCGGCCTGCCGGTCCTCGGCGGACGGGCGCTGCGGCCGGTCGGCCGGGCGGTGCTGGTCGCGGACCTTCTCCAGCGCGGCCGTCACCTTGTCGGTGGGAACGCCCAGTTCCTTGGCGAGCGCCTCGGCGAACTCACCCTGCCGGTCGGCCTTCGCGCCGGGAGCCGGGGCGGTGCTGGCGCTCGGGGTCGGCGTCGGGGTGTCCGCGGCGAACGCGATCGTCGGGGCGGCGATCCCCACGCCGAGGACGCCGGCGGTGGCCAGGCCGGCCAGCAGGTGCTTCCTACGGATGGTGCGGGACATGCTGTCCTCCAGAGACTCGATCATCCTGCGTTGTCGTCACCGACAGTGACGGAGGAGTCTGGGCGCAACCCATGGCGAACCTGTCAGCGGCCTGATAATCGAGGCCGGTGGGCGGCGAAAACGGTTGCGTCGCCGCCAGACCAGCGGTCAGGGTTGGCGTGCCGACCGGACCAGCGGTCAGGGTTGGTGCCTCCGCCGACAGAAGGGCACAGCTGGTGACGACCGTCGAGATCCGGGAGATTCCACTCGCCGAGCCGGGCGCCGGCCCGTACGGCATCACGGCCGGCCCCGACGGCGCGTTGTGGCTGACGCTGGTCCACGCCGGCGGGGTCGCCCGCCTTGGGCCGGACGGTGCGGTCCGCACCTACCCGCTGGAACCGGCCGGCGGTCGCCCGTTGATCATCACCACGGGGTCGGACGGCGCGCTCTGGTTCACCCGCTCGGGTGACGACCGGATCGGTCGGATCACCGTCGACGGCGGGCAGAGCACGATCGCCCTGCCGGCCGGCACCGGGCCGGGCGGCATCGCGGCCGGCCCCGACGGCGCGCTCTGGTACGCCGGGATGACCTCCGACACCATCGGCCGGGTGGGCACTGACGGCACGGTCGACACCTTCCCGTTGCCGGTGACCGGCGGGTACGCCTCGATGATCACCAGCGGCCCGGACCAGGCCCTCTGGTTCACCCTGAACCAGGCGAACGCGATCGGCCGGATCGACCTCGACGGCCAGGTGACGCTGCATCCGGTGCCCACCGCGAACGCCGGCCCGGTCGGCATCGCCCTCGCCGACGACGGCGCGATCTGGTTCGTGGAGATCGCCGCCGGTCAGCTCGGCCGGATCACCCCGGACGGCCGGATCACCGAGTTCCCGCTGCCGGACCGAGCGGCCCGCCCACACGCGATCGTGGCCGACCCGGCCGGTGGCGCCTGGTTCACCGAGTGGGGCGCCAACCGGATCGGTCACATCGACGGCACGGGCCGGATCGACGGCCACGACCTGCCCATCCCCGACGCCGAACCCCACGGCATCACCGCGACCCCTGAGGGCGTCTGGGCCGCCCTGGAAACCGGAGCAGTAGCCCACCTAACCCCCTGAACCCCCGGCCCCCCGCGCCCTGCCACCCCACCCCCACCCCCACCCCCACCCCGCGCCCCCGGCCGCCCCCACCCCGCCCACCCTGGTTGATCAAGAGGTTTGCGTCAGAATCCTGCCCGAATTTGACGCAAACCTCTTGATCACCGGGGCGGGGGCGGGGTGGGCGGCAGGGGAGGGGGTGGGGTGGGTGCGGGAGCGGGAGCGCGTTAGTGGACTGCGGGGGTTGCGGTCAGGGTGCCGGCTTCGGCGTCGAGGGTTGCTGTGGTGCCCACCGGGACGGTGAGCTGGTTGGGGCCGTGGCCGATCGGGAGGCCGCCGAGGACGGGTACGCCCAGGCCGCCTAGGCGTTCGGTGAGCACGTCGACGATCGTGGTGTCCCAGCCGTCACCGCAGTCGGTGAACTGCCCGACCGCCACCCCGGCCAGCCCGTCCAGCGCGCCGGCCCGACGCAGGTGGGTGAGCATCCGGTCGACCTTGTACGGGGGTTCCTGCACGTCCTCGATCAACAGCACCGCCCCGGTCAGGTCGGGTAGGTCCGGTGTGCCGATCGACGCGGCGATCATGCACAGGTTGCCGCCGAGCAGGGTGCCGGTGGCGAGGCCTGGGACGCGTACGCCGAAGGTCTCCTCGGTGGGCACCGCGGTGATCGACACCGGCTCGGTCGTCATCAGCGCCGCGTGCAGGGACTCGGCGGAGCGCAGCGGCGTCCGCTCGTCGCGCCAGGCCGCCCCGGGGCCGTGCACCCCGGCCAGGCGGGCGCCCCGCCACAGCGCGAACTGCAACGCGGTGATGTCCGAGAAGCCGGCCACCACCTTCGGGTCGCGGCGTACGGCGGCCATGTCGATGGCGTCCACGATCCGTTGGGCGCCGTAGCCGCCCCGAGTGCAGATCACCCCGCGGATCTCCGGGTCGGCGAAGGCCGCGTTCAGGTCGGCGGCGCGCAGGTCGTCGGTGCCGGCGAGGTAGCCGTGCCGGGCGTACGCGTTCGGTGCCGGCACGGGGCGCAGGCCCCACCCGGTGAGCAGCTCCATGCCCCGGGCCACCCGCTCCGCTGAGGTCGGGCCGGACGGCGACACCAGCAGCACCGTGTCACCCGGGCGTAGCACGGGCGGGCGTACGGCGGCGGTGTCCTCGCTGATCACAACCGCTGAGCCTAACGACCGTGCCAGGTCCTGGCCGCCGCAGAGGGCACCGACGGCGGCGCGGGCCTGTGGCGGGGCGTGGTGCCGTGCGGCGCACCGGCTAGCCTCGACGGGTGGCAACCGCGCTGGTGATCGAGAACGACCCGACCGACGACGCCCGCCTGCTGGGCGAGTGGCTGACCGAGGCTGGGCTGGAGCTGTGGGTGGTTCGCCCGCACGCCGGCGACGAGCTCCCCGCCGACCTGGAGGGGTATGCGGCGCTGGTGGTGCTCGGTGGCGACCAGCAGGCGTACCCACTGCCGGACGGCTCGCCCGGCGCACCCTGGTTCCCGGCGGTGGAGGGCCTGCTGCGCAAGGCGGTCCGGTACCGTGTGCCGACCCTGGCCGTCTGCCTGGGCGCGCAACTGCTCGCCACCGCGCACGCCGGCCTGGTCGAGCGGAGCCCGTCCGGGCCGGAGATCGGCCCCGGCGTGGTCGGCCGGCGCGACGCCGCCGAGAACGACCCGCTGTTCCGGTACGTGCCGTTGATCCCGGACGTGCTCCAGTGGCACGCCGACGAGATCACCGAGCTGCCCCGGGGCGCCACCCTGCTGGCCGCGTCCACCCGCTACCCGCACCAGGCGTTCCGGCTCGGTGACCGGGCCTGGGGTCTGCAGTTCCACATCGAGTGCGACGCCGCGATGATCGCCGACTGGGCCACCGACTCGACCCAACTCGCGGAGCTGGGCTACGACCCGGAGCTGGTGGTCGCGGCCTGCGCCTCGGTGCTGCCCGACGTCGAGGAGGTCTGGCAGCCGTTCGCCGCCCGGTTCGCCGCGCTGGCCCTCGGCGAGTTGGACGACAGCACGATGCGGCGTGGCCTGCCGCTGCTCGGGCACTGATGAGCCGGCCGACCAGGGCACCGGGCCGGCTCGCCCGGTACGGCTTCGGCACCGCCGAGGGCGACGGCGGCGCGCGCGCCGCCGACCTGCTCGGCCCGGACGGGCTGCGGCTGTGGCGGCCGGAGGAGCAGGAGCCGGCCGACGAACCGGCCGGGGAGCTGCTCGCCGCGTTGTCCCGGGCCGCCGACCCGGACCTGGCGCTGCGCCAACTGCACCGCATCTTCGAGGCCGAACGCCGCACGACCGACGGCGCGGCCGACTCGCCGCTGCTGGCGGAGCTGCATGCCGACCCGGGGCTGCGGCGCCGGCTGATCGCGGTACTCGGCGCCTCGGCGGCGCTCGGCGACCACCTGGTGGCTCATCCCGACCACTGCACGGCGCTGCGGACCGCCCCGGACGGGCTCGCGCCGATCGCCGAGGGGCGGTTGGAGCCGACCGGCAGCGGCAACCCGGTGGCGGTGCTGCGGACCGCGTACCGGTTGGCGCTGCTGCGGATCGCGGCGGCCGACCTGACCGGTGGGCGCGGCCTGGAGCAGACGATGGCCGCGCTGTCCGCCTTGGCCGACGCGACGTTGGCCGCCGCCTACGAGGTGGCCGTCGCGGAGCTGGCGGAGGGCACCGAGCGGCCACGGCTCGCGGTGGTGGCGATGGGCAAGTGCGGCGGCGGGGAGCTGAACTACGTCTCCGACGTGGACGTCATCTTCGTGGCCGCCGAGGACGCCGACCTGGCCGCCGCGACGCTGGTGGCGACCCGGCTGATCCACATCTGTGGGCTGGTCGCCTGGCCGGTGGACGCCGCGCTGCGCCCCGAGGGCAACCGGGGCCCGCTGGTGCGGACCCTCGCCAGCCACCTGGCCTACTACCGGCGGTGGGCGCGCACCTGGGAGTTCCAGGCACTGCTCAAGGCCCGCCCGGCCGCCGGTGACCTCCCGCTGGCCCAGGAGTGGATCAACCAGCTCGCGCCGCTGGTCTGGCGGGCGGCCGAGCGACCCGAGGCAGTCGAGGACGTCCGCGCGATGCGGCGCAGGATCATCGACCACATCCCGCCGAAGGAGTTGGAGCGCGAGATCAAGCGCGGCCCCGGCGGGCTGCGTGACATCGAGTTCGCCGTCCAGTTGCTGCAACTCGTGCACGGTCGCGGCGACGAGACGCTGCGGGCGCCGGGCACCATCCCGGCGCTGCGCGCGCTGGTCGCCGGTGGCTACGTCGGCCGGGCCGACGGCGAGGCGCTGCTGCGCGGCTACCGTTTCCTGCGCAGCGTCGAGCACCGGCTGCAACTACAGGGCCTGCGTCGTACGCACACCGTTCCCACCGAGCCGGGCGCGCTGCGGTGGCTCGCCGCCGCGCTGGGTTTCACGGCAGCGCCGGGGCGCAGCGCCGTGGAGAGCTTCCGGGCCGAGTGGGTCACCCACGCCACCGAGGTACGCCGGCTGCACGCCAAGCTGCTCTACCGGCCGCTGTTGGAGTCGGTGGCCCGGGTGCCGGCCGACGGGCTGCGACTCACCCCGCAAGCGGCCAAGCACCGGCTGGAGATCCTCGGGTTCGCCGACCCGGCCGGGGCGCTGCGCCACCTCCAGGCGCTCACCGGCGGGGTGAGTCGCACGGCGGCGATCCAGCGGACCCTGCTGCCGGTGCTGCTCAGCGAGTTCGCCGACGCTCCGGAACCGGACCGGGGGCTGCTCAACTACCGGAAGGTCTCCGACAAGCTGGGCAGCACCCCCTGGTATCTGCGGCTGCTGCGCGACGGTGGCCCGGTCGCCCGTCGGCTGGCCCGGGTCCTGGCCCTGTCCCGGTACGTCGCCGACCTGCTCGCCCGCGACCCGGAGGCACTGCGGCTGCTGGCCGAGGAGAACGAGCTGGCGCCCCGCTCCCGTGAGGTGCTCCGGGAGGGGTTCCTCGCCGCGGCGGCCCGGCACGTCGACCCGGTCGAGGCCACCCGCGCGGTACGCGCACTGCGGCGTCGCGAGCTGGTCCGGGTGGCCTGCGCCGACGTGCTCTGCCGGGCGGGCGCGCTCGCACCCAGCCCCACCCGACCGGACGGCGCGAACCGGCCGGCACCGGGGCTGGCCGACATCACCCAGGTCGGCACGGCTCTCTCCGACGTCACCGACGCCACCCTGGCCGCCGCGCTGCGTGCCGCCCAGGCCAGTCAGCCGGCCCCGGAAGGGCTGCGGTTCGCGGTGATCGGCATGGGACGGCTCGGCGGCTACGAGTCGAACTACCTCTCCGACGCCGACGTGCTGTTCGTCTACGACCCGCCCGCCGGTGCCAGCGAGAGCGCCGCCAGCGCCGCCGCCCACGCGATAGCCGAGGAGCTGCGCCGACTGCTCGGCGTGCCCGCGCCCGACCCGCCGCTGGGCGTCGACGCCGATCTGCGCCCGGAGGGCCGCCAGGGCCCGCTGGTCCGCAGCCTCGCCGCGTACGCGGCGTACTACGCCCGCTGGTCCCGGGTGTGGGAGGCGCAGGCCCTGCTGCGTGCCCGGTTCGTCTGCGGCGACGCCGAGCTGGGCGCCGAGTTCGAGGCGATGATCGATCCGGTGCGGTACCCGGCCGAGGGGCTGACCCGCGAGCAGGTCGTCGAGATCCGCCGGATCAAGGCCCGGGTGGAGACCGAGCGGCTGCCCCGGGGCGCCGACCCGGCCACCCACACCAAGCTGGGGCGCGGCGGGCTGGCCGACGTGGAGTGGGCCGTGCAACTCGTCCAGCTCCGGCACGCGGGCAGGGTCCCGTCGCTGCGCGGCACGCGTACCCTCGATGCCCTCGCGGCGGCCGAGCGGGCCGGCCTGATCGACTCGACGGACGCCGCGGAGATGGCCGCCGGGTGGTCCCTGGCGGCGCAGGTCCGCAACGCGTTGATGCTGGTCCGGGGCCGGGCCGGCGACCAGTTGCCCCGGCACGGGGTGGAGCTGGCCGGCGTGGTCCGACTCCTCGGGCGGGACGACCCGGGGGAGTTCCTCGACGAGTACCTGCGCGTCGGCCGCCGCTCCCGCACCGCGACGGAACGGGTCCTGAATGCCTGACGCGTCGACCCGCCCGGCCACGCGGTCCCCGCAGGTGGTCTGGGCGGCGGCGACCGGGGCCGCGGTCGTGCTCGCCGTCGCGCTCCTGCTGGCGCCGCGGATGGGCACGGACCTCGCAGCCCAGGTGGCCCGCGCCGAGTTCGCCGACCGGTACGGCGCCGCGCCCATCGACCTCGGCTGGTACGGCGGCGTCAACCAGTACGGCTACAGCCTGTTTACGGCCAGGTTGGGCGCGCTGATCGGGATGCGTCCACTGGGGGCCGTCGCCGCAGTTCTCGGCGCGGCGGCGCTGGGCTGGCTGTTCGTCCGGGGTCGGGCACGACGGCCGCTGCTGGCCGGCGTCCTCGGTGCCGTGGTCCTCGTCGGCAACCTGGCCAGCGGTCGGGTCACCTTCGCCGTCGGGCTGGCGTTCGGGTTGCTGGCGCTCTGCGCGGTCAGCGCGCAACGCCCACCACGCCCGCTGCGGTTGGCGCTCGCCGCCGGCTGCGCCGCCCTGGCGACGGCCGCGAGCCCGGTCGCCGGCCTGTTCACCGGGCTGGCCGGCGCGGCGCTGCTGCTGGCCGCCCTGCGCCGAGGCGACGGGCCCGGCCGTGCACTGCCGGGTGGGTGGCGCTCGGAGCGACCACTGGCGGAGGGATTCGTGCTGGCCGTGGCGCCCGCCGTCACCCTGGCGCCGATCGCGATCCTCTTCGGCAACGGGGGCACCCAGCCGTACTCGGCCGAGTCGATGCGGATCAACGTCGCGCTCGCGGTGCTGGTGGCGGTCGTGCTGCCGCGTCGCCGCCGGGTGCTGCGCGTCGGCGCGTTGCTCACCGTGCTGCTCCTGGTCGGCGCGTACTACGTGCCCAGCCCGATCGGTTCCAACGCGCTGCGCCTGCCGCTGCTCTTCGCGCTGCCCGTCCTGGCCGCGTACGCGCCGCTGCCCGGCCCCTGGCTGGCCGGGCTCCTCGCCGCGACGGTGTGGTGGCAGTCCCCGGTGATGCTGAGCGACGTCACCCGGGCCGGCGCCGCCGAGAGCGCCCCGGGGTTCTACCGCCCGCTCGTCGCGGAACTCGACCGACGGCAGCCAGCCGGGCGGGTCGAGGCCGTGCCCCTGCGGGACCACTGGGAGTCCGCGTACCTGCCACCGACCGTGCCGCTGGCCCGTGGCTGGGAGCGCCAAGTCGACAGCGATCGCAACGCGCTGTTCTACGACGGCACCCTGAGCGCGCAGACCTACGAGCAGTGGCTCCGCGACCAGGCGGTGACCCATGTGGTGGTCGCCCCGGACGCTCCCGCCGACCGGTGGGGTCGCGACGAGGCCGCGTTGATCCGCGGCGACCTGCCGTACCTGCGGGAGGTCTGGCGCGATCCGACCTGGCGCCTGTACGAGGTGGTCGACCCGACGCCACTGGTCGGGGCCCCCGGCCGACTCGTCACCGCCGACCGGGGATCGGTCCGGCTGACGGCCCCGCCCGGTGACGTGCCGGTCCGGGTGCGGTGGTCGCGGTGGCTGTCGCTCGACGGCCCGGACGGCTGCCTGCGACCCGGCGCGGACGGGTGGACCGACGTGCGGGTCCGCGCGGCCGGCGACTACTCGATCTCCAGCAGCCTGGCACCGGCCAAGCACTGCTGAGGTGCCTGCCGTTGGTCACCCACCGGGTTGCTGGCAGCATGTCGGGCGTGCCTCCCCACCTCGCGCGCTGGACCGGCCTGGCCGGCTCGATGCTGCTCGCGCTGTCCGCGTTCCTCGGCGGCGCGTTTCCCAGCGGTCCCCTGCGCAGCACCCCGGTCAGCATCTGGCAGGGCGACAACGGCCCGCTGATCCTGGCCGCCTGGGCGGTCGGCACCGGCCTGATGGCGTACGCCTGGTGGGTGCTGCGCGACGGCGGCCCGTCGACTCGGTGGGCACTGGTCACCGTGGGGCTGTGGCTGCTGCCGCTGCTGGTCGCGCCGCCCTTCGGCAGCCGTGACGTGTACGCGTACGCGTGCCAGGGCGCCAGCTTCGCCGGTGGCATCAGCCCGTACGAGCAGGGAGTCTCCGCGCTGCCCTGCCCCTGGCTGGACTCGGTCTCGTACATCTGGCGGGACACCCCCGCGCCGTACGGGCCGCTCTTCGTGCTCGTCGCGGGCGCGGTCGTCAAGGTCGCCGGCTCCCTGACCGCCAGCATCGTGCTGTTCCGGGCGCTGGCGCTGGTCGGGGTGGTGGTGAGCGCGTGGGCGCTGCCGGTGCTGGCACGCCGGGCCGGGGTGCCGGCCAAGCGGGCCGTGTGGCTGGCGCTGGGCTCCCCGCTGGTCGCCGCGCACCTGATCGGTGGCCCACACAACGACATACTGATGCTCGCCGCCCTGGTCGGTGGGCTGGCCGTGGTGGCCGCACACCCGCGTCGGCGCGACATGCTGCTGGTCGGCGGGTTGCTCCTCGGCCTCGCCGTGGCGATCAAGGTCACCGCCGTCGTGGTGGTCCCGTTCGCCGCGCTCGCCGCCACCGCCGGGCCGTACCGGCTCCGAACGCTGATCCGCGACGGCGGCTGGGTGGTCGGCGGCGCGGTCGCCGCCGTGGTGGGAGTGACCATCGCCGGCGGGCTGGACTTCGGCTGGGCCGGCGGGCTGTCCCAGGGCGGCGCCGCCATCGCCTGGACGTCCCCGCCGACCGCCGTCGGTCAGACCGTCGGCTACATCGCCGCGCTGTTCGGCGCTCACATCGACGCGTTGCCGGTGACCCGCGGCATAGCCGTGGTGGTCCTGGCCGGCCTCCTCGTCTGGCTCTGGTGGCGGGCCCGCACCCGCGACCCGCTCTACTACGCCGGCCTCGCGCTCGCCGTCACCGTCGCGCTCTCTCCCGTGGTCCACCCCTGGTACTGGACGTGGCCGTTGTTCGTGCTGGCCGCCACCGCACGGCGTACCGGCTGGTTCACCGTGATCGCCCTGGTCGCGTCGTTCCTGGTGCTGCCGGACGGCACCGGGCTGCCCCGGTTCACCAAGACGGTCGGGGCGCCCCTGATGACGCTGTTGGTGATCGTGGTGGTCGTCCGGTTGGTACGGTCGGCTCGGGCGGCCCGTCAACCGGTCGCCGCCGACTGAGGGAAGGTGCGCCGGTGACCGCTCCCGGCCCGCCCGGCCCGCCGCCGTCTGCCTCGCGGCCGTCTGTTCCGCGGCCGTCTGTCGCCTTGGCGGTGTCGGGTGCCCGGTACGTCGGCTTGGCCGGCGCGGTCCTGCTCACCGTGGCCGGCCACCTCGGCGGGGCGCTGCCCGACGCCCCGTTCGGCACGACACCGGCGTCGATCTGGCGAACCCCCGACGGCCCGGCCACGCTGGTCTGCTGGCTGCTCGGCACCGCGCTGCTGGTCGGTGCGTGGTGGTCGCTGCGCGGGGGAACACCGTCGACCCGGTGGGCGTACGTCACCGCCGGGCTGTGGGCGCTGCCGCTGCTCGTCGCGCCACCGATGGGCAGCCGGGACGTCTACTCGTACGCCTGCCAGGGCTGGACGTACGCGCACGGCGTCGACCCGTACGCGGTGGGCGTGGCGGCGGCGGGCTGCCCGTGGCTGGACACGGTGGCACCCATCTGGCGGGACACGCCGGCACCGTACGGGCCGGTGTTCGTCCTGCTGGCGGCACTCGCGGTCACCCTCGGCGGCGGGCTCACCGGCACGGTGGTGCTGCTGCGGGTGATCGCCGTGGCGGGGTTGCTGCTGGCCGCGATCTGCCTGCCCGGCCTGGCCCGGGCAGCCGGCGTACCGACCCGGCGCGCCGGGTGGCTCGTGTTGGCCGCCCCCCTGGTCGGCGTACACCTGGTGGCCGGCGCGCACAACGACGCCGTGATGCTGGGCCTGCTGCTGTGGGGGCTGCTGATCGTGGTCCGTCGACCGGGCCGACCGGCGGCGCTGCTGGTCGCCGGAGCGCTGCTCGGCCTGGCGGTGACCGTGAAGGCCAGCGCCGTGGTGGTGGTGCCCTTCGCCGCGCTGGCCGCCGTGCACGGCCGCCACACCGTACGGGCGTTGCTGCGCGACGGCGGCTGGTTGACCGTCGGGCTGCTCGCCGCGCTGCTGGTCACCTCGACGCTGTCCGGCCTCGGGTTCGGCTGGGTGGGCGGGCTGACCCACAGCGGCGACTCGGAGCAGTGGACGTCGCCACCCACCGCCGTCGGCCTGGTCGTGGACTACGCGGGCGCGCTGGTCGGCCGGGACCCGCAGGCGGTGCCGGTGGCCCGGGCAGTCGCCCTGCTGCTGCTCGCCGGGGTGCTGGTGGTGCTCTGGTGGCGGGCCTGGCAGACCCTGGGCGGGCTGAACGACGACCGGCTGCGGGTGGCACGGGTCGAGCCGGCACGTCCCTGGGTGCCTTCGGCGGCGCGGCCCCGGGTGGCACTGCACGGTGCGGCGTTGGCGCTGGTCGCCACGGTCGTCCTGTCCCCGGTCTTCCACCCCTGGTACGCGACCTGGCCCCTGGGGCTGCTCGCGCTGTCCGCTGCGAGGACGACGTGGTTCGTGCTGCCGGCAGCGGGGGCGGCCTTCCTCGCTCTGCCCGACGGCACCAACCTGGCCCGTTTCACGAAGGCCCCCGGTGCGGTGGCGATGACCGTTCTGCTCGCGTTCGTGCTCGCGTTCGTGCTGCGCCGCCGCACGCCCCCGCGTCCAGCTCGTCGATCATGAGGTTGACGGGCGACAAATCGGACGGAATGTCTGGGCAACCTCATGATCGTCAAGCTTGTGCGGTCAAGATCGCGCTCGAACATGGTTGTAGTGGCATCCTGCGCACCGGACACCACTACATCAATGATGGAGCACGATCTTGGTGGTCAGGCCCGCGTGCCGCAGGTGGGGCAGGCTTCGCCGCCGCGCTTGGTGACGGGGCTTAGGCGGGCGCGAACGAGGATGGCCAGGAGCAGTACGGCAGGACCGGCGAGCGCGACGGCGACGGCGCTCGCGGCCAACTGCGTGAAGGTGACGGCGCCGTGTATCCCGGTGCCGCCGGCCAGGGCGGGCACTGCGAGGAAGCCGGCAGGGGTGAGCAGTGTGACGAGCGCCCAGCCGCCGCGGGCGTCCCCGCCCAGTGCCAGGCCCATGGCCAGCAGGGTCCCGACGACCAGCAGCAACCCACCGACGGTGGGCAGGAAACGCGCCGCGGTGGGGGCGTAGTAGCCACCCATCGCGTCGGACCCCACCAGGAACTCCGTCGCCGCCAGCGCCAACAGTGCGGACAGCAGCGGCGCGAGGCGGACCGCCCGGGAGGGCCGGTCGGGCAGGGCGAGCCCCAGCAGGCCCAGGACCACCTGCGGCAGCAGCACGAACAGCGGTGGTCGGGGTGCGTCGAGCGCCACGGCCATCGGCAGCGGTGCCAGCGTGAGCAGGAGCGCGAGGACGATGGTCAGCCGGGCGATCCGGATCGGCGCGACGGCGATCACCACGGCCGTCAGCAGCCATGCCGCCCACGCGACGACACCGAGCGAGACGAACGGGCCGACGTGGGGTACGCCCCACTCGGTCGGCGTCGGATGCAACTCCGCTACGCCCCAGACGCCGGCGAGAGCGCTCGCGGTGACCAGGGCCAGCAGCGCCGCGAGGCGTACCCCGGGGATCAGGTCGGTGACACCCGCGGCCCGCAGCCGCTGGCGGAGGCCGCCGCGCAGCAGGTCCGCGGCGTCCGCCGGCGAGGGCCAGCGCCGGCCCGGGTCGGCGAGATCGAGGTACGTCCCGACGATCTCGGCGCCGCGGGCCCGCCGGTAGTCGGCGGGGTAGGCGTGCAGCAGTCGCAGGTAACGGCGTTCCAGGTCGTTCATGCCAGCCCTCCGGCCGTGCGCGGGGTGATCGGGCGAGCGGCGCGAGTCCGCGCGGACAGCCGGCTGGTGGCGGCTTCGACGTTGCGCCGCAGCCGCTCGGTCTCGGCGCTCAGGGTGGCCTCGCCGCCGGGGGAGAGGCGGTAGTAGCGGCGCAGCCGGCCGTCCACCACCTCCTCGCCGTCGACCTCGACGAGGCCGGCGTCGACCAGCCGGTCGAGCGCCCCGTAGAGCGTCCCGGGGCGCAGCGACACGCGGTTGTCGGACAGGGCGGCGACCTCGCCGATCAGCCCGTAGCCGTGCATCGGCCCGACGGCGAGCGCGGTGAGGATCAGGAAGGTGGGTTCGCGCAGCGGTGTGTCCACCTCCGCAATATATCGGATGCGAAGGTATGCCGGGGGGCGTTACAAAGCGGCTCGGGCCGGCTCCGCCATCGCGGAACCGGCCCGAGCCGGGAGTGAAGCGGCTGCTCAGCAGTCGTAGTACATGGCGAACTCGTGCGGGGTCGGGCGCAGGCGCACCGGGTCGACCTCGTTGGCCCGCTTCCAGTCCACCCAGGTGGAGATCAGGTCGGGCGTGAAGACGCCACCGTCGAGCAGGTAGTCGTGGTCGGCCTCCAGCGAGTCGAGCACGGCCGGCAGTGAGCCCGGCACCTGCTTGACGTCGCCCCACTCCTCCGGCGGGAGGTCGTAGAGGTCCTTGTCGATCGGCGTCGGCGGCTCCATCTTGCTCTTGATGCCGTCCAGGCCGGCCATCATCATGGCCGAGAAGGCCAGGTAGACGTTGGCCGACGGGTCCGGGACGCGGAACTCGACGCGCTTGGCCTTTGCGTTGCTGCCGGTCACCGGGATGCGGGTGCAGGCGGACCGGTTGCGCTGCGAGTAGACCAGGTTGACCGGCGCCTCGTAGCCCGGCACCAGGCGACGGTACGAGTTGACCGTCGGGTTGGTGAAGGCCAGCAGCGACGGCGCGTGGTGCAGCAGGCCACCGATGTACCAGCGGGCCATGTCGGACAGGCCCGCGTAGCCGGTCTCGTCGTAGAACAGCGGCTCACCGTTGAGCCAGAGGCTCTGGTGGGTGTGCATGCCGGAACCGTTGTCGCCGAACAGCGGCTTCGGCATGAAGGTCGCGGTCTTGCCGTTGGCCCAGGCCTCGTTCTTCACGATGTACTTGAAGAGCTGAAGCTGGTCACCCGCGTGCAGCAGGGTCGAGAACCGGTAGTTGATCTCGGACTGGCCGGCGGTGCCCACCTCGTGGTGCGAGCGCTCCACGTTGAAGCCGGTGTCGACGAGGCGGCGCACGATCGAGTCACGCAGGTCGGCGTAGTGGTCGACCGGCGGGACGGGGAAGTAGCCGCCCTTGTACGCGGTCTTGTAGCCGCGGTTGCCGCCCGGCTCCTCGCGGCCGGTGTTCCACGCGCCCTCGATCGAGTCGATGTAGTAGAACGACTGGTGCGCCGAGGTTTCGTGGCGGATCGAGTCGAAGATGTAGAACTCCGCCTCGGCGCCGAAGTAGGCGGTGTCGGCGATGCCGCTCGCCGCCAGGTACGCCTCGGCCTTCTTCGCCACGTTGCGCGGGTCGCGGCTGTAGGCCTCGCGCGTGAACGGGTCGTGGATGAAGAAGTTGAGCGCGAGAGTCTTCTGTGCGCGGAACGGGTCGATGAACGCGGTGGCGACGTCCGGGAGCAGGAGCATGTCCGACTCGTGGATCGCCTGGAAACCGCGGATCGACGAACCGTCGAACGCGAGGCCGTCGGTGAAGAGGTCGTCGTTGACGGACTCGACCGGCAGGTTGAAGTGCTGCATCACGCCGGGCAGGTCGCAGAAACGAACGTCGACGAACTTCACGTCCTCGTTCTTGAGGTATCGCAGCAGTTCCTCGGGATTGGCGAACACACATCCTCCTGGCACGTCCACGGGGTGGCTAGGCTTCTGGCGACGCTAGGGCCGGGGGGTTGCCCGGCCGTGTCTCCGTTGTTTCTGCCGTGTTACGTCCCTCGCGGAGCGTCAGTGGCGCTCTCGTCCACGCCCTCGGCCCGCCGCGAACGTCGTACCGACTGTGCCAGTGTAATGACATCTGATGCCTTTAGCCTGAATCGGCACACAGTGGCGGTGGCACCCGGCGACCCTCGTCGCGACGCGGATACCCTTGACCGCTGTGACCAATCCGCACAGCCCGGCAGCCCCGGCCACCGACCCCACCTTCACCCCGCCGACCCTCGGGCGACGGTTCGGGGCGCTGATCATCGACTGGGTGCTCTGCCTGCTGGTGTCCAACATCTTCGCCGACCCCGTACGCGACGGCTGGCCGCCGGTGCTGGTGCTGGTCCTGGTGTACGGCATCTTCCTCGGCCTGTTCACCCAGACGCCGGGCATGTACGTCACGAAGGTCCGCTGCGTGAACTGGCACGACGGTGGCCGGATCGGGGTGCTCCGAGGACTGATCCGGGGCCTGTTGCTGGCCCTCGTCGTCCCTGCGCTGATCATGGATGAGCACCGTCGCGGCCTGCACGACCGGCTCGCCGACTCGGTCATCGTCGACGCCCCCCGCGGCTGAACAAACCCCGCCACGGCCGGTCCGCGCCTCCGAGTTCGGTCGATCATGGAGTTATGGCGCCTGGCTTGTTGCCGTACGGGCACTTTGTCACCCACCACAACTCCATGATCGACGAGGTGGGTGACGGGGCAGCGCAGTGGGACGCATGCGAGAAGAGCCGGACCCGTTCGGGTCCGGCTCTTCTCCTGCGTACACCTCGGGGGTCAGCGGCCCCGCGACTGGCGGAAGGCGCCCGGCGGGCGCATGTTCTTCGGGATCGCGCCCTTGGGCATCTGCGGCCGGGCGGTGAGCGCCTTGAGTCGCTTGTCCAGCGAGTTGACGTCCTTGCCGGAGAGCGCCCGGGGCAGGCGCAGCAGCGTCGTCCGCAGCTTGCGGATCGGCAGCTCGCCCTCCTCCTGCCCGATCACGTAGTCGTGCAGGGGAGCGGAGCCGATCACCTTGGACAGCCGCCGCTTCTCCTGCCCGAGCAGGCCGCGCACCCGCTGCGGGTTGCCCTCGGCCAGCAGGATCACGCCGGGGCGACCGATCACCAGGTGGACCATGTCCATCTGGGTGGTCGAGCTGACCGCCGGGGTCACCCGCCAGTCGCCGCGCATGTTCTCCATGATTTGCGCCGCCGCGCCGGGCTGACCCTCGGCGGCGTTCATCATCGCCTTGTTGGACCGCAGGTTGAGCACGATCAGCACCGCGAGCAGGACGAACAGGATGCCGATCGGCAGCCAGATCCAGCTCCAGAGGATGACCGCGACCACGGTGAGGGCGAGCGGGATGAGCACCGCGGCGGCGACCAACGGCGCGAACCACCGGTCCTGCTTGGCGGTGAACTTGAACACCATCCCGATCTGCTTCAGCCGCTGGCCGAACGAGACCTTCTCCTGGGGCTTTGCCATGACGCAGAGTCTAGTGGTCGCCGCCTGCCCCGTTGATCCGCGTCCGGGTGCCGGGGCAGCTGAGTACCTTACGTCTCCTCACCGCCGGAGGACGGACGCGTAAGGAGGGTGCCGGCCGGGAAGATGAGGCACCGTGCCCATGCCCGGGTGGGGCCTTCGCGCGAAGAGTCGTCAGCAGAAGACGACGACGCCACGAAGGAGCCCGACATGTTCGGCAACGACGCAGACTTCCTGCTCTCCCTGCACCGTACGCACTCCGCCGAGCTGCGCGCCGAGGCGGCTGCGGAACGGCTCGCCCGGTCGCTGCCGCGTCCTTCCGGCCGCGGTTGGCTGGGTCGGCGCAGGCCGGCCGGCCGCACCGGCGACGCCCGCCGGTGACCGCGCCCGCCTCGGCTGCCATCCCCACGTCGCCCGCCGTGCTGGCCGACCGACTCGACGCCACCCCGCCGCCCGGCCACCGGCCGATCGGCGGGGCTGGCGGCGGGGGCCGTCATGGCATGCTCGAACCTGTGACCGTACGCGCCGCCAGCTCCGTCCTCGTCGGCCGCCATCGTGAGATCGCGGCGCTGCGCGGCGCGCTGGGCCGCGCCCGGGCGGGGGAGCCGACCGCCGTGCTGGTCGGTGGTGAGGCCGGTGTGGGCAAGACCCGGCTGCTGGAGGAGTTCGGGGGCTCGGCCACCGTCGGCGGGGCGCGGGTGCTGGTCGGCCAGTGCCTGGAGCTGGGCGAGGCGGGCCTGCCGTTCGCGCCGTTCGCTGCCGCGCTGCGCGCGGTGCTGCGCGCCGACGGCCCCGAGGTCTTCGCCGGCTACGAGGCGGAGTTCGCCCCGCTGCTGCCGGAGCTGGGACGGGCGTCCGCGGCGCTGGCCGGCCCCCGTGCCGTCCCGCTCAGCGACGCACCGCGCGGTTACCTGTTCGACCTGGTCGCCGAGCTGTTCCAACGACTCGCCGATGCCCGCCCGCTGGTGCTGATCATCGAGGACCTGCACTGGGCCGACCGTTCCACCCGGGACCTGATCGGCTTCCTGGTCCGGGCGGCGCGGCCGGGTCGCCTGCTGCTGGTCTGCACCTATCGCACCGACGAGTTGCAGCGCGGGCACCCGCTGCGCCCGTTCCTCGCCGAACTGGACCGCGCCCGAGGCGTGGAACGGGTCGAGTTGGGCCGACTGGACCGTGACGGCACCGGCGCGATCCTCGCCGACCTGCTCGGGGCGGAGCCACCCGCCCGGGCCGTCGACGATGTCCACGACCGCACCCAGGGCAACCCCTTCTTCATCGAGGAGTTGGCTGTCGCCGGCTCCCCGCTCGGCTGCGCCGCGCTCCCCGAGACGCTGCGTGACCTGCTGCTGGCCCGGGTGGACCGACTCCCCGAGCCGACCCAGCGGGTGCTGCGGATCGCGGCTGCCGGCGGCACCCGCTTCGCCCACGACCTGCTTGCCGAGGTCGCCGGGCTGCCCGAGGCCGAGCTGGAGGACGCGCTCCGCGTCGCCGTCGCCGCCCAGCTGGTGGTGGCCGACCGCGACGGCGACTACGAGTTCCGGCACGCGCTGGTCCGCGAGGCCGTGCACGACGAGCTGCTGCCCGGTGAGCACGCCCGGCTGCACGCCCGCTTCGCCGCCGCCATCGAGGCCCAGCCGCACCTGGTCGCCGCGGGTCGCGCCCCGGCGGAGATCGCCCACCACTGGTACGCCGCGCACAACCACCCGAGGGCCCTCGTCGCGGCACGAGCCGCGGCCGGCGCCGCCGCCGACCGGTACGCCTACGCGGAGCAGCGCCGACTGTTGGAGCGGGTGCTGGAGCTGTGGGAGCTGGTGCCCGACGCGGCCGACCTGCTCGGCATGGATCACCTGGCGTTGCTGGAGCAGACGCTGGGCGCGGCGGTCACCGCAGGCGACTTCAGCCGGGCCATCACGCTGACCCGGGCCGGCCTGGCCGAGGTGGACGCCGACGCCGCACCGTTGCGCGCCGCCCGCCTGCTGGACCAGCGGGGTCGGCTGATGGCCCTGCTCGGCAAGAGTGACGGCCGCCGGGAGCTGGATGAGGCGTACCGGCTGGCCGCTGGTGGCCCCCGGGGCGCGGAGCGGGTCCGGCTGCTCGCCGACATCGCCGCGCACCTGGTCAAGATCGACCCCAGGCAGGCGGCCCGGGTGGCCGCCGAGGCCGCCGCGGACGCCGAGGCGTTCGGCGAGGATGTCGCCCTGCTGCACGCGCGGATCGCCCTGCTCTGCCACGGCGGGCGGGACCCGGAGCGAGGGCTGGCCGAGCTCAGCGAGGCCGAGGCCGTCGTCCGTGCGGCCGGGGACGTGTCGGGCCTGGTGCTCGCCCGGGTCTACCAGTCGGACGTGCTCTGCGAGCTGGGCCGTTACGCCGAGTCCGCGCAGGCTGCCGAGGCCGGGGTGGCCGAGGCGCGGCGGGTGGGGATCAGCCGCTCCACCGGGGCGTACCTGTTGTCCAACCGGGCCGAGGCGCTGATCGCGCTGGGTCGCTGGGACGAGGCCGAGGCGGTGTGTGCGGAGGCCGCCCGGATCGACCTGTCCGGCGTCACCGGCCTGCACTGGCTCCAGTTGAGCGCCGGGCTGCGGCTGGCCCGCGCCCACCCGGGCGCAGACGAGCTGGTCGACCGGGCGCTCACCTTCCTCGGCCGGCCCTACCTGTGGCCGAACCACCGTCTCCCCCTGCACGAGCTGGCGATCGAGGCGGCGTTGGCCGCCGACGACAAGGTGGAGGCGATCCGGGCGGCCCGGGTCGCGGCGGTCGACGAGAGCCTGCCGCAGTTGCCCCGCGAGGGTTGGCCGGTGCTCAGCGCCGTCGCGCGTACCGCGGCCCGGGTAGGCGACCGGGACCTGTCGGTCTCGGTGGCGGCGCTCGCCACCGACCTGCCCGTGCGGCACCCGGCGGCGCGGGCGCACGCCGCCCAGGTCGCCGCGCTGCTGGCGGTCGGCGACCAGGCGCTGCCGGCCTGGCGTACGGCGGTGGACGCGTGGCGGGCCGACGGGCAGCCGTACCCGCTGGGCCGCGCCTTGCTGGCGCTGGCCGAGACCGCTGCCGCCGCCGGGGAGCGCGACGAGACGGCGGCGGCGGTCACCGAGGCCGCCGAGATCGGCCGACGCCTGGGTGCGGTGCCCCTGGTCGAGGCTGCCGCGACCCTGGCGCGACGCGTCGGCCTGCGCACCCCGGGCCAGGGCGGAGCCGGCGCCGACCTGCTCACCGCCCGGGAACGCGAGGTGCTGCGACTGGTCGCCGAGGGGCACAGCAACAGCCGGATCGCCGAGCAGTTGTTCATCTCGCCCAAGACGGCCAGCGTGCACGTGTCCCGGATCATCGCGAAGTTGGACGTGACCAACCGGGTGGAGGCCGCCGCCCTGGCGCACCGCCTCGGCCTGCTCACCGAGCCGGCCTCGTCGCACTGACGCGCGCCGCCGCGTCGCACTGAAGCGCGCCGCCGCGGCCGGGTCTGGACGCGGCGCTGCGGACCGTCGCACTGACGCGCACGGCTGAGTCGCCCTGACGCGCGCCGCTGCGTCGCACCGACGCCCGGCGCGGTCATCGCGGCAGGTAGATCCGCCAGCCGTCGATCGTGACCAGGTCGAGGCCGCCAGGGTTGGCGCGCTGCCGTTCGTCGAGCACGTCCGCCAGCGGTGAGCCGGCCGGTGCGACCCAGGCTGGCGCCGCCGCCCGGTCCACCTCCCGCCGGTACGCGGGGTAGCGGTCGAACCCGGGACGCAGCGCGTCGTCGACGACCGCGCAGACCACCTGTTCGGCGGTGGCGAAGGTGAGCCGGTTGCAGGTCCAGTAGCCGGCGCGCACCTGTCGCACGCCGAGCTGACGCAGGGTGCTCACCAACTCGGCGTGCCGGGCGTCGGCGGCCCGGGTCGCCGGTGCGGTCTGCGCCGACCGCCAGGTGGCCTGGGCGGCGGTGCCCAGTGTGGCCGCGAGCAATGCCAGGGCGACCGGCCGGGCCAGCGTTCGCCCGGAGCCGTGCCGGCCGGTCGCCGACGGACGCGGGCCGCGCCGGGCCACCGTCCACACCGGCCAGAGCAGCACCGGCAGGGAGATGAGCAGGCAGGACAGGTAGCGGGAACTCTCCACCGGGGTGAGCCCGGCGGAACTGCTCAGGGTGTACGCCCCGAGGGTGACCACGGCGGCCAGCACAAGCGCCAG
Source organism: Micromonospora cabrerizensis (assembly GCF_022230955.1). GTDB lineage: Bacteria > Actinomycetota > Actinomycetes > Mycobacteriales > Micromonosporaceae > Micromonospora > Micromonospora cabrerizensis. Next base: position 160,738 of record NZ_JAKKFI010000084.1, read on the forward strand.
CCGAACCGCCGCCGCCACCCGGGGTGCAACGAGCACCGGGTGACCAGCATCAGCGGGATCGACCAGTGAGGCAGGACCGGCTGGCAAGGCAGGACCGGCCGGCAAGGCAGGGCCGGCTGGCGACGCAAGGTCCGCCGGCGAGACGGCACCGGCCGGCGAGGCGGGGCCGGTGGGCGGTCGGCGTAGTGCCCGCCAGGCGGTGGCGGCACCGAGCGCCAGCAGCAGCGGCAGGGCCAGCGCCCACCAGAGTTGCCAGGTGGCGCACTGCCCGGGAGCGCAGAAGCCCATGCCCAGCGGCGGGCCGAGCAGCAGGCCGCCGTGCAGCCGGTCCGCCCAGCCGGCGGTGGCGTTCGCGCCGCTGGCGGCGAGCACCGCGTGGAGCGGGTTGCGCCCGTTGAGCAGGCTGTGCAGCAGCAGGGGGGACGCCCCCAGCACGGCGGCCGCGCCGAGCAGCGCACCGGCGGCCCCCCACAGCTCCCGGCGGCAGAACCCGACGAGCACCGCCCCGGTCGCCACCACGTACGGCAGCACGAGGGGGTCGACCCAGAGCATCAGACCGGCCAGGAGCCCCCACGCGGCCCACCGCGCCAGCCGCCATCCCGGCCGGCCGGCGGCCAGATCCACGGCGAGGACGGCCAGCCCCACCCCGGCGGCGTTCATCTCGGGGTAGCCGCCACCGGCGATCAACTGGTTCTTGATCACCCGGTCGGAGCCCAGCGCCAGCAATGCCACCACCAGCAGCCCGAACCACCGGTCCCCGGTCAGCCGCAGCGTCAACCGCCAGGACAGCAGCAGGAACAGCACGTACAGCGCCAGGGTGGGCAGCCGCAGACCGAGCAGGGACGGCCCGCCGGCCAGGGCGAACACCGGCGCGGCCAGGTACGCCTCCAGTGTGCCCATGTACTGCTGGCCGTAGAACCAGATCGGAAAGCCCTCGCCCCGGGCGATGTGCAGCGCGGCCAACCCCATGGTGGCCTCGTCGCTGTTCGTCGGCGGTGCGGCCTGACCCAGCAGCCAGAGTCGGTAACCCACTCCGACGAGCACGGCCAACCCGGTGAGCCAGCCGACCAACCCGACACGCGCGCCCGGCCGCGGGCGCGGGGAGCCCGCGCCACGCGGCTGCTGGCGTACGCCGAGGGTCATTCCACGATCATGGCATCCGGACGCCGAACGGCCGCGCGGCGCTGCCGGTGGGGTCAGCCCGCGGTGGTGACGGAGGTGGCGGAGCGGGCGTCGAGCGCCTGCTTGTAGAGCCGGCCGGCCCGGTACGACGAGCGCACCAGCGGCCCGCTCATCACCCCGGCGAAGCCGATCTCCTCGGCCTCCTCGCGCAGCTCCACGAACTCCTCCGGCTTGACCCAGCGGGTCACCGGGTGGTGCCGGGGGGTCGGCCGCAGGTACTGGGTGATGGTGATCAGCTCGCAGCCGGCCTCGTGCAGGTCGCGCAGCGCCTGCGAAACCTCGGCCCGCTCCTCGCCCATGCCCAGGATGAGGTTGCTCTTGGTGACCAGGCCGTCGGCGCGGGCCTGTCGGATCACGTCCAGCGAGCGGTCGTAGCGGAACGCCGGCCGGATGCGCTTGAAGATGCGCGGCACGGTCTCCACGTTGTGGGCCAGCACCTCCGGGCGGGAGCCGAAGACCTCGGCGAGCTGCTCGGGAACGGCGTTGAAGTCCGGGATCAGCAGCTCGACGCCGCAGCCCGGCTGAAGGGCGTGGATCTGTCGGACGGTCTCGGCGTACAGCCAGGCACCGCCGTCGGGCAGGTCGTCACGGGCGACGCCGGTGATGGTGGCGTAGCGCAGGCCCATCGAGACCACCGACTCGGCGACCCGACGCGGCTCGTCGGCGTCGAACTCGGCCGGCTTGCCGGTGTCGATCTGGCAGAAGTCGCAGCGCCGGGTGCACTGGTCGCCACCGATGAGGAAGGTGGCCTCCCGGTCTTCCCAACACTCGTAGATGTTGGGGCAGCCGGCCTCCTGGCAGACGGTGTGCAGCCCCTCGCGCGAGACGAGCCCGCGCAGCTGGGTGTACTCCGGACCCATCTTGGCCTTGACCTTGATCCACGGCGGTTTGCGCTCGATCGGCGTCTCGGCGTTGCGCGCCTCGATGCGCAGCAGTCGCCGCCCCTCGGGGGCCGCCGTTGCGGTGCGCGCTGCCTGGCCGGTCGTCGGCGCGGAGTGCTCGATCGTCACGAAAACGAGCCTACGCCGGACGGCGGGTGTCTATGTGCGTCAGGCGACCGGCGTCACGCCCCGAACGTTGTGACGCCCGACACCGGGGAGTCGAAAATGCGCGTCACACGAGCGGGATTCGGGTGCTACCGTCACCGCCAACAGCGACGACGGAGCCGAGTAGCGCCCCGACCCGCCAGTGCAGAGAGCCGCCGGTGCTGAGAGGCGGTCTGGCGCCGGTGCGCGAAGACCCTCCCGAGCTGCGGGAAGAACGGTTGCGGGTCACCCGTGCCCAGTAGAGCCCGCCCGGCTGGCCCCGGTCATCAGGCGACGAACGAGGCCCCCGCTTCGGCGGGGGTGAAGGTGTGGTGGCACCGCGAGGTTCCCGCTCGCCCACACCTCCCTGGGGCTGATGCGACGCTTCGCTTCCCCAGGGCGGCGACGGCGTGGCGATCAACCGAGGAGCAGCCCGCCATGCAACGAACCCTGTCCGACCACCTGCCCACCCGGATCGGCACGACCGTGCGGATCGCCGGTTGGGTGCACCGACGCCGACTGCTCAAGTCGGTGGCCTTCCTGATCGTGCGCGACGCCACCGGCCTGGCCCAGGTGGTCGTCACCGACCCGGCCGTCCGCGCCGAGCTGGAGAAACTTCCCGAGGAGACGGTCGTCGAGGTCACCGCGACGGTCACCGCGAACGAGACGGCACCCGCCGGGGTCGAGCTGACCGACCCGACGGTACGTCCACTGGGGCCGCCCGCCGTGCCGCCACCGTTCGACCTGTACCGGCCGGCCCTCACCGCGAGCCTGCCCACCCAGCTCGACAACGCGCCCACCGCGTTGCGGCACCCCACCCGCTCGGCGGCGCTGCGGATCTCGGCGGCGGCGGTGGCCGGTTTCCGGGCCGCCCTGGACACCCGGGACTTCGTGGAGATCCACACCCCGAAGGTGGTCAGCTCGTCCACCGAGAGCGGGGCGAACGTGTTCGCGCTGGACTGGTTCGGTGGGCCCGCGTACCTGGCCCAGTCGCCGCAGTTCTACAAGCAGTTGATGGTCGGCGTCTTCGAACGGGTCTACGAGGTGGGGCCGGTCTTCCGGGCCGAGCCGCACGACACCGTCCGGCACCTCGCGCAGTACACGTCGCTCGACGCGGAGCTGGGCTTCGTCACCGACCACCACGACGTGATGCGGGTGCTGCGCGACACCCTTGCCGGGATGCTGGGCGCGGTGGGCGAGCGCGCCGGTGGCGCCCTGGCGACGCTCGGCGTCACGCCGCCGGAGGTGCCCACGGAGATCCCGGCGGTGCACTTCACCGAGGCGCTGACGATCGCCGGCGCGCCCGCCGACGAGCCGGACCTCGCACCGGCCCACGAGCGGGCGCTGGGCGAGTGGGCCCGCCGCGAACACGGCTCCGACTTCCTCTTCGTCACCGGATACCCGATGGCGAAGCGACCGTTCTACACCCACCCGGACCCGGAGCGGCCCGCGTACTCGAACGGTTTCGACCTGCTCTTTCGTGGTCTGGAGCTGGTCACCGGCGGGCAGCGGCTGCACCGGCACGCCGACTACCTGGCGGCGTTGGCGGCCCGGGGCGAGGCGGTCGAGCCGTACGCCGGGTATCTGGACGCGTTCCGGCACGGTATGCCGCCGCACGGCGGCTTCGCCATCGGCCTGGAACGGTTCGTCGCCCGCCTGGTCGGCGCGGCCAACATCCGCGAGGTCACCGCGTTCCCGCGCGACCTGCACCGCCTGACCCCGTAGGGCCGTGCGCCGGCTGTGCGCTCAGACCTCGGTCAGGGTGGACAGCCGGCGCTCGACCACCGGCAGCACGTCGGCGACGCTGATAGGGCGGCCCAGCTCGGCGGTGAGCGAGGTGACGCCGGCGTCCCGGATGCCGCACGGCACGATCCGGTCGAAGTACGTCAGGTCGCAGTCACAGTTGATCGAGAAGCCGTGCAGGGTGACGCCCCGGGCCACCCGGATGCCGATGGCGGCCACCTTGCGGGCCGGCCCCCGGTCGTCCTCGGGCACCCACACCCCGCTGCGCCCCTCGACCCGGCCGGCGGTCAGCCCGAACTCGGCGCACACGTCGATGAGCAGCTCTTCGGTGCGGCGGACGTAGGCGACCACGTCCACCGGGTCGGGCAGCCGCAGGATCGGGTAACCGACGAGCTGCCCCGGCCCGTGCCAGGTGATCTTGCCGCCACGGTCCACGTCGACGACCGGGGTGCCGTCCATCGGCCGGTCCCACGGTTCGGTGCGCTTGCCCGCCGTGTAGACGCTCGGGTGCTCCAGCAGCAGCACGGTGTCGCCGCGCTCGCCGGCCACCACCGACTCGTGCAGGCGCCGCTGCTCGTCCCAGGCGGCCTGGTAGTCGAGCAGGCCGCCGTGGACGGCCGTCAGGCCGGGGGTCGTCGTCGTCACGGCGTCCAGCCTAGCCCCGCCGCGGGCGATCTTCCCTGGTGAGCCGCCTCACCGGCGAAGATCACGCCAGCTGTCGGTGCTGGTCTGCGGCCCGCTCGGTGACACGTCCGCCCGGCCTGGCCGCATCACTCGGTGTCACGTTGACGCCGCCTGAGTCGCGGCTTGGCGGCGACGAACAACCCGAACGATCAGGCCGACGGTGAGCAGCGGCAACACCGCCAGCGTGAGGTACAGCCAGAGCGGGGCGGCGAACGGTGACGGCCGAGGCTCCGGCCCACCGAACGCGGCCCGAGCCAGCAGCTCGCCCGGCACTATCAGGTCGGTTGACCCGACCGGCGCGGTCACCAGCACCTCCCGACCGCCGTCGGGCGACAGCGCGGCGAGAACGGCCTGCCGGTCGGTGTCCTGCTCCGTTTTGCTGACATAACGCAGGACCGGGTCGTCGCCGCGCCAGCCGATGACCTCCCTGACCGAGGTGCCGGCCGGCAGGGCCTGGCCGACGTCTTTGCCGGTGGCCGTGTCCAGGAACTCGACCCGCCAGGCGCGCGCCGCCGCCTGCTCGGCCGTACAGCTGGGCCCGGCGCAGCCGTCGAAGGCGAGCAGCGCGAGCCGCCGGCCGTCGGGATGCCAGGCGGCCGGACCGGCCAGAACTCGCCTGTCGCCCAGGTCGACCTGCCAACGAGCGCCGCCGCCGTCCGGGTCGACGACCACCAGTCGCTCGCGCTCGGCGAGCTGGGCTGGCACGTCCGGCGAGCCGGTGACCGCCACCAGGTCGCCACCGGGTGACCAGGCCGCCCCGCTGTGCGCGGCGAAGGTGCCGACCTCGACCACCCGCTCGGAGCCCCGGAACGGGTCGACGACGAGCAGATCGTCGGGCTTCTCCGGGTCGTTGAGCTGCTGATTCTCCGGGCCGTAGGTGATCACCGTGTCGTCGTTGTCGCGAGTGCCCAGCACCTGCTGCCCGTCCGACGACCAGGCCATGGGAGAGACTCCGGTGCTCATCGTGCGGCGCTGCCGGCCGGTGGTGACGTCCAGCAGCTCGCCGGAGCCCGGCCGCAGGTAGTGCCGTCCATCCGGGGAGAGCAACCCGTGTCGCTCGGCGATGCCGATCGGGATCAGCCGGTACGCGCCGTCCTGGTCGACAAGCACACCTGTCGACTCGAAGTAACGGGTGCGGTCGGTGAAGAACACCAGCGCGGCCGGGCCGGCCGCTCGTTGCCCCACGGTGGCCTGCCACAGCCACGGATTGTGCAACCTGGTAGGGACCACGCCGGTCGTGCGGTCGGCGACAGAGCCGGCCCCGGCCGTGGCGGCTGGCGCGCTGAGTGCCACGAGAACCAGCGCGACACCGATCGTGGCTGCACGGCGCACTCGCCGGCCCGTCATTCCCATCGGTCCATTAGACGCGACTAAGGCCCGTCACGACGTCCCGCTCGGTCGCGTCGCGGCTACCGGGCGGCCGGCGGGATGCGCCAGAGCCAGACGTCGTCGACCCGCTGCGGCTCGCCGAACAGGGCGGTGCCGGTCCGCAGCAGCGCCTCCTCGTCGACCTCGAACTTCGCCCCGTGCACCTGGTCGGCGAGCACCACCGTCTCGATCCGCCAGTGCCGCAGGTCCGATTGGACCTCCCGGATGGTCCCGTCGGTCACGATCGGCACCAGCCCGGTACGGCCGGCCTGGTCCATCAACGCGCTCAGGGTGCGCGGCACCGGGCCGATCCGGCCGCGCCCGTCCGGCCCGCCCGGGCCGAGGAAGAACCCGCCGGGAATCTCGAACTCGCCCTGCCGGTGCGACAACGCGTACGCCTGCCAGCGCTGGCCGTCCGGGTAGATGTCCACGGGCAGCGGCACCGGCGTCAGCACCCCGTCCGGTGAGACGTAGTCGCGCCACGTGCCGGAGGTGATGAACCGTGGGATCGGTTCCCGCTCGTCGGTCAACAGCGGGGTGGGCAGCAGCGGCACCAGGGCCACCGCGAAACCGACGAGCCAGGCCAGCTCGGTGGAGCGGTGCCGGGGTGGTGCGGCGCGCAGCTGGTCTACCGCGTACGCCAGCAACAGCCCGATCACCGGCGCGACCACCAGCGCCAGCCGGGCGGGCAGCGCGGCGTTCACCACCGGCAGTTGGCCGAGCAGGTCGAACGGCATGGGGAGGTCGGTGCGTCGCCCGTCGACCTTGGCGACCGGGCCGAAGGAGAGCACCGAGAAGATCAGCGCGAGGACGCCCAGCGCCCAGAGGGTGGCCCGGCGGCTCGGGTCGGCCCGCCGCCAGAGCGCGACGAAGCAGACCACGGTGAGCACCAGCAGCGGGATGCCGAAGAAGGAGTTCTCCTCCGTCGGGTTCGGTGCCAGCGAGGTGCCCAGCCCCGCCTCACCGGCCAGCGAGCGGCGCGGGAAGGCGGCGAACGCCGCGATGTCCTCGGAGTGGATCACCGGGTCGAAGCCGGTGCCGTGGAACCGTTGCGGACCGGCGAAGTGCAACCACAGCGGGTACGACAGCAGCACGCCGGCGACCACGGCGGTCACCCCGAGCCCCCGCAGGAAGGTGGGCAGTACGGCGCGTGCCTCGGCCCGGTTGGCCGGGTGCAGCGCCCAGACGGCGACGAACACCCCGAGCCCCAGCGCGGTGAAGAACAGCCCCTCGGCGGCGATCGAGAAGGCCACCGCGACCAGCACACCGAGGATCACCCCGTCACGGAGCCAGTGCCCGCCTCGGCGCAGCGCGAACAGCCGCCAGATCAGCAGCGGCACCAGCCAGCCGGCGGTCCAGTTCAGGTGCGCGTTGGCGTGCGAGACCATGCCGGGGGAGTAGGCGATGAACAGGGCGCCGACGCCGGCGGCCAGCTGGCTGCGGACCAGGTGCCGGGAGAGCAACCAGTACCAGACCAGCGCGGTGGCCAGCAGGTTCAGGGTGAGGATCACCAGGAACGTCGCCGGTGGCCCGATCAGGTACGTGAGGGGGGCGAAGACCACCGCGTACACCGTGATCGAGGTGTTGACCGCGAGGTTCACGCCGTCCGGGACGTTGATCAGATAGGTGAAGAGCGGGTTGTCCCCGTGGGTGACCGCGTGCCCGCCGAAGGCCAGCAGCCACTCGAAGAGCGCCTGGTCGCTGGAGTTGACGGTGATCGTCCGGGTGTTCGGGTCCCGCCAGAGCCCACTGGTCACCCAGACGGCGAGCGCGAGCGCCACCAGCGCGACGATCAGGTCGGCCCGGCGGTCCCGGACGACGCGCGGGGGTGACGCTGGTGCGGGCCCGGTGGCCAGCGACGGGGAGGACGGCACGCAGCGGACGTTACCAACCGGACCTGGACAGGCCGGTCAGACCTGCGAGGAGGGGACCGTTGTTGTCGCGTGGGGTTGGGGAGGACTCGTGTCGACGGTCTGGCGTACACCTCGGCAGTCGTGAATGTGTGAGTGTGCCCCATGTCATCGCGGCGACACATCGTCGTAACGTCACGGCAATTCGACCGTGACCCAGTTCACAGTCCGCCCCTCTCAGGAGGCCGCCGTGCGCCGCTCCTCGTCCACCATCACCCGCCTGATCGGCGGGCTCGCCGGGCTTGCCCTCGCCCTGGCCGGCGCGGTCGCCGTCGCCGCCCCCGCCCAGGCCGCCACCCTCACCCAGGTCACCGGGTTCGGCTCCAACCCGGGCAACCTCGCCATGTACGCCTACCGCCCGGACAACCTGCCGGCCAACTCCCCGGCCGTCGTGCTGCTGCACGGGTGCACCCAGAACGCCTCCGGCTACTTCTCCGGCTCCGGCTGGCAGAAGTACGCCGACCAGTGGAAGTTCGCCCTGATCGTCGCCCAGCAACCGTCCGGCAACAACGCCAACTCGTGCTTCAACTTCTTCGAGTCGGGCGACACCACCCGCGGTCAGGGTGAGGCACTGTCGATCAAGCAGATGGTCGACCACGCCAAGGCGAACTTCGGCGTGAACGGCTCCCGGGTCTTCGTCAGCGGTCTCTCCGCGGGCGGGGCGATGAGCGCGGTCATGCTCGCCACCTACCCGGACGTCTTCGCCGCCGGATCGATCATCGCGGGGATCCCCTACCGCTGCGCCACCAGCATGGTCAACGCGTTCAGCTGCATGAGCCCGGGCGCGGACAAGACCCCGGCCGCCTGGGGCGACCTGGTCCGCGGCGCGTACTCCGGTTACACCGGCCCGCGACCCCGGGTGGCCATCTGGCACGGCACCTCGGACTACACCGTCGCACCGCTCAACGCCACCGAGTCCCGCGACCAGTGGACCAACGTGCGGGGCGTCTCGCAGACCCCGAGCAGCACCTCGTCGCTGCCCGGCAACACGAGCCTGGAGGTGTACGGCAACGACGACGTACGCCTCTACCGGGTCTCCGGGATGGGTCACGGCACTCCGGTCGACCCGGGTTCCGCAGCCGAGCAGTGTGGCACCGCCGGCGCGTACTTCCTGGACACCATCTGCTCGACGTACCGTGACGCGCTCTTCTTCGGCCTGAACGGCGGCGGCACCAACCCGACCCCCACCCCGACGGCCACGCCGACCCCGACCCCCACGGCCACGCCGACGCCGACCCCGACTCCGACCGCTCCGGCGACCTGCGTGACCGCCAGCAACTACGCGCACGTGGCGGCGGGCCGGGCGTACCAGTCCGCTGGCTACGCCTACGCGAACGGCTCCAACCAGCGGATGGGCCTCTACAACACCTTCTACACCAGCGCCCTCAAGCAGACCGCCGCCAACTACTGGGTGATCGGCTGCTGACCACGCCCCTGGCCCGTTGATCAAGAGGTTCGCGTCATCCGGAAGCCGGAATCCGACGCGAACCTCTTGATCGACACGGCTGTCGGAACTGCCGTCGGAACTGCCGTCGGAACGTTCGTTGATGCGGCCGTCGGCGCGGGCTCAGGTCAGGCGGGCCAGGGCCGGCGCGAGCGGTTCCAGCGCGTCACGGCGGACCACGAACCGGGTCACCCCCCAGCGTTGTTCGTGCTCGGCGACCGCCGTGACGATCTCGTCCACCGTGCCGATCAGCACGAACGGGGTGGCCAGCAGTTCGGCGGCGGTCATGCCGTTGCGTCGGGCCTGCTCCGCGGCGGCAGCCTCCGCGTCGTCGGTGACCACCACCGTCTGCACCAGCGCCTCCAACGCCGGCGGGTCCGTCCGGCCGGCCGCGCCGGCAGCCACGCAGGCCAGCTGCGCCTCGATCTGGTCGGCCCGCCACCGCGCCTCGTGCTGGTGGCCGTCGGCGAGGGTACGCCCGAACCCGGTCAGCCCGACCACGTCGGCGTGCGCGCCGGCCCAACGCAGCAGCGTCGAGTTCGCCGTACCCATCGTCAGCGGAATCCGGTCCTGCACCGGCCGCGGTTCGCGCAACACCGCCTCGCGCATCGTCAGCTCGGCCGAGTCGACGGTGACCGAGGCGCCGTCGAGCAGGGCGCGGACCGCCTCGGCGACGGCCACGCAACGGCGGACCCGACCGGCCACGTCGGGGCGTTCCCGACCCACCGCGCGCCACTCCGCCGGGGTGTGACCGGCGCCGACACCGAGCCGGGCCCGGCCACCGGAGATCAGGTCGAGGGTGGCCACGTCGGCCGCCAGCAGCATCGGTTCCCGTACGCCAAGGTTCGACACGTACGAGCCGAGCCCGATCGTCGAGGTGACCGGTGCGGCGGCGGCCAGCGCCACGAAGGGTGACGTCACGTCGCCGGGGTGGTCGGCGGCGAGCAGGGCGTCGAAGCCGGCGGTCTCGGCCCGGCGGGCCAGTTCGGACCAGCTCGTCGCGTCGGTCGGGGTGGCCTGGAGGGAGAAGGTCGCCATCGGTCCAGCATCGGCCCACGCCCGCCCACCGACGACCCGCCGACCACCAATTCTGCCGGAAGCCGAAGCCGAAGCCGAAGCCGAAAGCCGAAAGCCGAACGACCGAGGGCCGAGCCCCCGCCGACCACGCCTGCGAGCGCCGACCCCTGCCCGTGTTGATCAAGAGGTTTGCGTCAGATTCGGGCCTCCGGATGACGCAAACCTCTTGATCAACGGGAACGGCGGCGTGGGCGGGCGGCGGCGGGGCAGGGGTGGGGTGGGGTGGGGGTGGGGGTTAGGGGGTTAGGGCTGCTTGGAGGGCTTGGGGGAGGGTCGGGTGCTGGTAGCGGTAGGCGGCTCGGGTCAGGACGCCGGGGAGGACCCGGGTGCTGGTGAGGGCCTCGTGGGAGAAGCCGCCGAGGGCCACCTTGAGCGCCAGTGCGGGGATCGGGATGATCGCCGGGCGGTGCAGCTGACGGGCCAGCTCGCGGGTGAACTCGATGTTCGTCACCGGGTTCGGCCCCACCACGTTGACCGGGCCGGCGACCTCGTCGTGGCCCAGCAGGAAGAGGGTCGCGTCCAGCCAGTCGGCCAGCGAGATCCACGGCAGCCACTGCCGGCCGCTGCCCAGCCGGCCGGCGATGCCCAGCCTGAACGGCAACAGCTGCGGCTTGAGCAGCCCGCCGTCGCGGTCCAGTGGCAGGCCGGTACGCAGCCGGACGACGCGTACCCCGGCGTCCTCGGCCGGCCGGGTCGCGGCCTCCCACACCCGGCAGACGTCGGCCAGGAAGCCCTCGCCGGCTGGCGCGTCCTCCTCGACGGCCCGGTCGCCGGTGTTGCCGTACCACCCGACGGCCGATGAGTTGAGCAGCGCCCGGGGACGGTCCGCGGCGGGGAGCCCGGCGATGGTGGCCGCCAGTGTCGTGGTGCTGTCCACCCGGCTGGTCCGGATCAACCGCCGGTAGTCGTCGTTCCAGCGCTTGTCGCCGACGCCCGCGCCGGCCAGGTTGACCACCGCGTCCGCCTCGGCGACCACGGCCGGGTCGAGCTGCCCGCCGGCCGGGTCCCACCGCCGCTCCTGCGGGTCGCGCGGCGGCCGACGAACCAGCCGGGTGATCTGGTGCCCGTCCGCCGCGAGCCGGTCGGCCAGCCGGGTGCCGAGGAAGCCGGACGCGCCGGCCAGAAGGATGCGCATACCCCCATCTTCGTCCAGAACGCCACCGGGAGATGCAGGGGGCGGTCACCGGCGGGCGTTCCGGCGAAGAAATGTGCGCGGAACCCTCGTGCGGCGGGAAAGCGCAGGTCAACGGGCGTCCCGGCCACCGAAAAAGGTTGCCACGCAGATTCGGAAGCCGAAGCGTTTCCGCAGGTCAGAGCAAACGTGAATGCGGTGTTCGCGATTGCTTCCGGCATTGATCTGGCTGAGCATGAGTCATCCGAGAGCGCTCCCGTTTGGTGGGGTCGGCTCGCCGTGCCCGCCGTCGGGCGACCCCTGAGGAGGAACCATGCCGATCCTGGTGACCGGAGCGACCGGGACCGTCGGAGGCAGCGTGGTCCGGCAACTGGTGAACGCCGGCCACGACGTGCGCGCGCTGACCCGTGATCCCGCGTCGCCGGCGGCCACCGCGCTGCCCGGCCGGGTGGAGGTGGTGGCGGGGGACTTCGCCAGCCCCCACACGCTGGCTGCGGCGCTGCGCGGCGTGACGCGCATGCACCTCGTGGCGATGGACGGGTACGGGCCGCTGACCACCGGTGCGGAGATCCTGGAGCTGGCCCGGCAGGCCGGCGTCCGCCGCGTCACCCATCTGGGCCACAACGATCCGAGCCGGGCGGACGACGACCCGATCGAGGCACCCCACCGGCCCCTGCACCGGGCGGTGGAGAACTCGGGTCTGGAGTGGACGCATGTCTTCCCGGGGGAGTTCATGGCGAACACCCGCGACTGGGCGGCCGACATCCGCGCCGAGGGGGTGGTGCGGGCGCCATTCGGGGACTGGAACAGCGCGCTGGTCCACGAGGCGGACATCGCCGCGGTCATCGTGGCCGCGCTGACCGGGGACGGCCACGCCGGCCGGGTGTACCAGCCGACCGGGCCGGAGCCGGTCCGCCGCCGGGACGCGGTCCGGATGATCGGCGAGGCGATCGGCCGCCCCGTGCGCTTCGACGAGCTGACCCCGGAGCAGGCCCGCGAGCACTGGAAGGACCTCTACCCGACCGAGGTGATCGAGTGGTTCCTGGAGATGGGGCAATATGCCGACAGCAGCGGCTGGGTCGCCCCGGACGTCGAGCAGGTGACCGGACGCCCCGGGCGCACGTTCCGGCAGTGGGCCGCCGAGCACGCGGACGACTTCCGGTGACGACGCCCCGGGGCGACGGCCGTCGACGGTCAGGCCGCGTGGGCCGGGCGCAGGTCCGCGAGCAGTCGCTCCACCTCGGCGTACGCCTCGGCGCTCAGCGGGCCGAGCGTCAGGGTCGCCAGGTTCTCCTCGGCCTGGGCCACCGTGCGCAGGCCGGGGATCGGCACGGTACGCGGGCTGCGCGCCAGCAGCCAGCCCAGCGCGCCCTGTGCCAGGGTCCGCCCGTCGGCGGTGAGCGCCGCGCGGACCTGATCCACCCGGGCCGCCCAGCGCGGTGTCGGCCGACCGTCGGTGAACCACTCCAGCCACTCCGGGGCCCGCCCGCGCACGTCGTCCGCCCCGACGGCCCGGGTCGACCCGGTGAGCAGCCCCATCGCCAGCGGCCCACGGTTGAGGCTGGCCAGGTCGTGGCTGTCGCAGACCGCCAGCACCGCCGCGTTGTCGCGCAGCACCGACTCGTCGTGCTGGATCGCGGCGCAGTGCGGGCCGGCCGCAGCGAACGCCTCCGCCGAGGCGGGGTTGTCGGTGCTCCACCCGTACGCCCGGATCTTGCCCTGGCCGACCAGGTCCTCCAGGGTGCCGACCAGGTCGAGCGCGGCGGGCACCGGCAGCTCGTTGATGTGCAGTTGGTAGAGGTCGACGTGGTCGGTGCCGAGGCGGCGCAGCGAGTCCTCCAGGCTGCGTACCGCGAAGGCCGGGCTGGCGTCGGTGCCGAGGGCCCGGCGGGTGGCCTCCTCGCCGACGTTGCCGAACTTGGTGGCGATCACCGCGCTGTCCCGCCGACCGGCCAGGGCCCGACCGAGGATCCGCTCGCTGTGCCCGGCGCCGTAGTTGCTGGCCGTGTCGAACAGGGTCACCCCCAGCTCCAGCGCCCGGTGGATGGTGCGGATCGACTCGTCGTCGTCGACCTCGCCCCAGCCGAACGGCTGCCTGTCCTCACCCCAGAGCGGGCCACCGATCGCCCAGCACCCCATCCCGATGGCGCTCACCTCGATGCCGCTGCGTCCCAGCGTCCGTGTCGTCGTCATGGTCATCAGCCTCCAACCTGGAGTGCGCTCCAGGTCAAGCCCTACGATCTCGACATGAGCGGTTACGCCCCCTCGGAGGCCGCCCGCCGCAGCGGCTTCAGCCTCGACACCCTGCGGTACTACGAGAAGATCGGGCTGCTCGCCGACGTGGGCCGGACGACGGGCGGCCAGCGGGTCTTCACCGACGACGACCTCGGTTGGCTGGTGCTGTTCCGCTGCCTGCGCGACACCGGGATGCCGATCGCCCAGATGTGCCGCTACGCGGAGCTGGCCCGCGAGGGCGAGCACACCGCCGACGAGCGGCGGGAGCTGCTGCAACAGCACGCGGCTCGGGTCGAGGAGCAGATGCTGCTGCTGAGCCGCCAGTACGAGCACCTCCGGGAGAAGATCCGCTTCTACGAGCGGCTGCCCGGGCCGGTGCCGGAGACCGACCAGCCCACCGCAAACCGGCTCGGCCCAGCCGTCAGTCGGTGACCTGCGACGGAACGGTCAGGCCGAGGAGTTCCTCGGCCGTCCCGGGTCGGCCGGTGAGCGCGTTCAGCGCGGAGACCAGCCGCTTCTCCTCGTAGCGGAAGTGCGACTCCAGCAGGGCGGCCAACCCGTCCAGCTCACCGCGCACCTGGGCGAGTGGCACCGCCGTGTCACCGGCGAGCAGCGCCTCGACCCGTTCCAGGATCCCCGCCACCACCTCGTGGTCGGTGATCAGGTTCGCGATGACCGGGCGTAGCTCGGGAACCTCCTCGGCCAGCAGCCGGAACGCGCCCGCGTCCTCGCCGGTGTGGTGTCGGCCGAGTGCGGCGCAGAAGGTCAGGCAGTGACCGCGTAGGTCGCGGGATGGTCGGGCGTCGCCCGCGGTGTCGAGATCTGCCCGGAGACGGGCCAGTTCCGCGCCGAGCCAGAGGTGGATCTCGATCATCTGATTGCCGACGGCGGCGAGCCGGTCGGCCGGTGAACCGGTCGGGTGCACGTTCGTCCCATGCTGTCCCCGCGCCTCCATGCCCACGGCGGCCTTCGAGCCGGGTACACCGCGACGCTGCGCCGGAGTCTATCCGACGCGATCATGGGGTGGTCGGCTCGTCGGTCTCCCGGACGTCGTGCCAGCGCGCCCGCCAGGCGGCCTCGTGGGCCTCGTGGGTGGTCCGCTCGTGGAAGACGGCGGCCCGCAACGCGTGCCGGGAACCCGACATCACCATCACCTCCACGGCCACCAGCGCCACGCAGATCACGGTGGCGAGGGTGAGCGCGCCCAGCGCCGGCAGGTGCTGACCGACCGGGAGGGCCGCCGTGAGCACGACGATGACGCCGACGCGGGTCCAGCTGACGGTGTGCAGGGTGCGGAGCTGGAACAACAGGTTGACGGCGAAATAGCAGATCAGCCCGCCGAAGAGCATCGGCACGGCCGGGCCCTCGACCTTCTCGGCGATCCCGCCGGTCGGGTCGGTGATCTTGTGCAGGATCTCCTCGTTGCCGATGGAGAAGAGGATCACCCCGGCGATCATCGGCAGGTAGAGGTACGCGTACGCGTCGCGGGCCATGGCCACCCGGGGGCCACCCTCCGCCGCGTGCAGGGCGATCCGGGCGGCCGGCCCGATGAAGTCGAAGTGCGCCCACCACAGGGCGGCGGTGATCACGATGCCGAGCGCCGCAGCCGCCACCGCCGGCCAGGTGACCGGCTTGCCGAGCAGATTGCCGCCCACTCCGGTGGAGATGATGGACTCGCCCAGCGCGATGATCAGGATGAGGTCGTAGCGCTCCGTCCAGTGCTCGGCGCTGGTCACCCCCCAGCCCCAGGTGCCGACGATGAAGCCGGTGGCGTACTGCACCACCACCACGGTGATCCACAGCCCGTCGCGGACCAGGGCGGCCCGGTCGGGGTCGGTGATCTGCGGCGGGATCAGCGCGGCGGCCAGCAGCAGCACGATGCTCACCGCCAGCTCCGGGGCGAAGCGCCGCAGCTGCCGCCGCTCCTGCGGGCTGTCCTTCACCACATGCTGGTACAGGATCATGTGAACGGCCCGGACCACGACGTAGCTGATGGCCACCAGCATCGGGCCGGCGGCGCTTCCCTTCGGGTCGTTGAACGCCTGCGGCAGTGCCAGCGCGAACGCGAACAGGGCGACCATCGCGATCACCATGAGCACCGGTACGTAGCCCTCGCCGAGCCGGACCCGGGTGGCCACCAGGCTGTGCACCACCCAGATCCACCAGAGCACGGCGAGCACCAGACCGGCGTGCAACAGCTGCCGGCCGGAGATGTTGGCGGCGGTCGCCCGGGTGATGATGAAGAACGAGAAGACGAAGACCAGGTCGAAGAAGACCTCGAACTTGTCCACCCGGGCACCGGGCGCAATCGGGACGGCCGGTCCCAGTTGTCCACCCCGCCGGTAGCCGCCCACGAACCCACTCTGGCAGCGTCCGGCCTGCTCGGAGGCCTGAACGGCGATGGCGGCGGTGTCCGGCGTTACCTCCGGTCCGGGCCGGGAAAACACCGCGACCACGGCCTCCGGCAGCGGGCCGGTCGGTCCGACCCGCCCTGGACAAGGATGGATCATGACGACGAACAACCCGATCACCACCTCGTTCGCCCATACCTCCACCGCCATGGACGTGATCCGGGGCGTGGACCTCGTCCGGCGGCGGGCGATCGTCACCGGCGGGTCGTCCGGCATCGGCGTGGAGACCGCCCGCGCCCTGGCCAGCGCCGGCGCGGAAGTGACCCTGGCCGTCCGCAACCCCGACGCCGGTCACCAGGCCGCCGACGACATCACCGCCACCACCGGCAACGACCGCGTCCTGGTCGCCCCGCTCGACCTCGCCGACCAGGGGTCGGTCGCCGACTTCGTCGCCAACTGGGACGGACCGCTGCACATCCTGGTCAACAACGCCGGCATCATGGCCGCACCCCTGTCCCGCACCCCCCAGGGCTGGGAGATGCAGTTCGCCACGAACCACCTGGGGCACTTCGCGCTCGCCACCGGGCTGCGCCCGGCACTCGCGTCCGGCGACGGGGCCAGGATCGTCTCGGTCAGCTCCGCCGCCCACCTGCGCTCACCGGTGGTCTTCGAGGACATCCAGTACGACCAGCGAGAGTACGAGCCGTGGCAGGCGTACGGGCAGTCCAAGACGGCCAACGTGCTGTTCGCCGTCGAGGCGTCCCGGCTCTGGGCCGACGACGGCATCACGGCCAACTCGCTGATGCCCGGCGCGATCCGGACCAACCTCCAGCGCTACGTCAGCGAGGAGGAACTGGAGCGGCTGCGCGCGGGCAACACGGCGGCCTGGAAGACGGTCGAGCAGGGCGCCGCCACCTCGGTGCTGGTCGCCGCGTCGCCGCTGCTCGACGGTGTGGGTGGGCGCTACTTCGAGGACTGTCAGGAGGCCGCCCCCGCCCAGCCCGGCGGGCGCACGGGAGTCGCGGCGTACGCGCTGGACCCGCAGGCCGCCGAGCGGCTCTGGAAGGTCTCGACCGCGCTGCTCAAGGGCTGAGGACCGCAGACGGAAGGGCGCCCCGGTCGACGACCGGGGCGCCCTTCTCGGCGTTACGGGCGGATCAGGCCAGGCCCAGCTCCGACTCGAAGTTGCCGGCCTCCAGCCGCTCCTTGACCGCGGTCAGGAAGCGAGCGGCGTCGGCGCCGTCGATCAGCCGGTGGTCGTAGGACATGGCCAGGTAGACCATCGACCGGATCGCGACGACCTCGCCCAACTCCGGGTCGTTGACCACGACCGGCCGCTTGACCACGGCACCCGTCCCGAGCATCGCCGACTGCGGCGACGGCACGATCGGGGTGTCGAAGAGCGCGCCCCGGCTGCCCGTGTTGGTCACCGTGAAGGTCGCCCCGGCCATCTCGTCCGGGGTGATCTTGTTGGACCGGGTGCGCTCGGCCAGGTCGGCGATCCGCTTGGCGATGCCGCCCATGTTGAGCTCACCGGCGTTGTGGATGACCGGCACGAGCAGCCCGCGCTCGGTGTCCACGGCGATGCCCAGGTGCTCGGCGGCCGGGTAGGTGATCGTGCCACCTTCCAGGTCCATGCTGGCCTGGACGATCGGGTACGTCTGGAGCGCCTCGATGGCGGCGAGCGCGAAGAACGGCAGGAAGGACAGCTTCACGCCGTGCTTGGCCTGGAACGACTCCTTCGCCCGCGTCCGCAACTTGGCGACCCGGGTGACGTCCACCTCGACCACCGTGGTGAGCTGGGCCGTCTCGTGCAGCGACTGCTGCATCCGCTTGGCGATGGTCGCCCGGATGCGCGGCAGCTTCTCGGTGGTGCCCCGCTTGCCGCTCGGCTGCGGCTTCGCGGCCGGCTTCGCCGCAGCTGCCGACGGAGCGGCGGCCGGCGCGGGTGCGGGAGCTGCCTTGGCGGCCTTCGCCTTCTCGGCGGCCTCCAGCACGTCCTGCTTGCGGATCCGGCCACCCACGCCGGTGCCGTTGAGCGAGGACAGGTCGACGCCGTGCTCACCGGCCAGCTTGCGCACCAGCGGGGTCACGTACCCGGCGGCGTCCTCGCCGCCACCCTGGGCCGGGGCGGACGGACGCGGCGGCGTCGAGGCCGGCGCGGCAGGCTGCGAGGCCTGCTCGGTCTTCGCCGGCTGCGCCGAGCTCTCGGTCTCCGCGGCCGGCTCGTTGTACGACATGCCGGGGGTCGGCTCCTCGACCTTCGGCTCCGGCTTCGGCTCGGCCTTGGGCGCCGGCTTGGCCTCCGCCTTCGGCTCGGGCTTCGGCTCCGGCTTCGCCTCGGCGGGAGCCCCACCGGCAGCGCCGATGATCGCCAGGTCGGCACCGACCGCGGCGGTCTCGTCCTCGGCGACCTTGATCTCCAGCACCGTGCCGGCGACCGGCGACGGGATCTCGGTGTCCACCTTGTCGGTGGAGACCTCCAGCAGCGGCTCGTCGACCTCGATGGTCTCGCCGACCTGCTTGAGCCAGCGGGTGACCGTGCCTTCGGTGACGCTCTCACCCAGGGCCGGCATCTTCACCGCGGTGCCCTCGCCCGAGGAAGCGGCGGCGGGAGCCGGCGCCTCGGTCGGGGCCTCGTCCTGGGCCACCTCGTCGGCGGTGCCCTCGGCGGCGGCCGTCGGCTCGGCGGCCGGCTCGACCTCCTCGGCCGGGGCCTGCTCCTGCGGGGCAGCCTCGCCACCGCCGGTCGACTCGCCCTCACCGGAGATGACAGCCAGCTCGCTGCCGACCTCGGCGGTCTCGTCCTCGCCGACCACGATCCGGCTCAGCACGCCGGCAGCGGGCGACGGGATCTCGGTGTCGACCTTGTCGGTCGAGACCTCGAGCAGGGGCTCGTCGACCTCGACCGTGTCGCCCTCCTGCTTGAGCCAGCGAGTGACGGTGCCCTCGGTGACGCTCTCGCCGAGCCGGGGCATGGTGACCGATACCGGCATTTTCTGAGACTCCTTCATTCCCCTGGTGGGATCTTCGCCCGTCGCCGGACGCCGCGGTTGTGGATGATCAGGCGTGCGCGTGCAGCGGCTTGCCGGCGAGGGCCAGGTGCGCCTCGCCCAGGGCCTCGTTCTGGGTCGGGTGGGCGTGCACGAGCTGGGCGACCTCCGCCGGGTAGGCCTCCCAGTTGTAGATGAGCTGCGCCTCACCGATCAGCTCACCCACCCGGGCGCCGATCATGTGGACGCCGACCACCGGGCCGTCCTCGACCCGCACCAGCTTCACGAAGCCGGTGGTCTTGAGGATCTGGCTCTTGCCGTTGCCACCCAGGTTGTAGTTGTACGTCTTGACCTTGTCCGCGCCGTACTGCTCCTTGGCCTTCGCCTCGGTCAGACCCACCGACGCCAGCTCCGGGTCGCAGTAGGTGACGCGCGGGATGCCGACCTCGTCGATCACGGCCGGGGTCTGCCCGGCGATCTCCTCGGCGACGAAGATGCCCTGCTGGAAGCCCCGGTGCGCGAGCTGGAGGCCGGGCACGATGTCACCGACCGCGTAGACGTTCGGCACGCTGGTGCGCAGCCGCTCGTCGGTCAGCACGTAGCCGCGGTCCATCTTGACGCCCTGCTCCTCGTACCCGAGGTTGGCGGTGTTCGGGCCGCGACCCACGGCGACCAGCAGCAGCTCCGCCTCGACGGTCTCGCCGCCCTGGATGGTCAGCTTGACGCCGCTCTCGGTCTTCTCGACCTTCTCGAACGGCTTGCCGACCTTGAAGTTGATCTTCCGCTTGCGGAACGCACGCTCCAACGCCTTGGACGACTCCTCGTCCTCGGCGGCGACCAGCCGGGGCAGCGCCTCGACGATCGTCACGTCCACACCGAAGGACTTCCACACGCTGGCGAACTCGACGCCGATCACGCCGCCACCGAGCACGATCACCGACGACGGCACCCGGTCCATCGTGAGCGCGTGGTCGCTGGTGATGATCCGCTCGCCGTCGACCTCCAGGCCGGGCAGGCTCTTGGCGTACGAGCCGGAGGCCAGGACGATGTTGCGGCCGGTGTAACGCTTGCCGTCCACCTCGACCACGTTCTTGCCGACCAGCTTGCCGGCGCCCGCCACGAGGGTGATGTTCTTCGTGCCGCCCACCAGGCCCTGCAGGCCCTTGTACAGGCGGGCGATCACGCCGTCCTTGTACGAGTTGACGCCGGCCATGTCGATGCCGATCAGCTCGGCCTTCACGCCGAACTGCTCCGACTCGCGGGCCTGGTCGGCGATCTCGGCGGCGTGCAGCAGGGCCTTCGTCGGGATGCACCCGTTGTGCAGGCAGGTCCCGCCGAGCTTGCCCTTCTCGATCAGCGCGACGGAGAGATTCAACTGGGCGGCGCGCAGGGCCGTCGCGTAGCCGCCGCTGCCACCTCCGAGAATGACGATGTCGAAGGTCGCTTCGTTCGGCTCGCTCACGTCCAACTCCCAGGTCGCGTCGCTGCATCGGGGGTCACGGGGCAGTAACACGGACACACCCCACCTCGGTCATCTTGTCACCACTGGGCACAGGGTGCGTACCGAGGTGCCCAACGACACGTCATCGACACGTACCCTTGGCACCGTTGTCGATGACACATCGTGGGGGAGAGAACCGGTGGGCCTGTTCCGGCGCCGCAAGCAGACGGCTGTGCCGAGCCATGACCGCGCTGCCAGTCGCGGCGATCTGGACCATCTGGAGAACTTCATCCGGAGTCGGCGCGGCGTCGAGGCGTACATCGAGCCCCGCACGACGGTGACGGAGACCACGGTCATCCTGATCGCCGACG
This sequence comes from Micromonospora cabrerizensis, assembly GCF_022230955.1. Taxonomy (GTDB): domain Bacteria; phylum Actinomycetota; class Actinomycetes; order Mycobacteriales; family Micromonosporaceae; genus Micromonospora; species Micromonospora cabrerizensis. Next base: position 181,694 of record NZ_JAKKFI010000084.1, read on the forward strand.
ACGGGGAGTGGACCCGCCGGCGCATCGACGGCCCGGACGGCGCGCGACGCTTCGCCCACCGGATGGGCATCCCGGTGTACGACGTCCGACTGATGGGCTACCCGCAGCGGATGCGCGACTTCAACGAGCGCCGCAAACGCCGCCCCGAGCGGTACTGAGAGATCAGGAAGGGCCACCTGCCAACGCAGGTGGCCCTTCCGGGAAATCCGTCAGCCGTTGGTGGCGACGTCCTCGACAAGCTGCACCAGGGTGCGGACCGGGACACCGGTGCCGCCCTTGGTCCAGTAGCCGGTCGGCTCGCCCGAGTGGTAGCCCGGCCCGGCGATGTCGATGTGCGCCCAGGCCACGTCGTCGGTCACGAACTCGCGCAGGAACACCCCGCCCTGCAGCATGTGACCGGCCCGGTCCATGCCGGCGTTGACCTGCGAGATGTCCGCCACGTCGGACTCCATGCCCTTGCGCACGTCGTCGGGCAGCGGCATCGGCCAGGCCGGCTCGCCGACCGCGTCGCCGACCGTCTGGACCCGGTCGCACAGCTCCGGGGTGCCCATCACGCCCGCCATCCGCTTGCCCAGCGCGATCACCTGGCCGCCGGTCAGGGTGGAGGTCTCGAACAGGTAGTCGGTGCCGTCCGCGCAGGCGCGGGCCATGGCGTCACCCAGGACCATCCGGCCCTCGGCGTCGGTGTTGAGCACCTCGACCCGCTTGCCGTTGAACATGGTGATCACGTCACCCGGCCGGTAGCTGGTGCCCGACGGCATGTTCTCCGCCATCGGCAGGTACGCGCTGACCGCCACCGTCGGCTTCAACGCGGCGATGGCCAGCATGGCCGCGCCGACCGCGGCGGCGCCCGCCATGTCGGACTTCATCTCCCACATGCCCTGCGCCGGCTTGATCGAGATGCCGCCGGTGTCGAAGGTGATCCCCTTGCCGACCAGCGCGATCCGCTTGCCGTTGCCGCCGCTCTGCGGGGTGTAGGTGAGCTTCACCAGCCGCGGCGGGGCCTCCGAGCCCTGCCCGACCGCGACGATGCCGCCGTAGCCGCCGGCGACCAGCGCCGCCTCGTCCAGCACCTCGACGCCGAGGCCCGCGGCACGGGCGGCGTCGGCGACCGCGTCGGCGAACGACGGCGGGCGCAGCTCGTTCGGAGCGGTGTTCACCCAGTCCCGACTGGTCCGGACCGCGCCGGCCACCGCCAGCGCCCGGGTGACCTCCGCCTGGGCGCCCGCGTCACCGGCGTCGGGCACCGCGATGAGCACCTCGGCGACCGGCTCCCGGCGGGTCGGCTGCGGGCGGGTCTTGTAGCCGGCGAACCGGTACCCGCCGAGCAGCGCACCCTCGGCGACCGCGCGCAGCTCCGCCGAAGCGTCCGCGTCGTCCGGCAGCGGCAGGGACAGTGCGACCTTCGGAGCGCCGGCCAGGGCCCGGATCGCCGTACCGGCGGCCCGGCGCAGCGCCTCCGGGGCCGGGGCGGCACCCGACGGCTCCGGGCCGAGGCCGACCGCGACGACCAGCGGGGCGGTCACGGTGCCCAGCGTCGCGAGCTTGACGACCTCACCCGGCCCACCGGTCGCACCGAGCAGCGCGAGGGTCTCGGTCAGCTTGCCGTCGAAGGCGACGGCGATGCTCTCCGCGCCGCTGGCCAGCAGCAGGGTGCCGGCGAGGCCGCTGGTGGCGCCCTGCTCTCCGGTCTGGCTGTGCACGCCGATCACGATCGCGTCGACGGCGAGCTCGGCCGGGTCGGTGTCGACCAGGCTCAGGTTGGTGGTGCGGGGTGATGTCACTGAAGCTACTCCGGGCGGGCCGGGCCGGTCGCGGCGTCGCGTACCGGCGGTGAAGGTCTCCGGCGGAACCTACCCGCCGGACGTCATGGCTGTCCCGCCGACAGCGCCAGCGGGCTCCCGCCGATGCTAACCAGCCACGTTGCCCCCGGTAAGTTGCCACCCATGACCGACGTGACCTCCGACGCCGCCGCGACCCGGCTGCGTCGTTCCCCACTGCACGAGCGGCACATCGCCGCCGGCGCCAAGTTCGCCCCCTTCGGGGGTTGGGAGATGCCGCTGGAGTACGCCGGCGGCGGTGTGCTCAAGGAGCACACCGCGGTGCGGACCGCGGTGGGGGTCTTCGACGTGTCGCATCTGGGCAAGGCCCGGGTGAGCGGCCCGGGCGCGGCCGACTTCGTCAACGCGTGCCTCAGCAACGACCTGGGCCGGATCGGTCCCGGCCGAGCGCAGTACACGCTCTGCTGCGACGACGCCACCGGCGGTGTGGTGGACGACATCATCGCCTACCTGTACGCCGACGACCACGTCTTCCTCATCCCGAACGCGGCGAACACCGCCGAGGTGGTGCGCCGGTTGCGCGCCGCCGCGCCCGCGCAGGTCAGCGTCACCGACGAGCACGAGGCGTACGCCGTGCTGGCCGTTCAGGGCCCCCGCTCGGCCGACTTGCTGGCCGCCCTCGACCTGCCCGTCGAGCACGGCTACATGAGCTTCTCCGCCGCGAGCCTGGCCGGGATGGAGCTGACGGTCTGCCGTACCGGCTACACCGGCGAGCTGGGCTACGAGCTGGTGGTGCCGGCGGAGCACGCCGTGGCCGTCTGGGATGCGCTCTTCGCCGCGGGTGCGGCGTTCGAGCTGCGCGCCTGCGGCCTGGCCGCCCGGGACACGCTGCGTACCGAGATGGGCTACCCGCTGCACGGGCAGGACCTCTCCCTGGACATCAGCCCGGTGCAGGCCCGTTCCGGCTGGGCCGTCGGGTGGGACAAGCCGGCCTTCTGGGGCCGCGACGCGCTGCTCGCCGAGAAGGCCGCCGGCCCCCGGCGTACGCTGCGCGGCCTGGTGGCCGTCGACCGCGCGATCCCGCGGCCCGGGATGACCCTGCACGTGGGCGACACACAGGTCGGCGAGGTGACCAGCGGCACCTTCTCGCCGACCCGCAAGCAGGGCATCGCGCTGGCCCTGGTGGACACCGACGCCAACCTGGCCGACGGTGCCGAGGTGGAGATCGACATCCGAGGCCGGAGAGCCCCGCTGAAGCTGACGAAACCCCCCTTCGTAACCCCCGCAGTGAAGTAACCCACCCACCCACCCACCCACCCACCCGCCGGGTCCCACCCGGGTCCCCGCCGGGTCCCCGCCGGCCACCCAAGGCCGTCGATCATGAAGTTATTGCCACCGCCGTCGGCGTGTCGCGGCTATAACTTCATGATCAACCCGGGGGTGTGGGTGGGGGTGGGGTGGGGGTGCCGGGGTCAGGTTGTGGGGGTTGGGGGTTCGCCGGAGTCCAGGACTGCCTGGGTCCAGCCTCCTTCGATGACGCCGGTCGCGTCCAGGACCGCCCAGTCGACGACGTCGGTCGCCTCCACCACGACGGGGGCGCCGATGCGGACCGACGGGTCGGTGTTGGCGTCGCTGGCGCTCACGCCGACGATCCGCTCCGGGGTCTCCCAGGAGGTGACGCCCGCCCAGACGTACTCCGGGCCGTCGTCGCCGGGCAGGCCGTACTTGACCACGAGCTGCGACTCGGCGGGAAGGTGGCCGGCGACGAAGCGGGCGCGCGCGTCACCCAGCGCGGCCCGGGCGGTGGCGACCGCCCGGCTCATCGCGTCACCCGAGCGGGCGTAGCGCACGTCCGGCTGGATCCCGGAGAACAGGGTCGCGCAGGCGGCGGCGTAGTAGCGCCCGTCCGGGCCCGGGTGCCCGGCCGGTGGGCGCAGGCTGAGGAACGAGTCGGCCTCCGGGTCGGTCGCCGGGTCCAGTTCCAGGCGCAGCAGCACCGGGGCGGTCGCGCCGTGCTGCTCCGGGTTGCCGTACGCGACCGCGATGTCGTGCCCGGTGACCGTGGCGAGCACCGGGAGCTGCACGAACGCCGGAACCTCCTCGCCGGTGAGCCCGTCGGTCCAGTCCCGCAGCAGCCGGCGTGCCGCCCCGGTCATGACCGCACCCCAGGCGCGGGTGAGGTGGTCGGGCACCCCCTGGGTCTGCAACTCCAGCAGCCCGAAGCGGCGCAGCCCCTTGGTGGTGAACCACAGCCCCTCGGTGTCCGACGAGTACGGCACCAGCACCCAGTCGACCAGCCGGATGCGGCCCTGCTCGTCGGGGAGTGAGCGCAACGCGGTCGCCGGGTCGAGGAACTGAAGGCCGAAGACGTCCACCACGTCGCCGTCGACGGACTCCGCCACGGCCGCCGCGACCGCTCGGGCCGCCCACTCGTGCGCGGGCGGCCAACCCGGCCGGTACTCGGCCTGCACGACCACCAGGTGGGTCGCCGCGGCCAGCCGGGCCAACTGCTCCTCGGTGGCGCCGAACGCGGTGAGCAGGTCCGGTGGCAGTTCGGGAAACTCGCTGATCGGCCGGGTGTCGACGCTCATCAGCGGGCTGTCCAGCATCTGCCGGGCCAGCCCGTGCACCGGCTCGGCCAGCCGGCCGGTCAGCGCCGCCACCGCGGTCTTCGCGCTGACCTTCGGCAGCCCCGCCATCGGCACCAGGTAGGTCGCGCTGAGCGACTCCGGCACCGGTACGGGCAGGAAGTCGTCCGTGATGAGCATTCTGGTTCCCCCGGTGGCCGTGCCGGTGCTGTCGAGCCGAACGCTACCCGGCCCGCCGCGCCCGGTTCAGCCGGACAGCACCAGACCCAGGTAGACCAGCGTGGTGACCACCTCGACGGTCGCGCCGAGGACGTCCCCGGTGATACCGCCGAGCCGGCGTACCACGTGGTTCAGCAGCAGTGACGCGACGGCGAGCGCGGCGGCCACGGCCAGCGGCCCCTGCCACGGGCGGCCCGGCACCGCGGGCACCGCCAGCAGCGCGACGGCGACCGCGCCGACGGTGAGGGCCAGCGGGCCGACGGTGCCGGCCACGAGCGCGCCGAGCCCGTCCGGCCGGGCCGCCGGCACTCCCCGCCGGCAGGCCACCGTGACGCCGAGCCGCCCGGCGGCGGTCGCCGTGACCACCGCCGCGAGACACGCCGGCCAGGACCGCCCCGCCAGGTCGGTGAGCGCCGCCGCCTGCACCAGGAGTACGACCACCAGGGCGACCACCCCGAACGGGCCGACGTCCGGCTTCTTCATGATCTCCAGCGCGGCCGGACCCCGGCGGTACGAGCCGAGCGCGTCCACGGTGTCGGCGAGCCCGTCCAGGTGCAGCCCCCGGGTGAGCAGCGCGGCGGCGGCGACCGTCACACCGGAGGCCACCAACGGGGGAGCGGCAGCGCCGGTCAGCAGCAGCACACCGGCCAGCAGGGTGCCGAGCAGCGCGCCGACCGCCGGGGCGAGCGCCATCGCGGTGCCGGCCACCGGGCGGTCGATCCGTCCGGCGCGTACCGGCAGCGTGGTGAACGTGGTGACCGCGAGCCGGGTGCCCGCGAGGAACCGCGACTCAGCCGGCACGCCAGCCCGACGCCGGCTGCTCGTCCGCCCCGGTGCTCGCCGGGCCCGGCCCGGCCGGTTCCGGCTCGGCGAAGTCGGGCTCGGCGAGGTCCGGGTCGCTGTCGTTCACGTACGGGTCGTTCACGTCGGGGTAGCTCGGGTCGGTGGACTGCGGCTCGTCGGCGGCCGGGGCCGTCTCGTCGCCGCCGCCGAGCGACGGGTGGACCGGCAGCGCGGCGGACAGCGCCAGCACCGAGCGCAGCAGCGGGAGCGCGACCAGTGCGTTCGCGCCCTCACCGAGATCCATCCGCAGGTCGAGCAGCGGGGTGAGGCCGAGCACGTCGGCGGCGAGCCGCACCGCCGGGTGCCCGCCGTGGTCGGCGAGCAGGCACCAGTGCCGGGCCTGCCCGGCCAGGTCGCGGCTGACCATGCCGGCGGCCACCCCGACCGGCCCGTCGAGCAGCACCGGCACCCGGCGCGCGGTGGCGCCGAGCAGCACGCCGGTGGCGACCGCCACGTCGCCGCCGCCCAGCTCGGCCAGGATGTCCTTGGCGCCGCGCGACGAGCGGCGGGTGCGGTGCAGGGCGTCGCGGACCGCCGCGCAGCGGATCATCCACGCCGCGTCGTCGATCTCGCCGGATTCGGTGATCACCCGGCCCAGCACTGCCGGCGGCTCCGCGCCGGCGGTAGCCGCGAGCACCGCCGCGGCCGCCGCCTCGGTGCCGGCCCCACACGCCCCCAGGACCAGCAGCTGTACGCCGGCGTCGGCCGCCTGTTCGGCCAGCCGCCAACCGTAGCGCAGCGCGGACTCCACCTGGTCGGGTGAGAGCGCCGGCTCGTCCTCCATCGGGGCGGAGGCCGGGGCGTCCACCACCTGGAGGCTGGCGCCGCTCTCGGCGGCCAGTCGCGCCAACGCGCCCTTGCCCGCGCGGGCCTGCGCCGCCCGGCGCGCCGACTCACCGGCGACGGTGCCGGCCGACCCGCCGCCGGCGTGGTCGCCGTGCAGCAGCAGCACCCGCACGGAACTCCAGGCGCGGGGGGTCGAGGTGCCCTGGGTGGCGGCGGCGAAACCGACCACCCGGTCCAGTACGCCCAGCCCGGCACCCGGTACGTCCAGCGTGGCCAGCCGGTCCACCGCCTGCGGGCCCGCGTACTCGTCGGGCATCGGCAGCTCCATGCCGGGCTGGATGACCAGCCCGGTGGCCACCATCGGCAGTGCCATGGTCGGGGCGGCCCAGGGGTTGCCGGGCTCCTGGTTCGGTGCGGCCGGCGGCGCGTGCGTCAACACGTCGGGCAGCTGCACCTCGGGGGTGGGCTCGGCGTCGGCCAGGGTCGCGACGACGGGTGCGGTCACGCTGGCCGGAGCTGCCGGAGCTGCCGGAGCTGCCGGAGCTGCCGGAGCTGCCGGAGCTGCCGGAGCTGCCGGCGCGGCGGCGGGGACCGCCGGGGGGATCGGGGTGGCGTGCCGGCGTCAGCACGCCC
>NZ_JAKKFI010000085.1 GCF_022230955.1 Micromonospora cabrerizensis
CGCCCGTCCCGAGCCCGCCGCTGCCGCCCGGTCCGCCGGTGCCCGCGCCACCGGGTCCGCCGGGTCCGATGCCGGCACCGCCGTTTCCGCCGCCGCCGGCGATGACCGACACGCCCGGCGTACGAGCGACCGCACCCGTTTCCGCACCGCCGGCCGGATGGCCGAGCACCGCCGAGGCGACACGGCCCGCGGCGGGCGGCGGCTGGGCCGCGGCACCCGTCTCCGCGCCGCCGGTGGTGCCCGCGCCGGCACTGCCGAGCTGGCCACCGTCCAGCGTCGGCGCTCCCCCCTCGACGGGCAGCGACAGCGGAAACTCCCGATTCACCGGACCCACCACTGGCCCTTCGGTCACCTCCGGGCAGGGCACTGCCAGCGCCCGCGGTGGACGACACAACGGCGGCACCGACCTGGCCGGAACCGTCTACGGCAGCGGCGAGGGACCGGGTTTCACCACGATCGCGATGCCCGCCAACGCGGTGGAGAACTCCGGCTCGCTGACCGGCCACATCCTGGCCCAGGGCTGGGCCGACACACCGTCCGAGCGGCGCAGCAACGCCAAGGTGATGATCGTCCTGGCCGCCGCTCTGGGGCTGTTGGTCGCGATCAGCGTCATGATCGTTCTGCTGGCCGGCGACGCCCTGGACGGTCTGGTGGGCGGCGCGCTCAACGGGTGAGTCACCGGGCGGGCGGGATGGTGAGTCCGCCCACTACCGCCGGGCAACCGACTGGCGGGTTCGTCGGACCGCCGTACACTGGCATAGATCACTGACCCGGCGCGCGTGGTGTGCGCCCCTGGGCGGTCTTGCGGGCGATCCGGCGGCACAGCCGCGGCAGGCCATCGCGAAGATGCGCCCCGCTCGAAAGGCATTTGTTGACCACCTCTGCTGACCCCAGCACCGTTACGTCCGTTCTCCACCCAACCCCGGCGACCGACAGCGCCTCGGAGCCGGTCGACACCGCTTCGAGCGAGGCCGGCACCGCGCCGGCCGAATCCGCCGCGCCGGTCGACTTCGCCTCCCTCGGCCTGCCCGAGCCGCTGGTCCGCGCACTGGCACAGCAGGGCATCACCAGCCCGTTCGAGATCCAGCGGGCCACCGTGCCGGACGCGCTCGCCGGCCGTGACGTGCTGGGCCGCGGGCAGACCGGCTCGGGCAAGACGCTCGCCTTCGGTCTGCCACTGATCGCCCGGCTGGCCACCCGCAACCGGGCCCGGCCGATGCGCCCGCGCGCGCTCATCCTGGTTCCGACCCGGGAGTTGGCCATGCAGGTCAACGACGCCCTGTTGCCGCTGGGCAAGGCCGTCGGCATCTTCCTCAAGACCGCGGTCGGCGGTGTTCCGTACGACCGTCAGATCGACGCGCTGCGCCGCGGCGTGGAGATCATCGTGGCCACCCCCGGCCGGCTCGGCGACCTGATCGAGCGGGGCATCTGCCAGCTCGACGACGTCGAGGTCACGGTGCTCGACGAGGCCGACCAGATGGCCGACATGGGCTTCCTGCCCGAGGTGACCGAGCTGCTGGCGAAGACGCCCGCGAACGGTCAGCGGCTGCTCTTCTCGGCGACCCTGGACGGCGACGTCGACGCGTTGGTCCGGCGGTTCATGAACGACCCGGTGACCCACTCCACCGCGCCGTCGACCGCTTCGGTGTCCACCATGGACCACCACATGCTGCTGATCCCGCCGCACGAGAAGTTCCCGGTGGCGGCCTCGATCGCCGCCCGGGATGGTCGGACCATGGTCTTCGCCCGCACCCAGCTCGGCGTGGACCGACTGGTCGAGCAGCTCGCGGCGGTCGGCGTACGCGCCGGTGGGCTGCACGGCGGCAAGACCCAGCGGATGCGCACCAAGACGCTGGCCGAGTTCCGTGAGGGCCGGATGAACGTGCTGGTCGCCACGGACGTGGCGGCTCGGGGCATCCACGTCGACGGGGTCACCCTGGTGCTGCACGTCGACCCGCCGAAGGACCCGAAGGACTACCTGCACCGCGCAGGTCGTACCGCCCGGGCTGGCGAGTCCGGCGCCGTCGCCACGCTGGTGCTGCCCAAGCAGCGCCGCACCACCCTGGCGATGATGGAGAAGGCTGGCGTCGCGCCGGCCGAGACCCGGGTCCGGGTCGGCGACCAGGCGTTGGCCGAGCTGGTCGGCGCCCGGGCGCCCAGCGGCGTCCCGGTTCGCGTCGAGGCGGAGCCCAGGGGCTACGGCGACCGCTCCGGCGGCTCGCGTCGGTTCGACGACCGCTCCGGCGGCCCGCGCCGCTTCGGTGACCGCACGGGCGGCGAGCGTCGCTACGGCGACCGCCCCACCGGCGAGCGCCGCTACAGCGACCGCCCTCAGGGCGACCGCCAGTACAGCGACCGCCCTCAGGGCGAGCGCCGCTACAGCGACCGCCCCCAGGGCGACCGCCAGTACAGCGACCGCCCTCAGGGCGAGCGCCGCTACAGCGACCGCCCCCAGGGCGACCGCCAGTACAGCGACCGCCCTCAGGGCGAGCGCCGCTACAGCGACCGCCCGCAAGGCGACCGCCAGTACAGCGACCGGCCCCAGGGCGAGCGTCGCTTCGGCGACCGCCCGCAAGGCGACCGCCAGTACGGTGACCGGCCCCAGGGCGAGCGTCGCTTCGGCGACCGCCAGCACAGCGACCGGCCGCAGTTCGGTGACCGGGACGGCCGGCCGACCGGTGAGCGGCGCTTCGGCGACCGGCCGCAGGGTGACCGGCCGACCGGTGAGCGGCGCTTCGGTGACCGCGACACTCGGGGTGGTTTCCGCCCGGAGAGCCGTGTTCGGGACGACCGTCCCCGCGACGACCGGCCCCGTGAGGACCGTCCGCGCGACGACCGGCGCGGTTTCGGCGGGCGACCGCCAGCGCGTACCCACTGATCCACTGATCGACCGAACGCCGTCGCGGAGCCCAGGCTTCGCGGCGGCGTTCGCACATGCCCTGCCGAGGTCGGCCCGGTCGCGTAACGTCCGGCTCATGCCGACCATGCCGAAGACAATCTTCTGGTCCCGGACGGACACCGCCGGCAGCGAGCAGGTGCTGCTCGACGACAGTCGGGGGTTGACGGCCCGGGGCACCCTGCTCGCCGTCGATCCGATCCCCTGGACCGCGCGTTATCAGCTGACCACCGCACCGGACTGGACCACCACCCGGGTCGAGGTCGAGGCCGAGGGGCTGGGTTGGCTGCGCAAGGTGACGCTGGAGCGGGCCGCGGACCGGTGGCGGGTGACCACCGCCGAGCAGGGCGACCTGGACGCCGCGCTGGTCGCGGCCGGTCATCCCCGGGCCGGCCTGCCGGGCACCGACGACCCGGACCGGTTGGCCGACGCGCTCGACGTCGACCTGAGCGGCTCGCCGCTGTTCAACTCGCTGCCGGTCCACCGGCTGGGGTTGGCCGCCGAGCCGGCCGACGTGGCACACCGGATCACCGTTGCCTGGGTGCTGCTGCCCGGTCTGGAGGTGGTGGCGGCGGAGCAGATCTACAGCGGGCTCGGGCCGGGCCGGGTACGTTTCGCCAGCGGCACCTTCACCGCCGACATCGATCTCGACGACAGTGGCTTCGTGGTGCGCTACCCCGGGCTGGCCGAGCGCATCGACCCACGCTGACCGTGCCCGCGTGACTCAGGCGGGCCACGCGCCGCTGGTCAGGAAGCGTTCGATCGTGGCCAGGTGCGGCGTCAGGTCGAGGCCCTGGGCGGCCACCCAGTCGTCGGCGTAGTACGTGTCGGCGTACCGGTCGCCCGGGTCGCAGATCAGGGTGACCACCGAGCCGGTCCGGCCCTCGGCGAGCATCGCGGCGATCAGGCCGAACGCGCCCCACAGGTTGGTGCCGGTGGAGCCGCCCACCCGGCGGCCGAGCACCGCCGAGCCGGCCCGCATGGCGGCCAGCGATGCCGCGTCCGGCACCTGGACCATCCGGTCCACCACCGAGGGCAGGAACGACGCCTCCACGGTGGGGCGGCCGATCCCCTCGATCCGGGAGCCCCTGCCGGTGCGCACCGACCAGTCGGCGGCCACCCAGGCCGGGTAGAACGCCGAGTTCTCCGGGTCGACCACGCAGAGTTTGGTGGCGAGCCGGCGGTACCGGGCATACCGGCCGATGGTCGCGCTGGTGCCCCCGGTGCCGGCGCCCACCACCACCCAGGTGGGGATGGGGTGCCGCTCCAGCTCCAGCTGGGCGTAGATCGACTCGGCGATGTTGTTGTTTCCCCGCCAGTCGGTCGCCCGCTCGGCGTAGGTGAACTGGTCCATGAAGTGCCCGCCGGAGTCCTCGGCCAGCCACCGGGCCTCGACCACCACGCTCGCCGGGTCGTCCACCAGGTGGCACCGGCCGCCCTGGAACTCGATCTGCGCGATCTTCTCGGGCGAGGTGGAGGCCGGCATCACCGCGATGAACGGCAGCCCGAGCATCCGGGCGAAGTACGCCTCGGAGACCGCCGTGGAGCCCGAGGACGCCTCGACGATCGTGGTCTGCGGCCCGATCCAGCCGTTGCAGAGCCCGTAGAGGAACAGTGAGCGAGCCAGCCGGTGCTTCAGCGAGCCGGTGGGGTGGGACGACTCGTCCTTGAGGTAGAGGTCCACCCCCCAGGCGCGGGGCAGCGGGAATGGCAGCAGGTGGGTGTCGGCTGAGCGGTTCGCGTCCGCCTCGACGGTGGCGATCGCCTCCGTCACCCAGGTCCTGCTGGCCTCGTCGCACCGGTCGAGATGAGTCACGCTCGGAAAAGTAGCAAGCAGGTCAGGGGAGGTCAGCGCCGGTCCGGCGGGCGGGACCTGCGGAGTTGGCGGCGTTGACCGGCGCGCCCGGCCGCCTGGACGATCGGGGTCAGTGCGACGGCCAGCCCGGGGAGGACGTCGAGCAGCCGCACCTGCGCTCCCCGCCAGCGGGGCAGACTCACCACCGGGCGTGGTCGGCGGGCCAACCGGACCGCCCGGGCGGCCACCTGCTGCGCGGTCAACATCGACCCGGTGAACGAGGCCACCGCCCCCGGGTCGTCCAGCCGGTCGTGCAGCATCGGCGTCCAGATTCCGTCCGGGCAGAGGCAGGAGACGTGCACCCGCCGGTACCCTGCCATCCGCAGGTCGGACAGGGTGCCGAGGCTGAACGCCAGCAGGGCGTGCTTGCTGGCCGCGTACACCGTCTCGCCGGGCGCGGCGATCAGCCCGGCCAGCGAGACGACGTTGAGCACGTGGCCGTGGCCCTGCTGGCGCATCACGGACAGCGCGGCGAGGGTGCCGTTCATGGCGCCGAGGGCGTTGACGTCGAACACCCGCCGGCGCGTGGGCCCGTCGTGCTCCCACGACGGCCCGGTGACCAGGATTCCGGCGTTGTTGACCCAGAGGGCGAGGTCACCCCGGCCCGCCGCGGTCGCGGCGATGGCGGCGCAGGCGTCCTCGTCGCGGACGTCCAGGGCCGCCGACCAGCCGCCCAGCGGTGCCGCAGCGGCGGCGACCGCCACCGGGTCGAGGTCGGTGAGCAGCACCGACCAGCCGTCGGCGTGCAGGGCGCTGGCGATGGCACGGCCGAGGCCTCCGGCAGCGCCGGTCACCACGGCCACACGACGTCCCGGCGGGGTCATCGGCGCACGCTACCGCCGGCAGCCGGGCGACACCAGGGGTACGCGGCCGTCACGTCGTGGGCGGGCCGACCGGCTGCGGGCGGTTCTCCCACTTGGTGGAGAGCGCGATGGCGGTGCGGGTGGAGGCGACCCCGGGGGTGCGGTTCAACCGCACGATCAACTGCTCCAACTCGGCGATCGTGCCAACCCGTGCCTTGAGCAGGAAGGATTCCACGCCGGCCATGAAGTAGCAGGACTCGATCTCGGGCAGCACCCGCAGCGACTCGAGCATGTCGTCGCTGTCGGCGCCGGAGTCCTCGACGATGCCGATCAGCGCAGTCACACCCAGCCCGATCGACTCCGGGGCCACGTCCGCGCGGTAGCCCCGGACCACGCCGCTGCTCTCCAGCTTTCCGACCCGTTCGTGCACGGCCGGGGCCGAGAGCCCCACCTGTCGGGCCAGCTCGGCGTACGAGAGGCGAGCGTTGCCGCGCAGCAGGTCGACGAGGTTCAGGTCGATGGCGTCCACAGAGAGTGACCTTAACCGTTGGGGCATAACGCGAGGCCTTCGGCATCCGTTGGACTGAGCGGTGAGTCACTGTTCACAAACCGCCGGTCAAGGCAGAGGTAGCACCAGTACCATTACTAACTCCCCACTCAGTGCATTTTTCGCGTTTGGGCGGACAGGCCATGTCCCTGGTGCTGTAATTGCCATACGTCCCTCATGACGGCTCTGGGCTACGCACCAGCCGGGGGCAGTGTGTTCAGCCGGGGGCTTCGTCGACGCGAGGAGGGGGCTGTGGACACTGGAGATCGCCTGCTGACACCGGGTGAGGTCGCCGCGCTGTTTCGGGTAGACCCGAAAACTGTGACGAGATGGGCGGCGGCCGGCCGGATAGGAAGCATCCGGACTCCAGGCGGGCATCGCCGGTTTCGGGAATCCGAGGTGCGAGCCCTGCTTGAGGGGGAGGGCATGCTGGACGAGGTGGATGAGGTCGGAAAGCCACGCAATGTGGGGCCGGCCGCATCCACGGGGCCGGGTCCGGCCAACGCTGGCATGTACTGAACTGGTGCGGACAACGCTACGCGGACCGGGCACCAGTCCGGTCCGCGTCCCGCTTCGGCCGACCGCCGGGCGGTGTCGCGGCGCGGACTGAGCAGAAGGCCGGCTCAGGTCCGGGCCGCACCGAGCTGCCCGGACCACCGACGGAACAGGGTGTGTGGGACGCCGAGCGCGTCGAGCACCTTGCCGGCCACGAAGTCGACCAACTGCTGGGCGCTGGCCGCCGCGCCAGCCCCGTAGAAGCCGGGGCTGGCTGGCAGCACCACCGCGCCGGCGTCGTGCAGCGCGATCAGGTGCTCCAGGTGGCTGCGGGTCACCGGTGTCTCCCGGGGGACCACCACCACCGGGCGGCGTTCCTTGAGGTTGACCTCGGCGGCACGCTGCAACAGGTCCTTGGAGAGCCCGATCGCGATGCCGGCGCAGGCTGCCGTGCTCGCCGGGACCACGGCCATCCCGCGTACCCGGTAGGAGCCGCTGCTCGGCCCGGCGGCGAGGTCACCGGCCGGCCAGTGCCGCACGTCCGACCCGGTCAGGTCCCGGTCGAGCCAGGCGGCGAGGTCCTCGGCCCAGTGCCCGTCGCGGAACGATCGGCCGGTCTCGTCGAGCACGGTGAGTCGTGCCGCGCGGGACACAATCAGGTCCACCGGCTCGCCCGCGTCGAGCAGGCCTCCGATGACGGCCGCCGCGTACGGCGTACCGGAAGCGCCGGAGACCCCGACCACCCATGGTTCGCGCATGCCCCCAGCCTGCCTGGTCCGGTCGGGCCACTGGTGAGCACCCCCGGATGCTCCGGTCCGACATGGCCCTCGGAGCAGGCGCATCTGTCGGCGACCTGACATGCTGCCGCTGGCGACTCGCACCGGACCATCTCACGCAGGAGGCATCGGTGACGACGGGCGAAACCCTCTGGACTCTACGTGCCGAATGTCCGATCCCGTCCCGGCTCTCACCGCACGCTGACCGCGCACAGGCGTGGATGCTCGGCCTGTTGCCCGAGCTTGGCCTGGCGCTGGACGATGCCGCGCTGCACCGGCTTTCCCGAGGAGCCTTCGCCCGGTACGCCGGGCGGCTCTACCCCGAGGCGACCGAAGCCGACCTGCGGACGCTCACCGCCCTGTTCACCTGGTTCTTCCTGGTGGACGACGCCTGCGACGGGCCGGACCGGCTCACCCCGGAGCAGATCCGGGCTCTGCGCAACGGCACGCTGGCGCTGCTGCACGACGGCCCCCGACTGCGTCAGGCCGGCCTCACCGGTCCACTGCGGCGGCTGCTGGTGCTGGCCTGGCGGGAGCCGCGCCGTCGGATGCCGGCCCGGTGGCGGTTGCGCTTCGCCGAGGCGGTGGCCCGGCACCTCGACGGCACCTGGCAGGAGGCGGTCAACAAGGAGGCCGGCCGCCGGCCCAGCGTCGACGAGTACGTCGAGCTGCGGCGGTCGACCTCGGCGGCGGAGGTGTCGTACCCGCTGGTGGAGTTCACCACCGGCCGTCCGCTGCCTGATCCGGTCTACCACCACCCGCTGCTGCGCCGGATCGCCCACGTCGGCAACGACCTGCTCTCCTGGTACAACGACCTGGCCTCGTTGGAGCAGGACCGGGCCACCGCCGGCGGGCACAACCTGGTCCTGGCCATGGAGGCCGAGCTTGAGGTGCCGACGGCGGTGGCGGTCGAACGGGCGGCCGAGCGCTGGCGGGAGTCGATGCGGCGCTTCGTCGCCCTGCGGTCCGCCGTGCCGTCGTTCGGCCCGGCGGTGGACCGGGCGGTCACCGACCACCTGGACGTGATCGCGTACGCCGTTCGCGGCACCATCGACTGGACCCTGGAGAGCACCCGCTACCCCTCCGGTGCCGTGCAGCCAGCCTCAGGGGCGTAGGTCGAGCCGGATCACCAGGTCCAGGAGTGCGAAGACGAACAGCGCGATGCCGACGAAGCCGTTGGCGGTGAAGAACGCCCGATTGACCTTGCTCAGGTCGGTCGGCGTGACCACCAGGTGCTGGTAGCCGAACGCGACGGCGGTCAGCGCCAGCCCGATCCACCAGAGCCAGCCGAAGCCGATCAGCGCGCCGAACCAGACGAACAGCGCGAACGTCACCACGTGCGCGACCGTGGAGGCGTGCAGCGCGAAGCGCCGACCGTACCGGGCCGGCACGCTGTGCACGCCGATCTCCTGGTCGATCTCGGAGTCCTGGCAGGCGTAGATCAGGTCGAAGCCGCCGATCCACAGCCCGACCGCGACGCCGAGCAGCCAGGCCGGCCAGGAGCCGTCCAGGGTGCCGGTGACCGCCAGCCAGGCGCCGACCGGGCCGACGGCCTGGGCGATCCCGAGGATGGCGTGCGGCCAGTTGGTGAAGCGCTTCGCGTAGGGGTAGACGACCAGTGGCACCACGGCGAGCGGGGCGAGCACCAGACAGAGCGGGTTGAGCAGGGCGGCTGCGGCGAGGAAGACCACCAGTGCGACGGCCGCGCCGGTCCAGGCCGTCCGCACGCTCACCGCGCCGGTGACCAGTTCCCGGCCGGCGGTACGGGGGTTTCGCGCGTCGATCCGCCGGTCGAGGATCCGGTTGGCGGCCATCGCGAACGTCCGCGCCCCGACCATCGCCACGGTGATCAACAGCAGGTCCCACCAGCGCACCCGCCCGCCGTTGACCTGCATGGCGCTCAGCGCCGACAGGTACGCGAAGGGCAGCGCGAAGACCGAGTGCTCGATCGCGACGAGCTTGAGGAAGGACTTGACCCGGCCCGGCTTCTCCACCGGTGCGTCGAGGACGGCCATCAGAGCCCGTACTCCTTCCAGCGCTTGTCGACCAGGGCGCTGACTTCCGGGCTCATGCGCATCTCCTCCGGCCAACCGCGGGTGTAGCCCTCGGTGGGCAACTTGCGGGTCGCGTCGACGCCGGCCTTGCCGCCCCAGAACTGCTGGTACGACGAATGGTCGAGGTGGTCCACCGGACCTTCGGTGAGCAGCAGGTCGCGGGCGTAGTCGACGTTGCCGAAGGCGCGGAAGGCGACCTCGTTGTAGTCGTGCACGTCGCAGTCCTCGTCGACGATCACGATGAGCTTGGTCAGCGACATCAGGTGCGCGCCCCAGATCGCGTTCATGACCTTCTGCGCGTGCTTCGGGTAGCGCTTGCGGATCGACACGATCGCGCAGTTGTGGAACACCCCGGCGGCCGGCAGGTCGTAGTCGACGATGTCCGGGATCATCAGCTTGAGCAGCGGCTGGAAGATCCGCTCGGTGGCCTTGCCGAGGCCGTGGTCCTCCTGCGGCGGCTTGGACGTGACGATCGAGTGGTAGACCGGCTTGCGCTGCATCGTCATCGCCTCGATGTGCAGCACCGGGAACGGCTCGACCGGGGTGTAGTAGCCGGTGTGGTCGCCGAACGGCCCCTCGGGCAGCCGCTCACCGGGCTCCAGGTAGCCCTCCAGCACGATCTGCGCGTGCGCCGGCACCTGCAACGGGACGGTGAGGCAATCGACCATCTCCACCCGTTCGCCGCGCAGGAACCCGGCGAACAGGTACTCGTCGATGTCACCGGGCAGCGGCGCGCTGGCCGCGTACGAGACGACCGGGTCGCAGCCGATCGCGATCGCGACCGGCAGGCGCTGCCCGAGGCGCTCGGCGACCGCGTGGTGCGCGGTCGAGTCCTTGTGGATCTGCCAGTGCATACCCAGGGTGTTGCGACCGTGCTGCTGGAGCCGGTACAGGCCCAGGTTGCGCTTGCCGGTCTCCGGGTGCTTGGTGTGGGTCAGCCCGTAGTTGTGGAAGATGCCACCGTCGTCGGGCCAGACCTGCAACCCCGGCAGCCGGTTGAGGTCGACGTCGTCACCTCGGTAGACGACCTCCTGGCAGGGCGCGGTCTTCACCTTGCGCGGTGGCACCGACTTGAGCTGCATGACCTTGCCGAGGCCCTCCCGGATGCCCGACCAGCCGACCGGCAGCTCGGGCTTGATCAGCGAGCCGATCCGGGCACCGATCTCGTCCAGCGAGTCGACGCCGAGGGCCATCGCCATGCGCTTCTCGGTGCCGAACAGGTTGATCGCGACCGGCATGTCGCCCCGGGTGGGGCGCTCGAAGAGCAGCGCGGGGCCGCCGGCCCGCACCGTGCGGGTCACCACCTCGCTGATCTCCAGGGTGGGGTCGACCGGGACGTCGACCCGGCGCAGCTCCCCCGCGCGCTCCAGCGCCGCGAGGAAGTCCTTGAGATCGGTGTACGGGAAGCCACGAGCCGCCATGTCGCCAGTCTCCCGCACCGGGTGCCGCCCGGCCCAAGCCGGGTGCTGTGACGCTCGCGATTCGCCCTGCGCGGCGGGCCAGGAGGCACCCACACCTTGATCCACTCGGGTTTCAGGAAGTGGGGGTATCCAGTGGCCCGGGTTGGCCCGACTTCCTGAAACCCGAGTGGATCAGCCGGCAGGGCCCACGGCTCGGGCATGGCAGGTGGCTGAGCGGGTAGCCGGCCAGGTGGCTGAGCGGGCAGCCGGGCAGGTGGCTGAGCGGGCAGCCGGGCAGGTGGCTGAGCGGGCAGCCGGGCAGGTGGGGCACGGATGGAGCGAGAGTAGGGCAAGAGGG
>NZ_JAKKFI010000086.1 GCF_022230955.1 Micromonospora cabrerizensis
GGGAGAACGTCGAACACAGCAAGACGCTAGCGCGGAGACGGAGGAAGGCACACCACGCGCGCCGCGGGGGGGGAGTGGGCGTGGGGGGGGCGACGGGGGGGGGCGGCCACCCCCCCCGGGCCGGGCGGGGGCGGGGCCCCCCCGCCCCCGCCGGGGGCGGGGCGGGGGCGGGGGGGGAGGCGCCGCCCCGGCGCGGGCGCGCCGGGCGGGCGGGGGGGGGGCAGTTCTGGGGTCTCGCCCCGCTGCCCGGGGGGGGGGGGGGGGGGGGGGGGACGGGGACACGGGCCGGGACAGGGGCCACGGGGGTCGAGCTCGATGAGCGGGGACGGGAGACGGGCCGGGCCCGCGGCACCTCACCGCGGGCCGCGACTCAGCTCAGAAGCACTCCTTGCCCTTGGCGTCGTCGCCCACGTTGACCTTGAGTCGGAGGCCGACCAGGTTGAACGTGGCCGCCGTGGTGTAGCGGGACACCTGCTGGAGGTTGGTGATGGTGACGTGGTCGGAGTTCTGGCCGAACGAGCCGGCCTGCGCCGTCGGGTTCAGGTCGGTGGCGTCCCGACCGATCCTGATGTTGGTGAAGGTCGCGTTGCCGTTCAACGAGTCCATCGCGATCAGCAGGTCCTTGGCGCGGGCGGGTTCCTTGCCCTCCCCGGCGTTGATGGTGAGCACCACCGGCAGGCCCGGCAGGTCGGCGCGGACGGACTGGCAGAGGCTGTACAGCTCGGCGCTGCTGATCTCGGAGAGCGCGATCGGGTGGACCTGGCCGGCCTTTCCGTCCTTGCCCTTCTCCCGGACGATGCCGCCGTACTGCTTGAAGCCGTCGCCTTCGAGGCGGTCGGCGCCGATCTTGAAGGTCTGCCCGGAGACCGTGATGTCGGACGCGATCGCGCCGGTCGACATGCCGAACAGGATGGCGCCGGCGGCGGCCGTGGCGGGCACCATCATGGCGGCGAACCGCCACCACCGGGTACGACCCTGACTGTGTAACCGATCCTGCACGGGTTCCTCCTCGGGTGGATGCGTGCGGGTGGCCGGTCCCGAACTGGCGGCCCCACCGGGCCCGTCATCTGTTACCGGCTGGTAACCATCGGGCTTGATGGTGCACCCGCTGAGGCGCAGCTCACAACCCCCCGATTACCCGGCAGTAACAGGGTGCTGACGGAATGGCCGGGCGACAGCACGCTGGGTTGGGTTGGCCACTCGTGGAAGCGGGCAAATCGCCACCAGCGCGGGCGAAAATCAATGCCCTGAACACGCAGCGTGACGTTCCATTGACCAATTACAATAAGGTAACGAATGTAAAGCACGCGTCTCCTCGGCAGGCTTCACCTGTCGCAGGCAGGGCCGTTCAGGTCGACCGACCCGTCCGAACATCCGGACGACCGCGGAACCGGTCGATCCCGACGGATGCTCGAATGACCTACTGTTTCGGCGTGAATCTGAACGACGTGCGGCGTGACTGGACCAAGCTCGGCACCGAGGACCCGCTCTGGGCCGTACTCGTTCAACCCGGCAAGCGCGGCGGACGGTGGGACGTCGAGGAGTTCCTGGCCACCGGCCGCACCGATGTCGAGGAGACGGCCGGCCAGCTTCGCCGCCTGGGTCTGCCCACTCGCTGGGAGCGGGTGCTGGATTTCGGCTGCGGCGCCGGACGACTGTCGCAGGCGCTGGCTCCGCACGCTGACGAGGTCGTCGCCGTGGACATCGCTCCGTCCATGCTGGAGACCGCCCGGCAACTGAACCGGAGTGCCGGGAACGTCAGGTTCGTTCTCAACGACGTACCGGACCTGAGCCAGTTTCCCGACGGCCACTTCGACCTGGTCTACAGCGCCCTGGTGTTGCAGCATCTGCCACGACCGGCCATCGACCGCTACCTGGCCGAGTTCCTGCGCGTCCTGCGGCCCGGCGGCATCGCCGTCATCGGCCTGCCGACAGGGCTGGCGCGAACGGCCAAGGGCCTCATCTGGCGGGTGGCCCCCTTCCGCCTGATCAGCTGGGCGCAGCGCAATCTGCTCAACTACCCGGCACCGATGAAGATGACCGTCGTGCCGCACGACGACATCGTGCGGCTGACGGACACGCATGGCGGGGACATCGTCGGGCAGTGGCCGGACCTGCCGTACAGCGAGGACTGGGTCTGCAGGCGGTACGCGATTCGCCGCGCCTAGCTGGGAACCTCCTCGGCGACCACACAGACGACCGGGCCGGCCGCCCTGGAGGACAGCCGGCCCGGTCAGGCCGATGCGGTGGTGTTGCGCGGTGTTACGGCTCGCTGCGCTCCACAGCGTGGCGACCCCCGGCGGGCGCCGTGGTTTCCTCGACCGGCTCCGAGGACGCCTGCGACGGCAGGTCGGTCGTCGGCCGGTCGTCGGCCTCCACGGGTGCCGGGTCGGGTCCGCGACGAGCCGCGCGGATGACGAGGTACAGACCGATCAGCACCAGGGCGAGGCCGAGGAGACCGAGGACGATCGGTACCACCATGGTCAGCAGATTGATCTGGTCACGCGCGTCCTTGGCAGCTTTGGCCTGCTGCTTCTGGGTGTCCTCGGTGAAGGCGAGATCCGCGTCGATGATCTTGATCTTGTCCGCGCCGGTCGCGTCGCGGAGGGTCTGCAGCTGCTTCTCCTGGCCCTTGACGATCACGCCGCTGTCGGGCTCCACCCACAGGGTCCGGGTGTTGGCGTAGAAACGGCCAGCGTTGACGGTCTGCTCGCTCGAACCCAGCAGGCTGCCCGGGACCTTGATCTCGCTGATCTGGATCGGCTCGACCGTCATCTCGAACTTGTAGACGGTCAGACCCTGCAACTTCTCGGTGCTCACGTACTTTGCGGGGTACGCCTTCCGAGCGGAGTTGTCGAAGTACTGGTAGGTCTTCTTCTCCGTGCCGAACGGGAAGGTGTACGTCAGGCCCTCGTGCTTGAAGGGCGCGCCGTTGATGTCCTCGGCGCAGCAGGCGACGGCCATGGCCGTCCGCCGGTCGAGTGCCACCCGGTCCGTACTGAGGGTGATCTCCTTGTCGGCGTCGTCGATCACCCGGACACCGACGTTGAAGACCGCCCGGTCAGCGTTGCCGTCCTTGACATCGCCCCGGACGGCCCGGTGGGCGGTCAGGTTGACTCCGCTCCGCTCCGACAGCGTGCCGAAATCGAGGACGGTCGCGTTCTGGGCCGTCGAGATCGTCACCGAACTCTGGTCCAGGGGCACCTTGACGAGAGCGGGCGCGACGACCAGCGGCGTCGCCACGGCCCCGACGATCAGGAACGTGCCCGCCGCTACCAAGATGGCACCCGACGTAGGTCGCATGTAACTCCTCCCCTTGTAATGGTCGACTAGTCGGCTGACAGTACATGACGAGACAGATTTCGGATATGGTCCGACGCGGCCTCTCAAGCCGTGTGGACCACGGTCGGATGCGGCCACCCGGCCGCCACAACAAAGGGGATGTCGAGGACCTGTGAGCCGACCTGTCAAAGCAGCCCCGATCGGTGGAGAAAGTCATCCGTCCGACCCGAATACCGGCCGAACGGACGGCTGGTTACCGGCCCTCGAAGGCCTCCGGGCCATAGCGGTGCTCGGCGTGCTCGTCCACCATGTGTCGTTTCTCAGCGGGCTGACCAACTCGTACGGACGCACCGGAGGAGTGCTGGCCAGGCTGGACGTGGGGGTCGCGGTCTTCTTCGCGCTGTCGGCCTTCCTGCTCTACCGGCCATTCGCGCGGGCGGCCATTCAATCGCAGCCGCACCCGCTGTTTTGGGCATACCTCTGGCACCGCGCACTGCGCATTCTGCCCGCGTACTGGGCAATGGCGGTTGTCGCACTGAACTGGCTCAACATCGACTACCTCAGGTCGCTCTGGGACTGGGCAATACCCCTCCTTTTACTGCACATATATGAGCCATTGCGGCTGCCTGTCGGTATGGAGCAGACATGGAGCCTTGCCACCGAGGCGACCTTCTACCTGGCGCTGCCGGTGATCGCTGCGCTCGGCCGGCGGCTGGGCGGTCGAACCCCGCTGGCGCGGGCACGCCGCCACCTGACGCTCGGCATCGCACTCGTGACGGCCGGCCTCGCCTGGAACGTGTACGCACACGGGCCGGACTCGCCGCTGCCGGAGATGTCGTGGCTCTGGCTACCTGCCTTCCTGGACTGGTTCGGGATCGGCGTCATGCTGGCCGTTCTCGCCTCCTGGCCCCCGAGCACCACCTCCTCCCCGTTCCTGCCGAATCTGGCTCCGGGTGGGTCCGACCGCGGCGAGGAAGACCTGTGGTCCGCCACGCCGCGTGGGCTCCGCGTCCTCACGTTCGCGCCCGGGACGTCCTGGCTCATCGCCGGGGCGCTGCTCTGGATCGCCAGCACGCCGATCGCCGGTCCCCGTGCCCTCGAACCCGCCACCCCCGTCGAGTCGATCACCGAACACCTGATGTTCCTGCTCATCGCGTGGTGTGTGATCGCCCCGCTGGTCGGCCGGGGTTCGGGCGGAGTTCCGCGCGCGCTCCTGCTTCGGCCGCTGATCAGGTTTCTCGGGCGAATCTCCTACGGCATCTTCCTCTGGCACATCCTCGCCCTCGAGGCCTGCTTCCGACTGCTCGGATTCACCCGCATGGGCAGCTCGTTCTGGCTGCTCCTGGCGGCGACCCTCACCCTCACCATCCCGGCCGCGATCGCCACCTACTACCTCATCGAGCGGCCGACGCAGCACCTGCGGAGATTCCTGGAGAAGCGGCGCACCAGCCGGAGGACCGGGAGCGCTTCCCTCGTTCAGGTGGAAACGCCGACGCCGGTCCCAGCGCTGACCACGGCGTCGGACCCAGCCGAACACCCGCCCCTCTCGGCGCGACTCGTACCTTCCGCGCACCCGGCGGGACCGCAGCACGAGGGCGGCGACAGCGACGAGAAGCAGGGCCGACGGGAGGGCAGCGAGTAGCTCCGCGACCGATTCGGGGCCGACGCGCCACAGCCACCACCGCTCGGAGCCGTAGATCGCGAGACCCACGGCGGCCGGCACCCAGATCCACCCGGGCGTGGGTATCCGACGTCTGTGCAGCGCCACGACCACGATCGCGCAGCCGAGCCCGACCACTCCTCCGAGCAGCACCGGTACCCCGATCGCGAGAAGCGGCGCGGTCGGCAGGGTGGCGGGAACCACCGGGTACGACGGTCGACGGCGGCGCGCCGGGAGCAGCGCCGCGACGACCAACAGCAGCAACAGACCGCCGGCGACCCGCAGGATGATGTCGTACTGCCGGCCAGGCGTGAAGACGATCTCGACCTTCCCGGCGGCCCCGGCCGGCAACAGCCATGCCTGTTTCCAACCGTCGACCCGGCTCGGTTCGAGCCGGACACCGTCGAGCGTGGCACGCCAGCCAGGGTTTGCGTTCTCCGGCACGACCAGGTAACTCGCGCCACCCGGCCCGACCTGGACCGACCGGTGTTGGTCGGTCCAGGTGAGAACCGTCAGCCCCTGGCGGGACGGCTGGTCGACCGTGGCGGCCACTGCTTCGCCGCTGAGGATCACGCTGTCGACCACGAACCGGTCCGCCGGCGCGGAAACCTCGTTCGGGCCGGCCCGGAGCGGCAGCTGGTCGGCGCCCGGCTTCGGCGTGGCCCTGGCGTTGGTCTTGGCCTTCGGTTCGACCGTGCAGGCGCGGTACCGCAGTGGCCGTAGGTCCCTCAGATCACGCAGGGTGCCGGACATGGTCGTCGTCACCGGCGCCCCGTTGACGACGATCGCGGGGCCCGCTCCACAGGGCAACGTCACGGTGCGGTCGAGGCCGCGAGGTTGGTTGGCCTCGGGAACCCCCTCCACGTCGATGCCGCTGAGGCCGACCGGGAGTGGCTGCGGCTCGAGAAACGTCGTCGACCGGCTGGAGCGCGGCACCGTCGAGGTCACTGCCAGGAAGAGGTTGCGCGTACGGAGGGCCGGGAAGCGGGCCACTCCGTCGGCGTCGACAGCCACCTCCCGGATACCGTCGTCGCCCGTGATCCGCAGTGCCCTCGGCGGCGCCGCGACCAGGCTCGCCGCAAAACGCAGCCGCACCCAGCTGACCTTCCGGGCCTTGGCCCACCGCAGTTCCACGGTCGGCTGCGGGTCGTTCGGATCCGCCAACCACCCCGTACCGTCGTCGCCGTCGCCCAACGCCCGCGACGACGCGACCGGGTCCGTGAACCAGGCGCTCGACGCGGTGAAGGTCTGTCCGCCCACCATCTCGTCGTAGACAGCGAGCGCGGTGGCCGGCGTGGCGCGGGCCAGGCCGGTGAGGCTGGGGGTGGACGCGACCGGCAGATCGAAACGTCGGGGTACCAGGCCGGTTTCCTCGCTCTGACGGATCAGGTCGGGCGCGCAGAGGTAGTGGTCGTCGGCGATGGCGCAGGCTGGCCGGTCGGCGGTCTTTCGGGCCAGCGCGACGACCTCCGGCGCGGCGGTGGCGTCGGGCAGTGCTGGCAGCCGCAGGTAGCGCACCGGATTCACCCCCGGTACGCGGACGTCCCGGATCCCCGCGCGTCGTCCCGGCACGTCGAGGCCGGCGACAGCGTCGATGGTCACGCGGAGCCAGGTGGTACGCCCGGAGGGCAACGCCAGACGCAGCGGATCTCGCCCGGCGCCGGTCACCGAGTGCACGAGCGTCCCACCCGCCGTGCTGACCTCCACCCGCGTGACCGGAGCGCCGATGACCTCGTCGTCGACCACCTGCAACTCCACCGAGCCCGCCTGGATCTTCTCCGGGAACCGGGCCTCCAGCCACTGGCCCACGGGTTTGCGGGCACCGTCGGTCAGCCAGGCCGTACCGCTGTCGCCGTCCAGGGCCGCGAACGGCCCGGCGGAGGCGTCACGCAGCCCTGCCGGGCCGGCGACGTCGGCCGCGCTGGACGAGACCCGCACATCCGTCACCCCGGTGTAGCCGGCCGAGGTCAGCGACGGCCTCCAGGCGGGGTCGAGGATGTCGTGGACCGCCCGCGCCTGCCGAGGCTGATCCAGCGGGGTGAACGTCCGCGAGGTGTTACCACGGACGATTCCGAAGTCGACCTCCCGGTTGCGGAGACTGTCGGCGAGCACCGAGCCCCCAGCGACAGCCCCCGAGGCGTCACCGTTGAGGATCACGGGCCGGTTACCGAGGACACCGGCGTCGCTGAGATCGAGCAACGTCTCCGGCGCACCGACCAGGTCGAGCGGTCGTGCCGCGTCCGCCAGGCTGACCTGGGGGGTCGGCCGGTCCACCTGGTAGATCTCCACCGCCGCGTACACCTTGCGCAGCCCGTAGTCCCAGGCCCCGAAGAAGTCCGGTGGCAGTCCGACGTCCGGCCCGAATTCGGCGACCTTGAACAGCCCGGGTGCGCTGTCGAGGGTCCGGTGCACCAGGAGCGGCCAGGCGACGGCCCCGACGGGTTGCCGCAGGTCGTTGCGGACGAGCAGATAGCGCACGCCGAGCCGGGCGAGGACGTCGGCCAGGCCCGGAGCGGCCGCGCCCGCGGCGAGCCGGTCGTCGATCGCGGAGAGCAGCCGGGCGTTTCCCGTCGATCCGGCCGGCACCAGCGAACGCACCGCCCACGGTGAGTCCAGCAGAGGTTGGACCGGTTCGTCCAACGAGCGACCCCAGTCGTACTCGGCGAAGTTGGACCCGGGCACCAGCAGCGTCGTACCGGGACCGGCGTGCCGGTCGAGCCAACCGGAGGCCTGCCGCCAGTGCTCGGGCAGCGCGGGAAAGCCGCCGCCCGCGGTGAGGCCCGCGCTACCCGCGCCGGCGCTCACCGCGACGAGCGCGGCGGCGGTGACGCCCAGCGCCACCCGCCGGGGTGCCATACCCGTGGGGCGGGAGAACCGGCGGATGACGGCGATCAGGCCGACGGTGTCCAGCATGTGCGCAGTCGCCAGAGCCAGTGGTAGGCGGAGGACGACGTCGAACTTGTGCAGGTTGCGGAGCGCGCCCAGTGGGCCGTCGAGCGCCTCCCGCACCGTTGCGGCGAAGGGCGCTCCCCCGTCCGACAGGTTCCCGGCGGTCAGGGTCACCAGGCCGACGAGCGCCCCGACGAGCAGGAACCGCCGTTCCGGCAGGTCCCGGCGAGCCAGGCCGGCCAGCCCGACGCAGGCGATCAGGCCGGTGACCAGCGCCATCCAGGGCACGGTGGCCAGGGCCCATCCGGTGGGCCACCAGGGGACCCCGTCGACGGCCAGGTGGCCCACCCAGTGGGTGGCACCGCGGACGGCTTCCGGGAGGGAGCTCACGCCGGTCGTCACCGCGGCGCTCTCGGTGAAGGGCAGGAACGGGAACCCGTACCGCTGCAGGAGCAGCAACGGGGCGAACCACCAGAAGGTGGCCGCCACCATCGCCACCGTCCAGCAGGCCAGCAGGCGGAATCGCCGAGTCCCGGGAGGACGTGTCACCACGAACAGGAAGGCCGGCAGCACGGCACACGCGGCCGCTGCCCCGTTGGCCCCACCCATGCAGACCACCGCCAGCCCGCTGAGCGCCGCCGCCCGGCGTAGCGAGCCTCCCGCAGCTCCCTTGACCAGCGGCAGCAGCACCCACGGGGCGACGCAGTAGGGCAGCAACTCCAACGAGACCGTGCCGACCAGGGAGAGTGCCCGAGGTGAGAGGGCGAAAACCGCGCCGGCGACCAGGCGGGACGCAGGGCCACCGAGGTCGAGGGCGCGGGCCAGGCGCACCACACCGGTGAGGGCGACGCAGAGCAGCGCGGCCATCCAGAGTCGCTGGACGAGCCACGCCGGGAGCCCTATCGCCTCACCGGCGAGGAAGAACGGGCCCATCGGGAAGAAGTAGCCGACGGCCTGGTTCTGGAGGGTCCCGAACTGCCAGTCCGCGATCCACAGATGGGTGGCCCGGGCGAGGAACCCGCCCGGGTCCGTGGCCATGTCCAGTTTCGTCTCGGGCACGATGAGGCCGGAGCCCTGCGTGACGCACAGGCCGATCAGCGCGAGGCAGACCAGCAGCTCACGCAGGCGCCACACCGCCAGGGACACCGTCGCGGACGGTACGCCGGGGGTGCGACGAGCGGTCGACCACGTGGTCAGCACTGCCGTACCGGAACTCCGGTGAGGAGTTCGTCTCGGCTTGCCTTCTGCTCGCTCACGGCGTCCGCGGGAACACCCGCGTCGGTCAGCACCTGCCGGATCGCTGCCGGATCGGCGCCCGGCACCAGGATCCACAGGCTCTGCTGGTCGATCGCGACGTGTCGGGTGTGCGGCAGGAGCGGCATCACCCGTGCGAGGAGGGTGTCCGGCTCGTGCGTCCGGACCACGAGACAGGCGTCCGCCGACGCCCACGGCACCGCTCGCGGCGCGAGCAGATCCCCGAGAACCGCGCGGACCCGCCGGCCGGTGTCCGCCCAACGGAACGCGTCGCTCCACTGTCGGCACTCGATCGCCATCCGGTCCGCCTCCCCCGGAGCCGCGACGGAGTCCAGTGCGCGGTCGAGACCGGCGGCGAGGTTGCCGGCGGGGTCCCCGCCCTCACTCACCAGCCACCCGGTCCGGCCTGGCCGTACGGCGTCGCGGAGCCCGTCCACGTCGAAGGCGACAGTGGGCAGCCCGGCGGCGGCGGCCTCCACCACCACGAGGCCCCAGCCCTCGCCCCACGAGCCGGAGACGTGCAACCACGCGGCGGCCAACAGGGCGTCCCGCTCGGCGGAGGGCAGGTGGCCATGGACCGTCACCACGTCGGCCAACCCACGTTCGTCGACCTGCCGGCGGATCGTCTCCACGTCCGGCCCGCCACCGACGATGTCCAGGCGCAGGTCGGGTCGTTCGGGCCGAAGCTGGCCGACGGCGTCGAGCACCAGATCCACCCGCTTGTGCCGGGTCACCCGGCCGACGCAGACGATCCGGGGTCGCGAGTCCCGGACCCCACCTCGGTGGTGGTCGGCGTCAGCTCCGTTCGGCACCACGACCACCGGGCCGGCCCAGCCGAGCCGGTCACGGACGGCCGTGGCCGTCGAGGGTGAGACCGCGAGGGTGACGCAACGGCGGTAGATCCGGCGGGCGACGGGCCCCTCCAGCCACGCACCGAAGCGCCCGACGAGCGGGCCGAAATACAGTCGGAACTGCCGGTCGTGCACGTGGTGGATCACGCAGATCACCGGCACGCCGGCCGGCAGGACCGCCGGGCTGAAGAATGGGATGCCGTTCTGACAGTCCACGACGGCATCGAACCGGCCCCGGTGGCGCAACAACCAGCCCAGCACCCGGGGGTAGATGCTCCAGCGGCCACCGACCCGGACGATCCGAATGCCGTCCCGGACCTCGTCACCGCGCTGGCCGGCCGGCCGTGCGGTCACGAAGGTGACCTCCGCGCCGGCGGTCACCAGGTCACGGGCGACCTGCCAGGCGTAGACCTCGGCGCCCCCGGCGTCGGGATGCCAGGGGTCCTTCCAGTTGAGCACCGCCACCCGGCGACCCACCATCGGGACGTCGGTGGTGGGAACCGCAGCGACCCGGGACGATCCGACACTCACGGCCGCAATCCAACAGTGGCCGCGCCGCTGGTCACGTCGGGGGCCACCGGGATGGCGACGACCGGTACCGGCAGGATGGCGGCGTCGGTACGACGGAGTCGCCAGCGGATCTTCGCGACGTCCACGAAACTCTGCCAGCCGTGGCGAACCGGGGAGAAGCGCGAGCCGGGTACGTCCACCCAGTTGACCGGTATCTCCACCAGCCTGGCGCCCGCCCGCTCGACGCGCCCCAGCACCTCCACGTCGAAAGCGAAACCACCGCACCGCAGCGGCGCGAACGCCCGCCGTGCGACATCGTTGCGGAAGAACTTGAAACCGCACTGCGTCTCGCCCACGCCGCGAACCACCTGCCGGACCGCACTGCGGAACGCCACCGCGCCCCACCGCCGGAGCAGGCTGTGCCGCTCCTCGACCACCGACTCCGGATGTGCCCGCGAACCGACCACCGCGTCGGCGCCCTCGACCAGAAGACTGAGCACCTGACCGAGATTGTCCGGCGCGGTGGCCAGGTCCGCGTCGCAGAAGCCGACGTAGCGCGCATCGCTGGCCAGTACACCGATGCGCACCGCGAATCCCTTCCCCCGCTCGCCGCACCACAACAGCCGGACGGGAACCGTGCCGGGCAGCACGGTCGACACCACCTCGGCCGTTCCGTCGGTGCTGGCGTTGTCGACCACGGTCACCCGGCAGGGCACACCGAGGTTGGCCAGCGCCGCCCGGAGCAGGAGCAGAGTCGCCGGCAGGCGCTCCGCCTCGTTGAAGGCGGGCACCACGACGTCGAGCACGACCGCATCTGACGACACGTCAGGAGGAAGGACCTCCATGGAGGGCCGTCAGCGCTCGCCGTACACGATGATGGGCTGCTCCACGTTCGCAGGCTTCGTATTGCTGTTGGTGATGGTGGACGTCCCGATCGAGACGGCCAGAATTCCGAGCACGGCACCCACCGCCGCGGCGACAACCGCGGTCAGGAGGGGATTGAAGGATGCCTTCATTGACGGTCCCTTCGACAAAAGGTACCGGACAGTAGCATGCGTCGGAGCCGTGCCGCCGGGTACAAAAGGGCGATCAACAGGGTGCCCCCGAGTACCGAATACCCCAGCGTGGGACCAATGCCGACAGTCCGCGCTGAGCCGGAAGAACCGCCATCAGCCAGACGGATCAGCGTCAATGTCCCGTCCTGCCGGACCAACTCGGCGTCCGCGAATCGACTCTCGATCGCAGTACCGCCAGGTTGATCAGTTTGAATGAGCACGTACCGCACACCGAGCCGACGCAGCGCCGGTCCGGGATCACCGGGAACCGTCAGCGCCGCGGCCACGTGGTCGGAATCGCGGCTCTCACCCTTGATCCGTTCCCGGCCGACCAGGACGTCCTGATCGCCGATCACGGGTCGACGGAACGCCCGGGGCGCCGGATCGAGCACTGGCACGCCACCCGCCCAACGGTAGGCACGGAACGACGACCAGGGCAGCGACACCAGGCTCCCGCCGGCCGGGTCCTGGTTCACCACCGCGCGCACGGTGGACCACTCGGCGGGGTATCGCACCGGGTCGAGTTGACCACCGAGACCCCAGGCCAGACCGGGGAGGAGCAGCACCGGAGCCAGCATCACCAACGGGGCCAGGGCGCGCGCACCGGTCGTCACCAGCGACTCCACCACCATCCCGAGACCCACCGCCTGAAGCAGCGCGAGGGGCGCGAGGAGGCGGGTGCCGTCCCGGACGGCGCCGGCCAACGGAACGTGTTCGACCAGCGCCGTCATCCACTGTGCTCCCCCGGGCAGGGCCGGGACCACGGCGATCACGGTGCCCAACACGGCACCGGCGAGCAGGCCCCACCAGGCCGGCGACGGCCAACGGCGGCGGGTCAGCGCGAATCCCCAGACCGCGGCCGCCGCGAGCACCAGCGCGAGCAGAGCGACCGGCCACTGGTCACGTCCGACCGGAACGGCGTACCGACTCCAGATGCCACCGAGCGTGGCGACGCTGCCGAGCACGCCGAGTGGCGTGTCCGCACGCGCGGCGAACGCGGTCACACCCCGCTCGTCGAGATCGATCGCACCGCCCCGGTTGGTCAGGGCCAGCAGCCACGGAGCGGTGAGGCCGACCAGCGTCGCGCAACCCGCGACGACCGCCCGCCACCGCCGGGCCAGGGCCAACGCCGGGGCGCAGGTCAGCACCGCGGCCAACACCATCGCCGGGCCGCCCAGCACCACCGCCAGCCCACCGGCGACGGCGGAGCGCCGGCTCGGGCCGCCGCCGTCGGGCGGGGGCCGCAGCACCCCGAGAACCCAGGCGTAGGCCCACGGCAACGCGGCGTACCCGGCGATGACCGCCCAATGCCCGAGGTGCAGCCTCCCGTACACCCAGGGGTTCCAGACGTACCCGAGCCCGGCCGCGACTCGCGCCAACGGGTGACTGACGGGAGCCAACCGGGCAGCGCCCACCGCGGCCAGCGCGAGGCAACCGGCCAGGAGCGACTTCTCCGCGATGTCGCCCGGGACCAGCTGGGACAGGCCGACCGCGAGCAGTTCGCTGGGCACCGCGCGGGGCAGCTCGGAGCCGCTGCCCCAGACCATCGCGCCGAACGGCGGGTCCGGCACGAACACCAGGTCGTACCGGAGGAGGTAACCCCGGCGCAGCACCGGGCCGAGGATCGCGAGGGCCACGCCGAGGCCGAGGACCACCTCCGGCCACCAGCGACGGAGTACGACGACAGCGCGGAGCAGCGCCGGGCCGAACTCCGGTAACGGTCGGCGCACACGGACCCCCACAGGCCTGGACGGGAAGCGGGCCCGACGTCGCACCCGGGGCTCCGGACAGCACTCTAGGCACAGGGCGAGCGCGGGGGGTACCTTGCCTGACGACGTCGACCGGCTCACCACGTCGGAGTCGCGACGCGCAGGGCACAGCCGATCCCCCCCGGCGAACCGACATGAGGCGCGATGACAGAGACGACGGCCGGGCCCACCCCGGGCCGGCTGGGAGCGGCGGGCGCGGCGGTGGCGGTCGCCGCGATGGTGACGAACGGCCTCGCCTACCTGCTACCCATGGTCGGTGCCCGGCATCTGGCGGCCGAGGAGCTGAGTGTGCTGGCCACCGTGCTGGCGCTCGTCGCAATCGCCGGTGTGGCGGGGGTGGGCCTGCAGATGGCGGTCGCCGTGCACCGCGCCCGCCAGCCGGGCGCACCCACCGTGCGGGTCACCCTCGTCACGGCCGCGGTCGCCGCTGGCGCCGTCGTCGTGGCCACGCCGCTGATGGTGACCGCCCTGCGACTGTCACTGACGATCGTGGCGCTGGTGGCCGCCACGACGTTCGCGGTCGTGCTGGCCGGCAGGTGGCTCGGGGAGTTGCAGGGCGAGCAGCGCTTCCTGCGCCTCGCGTGGGCGATGGGTGTGTTCGCCGTCGGGCGCTACACCGGCATGATCGTCACCCTCGTGCTCGGCGCCGACGTCGTGGACACGCTCGTCGCCGGCCTGGTGACGGCGTACCTCGTCCTGCCGGTCCTGGCCTTGATCGCACGACCAGCCTCGAACCTCGACGGGGCCCCGGTCAGCGCCGGGACCGCCCTGCGAATCCGGCAGGTGACGAGCGCCGGCACCGCCGCGCTGGCGATGCTCGTGGTGTCGTACGCCGACCTGATCTTCGCCCGACAACTGTTGTCGCCGGCCGACTCGGGGGCGTACTCGGTGGGCACCGTGCTCACCAAGGGCGCGCTCTGGGCACCCCAGGTGATCACGGTGCTGGCCCTGCCCCGCCTGGCCGTCGGCGACAGCCGCCTCCGCACCACCATGCTCGCGATCGTCGGCGCCTGTGGTGCCGTGCTCGTCGCCGCCTCGGCCCTGGCCGGCGACTTAGCGTTCCGCCTGGCCGGTGGTGAGGACTACGCATCGCTGGGCGAGTACGCCCCGTTCTTCGCCGCCACCGGAGCCCTCTACGCCCTGGTCTTCGCGGTCGTCAACGCCAAGATCGCGGCAGGTGCGCGGTGGCCTTCCGCGCCGCTCTGGGTGGCGGCCGGCGTTCTGGCCGTCCTGACGATGGCCGTCGCGCCGCGCACCTTCCAGGGCATCATGTGGTGCGCTCTCGGCACGGCTGCGGTGACCGCGCTGGTGATGGTCCTCGGGCTGTCACTGCGGGGCACTTCGCGCCGGGCCTCGTCCACGGACCCGGCTGAGCGGCACAGCCCCTCCACCGAGGCCGTCAGCTGACCACCGGCGCTGCCATCCCCTCTGCACCAGCCCGACCAGTCAGGATCCCGCCGCCAACCAGTCCTCCAGGAGACGGTGGTCGATCGCGTCCACCCGACCGAGGCCACGGCCGGAGGCCACCCGGTCCCGCAGCTCGGCCCGGGTGAACCAGCGCGCCTCCAGCAACTCCTCGCCGTCGACGCGTACCTCCTCGGACGTGGCGGTGGCCCGGAAGCCCACCATCAGGCCGGCGGGGAACGGCCACGCCTGCGACCCCTGGTAGGTCACGTCGGTGACGGTCACGCCCGCCTCCTCGGCCATCTCCCGACGGACCGCGTCCTCCAGGCTCTCGCCGATCTCGACGAAGCCGGCCAGCGTCGAGTACGCGTCCTCGGGCGCACCCGCATGCCGCGCCAGCAGGCACCGCCCCGGCGGGCCGGGCGCCTCGATCAACACGATGATCGCCGGTTCGATCCGGGGAAACAGGACCCGCCCACACTCCCCGCCGGTACAGGTCCGCAGGTGCCCGCCACCACCGGCGACGGCCGCCGCACCGCACGTCCCGCAGTACCGCTGCTGCCGGTGCCAGTGCAGCAACCCCCTGCCGTACGCCTGGACGGCGGCGTCACCCGGCTGGAGCCGGCCGACCAGTGCCCGCACGTCGACGGACCGTTTCGCACCGGCCATCTCGACGGCGGCACGCTCGGGCAGCGCGGACAGGTCCGCGGCGAACACGGCCACGTCCCCGTCGAGCCCCAGGAAGACGGTCTCACCGGCGGCGGACCGGACGAGCGACGCGCGCTCGGCGGTGAGCCGGACCGGCCCGTCCCCTTCGACGAGACAGCGGTCCCTCCACATCGGCAGCACCACGGTGGTCGGTTCGGTGAGCAGCGCGCTCATCCGGGTCGGATCGGCGCGCAACGGGCCCGCCCGGTCCAGCCAGCCGCCCCCGTACGCCAACACCCGTTCCGCTGTGTCCACCCGGTCACCGTGCCACGTCCGTGGTCCGCTGTCGGAACCGCCCCCGCGCCAGCGCGACACGCCGGGAGACACGCGGTAGCTGGGCCTGGTGGGCGTAGCCGCCAAGGACGGCCAAGCATTCGTTACCGTAGGTGCCTCCGGGAGGGGAAACTCCCGCAGCACCCTGGCGATCGAGGTTGCAGTGACGCTGTACGGCGAAAAGAGTCCACCCGCCGACGACCGGCCCACCGTGCAGGTCACCGCGGTCACCTGGCCGGACGACGGCCCGGCGGCCGGGCCCGCGCCCGTCCCCGGCGAGCCGGAGAGCGGCACGCGCCGCCCCCGCCGGATGCGGATGCTGCTCGCCGCCGGCGTCACCGGTGGTGTGTTCGCCGCCGTCGCGGGTGCCGGCGCCTGGGCGTACGCCGGGGATGTTCCCCGCGGCACCAGCGTGCTCGGCACCGAACTGGGCGGCCGGAGCCGTGCGGACGCCGACCGGCAGTTGCGGGCGGAGCTGGACCGGCGGGCGGCGGTGCTCGCCAAGCCGCTGACGGTCACCGTCGACGGACGCACCGCCGAGATCAACCCGGCCGACGTGGGGCTCGCCGTCGACGTGCCGGCGACCGTCGCGGCAGCGGCCGAGGCCGACGCGCACCCGGTCAGCCGGCTGGTCGGCTCCCGCACGGTCGACCCGGTGGTCACCGTCGACGCGGGCCGGCTGGACGACGCGCTCCGCAAGGTGCTCGGCGACCAGGCCCAGGGCATGACGATGCCGGCGATCAGCTACCAGGGCACCACGCCGAAGGTGGTGCAGCCGAAGCCGGGGCTGGCACTGAACCCGCAGCGCTCGGCGGAGGTCGTCCGCGCCGGCTGGCTGGCCGGAACACCGGTCACGGTGCCCCTCGTGGAGAGCCACCCGGCGACCACCCCGGAGGAGTTGGACAGGCTGGTCGCCGAGCTGGCGAAGCCGGCGGTCGCCGCACCGGTCACCCTGCGCACGACCAAGGGGTCGGTGAAGGTCCCGCCCGCCGCCATCGCGAAGAGCCTGCGGTTCACCGCCGACAAGACCGGCAAACTGACACCGTCGGTGGACGTCAAGCGGCTGCGGGCGGCGCTCGGCGATGACCTGAACGCCATCGAGGTGCCGGCGAAGGACGCCACCGTCACCATCGCCGGTGGCCGTCCCACCGTCGCCGAGGGGCGGTCCGGTCAGCAGCTGGACACGGCTGCCCTGGGTCGTGACCTGCTGGCGGTGCTGCCGAAGTCGGAAGGACGCGAGGTCACCGGCGAGCTGAAGCCGACGCCACCGGAGCTGACCGCGGAGAAGCTGACCGGCCTGGGCATCAAGGAGCGCGTGTCCACCTTCACCACCCGGTTCACCGGTGGCATGGCCTCGTCGCGTAGCCAGAACATCGCCACCATCGCCAAGGAGGTGGACGGCACCGTCGTCCTGCCCGGAAAGACGTTCTCCCTGAACGGCCACACCGGCGAACGCGGTTACGCACAGGGCTACCGGGACGCGCCGGTCATCATGAACGGCAAACTGGTGCCGGGTGTCGGCGGTGGCACCTCACAGTTCACCACCACGCTGTTCAACGCGACCTACTACGCCGGGCTGGAGGACGTCGAGCACAAGCCGCACTCGTACTGGTTCGACCGGTACCCGGCGGTCATCGAGTCGACGATCTTCTGGCCGGACCTGGACTTCAAGTTCCGCAACAACACCGAGTACGGCCTCCTGATCGACACCTCGTACACGTCGAGCACGATCACCGTGTCGATCTGGAGCACGAAGATCTACGACAGTGTGAAGACGGAGTACGGCCCGCGTCGCAACATCACCACGCCGAAGCTGATCCATCTGGAGCCCGGCCCGTCGTGCATCGCGACCAACGGCATCAACGGCTTCACCCAGGACGCCTTCCGGGTCATCAAGAAGGGCGGCACGGTGGTCAAGCGGGAGAAGTTCACCTGGCGCTACGACGCGGAGCCCCGCTACGTCTGTGGGCCGAAGCCCTGACGTCCCGGCCGCTCTGAGGTCTACTCGCCGGCGTCACGGCCCTGGCCGTGGCGCCGGCCACCCTGCGGCGGCATCGGCACCACCCGTGCGTCCTGCACCCGGATCTCCGCACGGTAGCGGTGTGCGGCGGGATGCCAGATCTCCTCGAACGGTCCCATGACCTCGCCGCCGATACCGCGGCGACGCACCCTGGTCGCCAGCCACCACAGCACCCCCAGGACCGCGGCCACACAGCCCGAGAAGACGAGAAGGATCAGCGCGTCGTCCACCCGCAGAGCGTAACCGGGAGACACGGCCCGAACAGGTGCCTCGACAGTGGGGCGCGCGGCTGGCCGACCACGGCATCAGCTGAGCCCACCACGGCAGCGGGTGCCCGGCCGGTCCGACCCGGACGAGGACTGGTGGCGACCTCGTTGATCGACTCGGCTTTACTGATATCGGGGTGTCAAGCCGCCCGGATACCGCGGTTTCAGTGATTCCGTGTCGATCACCGGGGCCGTTGTGGGGAAACGCAGAAAGGGCCACCCGATGGGTGACCCTTTCTGGAAAGATTGTCCGGCGGCGTCCTACTCTCCCACACCCTCACGAGTGCAGTACCATCGGCGCTGGAGGGCTTAGCTTCCGGGTTCGGAATGG
>NZ_JAKKFI010000087.1 GCF_022230955.1 Micromonospora cabrerizensis
GGCCGAGAGGTGGGGGGGGGGGGGGGAGTGGGGCGAGGTAACCCCGACCGGTACGAGCGGCCGGCAGCTAAGGATTGAAAGCGGAGTGCCGGCATGAGTGAGCACAGCGAACGAATCATCGGGCTCAGTGCGATGGTGCCTCATGGCGGCACGCAGCGAAGCGGAGTGCCGGCATGAGCGATCGTCTTTGCACCGTCCTGCTCTACAGCGACGACCCGCAGGTCCGTGATCGGATGCGGATGGCCGTCGGCACGCGGCCCGCACCCGGTCTGCAGATCGAGTTCGTCGACGCGTCGACCTACGCGGAGACCATCCGGCTGGTCGACGACTACGAGATCGACCTGCTGCTGCTCGACGGTGAGGCGAGCCCGGGTGGCGGCATCGGCATCGCCCGGCAGATCAAGGACGACCGGGACGACGCTCCCCCGACCTGCCTGGTGATCGCCCGCGCCGCCGACCGATGGCTCGCCGCGTACGCCGAGGTCGACGCGACGCTGGTGCACCCGCTCGACCCGGTGACCACCGGCGGCACGGTGGCCGAGCTGCTGCGGACGCACACACCCGCCTGACGTCCCACGCTCTCCGGCACCGTCACGGCACCGGATCACTCGGCGCTGGTTCCAGCCCACCCGCACTTCGTACGCTCGGGAGGCCCGCCATGGGCGATCGGACCTGGCCGCACCTGCTCAACTCGCTGCTGCGCGGCGACGAGCTGTCCACCGCCGACACCGCCTGGGCGATGGGCGAGATCATGGCCGGCTCGGCGGGTGCCGCACAGGTCGCCGGCTTCGCGGTGGCGCTGCGGGCCAAGGGTGAGACGTCCGCCGAGTTGGCCGGGCTGGTGGAGACGATGCTGAGCCGGGCCGTCCCGGTCGACCTCCCCGACGACCTGCGTTCCACCGCGCTGGACGTGGTGGGCACCGGCGGTGACCTCGCCCACACGGTCAACATCTCCACGATGGCGGCCCTGGTGGTGGCGGGTGCCGGCGTCCGGGTCGTCAAGCACGGCAACCGGGCCGCGTCGTCCTCCTGCGGCACCGCAGACCTGTTGGAGTTCCTCGGCGTCCCCCTCGACCTCGATCCGGACGCGATCGTCCGCTGCGTCACCGAGGCCGGCATCGGGTTCTGCTTCGCGGCCCGGTTCCACCCGGGCATGCGGCACACCGGCCCGGTCCGACGGGAACTGGGCGTACCGACCGTCTTCAACTTCCTCGGCCCGTTGACCAACCCGGCCCGGCCCCGCGCCGGCGCCGTCGGCTGCTTCGACCTGCGGATGGCCCCGGTGATGGCCGGGGTGTTCGCCGATCGTGGTGACTCCGTCCTGGTGATGCGCGGCGAGGACGGGCTGGACGAGTTCACCACCGCCGCACCGACCCGGGTCTGGGCGGCCCAGGGCGGCACCGTACGTGAGGCCGTGCTGGACGCGACGAACCTGGGTGTGCCCAGGTCTACCCTCGCCGACCTGCGGGGCGGTGACGCCGCGTACAACGCGGACGTGGCCCGTCGCCTGCTGGCCGGCGAGACCGGCCCGGTCCGGGACGCGGTGCTGGTCAACGCCGCGGCGGCGCTGGCCACCCAGGGCCCTCTCGACGGGGACCTGACCGAGGCGCTGCGCGCCGGCCTGGACCGCGCGGCCGAGTCGATCGACTCCGGCGCGGCCGCCGCGACCCTCGACCGCTGGATCGCCACCGCGACCGCCGCCGCACCGGTGGCCTGACGCCTCGGCACCGCCACTCGGGGCTCGATCGACTCGGCCTGACCCCTCGGCACCGCCACTCGGGGCTCGATCGACTCGGCCTGACCCCTCGGCACCGCCACTCGGGGCTCGATCGACTCGGGTTTCATGAAACCGCGGTGTCCACGCCACCCTGATACCCCGACTTCAATGATGTCGAGTGGATCACCCGGGCGGTACCCGCGCGGTGCCCTCTCAGCGACGGCCCCGCGGAGATTTGTCGGACCCGCGTGGGAAACTACAGGCGAGTAGTTATCCGCTCCCGTCCGTGCGCCACTGTCACGTTCGGGGGCGGCACGCCTGGTTCGAGAGGAGACGCCCGTGTCGCACCGCGAGCTGTACTGCGACGTCTGCGAGGGCGTGGCACCGTTCGAGGTGCCGCCCTGCATCGACGGTCACGGCACCGACTGCCCTGAGCTGATCTGCACCGGCTGCGGCGCTGCCGTGGTGCTGATCACCGCGATCGCCGTCCCGGTCACCCAACTGGCCGACCGTCGACGCCAGCCCGTCCGCCACGCCGCCTGACCCGCAGCGCCCGCCGACGGCCCGCCGCAAGCACCGCCACACCGCCTGACCCGCAGCGCCCGCCGACAGGCCCGCCCGCAAGCACCGCCTCACCGCAGCGCCGCCGCACCGCCCGACCCGCAGCGCCGCCCGCCCGACACCGCACCGCCGAGGCGACGATCGGCTGCCCGCACACCACGAAGGCCCGTTCCCCCTCGGGGGAACGGGCCTTCGTCACGCAGGTCGGTCGCGAGCGACCGGGTGGATCAGTGCTCGGCGGTGCGCCGGGTGCCGCTGTAGTACTCGAACAGCAGCCCGCAGGCGGAGAAGACGACCGCCACCAGACCGGCGCCGATCAGCCAGTACTGCCAGAACACCAGGCCGAGCGCGGCGAGCGCGGCGGCCAGCGCCAGACCGAACGGCCAGTAGCTGCCCGGGCTGAAGAAGCCGACCTCGCCGGCGCCGTCCGCGATCTCGGCGTCCGGACGGTCCTCCGGGCGCAGGTCGATACGCCGGGAGACGAACCAGAAGAAGCCACCGCACATGGTGCAGAGCAGGAACGACAGCAGCAGGGCCACCGTGCCCACCCACTCGATGCCGCCGGACGCGCCGTTGGTCCAGGCGCCGTAGAGGATGGTGGCGCCGAACAGGAACGCGGCAATGATCAGGAAGATACGCCACTCGGTCTTCATGCGGCTGCCTCAGCTTCCCGTGCGGGCCGGAACGTCGTCCGGGTTGAAGTTGCCCTGCGTCCGGCGGGTGTCGAACGGGCGCGTGGTCTCCGCGTACGGCTCCTCACCGATCTCGGTCAGCGCGTCCTGGGTGGACTTGCCGCCCTGCTTGGCCGCCAGGAACTGGTCGTACTTCTCCGGCGAGACCACCCGCAGCTCGAAGTTCATGAACGCGTGGTAGCTGCCGCACAGCTCGGCGCAGCGCCCGACGTAGGCACCCTCGGCGTCCAGGCTGGAGACCTCGAACACGTTGCGGATCTTGCCCGGCATGACGTCCCGCTTGAACAGCAGCTCCGGCACCCAGAACGAGTGGATGACGTCGCGGCTGGTCTCCTCGAACCGGATCGACCGGTTGGTCGGCAGCACCAGCACCGGGATGACCTCACTGGTGCCGAGCGTCGACGCGGTGGTGCGGGCCTCCGTGCCCTGGCCGTCGCGGTAGTTGAACTGCCAGTTCCACTTGAAGGCGACGACCTCGACCGTGACGTCCGGGTTCTTCGACAACTTGTCGACGTCGGTCTGCACGATCGCCGTGTAGTAGAAGAGCACGGAGACGATCAGGATCGGCGCGATGGTGTAGAGGAACTCCATCGGCAGGTTGTAGCGCGTCTGCACCGGCAGCGTGTTGCCACGCTTGCGGTAGCGCACCACGCACCAGAAGATCAGGCCCCACACGAAGACGCCGACCGCGAGCGCGGCGATGCAGGAGGCGATCCACAGGTCGTACATCCGCTTGGACTCCGGCGAGATGCCGCCCTGCGGCCAGCCGAAGCCGTCAAACGCCTGCCCTACGTCACAGCCCGTGAGCAGGACCAGTAGCGCCACGCCACCGAGACCGAGCCCGGCCAACCGACCAGCACCACGCCCTCGGCGGCCACCGACCCCTGGGGAAGCGCTGTGCCGTACGGCCGACGGCCGTACCTCCGAACTCCTTGCGACCACCTGGTCCTGCCTCCCTAGCGCGCCGCGGTGGGTCTTTCCTCAGCACCGACGGCAAAGGCGTCACCGACGGTCGCAGATTACTCGACCATGACGGGCTCGGCCGTGGTGGGGTCACTGTCCACCCCCATTGGGGGGATGATGGGCATACCACCGCGATAGCGTGTCGATCTGTGAGCGCATCCCCGGTCTACCTGGACGCGGCGACCGCCGCGCCGATGCATCCGGTCGCGCGGCAGGCGCTGCTGGCCGCCTTCGACGACGGCTGGGCCGACCCGGGCAAGCTCTACAGCCAGGCCCGCCGGGCACGGCAGCTGCTCGACGCCGCCCGCGAGGCCACCGCGCTGACGCTCGGCGTCCGCGCGGACGAGGTTTCCTTCACCCCCAGCGGTACGACCGCAGCCCACGGCGCGGTGCTCGGCGGCCTGGCGGGGCGGCGTCGGGTCGGGTCGACGCTGGTGCACTCGGCGATCGAGCACTCGGCGGTGCTGCACGCGTCGGAGCGGCACGTCGCGGCGGGTGGGACCGCGACCGGCGTACCGGTCGACCGGGTGGGCCGACTGGACGTGACCGCGTGGTCGGCCGCCGTTCGCGCGCCCGGTGTCGCGCTGGCCGCCCTGATCACCGCCAGTCACGAGGTGGGGACAGTGCAACCGGTCGCCGAGGCTGCCGCGGTCTGCGCCGAGGCGGGGGTGCCGCTGTACGTGGACGCCGCGCAGTCGGTCGGCCGGGTGCCTCTGCCCGCCGGCTGGTCGGTGCTCAGCGCGAGCGCCCACAAGTGGGGCGGTCCGCCCGGGGTGGGGGTGCTGGCGGTCCGTAAGGGCACCCGCTGGGAGTCGCCCTGGCCGGCCGACGAGCGGGAGGGTGGTCGTACCCCCGGGGTGGTGAACCTGCCCGCGGTGGTGGCGGCGGCGGCGAGCCTGCGGGCGGCGGCGGCGGACGCGGCGGCGGAGGCGGCCCGGCTGGCCCCGCTGGTGGACCGGATCCGGGCGCGGGTCGCGGCGGACGTGCCCGACGTGGAGGTGGTCGGCGACCCGGTGCTCCGGCTCCCCCACCTGGTCACCTTCTCGTGCCTGTACGTGGACGGCGAGGCGCTGCTGCACGCACTGGACCGGCGGGGCTTCGCCGTGTCGTCCGGCTCGTCCTGCACCTCGTCCACGTTGCGCCCGTCGCACGTCTTGGAGGCGATGGGGGTGCTCTCGCACGGCAACGTGCGGGTCAGCCTGCACCGGGAGACGACCGAGGCGGACGTCGAGCGGTTCCTCGGTGAGCTGCCGGGGATCGTCGCCGAGCTGCGCGCCGACGCCGGGGTGGTGGGGCTGTGACGATGCCG
Source organism: Micromonospora cabrerizensis (assembly GCF_022230955.1). Classification (GTDB taxonomy): domain Bacteria; phylum Actinomycetota; class Actinomycetes; order Mycobacteriales; family Micromonosporaceae; genus Micromonospora; species Micromonospora cabrerizensis. Next base: position 5,243 of record NZ_JAKKFI010000087.1, read on the forward strand.
GACGAGGTCATCGACTGCCGGGGTCAGCGCTGCCCGCTACCCGTGATCGCGGCGGCCCGGCGGTTGCCACAACTGCCGGTGGGCACGGTGGTCCGGGTGCTCGCCGACGACCCGGCGGCGGCGGTCGACCTCCCCGCCTGGTGCCGGATGCGCGGCCAGGAGTTCCTCGGGTCGGTCAAGGGCCCGGACGGCCCGGCCTACGACATCCGCCGCCGCCACTAACCCCGCCCTACCCCCACACCCCCGCAGAACGCGTCGATCATGGAGTTGTGGTGGGGGACAAAAGCCGCAAGGAGCGGCTTTTCGGCCACCACTACTCCATGATCGACGCGGCGGTCGGGGCTAGGGCTACGGCAGGAGGTGGGGGCGGATCTCGTCCGCCGCGGTGTCGCCGTAGGACTCGGCGAGCCGCTTGACGAACAGGTCGCGGCGGACGTCGTACTCCTGGGTGCCGACCGTCTCCAGGACCAGCGTGGCCAGCAACGAGCCGACCTGGGCGGCCCGCTCCAGGCCGACGCCCCAGGAGAGCGCGGTGAAGAAGCCGGCCCGGAAGCCGTCGCCCACCCCGGTCGGGTCGACCGCCCGGATCTCCCGTGCGATCGGTACGTGGATCGGGTCCATGCCCCGCCCGGCGATCTCCACACCGTGCTTGCCCAGCGTGGTGACCCGCACCTTGACCAGGTCCAGCAGTTGGTCGTCGCTCAGCTTCGCCTTGCTCTGCAGCAGCGACTTCTCGTAGTCGTTGGTCATCAGGTACTCGGCGCCCTCGATCAGCGCCACCACGTCCTCGCCGCCCATCCGGGCGAGCTGCTGCGACGGGTCGGCGGCGAACGCGTACCCGCGGGTGCGGCACTCGGCCGAGTGCCGCAGCATCGCCTCGGGGTCGTTGGCGCTGACCAGCACGAGGTCCAGTCCGCCGAGCCGGTCGGCGACCGGGGCCAGCTCGATGTTGCGTGCCTCACTCATCGCACCGGCGTAGAACGACGCGATCTGGCACATGTCGGTGTCGGTGGTGCAGACGAACCGGGCGGTGTGCGCCACCTCGCTGATGTGTACGGAGTCGCAGTCCACGCCGTGGCGCTCCAGCCAGGAGCGGTAGTCGGCGAAGTCCGCCCCCACCGCGCCGAGCAGCACCGGGCTCAGCCCGAGCTGACCCATGCCGAAGCAGATGTTCGCCGCCACGCCACCTCGGCGGAGCACCAGGTCGTCCACCAGGAAGGAGAGGGACACCTTGTGCAGCTGATCGGCGATGAGCTGGTCGGCGAAGCGGCCGGGGAAGCTCATCAGGTGATCGGTGGCGATCGAGCCGGTGACGGCGATCTTCATGTCAACCCTCGGGGTCGGGAGCAGGGCGCGGTCAGACTACCGGCCCGGCAACCCGACGGTGACCGGTCGGTCGGACAACGGCAACCGGCTGGTCACGAAAGCGTCGGGACCGCTCCCAACCGGCAGCCCGACACGACGACGGGGCCGTCCCGAAGGACGACCCCGTCGTCGTACGTGCGTGGTGCGTGACTCAGTTGAACGAGTCACCGCAGGCGCAGGAGCTGCCCGCGTTGGGGTTGTCGATGGTGAAGCCCTGGGCGTCGATCCGGTCGGCGAAGTCGATCGTCGCGCCGGAGAGGTACGGGGCGCTCATCCGGTCGACGACGACCTCGACACCACCGAAGTCGGTGACGACATCACCGTCGAGCGAGCGCTCGTCGAAGAAGAGCTGGTACCGCAAGCCGGAGCAGCCGCCCGGCTGCACGGCGACGCGGAGCCGCAGGTCGTCGCGGCCCTCCTGCTCGATCAGGGCCTTGACCTTCTGCGCCGCGACGTCGGTGAGGACGACGGAAGTAGGGGCCTGGGCCTCGACGGAAGTAGGGGCCTGGGCCTCGGTCGACTCGGTCTGCGCTGGCGTGGTCACGTGGAAGTCTCCCTGCGCGGTTTGGGTCCGGACGCACTGGCCAACGCCGCGCGCCGTCCAGTGATTCCCGGTTGTGGTCCTCCGCCGATCGTACGCCGCCCCGGCCGGGCGCACCCGCGTGGCGTGACGCCCGCCGCAGGTGGGCCCCGTCGTCAGACGGCCGGAACGCTCAGCGGCTCCACTGCCGGGCCAGTCGGGCGCCCAGCTCGCGCAACCCCTCGGCGGGCCTGCTCATCGCGGCGTCGAGGCCACCGCCGGCCTCCCCGCCGAAGTGCTCGACCAGGCTGTACGCGTCGGTGACCCCGGCCGAGGCGGCCTCTCGCCGGCCGGTGCTCACCTGCCCGGCCACCACCACGCACGGCACGCCCCGGTCGCGGGCGGCACCGGCCACCCCGGCGACCACCTTGCCGCGCAGCGACTGGTGGTCGAACGACCCCTCGCCGGTGATCACCAGGTCCGCGGTGTCCAGCGCCGCGTCCAGCCGGGTCGCCCGGGTGACCAGGCGGATCCCCGACTCGCAGCCGCCGCCCAGGGCGAGGAGCGCCGCGCCGATGCCGCCGGCGGCACCGCCCCCGGGCAGCGTGCCGAGCCCCGCCGGGCAACCGGCGAGGTCGCGTTCCAGCACCGCCGCGAAGCGCTCCAACGCGGCGTCGAGCAGCAGCACGTCGGCGCGGTCGGCACCCTTCTGTGGGCCGAACACGTTGCTCGCGCCGTGCAGGCCGAGCAGCGGGTTGTCCACGTCGGTGGCCGCGACGAGCTGGACGCCACGCAGCCGGGGCGCCCCGTCCACCGCGTCGACAGCGGCGAGCGCCGCCCCGCCGTAGGGCAGCGCGGCGCCACCGGAGTCGAGAGGTGTGACACCCAGCGCGGCGAGCATCCCGGCGCCGCCGTCGTTGGTGCCCGAGCCACCCAGCCCGATCACCACCGTCCGGGCGCCGCTCTCCACCGCGGCGGCGACCAACAGCCCCAGCCCGTACGAGGTGGTGGTCTTCGGGTCACGCTCGGCCGCGGAGAGCAGGTGCAGACCACACGCCTGGGCGCTCTCCAGATAGGCGGTCGCGCCGTCGGCGGTGAGCAGGATCTCACCGGTGGCCGGCCGGCCCAGCGGGTCGACCGTCGGCACCGGCACCCGCCGCCCGCCGAGGGCTTCGGCAAGCACCTCCACGAAGCCCGGACCACCGTCGGCGAGCGGTCGGATCAGCAGGTCGTCACCGTCGGTGACGGTGCGCCAGCCGGCGGCCACCGCGGCGGCCACCTCCGGTGCGGGCAGGGTGCCGGCGAACTTGTCCGGGCAGAGCAGCACGCGCATGGCGAGCAGTGTGGCAGCCCACACCGACGGAAGCTGCGTCGCGCTCGCGCTGTGGGACCATGGCTAGGTGACTTCGACCTGGGTGGAACCCTCCAACACGGCGACGGCTCTGCTGCTGCTCGGCCGGGGCAGCGACCCCGACACCGAGCGCGGTGTCGAGTGTCCGGGCGACCTTCCGGCGCCCAGCGACCCGGATCTGGTGGCCCGAGCCACGGCTGCGAAGGCGAAGCTGGGCAGCAAGGTCTTCGTGCTGGGGCACCACTACCAGCGCGACGAGGTGATCCAGTTCGCCGACGTGACCGGTGACTCGTTCAAGCTGGCCCGGGAGGCCGCGGCCCGCCCGGACGCGGAGTACATCCTCTTCTGCGGCGTGCACTTCATGGCCGAGAGCGCCGACATCCTCACCACCGACGCGCAGCGGGTGATCCTGCCGGACCTGGCCGCGGGCTGCTCGATGGCGGACATGGCGGTTCTGGGCCAGGTCGAGGCCGCGTGGGACACGCTGACCGAGCTGGGCATCGCCGGCGAGACCGTCCCGGTGACGTACATGAACTCCTCGGCCGACATCAAGGGCTTCGTCGGCCGCAACGGCGGCGTGGTCTGCACCTCCTCCAACGCCAAGCGCGCCCTGGACTGGGCGTTCGAGCAGGGGTCGAAGGTGTTCTTCCTGCCCGACCAGCACCTGGGCCGCAACACGGCCGTGCTGGAGATGGGCCTGTCGCTGGACGACTGCGTGCTCTACGACCCGCACAAGCCCGGCGGCGGGCTCACCCCGGAGCAACTGCGCGACGCCAAGATGATCCTCTGGCGGGGGCACTGCTCGGTGCACGGCCGGTTCACGCTGGAGAGCGTCAACGACGTCCGGGAGCGGGTGCCCGGTGTCAACGTCCTGGTCCACCCGGAGTGCCGGCACGAGGTGGTCACCGCCTCCGACCACGTGGGCTCGACCGAGTACATCATCAAGACCATCGAGGCGGCTCCGGCCGGCTCGGCCTGGGCGCTCGGCACCGAGCTGAACCTGGTCCGCCGGCTCGCGCTGGCGCACCCGGACAAGCAGATCATGTTCCTGGACAAGGCGGTCTGCTACTGCTCGACGATGAACCGGATCGATCTGCCGCACCTGGTCTGGGCCCTCGAGGAGCTGGTCGCGGGCCGGGTCGTCAACCAGATCACGGTGGACGCCGACACCGCGTACCACGCTCGGGTCGCACTGGATCAGATGCTCGCCCTGCCCGGCGCGGACACTCCGCCGCCCACGGCGTCCTGATCACGTTCTGTAGCGCTCTTGGTACGCAAAAGTGCCGGATCACCGATTAATGCCACACACGCCGATGTGACCGAGTCCTTTTTCGTCACCGAGGGCTATGCTGCCCGGAGCGATGAGACAAGCGGGCCGTTTCGACATGGCCGCATCCGGGGTAGCGAGAGAGCTCAGGCGCCCCACCAATAACACTGCAGCACCGACGCGCTGGAGGTTGCGTTGACCGACGACGTCCTGGTCGTTCACGGAGGCACTCCGCTCGAAGGGCGGATCCGCGTGCGCGGCGCGAAGAACCTGGTTTCGAAGGCGATGGTCGCCGCGCTCCTCGGTGACAGCCCGAGCCGACTGTTCGACGTGCCGAAGATCCGCGACGTCGAGGTGGTCCGGGGTCTGCTCGGTCTGCACGGCGTCAAGGTCACCGACGGCACCGAGGACGGCGAGCTCGTCTTCGACCCGGCGAACGTGGAGAGCGCCAGCACCGACCAGATCAACGTGCACGCCGGTTCCAGCCGGATCCCGATCCTGTTCTGCGGCCCGCTGCTGCACCGGCTCGGGCACGCGTTCATCCCGGACCTGGGCGGCTGCCACATCGGCCCGCGCCCGATCGACTTCCACCTCCAGGCGCTGCGCGAGTTCGGCGCCACGGTCGAGAAGCGGCCCGAGGGTCTGCACCTGTCCGCGCCGAACGGGCTGCACGGCACCAAGTTCTCCCTGCCGTACCCGAGCGTCGGCGCCACCGAGCAGGTGCTGCTGACCGCGGTGATGGCCGAGGGCGTCACGGAGCTGCGTAACGCCGCGGTGGAGCCGGAGATCATCGACCTGATCTGCATCCTGCAGAAGATGGGCGCGATCATCAAGGTCCACACCGACCGGGTGATCGAGATCCAGGGTGTCCCCAAGCTGCACGGCTACACCCACCGGCCGATCCCGGACCGGATCGAGGCGGCGAGCTGGGCGGCCGCCGCCCTGGCCACCCGTGGCCACGTCGAGGTGCTCGGCGCGCAGCAGGCCGACATGATGACCTTCCTGAACATCTTCCGGTCGGTCGGCGGCGAGTACGAGGTCACCGACGCGCGCGCGCCGAAGCTGGGCGACCCCGGCCAGGAGGGCGGCATCCGCTTCTGGCACCCGGGCGGTGAGCTGAACGCGGTGGCGCTGGAGACCGACGTGCACCCCGGCTTCATGACCGACTGGCAGCAGCCACTGGTCGTGGCGCTCACCCAGGCCCGTGGCCTGTCGATCGTGCACGAGACGGTCTACGAGCAGCGGCTGGGCTACACCGAGGCGCTCAACTCGATGGGCGCCAACATCCAGGTCTACCGGGACTGCCTCGGCGGCACGCCGTGCCGCTTCGGCCGGCGCAACTTCAAGCACTCCGCGGTGATCGCCGGGCCGAGCAAGCTGCACGCCGCCGACCTGGTCATCCCGGACCTGCGCGCCGGGTTCAGCCACCTGATCGCGGCGCTCGCCGCCGAGGGCACCTCCCGGGTGTACGGCGTCGACCTGATCAACCGTGGCTACGAGGACTTCGAGGCGAAGCTCGCCGACCTGGGCGCGCACGCCGAACGTCCGTAACCCCGCTCCTTCCATCGTTGGACCACGACGGCTCCAGGTCGCGCTGCGACCTGGAGCCGTCGGCCGCTGTACCGCGATGTGCACCGGGCGCGAGCCGTTGGCTACCCTTGCCGCGTGCCGTCGCTCTTTCGCCGCAAGTCCACCGACCTCGTCGACGAGGCCGTCACCTCGGTGACCCCCGAGGAGACCGCCGAGCGGTCCCGGGGTTACACCCCGGCCAAGGGTCGGGAGACGCCCAAGCGGCCGACCGCCGGTCGCCGCCCGGCCGGCCCCAGCCGCCCCCTCACCAAGGAGGAGGAGCGGGAGCGTCGCCGTCAACTGCGCGCCGAGGCCGCCTCGGAGTTCCGCCGCGAGGGCGGCCCCCGCGACCGTGGCCCGGAGCGGCTGCTGGCCCGCAACGTGGTCGACTCCCGGCGTACGGTCGGCACCTGGTTCTTCGGCGGCGCGCTGATCGTGCTGATCGGGTCGAACGCGGCCATGCCGCCGCTGGTCCGGTTGATCTCGAACGTGCTCTGGGGCGCGCTGGCGCTGGGCGTGGTCATCGACTCGATCCTGATCTGCCGCAAGATCGGCAAGCTGGTCAAGGAACGCTTCCCGAAGACCAACCAGGGCATGGGCTCGCTCTACCTCTACGCGGTCATGCGGTCGATCACCTTCCGGCGGATGCGCGCCCCGGCACCCCAGGTCAAGCTCGGCGACAAGGTCTGACCGGCTCGGCGCGAGGGTTCCCCACGCACTGGCCAGGATCCGCACAACGTCAGGGTTGACGCTGCCTCCGGCCTTCCGGAGGCAGCACTTTCCCCGAAGTTGTGCGGTTCCTGCCTGGGAAAGGGTCTGGTTCATCATGCTGAACAGCTGATGCTGTTCGTCGAACCGAACGTTGATCCAGTGGAGCGACCGTATGCCTCCGGAACCCGCGGCCCCGCTGGCCACCATCGCCGCCGCCCTCCGTCGGGAGCGCGAACGCGTCGGCATCTCGCTCACCGAGCTGGCCCGCCGGGCGGGGGTGGCCAAGTCCACGCTCTCCCAACTGGAGTCGGGCACCGGCAACCCGAGCGTGGAGACGCTCTGGGCTCTGGGCGGGGCACTCGGGGTTCCGTTCAGCCGACTGGTGGAGCCGACCGACGACGCCGTACGAGTGGTCCGGGCCGGGGACGGGCCCCGGGTCCGCTCCGAGCGGGCCGACTTCACCGGCACGCTGCTCAGCGCGGGCGCGGCACACCTGCGCAGGGACATCTACCTGATCGAGCTGGAACCGGGCGCGATCCGCGCCGCCGACGGGCACACGCCCCGCAGCGTCGAGCATGTGGTGCTCGCCGCCGGCCGCCTGCGGGTCGGCCCGGAGTCTGCTCCGGTCGAACTCGAACCCGGCGACTACGCCACCTTTCCCGGTGACGCCCCGCACCGCTACGAGGCGCTCACGCAGGGCACGTTCGCCGTCCTCATCATGGAGCACCCCTGACCGGGGCCGGCACTCCCGCCCGAGCCCCGCTCTCGGCCAGTGCGGTAAGGTCGGAGACCAGATTCGGTTATAGGACCAAATGTCCGAAACCATTGGGATAACGTTTGCGCCCGTGGGCGGCGCCACAGTGGCGGTGAGCGAGCCCACGCCGTTACCCTCCATCCGCAGCCACGGGCTGCCGGAGCGGGCGACCTGACCGGCACGCGAGGCCCCAGCGCGACAATTTGCAACGAGGTGACAACGCCGTGAGCGAGCGGACGCGAGCCGGCCACCGGAGCGTGGCAGGCGGCGACCGGACGCCCGGAGGTCACCCCGCTGCGGCTGCGGACAGCTCACCTCCGTCGAGGATCGGCCGCGTGGCCGGGTGTGGCGACGGGCTCGGCGGATGAACGGCCGTTACGACGACCGGTGGCCTGACCCGAACGAGCCGTCCTGGGTGGTCGAACCGACCACCGAGTGGCACCCCCAGTTCCCCGGCCAGCGATACGCCGGCGACATCGGCGCCCTCCACCAGCCGCCATCGCGCGGCCGCGCCACGGTGACCGGCCGGGCCGAGGTGCCGCCGCTGGCACCGACCCGCCCGGACGGCACCTACCTCGGCCGGTCCTGGGCCGACGAACCGCCGGCGGAACCGGCAGCCCACAGCCGCTCCTGGGTGGACGACGCGCCGGTCGAGACACCGACCTACGGCCGGTCCCGCAGCGAGGTCGAGGCATCCGCCTACGGCCGGTCCGACAGCGCCGACTCCCGTCACTACGACCACGAGCCGTACCGTCGGCCCCTGCCCGAACCACCTCGGCGCGACGAGCGCCGCCCCTCCGAGTCGGACCGGCGTACCGCCTGGTCCGACCGACGCCCGGCCGACGAGCGGGGGCCCGCGCGGGAGGCCGCCTGGCACCGCGACCAGCCCGCCTCCGAGAGGTACGACGGCCGCCGCCCGCAGCAGGACCCCATCGAGCGGGATCGGGGGTACCCGGTCTCCCCGGCACCTCGGTCGGACTCCGGCTGGATGCCCGAGCCGGACGACTCACCGCGTCGCCGCGGCACGCAGGAGCGGCCGGCCGCCGGTTACGAGCGGCACCCCGGCGACGGGTACGGCGAACGGGCCACCCGTGACCACAACGGCCGCACGGCCGACGACCGGCTCCCCGACGCAGCCGACCCGTGGGCGTCCGCGGACGCCCACCCGCGGTACCGCGCGGACGGTTACCCGGACCGGGCGGCCGACGACGTCCGACGCCCGGAGCGGCGCTACCGCGCGGACGAGGGCGTCGAGGCAGCACCGGCGCCCAACGGCGGACGGCGGCGCCGACCCGAGCCGGAGATGCCCGAGCAGCCCCGCCGCGACGACGACCGGCGTCGGCCCGACACCGAGCCGTACCGGCAGCAGCCCCGTGAGGCGGCAGCCCGTGCCGAGGCGTACCCGGATCGGCGCCCCCGCGAGGAGGCCCGGCCGGACGCCTACCGCGAGGACTCCCACCGCGAGCACGGACCACGCGAGAACGGCTACCGCGAGCACGGACCACGCGAGAACGGCTACCGCGAGGACGGCCCACGCGAGAACGGGTACCGCCAGCCTCGGCCGCAGACCAGCCAACAGCCGGACGGCAGCCTGCCCTGGCCGCCGCCGGGGCCGGTGCGTCCGGACCGCACCCGCGAGCAGAGCCACCGCACCGACCCGCACCGCGCCCCGGAGCCGCACCGCAGCGCCGACCCGC
>NZ_JAKKFI010000088.1 GCF_022230955.1 Micromonospora cabrerizensis
GGGGAAGTCAACAACGGCGTCTACCGGTGCGGCTTCGCCGGCAGCCAGGAGTCGTACGACAAGGCGTACCACCAGCTCTTCGACCGACTGGACTGGTTGACCGAACGGCTGACCGACCAGCGTTACCTGGTCGGTGACACCATCACCGAGGCCGACGTGCGGTTGTTCACCACGCTGGTCCGCTTCGACCCGGTCTACCACGGTCACTTCAAGTGCAACCGGCAGAAGCTGAGTGAGATGCCGGTGCTGTGGGCGTACGCCCGGGACCTGTTCCAGACCCCCGGTCTCGGCGACACCATCGACTTCGACCACATCAAGCGGCACTACTACGAGGTGCACCGCGACATCAACCCGACCGGGATCGTGCCGCTCGGCCCCGACCTGTCGAACTGGCTCACCCCGCACGGCCGGGAGACGCTGGGTGGCCGCCCGTTCGGCGACGGCACCCCACCGCCGCCACCGGCCGAGCCCGTCGACCCCGCACACACCCCGCTGCGCTGAGCGGGCCGCTCCTACAGGGCGACGCGGACGGCTGCCGTGAGGACCAGTTGCGCGAGGGACGCGGGCACCAGCACCAGCCAGCACAGCCGCTGGAGCTGGTCCTCGCGCAGCCGGGGGTAGGACACCCGGAGCCAGATGATCACGAAGGAGACGGCGAAGACCTTCAGCAGGGTCCAGAGCCAACCGAGCTGTTCGTCCGCGAACGGGCCCTGCCACCCGCCGAGGAACAGCACCGTGGTCAGCGCGGCGATCACCACGATGCCGACGTACTCGGCGAGCAGGAAGAACGCGAAGCGCAGCCCCGTGTACTCGGTCATGTAACCGAAGACCAGCTCCGAGTCGGCCACCGGCATGTCGAACGGCGGCCGGCGGATCTCGGCCACCCCGGCGACGAAGAAGATGATCATCGCGGGCGCCTGCCAGAGCAGCCACCACGGCTGCCACGCCTCGACGATGCCCGACAGGCTCAGCGTGCCCGCCGCCATCGCCACCGAGGCGGCGGCCAGCACCAGCGGCAGCTCGTAGCCGAGCAACTGGGCGGCACCCCGCAGCCCACCGAGCAGGCTGTACTTGTTGGCCGACGCCCACGCCGACATCAGCACCGCCACCACGCCGACACCGACCACGGCCAGCACGAAGAACAAGCCGATGTCCAGAGGTTGCCCGACCAGGTCGTTCGGGCCGAGCGGGATAACCAGCAGCACCAGCAGGTAGGGCACCAGGGCCACCACCGGGGCCAACCGGAACACCGCCCGGTCCGCCTCGCGCGGGGTCACGTCCTCCTTCTGCACGAACTTGACCCCGTCCGCGACCAACTGGGCCCAACCGTGGAAGCCGCCCGCGTACATCGGGCCGAGCCGGCCCTGCATGTGCGCCATCACCTTGTGCTCGGCCTGGCCCACGAGCAACGGCAGGGTCAGGAACGCGACCAGCACGCCACCCACCCGCAGCACCAGCTCCACCCAGAGCGGCATCAGGTCGTACCCCCGTCGTCGTCGGTGCGCTCGGCGCGGGCCGGCGGGTCCGCGACCGGGCCGGGCGCCGGCTGGTCGGGTGAGCCCGGGCCGGCAGCGGGCGCAGGCCGCTCGGGCACCGCCGGGCCGTCCTCGGCCGCGGCAGACCGGGGAGTACGCGCCGGACGGGCCCCCGGAGCGGGCCGCGCCGGACGGTCACCGGCGGGTCTGGCCGGGGTGCCGCCACGCGGCCCCTCCCCCACACCACCCGCGCCGGCCGGGGTGGGCGTGGTGCCCCACTCACCCGGAGCCGGAACGCCCGGCGGGCGGATCGGCCGACGGCCACCGCCGGCCTCGGACTCGCCCGGTTCCTTCGCGCCCGGCCAGGGCTTGGCCACCCTGGAGGCGAGCACGAACTCCTTGCGCAGCGGGTGGCCCTCGAACTCCGGTGGCAGCAGCAGCGGAAGCAGCTCGCCGTGGCCGGCGAAGTCGATGCCGAACATCTCGTGCGTCTCCCGCTCGTGCCAGGCGGCACCCGGGTAGACGTCGACCACCGAGGCGACCGTGGGCTCGCCGCGCGGCAACCGGGTACGCAGCAGCACACCGTGCCGCAGTCGCGTCGACCAGAGATGCGCCACCACGTCGAAGCCCTCAGCCAACTCGTCGACGGCGGAGAGCCAGTCGAAGAAGTCGCAGGCCAGCTCGGTGTCGTCGCGGGCCGCGCGAACGGCGACCAGCCAGCTCTCCAGCGGCACGTCGACGGTGGCCCGGGCGAACCGCTGCCCGCCGGAGACCGACGGGGTCACCTCGACCGGCGCGAGCAGCGCCACCAGCCGAGCGCCGAGGGCTTCGGGAGTCATGACGCTGATCCTAGTGCCGGCCGGGCCCGCGCCTGGCCGCCGCCGACGCCAGGTGATCTGCCGGCTTTGCGCGCGGCGCAGCCTTGGGCGGGGAAAGATGAGGGCGTGCGCGCTGTGACTGTGAACCCCGGGGTCGCCAACTCACTGAACCTCGTCGAGGATCAGCCGGAGCCGGCTGCCGAAGAAGGCTCGGTCCTGGTCGAGGCCCTGGCGGTGGGGATCTGCGGCACCGACCACGAGATCATCGCCGGAGAGTACGGCGAGGCGCCACCGGGGCGGGACCGCCTGGTCATCGGGCACGAGTCGCTGGGTCGGGTGATCGAGGACCCCAGCGGGACCCTGCAACCCGGCGACCTGGTGGCCGGGATCGTCCGGCACCCCGACCCGGTCCCCTGCCCCAACTGCGCGGTCGGCGAGTGGGACATGTGTCGCAACGGCCGGTACACCGAACACGGCATCAAGGCACTGCCCGGGTTCGCCCGGGACCGCTGGCGGATCGAGCCCCAGTTCGCGGTCGCGCTCGACCCGGCACTGGCCCAGGTCGGCGTGCTGTTGGAACCGACCAGTGTGGTGGCGAAGGCCTGGGACCACATCGAGCGGATCGGGCACCGGGCCGAGTGGCAGCCGCAGACCGTCCTGGTGACCGGGGCCGGGCCGATCGGGCTGCTGGCCGCGTTGCTTGCCACCCAGCGCGGGCTCACTGTCCATGTGCTGGACCGGAACACCGAGGGGCCGAAGCCGGAGCTGGTCGCCGGGCTGGGTGCCACCTACCACACGGTGCCGGTCAACGACCTGCCCTTCGAGCCGGACGTGGTGATCGAGTGCACCGGCGCTCCCAGCGTGGTCCTCGACGTCATGTGCAAGGCGGGCCCGACCGGGATCGTCTGCCTGGCCGGCGTGTCCAGCGGAGGCCGGACCATCGACTTCGACGCCGGCGCACTCAACCGGGAGCTGGTACTGGAGAACAACGTGGTGTTCGGCTCGGTGAACGCCAACCGGCGGCACTGGGACATGGCCGCGCAGGCGCTGGTCCGCGCCGACCAGGTCTGGCTCGAGTCGCTGATCACGCGTCGGGTGCCGGTGAACAGGTACGCCGACGCGTACACCCCCGGGCCGGACGACATCAAGGTGGTGCTGGAGTTCGCGTCCTGAGCGACGCCACGCCCGATCAGATACCCGGCAGCCGGCCGTTGCGGAACAGGTCGACGAAGAGCTGGTGGTCCTGCCGGGCGCGCACCCCGTACGCGTGGGCGAAGTCCACCAGGTGTGCCACGAAGCCCGACTCGTCGGTGTCGACCGCCGCGACGATCGCCTCCTCGGTGGAGTAGTCCACCAGGTCGTGACTGGACTCGTCGTCGGCGACCGAGTGCATCCGGGCGACCGCCCGACCGAGGTCGACGAGCACCCCGGTCAGCTCCTCCGGCTCGTTCACGTCCGACCAGTCCAGGTCCGCGGCGTACGGGGACACCTCGGCGACGAGCTGACCGGCCCCGTCCAGCTCGGTGAAGCCCAGCCACGGGTCGGCATGCGCCTGCAACGCCCGCTGCGACTCGGCGGTCCGGTGACCCTGGTGCTGGAAGTAGCCGCGGACCGACTCGTCGGTGACGTACCGCGCCACGGCCGGCACCTGCGCCTGCTTCATGTAGATGACGACGTCGTTCTCCAGTGCCTGGGTGTGCCCCTCCAGCAGCAGGTTGTACGACGGCAGCCCGGCCGAGCCGATACCCACCCCCTTGCGCAGCACGACGTCCTTGATCCGCGCCGCGACCGGCCGCAGCTGCGTCGACGCGGTCGGCAGGGTGCCCAGGTAGTCCTGGAAGGCGGCGCGCACCCGGTCCCGGGTGTCGTCGTCGATCTCGAAGACCCCGTCACCGATGGAGAACCGTCGCTCGTAGTTGTCGATGGTGGTCTGCGCGGCCAGCAGGTCGACACGGGTGTTGAGCCGGGCCTGCTGGAGCACCCGGCGCAGCACGCCGTCGGCGTTCTCCAGGGTGATCGAGCCGATCGCGTCGTCCCCTCCGGCGGCGATCGCCCGCAGCTCGGTCAGGTACGACCGGGCGAAGCCGGCCACCAGATCGCCGATCGCCTCGTCGGAGAGCGCCTTGCCGTAGCCGAGCAGCGCCACGCTGGCCGCGAGCCGCCGCAGGTCCCAGGTGAACGGCCCGACGTACGCCTCGTCGAAGTCGTTGACGTTGAACACCAGCTGCCCGGAGGCGTTCATGTAGGTGCCGAAGTTCTCCGCGTGCAGGTCGCCGTGGATCCACACCCGGCTGGTCCGCTCGTCGGAGAACCGGTCGTCGGCGAAGTCGCCGAGCTGGTCGGCGTAGAACAGCGCGGCGCTGCCCCGGTAGAAGGCGAACGGCGAGGCCGCCATCTTGCGGAACTTACGGCGGAAGGCGGCCGGGTCGATCGCCATGGACGCACCGAACTCCTCGGTGAGCACGTCGACGATGTGGTCGGACCGCTGGTCCCCTGAGCTGCTCATGATGCGCAGGCTAGCCCGGCCCGGCCACCCCGGACGTCGGACAGCCGACTTGTCCCCTTCGACCGGAAGGTCGACACGGGCAGCCACCGGCGATCTTCTGACCGATGCTGGACCGACGCGAATCGATGGTTGTGCAACGGCAACCACACCATGGGTTCGCTGGCGTCTATCTAGGCGGCCGGGGCGATCGGCACCGGCCGCCATCACGGGAGGACCAGAAAGTCATGTTCCAAAAAACGGGGACCCTACTCACCGCCGTACTGCTCGGCCTGACCGCGACGGTCGCCACCGCCGCGCCCGCGGTGGCCGCACCGGCGGACGTCGCCGGCGGCACACTGTCGGTGGGCAAGCTGATCTTGAAGCCGACCGAGCGGGGCTACCGGGGCAGCGTCCCGGTGACCGTCACCAACACCGGAAGCGAGACCGACTACCTCTACTACAAGCTGCGCGAGCCGGTGCCGGGCGCCTTCCAGTTCGACGGCACCGTCTGCGACATGTTCGACATGCGCGTGGAGGACAACCGCCGGGTGGCGACCTGCTCCCTGACGGACAACTGGGCCTACCTGGCACCGGGCGAGAGCATCCGGAACGTGCTCGACTTCCACGTGCTGACCAACCCCCGGACATACCCAATGATCATGGCTGGGGGCTGGGTCGAGGTCTACTCCAGCAACAGCGGCCTGGTGGCGAGCACCCCGCTCAGCGCGCTGTTCCGGTCCACGAATGGTTCGTTGATTCGTCCCCGGCCGTACGTCCAGGACGCTCAGCCGGACGCCTCGATCAGGCTGAACGGCCCGGTGACGGAGTTCCCGGGCGGTGAGGGCAACCTGCGGGTGCCGCTGACGATCCGCTACGGCGGCGACGCGCCGCACGGCAGCTTCTGGGTGCAGGCCCGCTCCCTGCCGGCCGGCTCGGTTCTCCGGAGCGCCGACCCGGGCACCGGCCCGGTGGGCAGCGATGGCGTCCTGGTGCCGGTGCCAGAGTTGCAGTTGATGCCCGGCGAGGAGTTCAGCTTCGCAGTGGTCATCAGCCCGCCGACCGATCCGGCCGACACCACCAAACTGGTCGACATCGAGTTGACGACCAGCTGGTATCCGGAGACTCCCGACGTCGACCCGAGCGACAACGTCGTGCAGACCAGGCTGGCCGTCGCCGCCAACGGCTGACCGGTTCGCGGCCGCCGCTCGGACTCGTCCGGGCGGCGGCCCGGCCGCCGTCAGCTGGCGGCGGGCGGGCGCACGGGCGCGGCGGTGAGGGAGTCGACGGAGCGCGGGGCTGCGGCCTCGCGGGGAGGTGCGTCCAGCGGCGCGGCCAGCACGTCGCGTTGCGGCACACCGCCGATGCCGGACTGCTCGGCGGCGATCTTCTCCTGGAGGCGCAGGATGCCGTGCAGCAGCGCCTCCGGCCGGGGCGGGCAACCGGGTACGTAGACGTCGACCGGGATGAGCTGGTCGACACCCTTGGTCACCGAGTACGAGTCCCAGTAGGGGCCGCCGCAGTTGGAGCAGGCGCCGAACGAGATGACGTACTTCGGCTCGGGCATCTGGTCGTAGAGCCGCTTGATGGCCGGAGCCATCTTGTCGGTCACCGTGCCGGAGACGACCATCAGGTCGGCCTGGCGGGGGCCGTGGGCGAACGGGATCACACCGAGCCGGATGAAGTCGTGCCGACCCATGCTGGTGGCGATGAACTCGATCGCGCAGCAGGCCAGGCCGAAGTTGAACACCCAGAGCGAGTAGCGGCGCCCCCAGTTCAGCACGAACCGGATCGGCTCACCCAGCACTGCCGGTAGCTGCACGACCGCCCCCTTCCGTCCCCCAGCGGACAGTCAACCACAGCAGCTCCGAGCCTCGTTCGTGGCTTCTCCGGGCTACGCACGTCACCTGACGAAGTCAGTCGCGGGAGGAACCATCGTGAGAGCTCGTGTCAGACCTGCCGGTCGGGCCCGGCCAGCAGTGCTGGCCGGGCCCGTCAGACAACAATCGTCTCGCCGGTACGCAGTGCTCAGGCTGTCAGCGTGGTGCCGGGCGCGGTCAACTCCGCGACGCCCGGGCCAGGACCGATCTTGCCGGGAGCACCCGGGCCCGGGCCGATGGCGAGGACCACGCCCGGGCCAGGACCGATCTCACCGGGAGCACCCGGGCCGGGGCCGATCTCACCCGGCGCACCCGGGCCGGGGCCGATCTCACCCGGCGCACCCGGGCCGGGGCCGATGGCGAGGGAAACGCCCGGGCCAGGACCGATCTCACCCGGCGCACCCGGGCCCGGGCCGATCGCCGTGACGGCTGCCGCCGCACCACCCAGGCCGAAGGCGAGCCCGGCCGCCGCGGTCACTCCGCTGATCAGGATCTTGCGCATCGTCATTTTCTCTCCCCGTGTCGGTGTTGCTTGATGACATGACCGTACGGACCCGGCGAATACTATGAAACCTACTTATAGTTACACATATCGATATCTATGACCGATGTTCGGTTGACCGATCTGTGTGTCATGCGGCGCGTTGTCCTGGACACGACAGCAAACGCGAACAGCCCGTCCCGCAACCTGCCTACCCGCCCGAGTGTGTGACCGATGCTGGCGACCACGCCGCCCGCGGCCACCACGGGGAGGACGAGTGCTTGTGACAAGAGGAGTACGGGTGGGCGGACGGCCACCGGACCCACCGGGCAACTCGGCGCCGGAGGCCGCCGAACTGGTCTTCGACGACTTCTACCACGCCCATTTCCGCGGGCTGGTCGTGCAGCTCACCGCGTACACCGGTGACCGGGGGCAGGCGCAGGACCTGGTCCAGGAGGCGTTCTGTCGGGCGTACGCCCACTGGGAGCGGCTGGCCCGGTACGAGGACCCCCTGGCCTGGGTGCGCAAGGTCGCCTGGAACCTCGGCCACAACCGTTGGCGGCGACTGCGGACCGCCCAGGCGTGGCTGTTGCGGCAGCGGGAGACACACGTCGCGGAGCCCAGCCCCGACCGGGTGGCCCTCGACACGGCGTTGACGAAGTTGCCGCCGAACCAGCGGCGGGCGGTGGTCCTGCACTACCTCGCCGACCTGTCGGTCGCCGAGATCGCCGCCCAGGAACGGGTTGCCGAGGGCACCGTCAAATCCTGGCTGCACCGGGGCCGCACCGCGCTCGCGACGCACCTACGCGACACCAATGAGGAGGTGCGAGATGTCTGAGCAGGAGACCCTCGGCCTCGCCGAAGAATTCGCCCAGTATCGCCGTACCCTGCTGGACAAGGTCGAGGTGCCCGGTCCGGCCGCCGTCCGGCGGACGGTACGGGGCCGCAACCGCCGCCGGTGGGGGGCCACCGCCACGACCGCGCTCGCGTTGCTCGGCGGCTCGGCCATCGGGTACGCCGGGATGAGCGGCCCGGACCACCGGCCGGGTCCGGTCGAGCCGACGCCGAGCGTGTCGGTGTCTGCCACGCCGAGCGGCCTGGCGAGCCCGACTCCCAGCCCTTCCGTGACCGGTAGCGGCTCCGCCTCCGCCGCGCCCGACGGCCGGATCAGCCGGGCACAGTTGCTCGGCGCGTCGGTGACCCTGCCGGCCTGGCGGGCCGGACGGGGGTGCCCGACGTCGCAGACGCGGCTCAGCGGCGACAGCCGCGAGGGCGTCAACTGGCTCGTGGCGCTCGACCACGGCGACGTCGACGGGGACGGCGCGGTGGAGACCGTGGCGCTCGTGCAGTGCGCGCTCGGTACCCAGGGACCGATGCAGGTGGTCGCCTTCGACCGGGACGGGGCGGGGAAGGTGGTCACGCTCGGCCGGGTGGTCGCGACCACCATCGACAAGCCGCAGTGGTTGTTCGCCCTCGACGTGGTGGGCGACGGCACGGTCCGCGTGCAGGTCGGCGACATCGCTCCCGGGGGTGGCTGGGCCGCGAAGTGGTCGCAACGGCAGTGGCGGGACTACCGCTGGAAGGGTGATGCCTTCACCCAGGTCTCGGGGCCGACGAGCTTCGGCCCGAACCCGAATCTGGCGGATGTCTCGGTCACCACGGGTGACCTCGTGCTGAGAGTCGCGGACGACGGTTCCCGGACGGGTACGGCCACGGTGCGGATCCGCAACCGGGGCACGGCGCCGGTCGCCCACGTGGTGCTGCGGTTGGGCGTGCCCGCGGTGGTGCGCGCGGACGTCGACGGGTGGGAAACGTGCTCGGGCGTCCCGGAGAGCATCGACCCGATCGTCTGCCGTCTGCCTCAGCTCGCCGCCGGGGCGGAGATGCGGCTGGACCTGGACTTCCATCAGTACGAAGGGGACAAGCTGAGCACGGACAAGGCTGACGTGGAGGTCCAGCCGATGGACAGCGAACGTGACGTCCTGCCGGACTCCAACAGCAGCGACAACCTGGTTCAGATGAAGATGATCTACGGCTGACGAGCGCCGGCCGCGCCGTACGCCACGGGGGCGTACGACGCGGCCGGGCTCCGGGTCACCAGGTGGGACGTTGCAGCAGCCCGACGAACTCGACCAGCAGCCGCTCCCGCAGCGCCGGCGGTGCGGCGTCGAGCAGCGTGTTCACCACTGCCATCCGCTCCGGCAGCGGCGCGCCACCCGGCTCGCCGCCCATGCCCAACCCGGCGGCCAGGCCCTCGACGAGTTCCGGGGTCAGCGCGTCCGGGGTGAGCGCGCCGACCAGGGCGGCCAACTCCCCGGGCAGTTGGACCGGACCGGCTGCCCGGGCTGCGGCCACCGCGTCGGCCAGGTCCGGGCCGAAGTCGCCGACGCGCGGTGCCACCGAGGCGGTCACCGTGAGGTGCACGCTCGCCGGCAGTCCCGCGTACGACAGCTGGGGTTGGGTGTGCCAGCCGCGCGCGGTCAGCTCGTCCACCAGGACGAACAGGTCGGGGCCGCCCTCGGTGGCGGTGAAGCAGACCACCGTCGACTCCGGCTCGGCCATCAGCCGCAGCCCGTCGACGGCGCGGACCGCCTCGGCCAGGCCGGCGACCGCGTCCCGGGTGACGGTGGCCAGCCGCAGGTAGCCGTCGTCGCCGAGGTGCCGCACGGTGGCGTACGCGGCGGCGATCGGCCCGCCCGACCGGGTGGAGGCGATCACCGGGTTGATCATCGTGTAGCCGGGCCAGTCGGCGTACGCGAAGTACTGCGGCGACCGCAGCGAGGCGTCCCGGTGCAGCAGCACCGACACTCCCTTCGGCGCGTACGCGTACTTGTGCAGGTCCACCGAGATGGACGTGACCCCGGGTACCGCGAAGTCGAACGCCGGCACCGGCTCACCGAGGCGGCGCAGGTACGGCAGCGTCCAGCCGCCGAAGCAGGCGTCCACGTGGCAGCGCACCCCGGCGGCGGCCGCGGCGGCGGCGATCTCCGCGACCGGGTCCACCACCCCGTGCGCGTACGACGGCGCGGAGCAGGCGACCAGGACCGTCTCCGGGCCGATGGCGGCGGCCATCGCGGCCGGGTCGGGGCGCAGCGTGTCCAGGGAGACGGGCACGACGTCCATCGCCACCCGCAGGTAGTGCGCCGCCTTGGCGAACGCGGCGTGGGCGCTCGACGGCACCACGATCCGGGGCGCGGCGATCTCCGGGTGGGCGTCCCGGGCCGTCTTCACGGCGAGGATCAGCGACTCGGTGCCACCGCTGGTGACGCTGCCGACGACGTCCGGGGCGGTCGTGCCCGGGCCAGCGCCGAGCACCCGGCTGGCGGCGCCCACCAGCGCGTTCTCCATGGCCAGCAGGGACGGAAACGCGGTCGGGTCCAGCCCGTTGACGTGCGCGCTCTCCCGGTGCGCGGCGCCGGCCAGTTCGTCCAGCCCCGGGACCGCCGGGTCGTAGACGTACGCGAACAGCCGTCCCCCGTGGGTCGGCCGGTCTCCGGCGCGCAACTGCCGAACCTCGTCCAGCACAACCTCAGCCGCAACTCCGGCGGCCAACCCGACCCTGCTCTCGTCGATCATGGAGTTATGGTGCCCTTCTCGTGACGGTCAATGGCTTTCGTCCCCCACCACAGCTCCATGATCGACCCGGGCGGTGACCGGGGCGGCGAGTGCGGCGGCCAGCGCGGCGGGGGTCAGGGTGTAGCGGCGTAGCAGGAGGATCGGGGGGGCTATCAACAGCGCGGGGATCAGCGTGAAGCCGAGCAGGACGCCCAGGCGGGCCGAGTCCGACTGGGCGGCCGCCGAGCCGGTGTCGGACGAGACGTAGCCGGAGATCTGGAGCACCAGCCCGTAGATGCCCGGGCCGAGCGCCAGGCCGAAGGTCTCCCCCGCGGTCCACAGGCCGGTGAAGACCCCCGCCTGCCGTCGACCGGTGCGCGCCGTGTCGTACGCGATGCAGTCCGGCAGCATCGCCAGCGCGAAGACCTGTTGCCCGGCGTACCCGACGCCGATCACCGCGACCACCAGGTAGACCGCGACCGCCGGCAGCACCGGAGCGGCGACCAGAGCCAGCGCCCCGGCGGCGAGGATCACCGAGGCGACGACCAGCGCGGTGCGCTTGCCCAGCCGGGCGCCGACCCGCGTCCAGATCGGCATCACCAGCAGCGCCGGCCCGACGAAGCAGACGAAGAGCAGGGTCGGCCCGCTCTCGTCGTCGCGCAGGATCTGCCCCGCGAAGTAGTTGACGCCGGCCAGGATCGTCGCCACCCCGGCGGACTGCACCACGAAGCAGATCAGCAACGCCCGGAACGGGCGGTTGGCGCTCGCCACGGCGAGTTGGGCGCGCAGCGTCGGCTCGCTGCCACCAACGGTGCCGGTGGGCGCGGACCGGGTGCCGAGGAACGCGCCGAGGGCACCGAGGGCGATCAGCGCCGCCACGAACAGGCCCATCCACCGGTGCCCGGCCACGCCGTCACCACCGGCGCTCACCACCAGCGGGGCGACCGCGCCGGACACCAGGATGGCCAGCGCCAGCACCGCGATCCGCCAGGTCATCAGGCGGGTGCGCTCGGCGTAGTCGTCGGTCAGCTCCGCCGGCATCGCCACGTACGGCACCTGGAAGAAGGCGAACGCGGTGGCGGTGGCGAGGAAGGCGACGGCCACGTACGCCGCGGCGGCCGACCCGTTGCCGAACGGCGCGGCGAAGATCGACGCGAACAGGACAGCGAGCGCGAGGCCGGCGACGAGCAGGTACGGCCGCCGGGCGCCCCAGCGTGAACGGGTGCGGTCGGAGATTCGCCCGGCGACCGGGTTGACCAGCACGTCCCAGGCCTTGGGCAGCAGCACCAGCAGGGCGGCCATCCCGGCGGCCACGCCCAGCGTGTCGGTGAGGTACGGCAGCAGCAACAGACCGGGCACGGTGCCGAACGCGCCGGTCGCCAGTGAGCCGAGCGCGTAGCCGGCGTGCACCGGTCGAGGCAGCGGACCGGCGGCTGACGGGCCCGGGCCCGGCGGCGTTTTCATGGGGCCGAATGTTACTCACGTTATGCCGGAGGTCACATCCCTCATCTGGCGATCAAGCCGCCGGGCCTGTTGCGGACATCCGTTCAGTCAGGTTGACGGCAGCAGAGCCCGCAACCGCCTCCGCAGTCTCGGAGTGTTATCAGCGCCGACGGCAGACCAGCCCGGCGGTGACGGGGGAGGGGCAGTGACAGCAACGATGGGAGCCCGCGCCAACGAGCCGCCGGCAGTACGAACAGCCGGTGCTGCGACTGTCGACGCGACGATCACGTTCGACGACTTCTACCACGCGCACTTCGGCAGCGTGACCGCCCAACTGTGCGCGTACACCGGCGATCTGGGGCAGGCGCAGGACCTGGCCCAGGAGGCGTTCTACCGAGCGCTGGCCCGCTGGGACCGCCTGGTCCGGTACGACGACCCGGTGGCCTGGGTCCGCCGGGTCGCCTGGAACCTGGCGCGCAGTCGCTGGCGGCGGGTGCGGACCGCCCGCAACCACCTGCTGCGGCAGCGTGCCACCGAGGCGGAGGTGGCGGGCCCGAACCCCGACCGGGTGGCGATCGACGTCGCGCTGGCGCAACTGCCCGCCAACCACCGCCGAGCGGTCATCCTGCACTACCTGGCCGACCTGTCGGTGAGCCAGATCGCCGCCCAGGAAGGAGTGGCCGAGGGCACCGTGAAGTCCTGGTTGCACCGCGGCCGCACGGCCCTGGCCGGGCTGCTCGACGAGAACACCGAGGGGGTGCGCGATGTCTGACTTCGATCCGCTGCTGCGCCAGCGGCTCACCGCGTACCGCAATGACGTGGTCAGCCGGGTCACCGGCCCCGGCCCCGACCAGGCCCGGCACCACCTGCGCCGACGCCGGCGGATGACGGCGGTGGCCCTGGCCGCCGCGGCGGTCGTCCTGGTGGTCGCCCCGGTCGTCGCCAACGCGGCGCTGCGCGGCGACCGGAACCCGCCGGTGCCGGCGGAATCCGTGCACCCGACGGCCCCGCCGCCCTCGGCATCGCCGACGCCAACGCCGACCGGGTCGCCGACGCCGACGCCCACCACCAACACCCCGGCCGCGCCGGACGGGCGGATCAGCCGGGCGCAACTGCTTGCCGCCCGGGTCGACCTACCGAACTGGCAGCCCGGCGAGATGGAGGGCGGCTGCACCACCTCGAAGGTGCGGCTGCAGACCGACACGCAGAAGGTCTACGTGTCGGAGCTGACCGACGACGAGTTGAAGCACGGTGACGTCGACGGGGACGGTGCCGCCGAAACCATCGCCGTCGTCGGCTGCCGGTACGGCGAGTCGTCGGCGAAGCAGGTGGTGGCCTTCGACCGGAACCGGGACGGCCGGATCGTGACGCTGGGTCGGGTGGTCCGGACCGGCGACGGTTTCGACGACATCCTCGCGACGGAGATCGACCAGCGCGGGTCGGTCAGGGTACGCGTGGCCGACATCGCGCTCTGCTGCAGCACACCCGAGTACCTGCGGCGGGAGCAGGTGCGGACGTACCGGTGGAACGGCGAGCGGTTCAGCCAGACCGACGGTCCCACGACATTCGGCAAGGATCCTCGGCTCACCGACCTGAGGATGGGCATGACCCACGAACTGGTCGACGTCCCCGGTGCGGACACCCGGCGCAAACTCACCACCGTCTTCACGGTCACCAACGCCGGGCCGATCGACGCGCCCCAGGTCGCATTCGAGTCCATCGACGTCGGCGAACGGGCGGGGGGTGACTGGTCCCGGTGCGACCCGGATCCGTCGTCGCGGTACCTACCGTCGTGCCTGCTGCCCGGGGTACCGGCCGGCGAGTCGCGTCGCTACACGTTCGTCCAGCTGGTGCCGGGCAAGCCGGGGCCGGACGCGGGCACCCGGTACTTCGGCGTCTCCCACCACGACGCCCAGGACCGCTCGTGGCCCGACCTGAGGGAGGACGACAACAAGGTGAAGTTCCCGCTGCCGCTCTGAAACGGCCGCACAGCACCCCGTCCGACCGGACGGGGTGCTGTCGCCGCTGGGCCGGTCCGCGCAGAGCGGCCGTCACGCACGTTCCGCGTCGGTCACCCTTCCCGGTCCGGAGACCAACCGGCCGCCGCGATGTCCACGCGCTCGCCGCGCAGCGGCACACCCTCGGCGCGCAGCCGGGCCCGCGCCTCCCGCTCGTGGCCCGGCGGCAGCCGACCGGCGGAGGTCACCACCCGGTGCCAGGGCACCGAGCCGCCGTGGCGGGCCATGATGGTGCCCACCAGCCGAGCCGAGGCACGGCCCGAGCGCTCGGCCAGGGCGTCGGCGACCCCGCCGTACGACATCACCCGACCCTCCGGGATCCGCTCGACCAGGTCGAGCACCGCCTCGACGTACTCGTCAGGTGTCACAATCCGCCACCATATGGGAACGCCGCCGGGCGGTGCGCCCGTGACCACGCAGAATGGGCGGGTGCGTGACGCAGTCACGACGGCCCGGCGGGTCGTCGTCAAGATTGGATCCTCCTCGTTGACCACCGCCAGCGGCGGCCTGGCCGACGAGCGCGTCGACACGCTGGTCGACACCCTCGGGCGGCTCACCGCCGAAGGCCGCGAGGTGGTGCTGGTGTCCTCCGGCGCGATCGCCGCCGGCCTCGCCCCGCTCGGCCTGATCCGACGCCCGCGCGACCTGGCCACCCAGCAGGCCGCCGCCAGCGTCGGGCAGGGCCTGCTGATCGGCCGGTACGCGGCCAGCTTCGCCCGGCACGGCCGCACGGTCGGGCAGGTGTTGCTCACCGTCGACGACGTGACCCGGCGCGCCCACTACCGCAACGCGTACCGGACGCTGCGCAAGCTGCTCGACCTGCGGGCGGTGCCGATCGTCAACGAGAACGACACGGTGGCCACCCAGGAGATCCGGTTCGGCGACAACGACCGACTGGCCGCGCTGGTGGCCGCCCTGGTGCACGCCGACCTGCTGGTGCTCCTCTCCGACGTGGACGCGCTCTGGACGGGCGACCCCACCAAGCCGCAGTCGACCCGGATCAGCGAGGTCCACGGCGACGCGGACCTCGCCGGGATCACCGTCGGCGGTGCCGGCCGGTCCGGTGTCGGCACCGGCGGCATGGTGACAAAGGTCGAGGCCGCCCGGATCGCGACCGGTTTCGGCATCCCGGTGGTGCTCACCGCCGCCGACCTGGCCGGCCCGGCGTTGGCCGGTGAGCCGGTCGGCACGCTGTTCCACCCGCAGCGGCAACGCCCGACGGCCCGGCTGTTCTGGCTGGCCCACGCCACCTCGCCCCGGGGCCGCCTGCACCTCGACCCGGGTGCGGTGGCCGCCGTCGTCGGGCGGCGCAAGTCGCTGCTGCCCGCCGGCATCACCGCCGTGGACGGCACGTTCACCGCGGGCGACCCGGTGGACCTGGTGGACACCGCCGGCGCGTCGGTCGCCCGAGGGCTGGTCAACTACGACGCGGTGGAGTTGCCCGGGCTGCTCGGTCGCTCCACCTCCGAACTCGCCGCGGCGCTCGGCCCGGCGTACGAACGAGAGGTCGTCCACCGCGACGACCTGGTGCTGCTCTAGCAAGTGCCCTTCCCACCACCCGAGGAGTCGAGGATGAGCGTCGTCGAGCAGGCGCAACGGGCGCGGGACGCCGCCGCCGAGTTGGCGGTGGCCACGCGTACGGCCAAGGACGCCGCGCTGGTGGCGATGGCCGACGCGCTGGTGGCGCGTACCCCGGAGATCCTGACCGCGAACGAGACGGACCTGGCGGCCGGTCGGGAGGCCGGGCTGAGCGCGGCCGTGCTGGACCGGCTCGCCCTCGACGCGGGCCGGGTGGCCGGCATCGCCGACGCGCTGCGCCAGATGGCCGCGCTGCCCGACCCGGTCGGTGAGGTGGTCCGCGGTTCCACCCTGCCCAACGGGCTGGAGTTGCGCCAGATCCGGGTGCCGTTCGGGGTGGTCGGCATCATCTACGAGGCACGACCGAACGTGACAGTGGACGCCGCCGGGATCTGCCTCAAGTCCGGCAACGCGGCGCTGCTGCGCGGGTCGTCCTCGGCCGCGCACTCCAACGCCGCGCTGGTCGCGGTGCTGCGCGACGCGGTCGCCGACGCCGGGCTGCCGGCCGACGCGGTGCAGCTGCTCGACGCCAGCTCCCGCGACTCGGTCAAGGAACTGATGCGCGCCCGTGGGCTCGTCGACGTGCTCATCCCGCGCGGTGGCGCGTCGCTGATCCGCACGGTGGTCGAGGAGTCGACCGTTCCGGTCATCGAGACCGGGGTGGGCAACTGCCACGTCTACGTCGACGCCGCCGCCGACGTGGCGAAGGCCGTCGCGGTGACGCTGAACGCCAAGACGCAACGCCTCTCCACCTGCAACACGGCCGAGTCGCTGCTGGTGCACGCGAGCGTCGCCGACGCGTTCCTGCCGCCGATGCTGGCCGCCCTCGCCGAGGCGGGGGTGACCGTGCACGGCTCCCCCGAGGTCGCCTCCTACTCCGCCGCCGTGGTCCCGGCCACCGACGAGGACTTCGCCACCGAATACCTGTCGGCCGACATCTCGGTCGCCGTGGTCGACTCGCTGGACGCGGCGGTCGCGCACATCCGCCGCTTCGGCACCGGGCACACCGAGGCGATCCTGACCGACTCGGCGAGCGCGGCCCGCGAGTTCGTCGCCCGGGTGGACGCGGCGGCGGTGATGGTGAACGCCTCGACCCGGTTCACCGACGGGGGCGAGTTCGGCTTCGGCGCGGAGATCGGCATCTCCACCCAGAAGCTGCACGCCCGCGGCCCGATGGGTCTGCCCGAGCTGACCAGCACCAAGTACGTCGTCACCGGGGACGGGCACGTGCGCTAGATCGGCCTCAGCCCGGCTGCGCGGCGGCGCCGGCCGTCGCGGGCCGGGCGGCCCGGATCGCGGCCAGCGTGGCGTGCACGTCGAACTGGTGGCCGTCGTCGCTCTCCCAGCCACCGTCGCTGCGCTGGGTCTCGGTCAGCCGGCGCAGCGCCCGCACCATGATCCAGTCCTGCGGGTCGATGCCGGCCCGGCGCAGCGTGGATGCCAACCACGCCACGTCCCCGGGGGACATCTTCGGCATCCGTTCGGCGAGCACCACCTGAATCCGTGCCGACTCCTGGAACATCTCCTGCCGGTGCAGCACGGCCGCGCTCAGCCAGCCGGCGGCGAGGTACGAGGGCCAGCTACCGTCCGGGCGCAGCCGCGCGGCGAGCGAATGGGCCGCCGCCTGCACCACCCCGGCGTACGCCCCGCCGACCCGGTGGTCGAGCGGGCCCGACGCGCGGGCGTCCAGGCCGGCGACGGTGAGCCAGAACCCGGCGTTGGCCGACTGAAGGAACCCGGCCTCCGGATCGCCGGGCCGGGCCCATTCCGGGGCCGAGTCGGCCAGCGACGCGTCCTCGTCCCAACTGCCGTCGGCCTGCTGTCGCGACGCCAGCCAGTCGAGCGCGCGGCGGGCGGCGGGACGGCCGAGCGCACCCAGGTCGTCCAACTCGGCGAGCCGGAAACAGGTCGCATCGATCGAGGCCGTCGCACCGCCCCAGGTGGCCGGCCAACCGCCGTCGGGTGACTGGCCGACCTCGGCCGTCGCCAGCAACTCGGGGGGCACGGCGGTGCCGTTGCGAAGCCAGGAGAGGCGGGCGCGTTCCACCGCGTCCCCATGCGCCACGACGAACCCGATCGCCGCTTCCAAGTCGACCACGGCGGGAACGCTACCTGCGCAGACACGATCCCGCCTCGGGGAATCGGTTGGCCTGCGGTGGCTGCGTCGCTCCGGGCGGAGGGCCGCCCGGCGTGATCTGCGTCGATTTGCCGGGACGGCCGTGTGGGCCGCCCCGGCACATCGATCAGTACGCGGGCAGCGCCGGGTCGATCTGCTTGATCCAGGAGAGCACGCCACCCTGCACGTGCACGGCGTCCCGGAAACCCGCCGCCTTGAGCGCGGCGAGCGCCTCCGCGGACCGGACCCCGGACTTGCAGTGCAGCACGATCTGCCGGTCCTGCGGCAGCTTCGCGAGGGCCTCGCCGGAGATGATCTCGCCCTTGGGGATCAGCGTGGAACCGGGGATGCGGACGATCTCGTACTCGGCCGGCTCCCGGACGTCGACCAGGAAGATGTCCTTGCCGGCGTCCTGCCACTCCTTGAGTTCGCGTGCCGTGATGGTCGCGTCGAGCGTCGCCTCCTGCGCCTCCTCGGAGACCGCGCCGCAGAAGTCCTCGTAGTCTTCCAGCAGGTCGGTGACCGTCGGGTTCTCGCCGCAGAGCGCGCAGTTCGGGTCCTTGCGGACCTTGATCTTGCGGTATTCCATCTCGAGGGCGTCGTAGACCATCAGGCGGCCGACCAGCGGCTCACCGATGCCGGTGAGCAGCTTGATCGCCTCGTTGACCTGGATCGAGCCGATCGACGCGCAGAGCACGCCGAGCACGCCGCCCTCGGCGCAGGAGGGGACCATGCCGGGCGGGGGCGGCTCCGGGTAGAGGCAGCGGTAGCAGGGGCCGTGCTCGGCCCAGAACACCGACGCCTGGCCGTCGAAGCGGTAGATCGAGCCCCAGACGTACGGCTTGCCGAGCAGCACCGCCGCGTCGTTGACCATGTAGCGGGTGGCGAAGTTGTCGGTGCCGTCGACGATCAGGTCGTACTGCGCGAAGATCTCGCGGACGTTCTCCCGGTCCAGCGCGGTGTTGTGGATCTCCACGTTGACCAGCGGGTTGATCTCGCGGATCGACGCGGCCGCGGACTCGGCCTTGGACCGGCCGATGTCGGACACGCCGTGGATGATCTGACGCTGGAGGTTGGACTCGTCGACGGTGTCGAAGTCGATGATGCCGAGGGTGCCGACCCCGGCCGCGGCGAGGTACATCAGGGCGGGTGACCCGAGGCCACCGGCGCCGACACAGAGCACCCGGGCGTTCTTCAGCCGCTTCTGCCCGGTCACCCCGACATCCGGGATGATCAGGTGGCGCGAGTAGCGGCGGATCTCGTCAACGGTCAGCTCGGCGGCGGGCTCGACGAGCGGGGGCAACGACACGGTGGACTCCCCGGGATCGGCGGTGTGAACCGCGCCATTGTTGCTCGCGGGAGCCCCCCTCGGCCATGAGGGATGACACGTGGTCCGCGATGCGGGAGCGGGAATAACCGACGACCCGGTCGATCAGGGGACGATGTCACCCGCGTAGCGACGACCGTCGAGGTAGGGCCAGGCGTTGGCGACGCAGCCGTTGAGGCCGTACGTCTGCTGCTGCATCACCGGCGCGGGCTCCCCCGGCCCGGGGCAGGCCTCGTGCTCCTCGCCGAACTCGTGGCCCACCTCGTGGTTGATCACATAGGTGCGGTAGGTGTCCAGCGAGGCGCCGTAGTCGGGGACCGCCTCCATCCAGCGGGCCAGGTTGATGACGACCCGGCCGGGCAGGCGGCACGAGGTGTAGCGCTCGGTGGTCAGCCCGCCCTCGGCGCACATCCGCTCGGACGTGACCGGGGTGGCCAGGTAGATGGTGAAGTCGGCGGCTCCGGCGTCGGCCACCCGTTGCACCCGCAGGTCGCCGGAGGCGATCCAACTGCGCGGGTCGGCCAGCACCTCGTCGACCCTGGCGGCGAACGCGTCAGCGTCCTGGCCGGTGCCACGTTCGACCGCCACCCGGTAACGGCGCAGCGGACCGTCCACACCGTGCTCGGCCGTCTCGCCCTCGGCGGTGGTGAACCGTCCCGCTCCGACCGACGGATAGCTGGTGGGCGCCGGGTGCGCGGGCGCGCCGCCCCCGTGGCCCATGCCGCCCTGCGTGGTGGCCGGAGGCTCGACTGGTGGCTCGCCGGCCCGGTACAGCGTCACACCGATGGCCGTGGCGAGGACGAGCAGGCCGAGCAGCAGGCTGCGGCGGCGACGCCGGTGCATCCGGACGAGTGTGTGACGCAGGTACGCCGGACGGCCCGACGGGTCGGGCGGCTGGGGTGGGCCGTAACGGGACGACGGCGTCATGACGTCGAGCCTGCCAGATTATTCGGGCATTTCTCCGATATTGCCGCTATTGCCGCATGACGCCTGATGGAGGGGTGGAAGGTCGGCGTGTCGGCCCGTCGCTCAGAGGGCAGGACCGGCGTACCGACGCCCGTCGAGGTACGGCCACTGGTTGACCCGGCACCCGTTGAGGAAGAGCGTCTGCTGCATCATCACCGGCGCCGGCCTGCCCGCCCCCGGGCAGCGCTCGTGCCGGTGCCCGAGCTGGTGCCCCACCTCGTGGTTGACCACGTACGTCCGGTAGACCGCCAGCGGCACGCCGGCCGAGACGAAGTGCGGCACGGACAACCGCCACCGGTCCAGGTTGATGATCACCTGGCCGGGCGCGCGGCAGGACGTGTACGGCCGACCCCCGACCCGGATGTCCACCCCACCGTCGGCGCACATCCGACCCGCCGTACGGGCGGTCGCCAGGTAGACGGTGAAGTCGCGAGGCGCGTCCCCGGGCACCTGCTGAAGCCGCAGCCTGCCGCTGTCGACCCAACTGCCCGGCCCGGCGAGCGCCGTGTGGACCGCCAGCCCGAACTCGGCGGCGTCCTCGTCGCTGCCCGACTCCACCGCGACCCGGTAACGCCGCAGCTCACCCGCACGTCCCAGCACCGGGCCGGAGCGGGCGTCGTAGCCGAACCTCCCCGTGCCGGCGCTCGGGACCGCACCGGGCACCCGCAGCACAACAGGCGGGCTGGACGGAACCGCCTCGGAGGGCGACGGGCTGACCGTCGGCGGCAGTGGCGCGGCCACCAGCGGCGGCAGCGTGGCGATCTCGTCGGCGGCCAACTGGTCGGCAGCGGGGTGCCCACCCGGCCCCTCGGCGATCACTGTCACCACCGCGCCGACAGCCAACACCACCGCCACCAGTTGGGCGAACAGCGCGAAGCGTCGCTGACGGCGACTGGGGAGGGGGGCTGAGCTGGGCATCCAGGTCAGCCTGCCAGATCAGACCGCCCAGCGGTGTCCCCCGTTTCGGCGAGCAGGCCGACCACCGCCCGGGCGACCAGCCGGGGCACCTCCAACTGCGCCACGTGACCGACGCCGTCGAGCATCATCAGCCGACTGTCCGGGATGACCCGGGCGGTCTGCGGCGCGACCCGCACGTCGACCAGGCGATCCGCTCGGCCACCCACCACCAGGGTCGGCGCGCGCACCGCCTCGGCGAGACGCCACAGCGAACCCTGCCCCGGCAGGTACGCCCGCAGAAAGCTGGAGACCAGACCGCGGAACGTCCGGACGTACGCGGCGGCGTAGTGCTCCGCCTCGTAACGAACCCGGATCTCCTCCAACGCCTCGGCCCGGCGCTGGTCGCAGATCCGGCTCAGGTCGGCGACGCACGCCTCCAGCACCTGCTGGGCCATCACCTCGGGAGCGAGCTGGGTGAGGTGCCGGGCGACCAGCCGTTCGCCGCGCGGGATGGCGAGCACCGGCAGCATCCGTCCCTGCAACGAGCGACGGAAGTCGAGGAACGGCAGTGCCGGGGAGATCAGCGTGAGCGTACGGACCAGGTCGGGGCGGAGCCCCGCCACCTGGACCGCGACCGCGCCGCCCAGCGAGTTGCCGAACAGGTGCACCGGGCCCCGACCGGAGTGCTCGATCCAGCGCACCACCAGATCCGCGAAGGCCGGAATCGTGTAGCGGGGGCCCGGCTCACTGCGGCCGAAGCCGGGCAGGTCGATGGCCTGGCCATCCAGCCGGTCGGCCAGCAACCCGGCCAGGTCGGTCCAGTTCTGTGACGAACCGCCCAGCCCGTGCACGTACAGCGCCGGCTCCGCGCCGGCGGCGGTGGCCGGGGTGTCCCGTACGTAGGTGACCCGGCCGTCGAGGCGGACCTCCCGGCCCGGCCACGGTGGCGGGACACGGTGGTCGGGCAGCAGGTGGTCCGGCCAGAGGGTGGCGCGTCTCATCGCTCCAGTCTGCCTCGGACCACTCAGGACAGCAGCGCCTCCAGCCGACGGTTCACGGCCGCGAGGGTCGCCCGGACCACCGCCTGCCGGGGATCACCGGCCACCAGAGCCGAGCCGGCGAGCTGCTCGACCCAGCCCTCACAGACGAGCAGTGCCACCACGGTGGCCACCTCGCAGTTGCCGAACGGCACCACCGCGGCGTGCTCGACGAAGCAGCGCCCCCGCTCGGCGTTCTCGGCGCCGCGCAGCAGCTCGTCCACCGCGGCGGCCGCCGCCACCGCGCAGAGCCGCAGCACGTAGCCGTCCACCGCCGGCCCGGTCGCGTACCCGGAGGCGCTGTCGCTCCCGGCCAGCAGCCGGACCTCGACGTTCGCGTCCAGGCCGAAGGTGCTGACCTGCACGTGGTCGATCACCACCCGTGGCCCCAGCGCACCACCGGTGTCCAGCGGTCGGGACGGCGCCGACTCCGTCGTGGTCACCTGACCACCGGAGTACGACGTGCCCAGCGTCGCCGGGCTTCCGGTGGCGGCACCGGCCGGCGCGGCCGAGACCGATCCCGGTTCCTCGACCGTGGCACGTCCCCGGTGCGGTGCGTTCGAACGGCGGCGGCGCGAGGTGTCGGTGGCGGGCCGCTGCTCCAGGCCCGCCGGCACGGCCTCCACCCGGGCACCGCCCGTGGGCGACTCGACCGCCCGCACCTCACCGGTACGTGGCTCGGCGCCGGCATCGCGTGCAGCCGGGCTCTGGGGCTCCGGGGTACGCCGTTCGGCGGCCCGGGGCTCGGCCACCCGACGGCGGACCGGCGGGGGTGGCGTGCTGGGCAGGCCGGGCAGGTTCTGCGGGGCGGCGGCCAGCCCCATCCGATCCTGGAGCAGCCGGGCCACCTGTCGGCTCACCTCGGCCGGGTCGGCGCCGTCGGCCAGGTCCAGTCGAAGACTGTGCGCTCCCGCCGGGGTACGACGCAGCGCGGCGTCGCGGACGCCGGCCACCTCGCGGACGGCGTCCAGGATCGCGTTGACGTCGAACCCCTCGGGGCGCTCCCGCAACGGGGCTGGCTCGTCGTCACGACGGAGGTGGGTGGCGATGCGGGCGAGTTCCGGAGTTTCGGCGGGTGGCTCCACAGCTGGCGGCTCCGGCACGACGGGCACGTCCGGTTCTGCGGGGACGCGCTGCGGCAGCACCACCGCTTTCGGGTCCGACTGCTGGCCGTCGTCGGCCGGTTCGGACGACGACGTCGGGTCGGGTGCGGATCGGCGAGCCGCATAGGGGGAGGCGGGCACGGACCCCGGCCGGTCGTGGGGCTCGGAACCGTTCGTGAGCGGGGGCGGAGCCGATCCCGCCGAGGACGACGGGACGTCACCGGTCGACGGGTTCGTCGGCGCGGTCGGGCGGTGTGACTCGGCGGGAGACGGGCCGGGCGGCTCGGGCGTCGCCGGGCGGAGCCGGAATGGCCCGGTCGGCCGGATCTCGGGCCGTGGCATGGCCGGGGTCTCGCCGTCGTCACCTCCACGGGTCGACGCCGCCGACTGGATCGCCCCCCAGGACGGACGGTCGACGGGGGCGGCGGGAATGCGGCCCTCGGACCAGTCCGGCCGCTCTTCTCGCGCGGTGCCCGCCGGGGTGGTGGGCGAACCGCCAGCCCAGGAGGGGCGCTCGGCGACCAGGGGCGGGCCCGCCGGAGCCGGTGGCGCCTCGGCCAGTGTGGGAGGTGGCCCGGCTGGCGCCGGCAGCCCGGCGTCGGCCGATGCCGGGCTGGCGGCCCAGGAAGGCCGCGACGGCGGCGCACTGGTCGGCGCGGGGTCGGAACCACCGGCCCAGGACGGGCGAGCCGACGGCGCACTGGTCGGCGCGGGGTCGGAACCACCGGCCCAGGACGGCCGGGCCGACGGCGCGCTGCTCGGCGCGGGGTCGGAACCCCCGGCCCAGGACGGGCGAGCCGACGGCGCGCTGCTCGGCGCGGGGTCGGAACCGATCGGAAGCGCGGCGTGTCGGGAACCAGTGTAGCACCCGGGGGTCGCCGCACAATTAGACAACAAACACACAACACCGCCGCGATCACAGGCCGCAGCAGCGCCGCACAGTC
>NZ_JAKKFI010000089.1 GCF_022230955.1 Micromonospora cabrerizensis
ACCCACCAGGACACACCGCGCGTCACACCCCCGACCAACGGCAAAGTCGAACGCTTCAACCGCACCCTGCTCGACGAATGGGCCTACGCACGGCCCTACACCAGCGAGACCGAACGCCGACAAGCCCTCCCCGGCTGGATCCACTCCTACAATCACCACCGCGGACACACCGCACTCAACGGCCTACCACCCGCCAGCCGCGTCCCCAACCTCACGGGTCAGTACACCTAGGCATCCACCGGCGTCGCGGTGTTGCTGAGATTCCTTCACGAGCGTAGGAAGAACACCACCTGCGTCGAAGGAGATGCGTGTGACCACCAACAGAGGGCTCCGTCTCGCCGTGTCCGTGCTGATGAGCGCGGGCACCGTCCTGTTCGGCACGTCGGCCGCCGCGGCACCCCCTGCCACTCCTGCACCGACGGGGCAGCAGGCCTGCGACCCGATCGACCCGACGGCCTGTCTGCTGCCCTTCCCGAACGACTACTTCACCGTGCCGGACCGGACCAGCCCCACCGGCAAGCGGGTGCGGCTCGCTTCCGCCGCGATGCCCGCCAACGTGGCGGGGACCCCGATCGACCCGACGGAATGGAACCGGCAGGACGGGTTCAGCCCGGGCTCACCGATCCTGGTGCGCGTGCCCGGCCTCGACGCCGCGGCGACCGGGATCGCGCCGGTCACCGACATCGGCCGCTCGCTGGCGCCGGACGCGCCGATCGTGCTGATCAACGCCCGGACCGGTGAGCGCACGCCGTACTGGGCCGAGCTGGACGCGCACGCGACCAGCCAGCCCGACCGGCAGGTGCTGATCATCCGGCCTGCGGTGGCGCTGACCGAGGGCACCCGCTACGTCGTCGGCCTGCGCGGCATACGCGACGGCAACGGGGCGTCGATCCCGGCGCCGAAGGCCTTCAGGGCCTACGTGACCGGTGCGGACCTCGGCCATCGGGACACCCGTGCGCCACAGATGAGGCGGATTCTCGCCGACCTGATCCGGACCGGGGTCAAGCGGCACAGCCTCTACCTGGCCTGGGACTTCACCGTGGCCAGCCGGCAGGGTCTGACCGGGCGGATGCTGGCGGTCCGCGACAGCGCTTTCGCCGCCCTCCGTCGGGCCGCACCGTCGTTCACCGTCACCCAGGTGACCGACTATCCGGTGGAGCAGGAGCCGCTGATCGCCAGGCAGGTGACCGGCACCATCGGCGTACCGTCCTATCTCACCGGCGACGGCGGGCCAGGCTCGCGGCTGCACTACGGGCCGGCCGGCGGTCCCGGGACGCCGCAGACCGCGAACGCCCTGCCCACGCCGTCAGGCGCGACGATCGCGGCGGACTTCGTCTGCAACATCCCGCGCAGCGCGTCCGCCGGGCGGCCTGCTCATCTGTCGCTCTACGGCCACGGCCTGCTCGGCAAGCCGACCGAGATCAACGCGGGCAACGTCAGGACAATGTCGAACACCCACAACTTCACCTTCTGCGCGACCAGCTGGATCGGCATGGCCGCCGGCGACGTCCCCTATGTGGCTGGCGCCTTCGCCGACCTGAGTGCCTTCCCCGCCGTGGCGGACCGGTTGCAGCAGAGCTTCCTGAACTTCCTGTTCCTGGGCCGCACGATGATCCATCCGGGCGGGTTCGCCGCCCACCCGGCATTCCGGGACGCCGCCGCACGGCCGCTGGTCAACCTGGCCGGTGGGCTGCACTACGACGGCAACAGCCAGGGCGGCATCAACGGTGGCGCACTCACCGCCATCGCCCAGGACTGGACCCGCTCGGTGCTCGGCGTACCGGCGATGAACTACTCCACACTGCTGCAACGCAGCGTGGACTTCGCCCCGTTCCAGACGGTGATGGACGGCTACTACCCGGACAAGGTCGACCAACAGCTGATCCTCGCGCTGCTGCAGATGTTGTGGGACCGGTCCGAGGCCAACGGGTACGCCCAGCACATGACCGACCGACCACTGCCCGGCAGCCCACCGCATCAGGTGCTGATGCACGTGGCCTTCGGTGACCAGCAGGTCTCGCCCGCCGCGGCGGAGGTCCAGGCGCGCACCATCGGCGCCCGCCTGCACACCCCCGCGCTCGCCGACGGCTGGTCGTCGGACGTCCGTCCGTACTGGGGCATCGCGCCGATCCGCCGCTACCCGTACACCGGTTCGGCGCTCGTGATCTGGAACAGCGGCGCCGCGTACGCGCCGCCGGCGACCAACCTGGCCCCGGCCGGGCCGGAGTACGGCGACGATCCGCACGAGTTCCCGCGCGCCCAGGCCGGAGCCCAGAGACAGAAGGCCGTCTTCCTGCTCACCGGCAAGGTCGTCGACGTCTGCGCGGGGACGCCCTGCCCCTGATCCGCTCGACCGCTGCTCGGGGGCGCTGGCACCGCCGGCGCCTCGCCGCGGGAGCCGAACGCTGACCGCGCCGCCCGCCGCAGATCCGTGGCGGGCGGCGCGCTCGTCGGGTGCGGCCGTCTCGCGGCCTAGGCGAAGCGGTCGGCCAGCTTCGTCAGCTTGGCGACGTACGCCGGCCAGTCGTAGCCAACGGGGATGTTGGTGCTGTCCCGCCGCAGGCCAACCGCCGAGTCGTGCTGCTCGCGGATGATGTCGGCATGACCCGCGTGACGGGCGATGTCGCAGGTCACGTGCACGATGATCCGCTGGAGCGTCACGTCCTGTCGGCCCGGCTGCCACCACGGCACCTGCCCCGGCGCGTCGAGCGGCAGCTGGTCGATCGTCTGGTCGGCGAACACCCCGACACGGCGATACAGATCGATCAGGCCATCCTTCGTCTCGTCCTCGCTCGCGTACCAGTCTGCCTGAGGGTCCTCGTCGAACGCCTCCATGGGGACGAGTTCCTCCGGCGTCGGGAACTCGCGCCCGAAGGTGGACCCGAAGTAGCCGGCTTCGACATTGAGACAGTGCTTGATGATGCCCAGCAGGTTGGTGCCGGTCGCGGTGCGGGGCATTCTGGCATCGCGTTCGCTCAGCCCGTCGAGCTTCCAGATCAGGTCTTCGCGACTTTCCAGAAGGTAGTGGTGCAGCGCAGCCTTCGCATCGCCCAGGTCAGCCATGCCCGCCAGTCTTCCTCATGCGCCGGGCCATCGTGGGTGCGGCGTTCGCACGATCAGCGTCCGGTCGGGGGCGGCATCGCAGCGAAGGTGGCCGTCAGCCTCGGAGCCGGGCTCGCAGCACGTCGACCTCGCAGCCCGGCGAGGACGGGTCGAAGCCGTGCTCGACCAGCCAGCGGATCGCCAGCAGGCTGCGCACCGACCACCACCCACGGATCACGTCGAGATCGACCTCGGCACCGTAGCCGACGAGGACGTCACCAAGGTGCTCCTCGTGCCCGAGCGTCAAGCTGGCGAGGTCGTACAGGCCGTCACCCCGGCCCGCCTCGGACCAGTCGAGGACGCCGGTGACCTGGTCACCGTCGACGAAGACGTGGCTGATCTGCAGGTCGCCGTGAGTGAACGCGGGTGTCCACGGCCGGAGTGCCGCGTCGGCGACCTGGCGGTTGTGGGTGACCAGGTCGGTGGGAAGGACGCCGTTCGTGACCAGCCACTGGCATTCGCGGTCGAGGTGCGAGGTGATCTCTTCGAGGCTCCGACCGGGCCAGGGCGGCAGCGGAGCGTCGTGCAGCATCCGAACGGCGGCGCCCGCCGCGGCCCAGGCTGCCCGCGACGCCGTCGACGGTGCGCCGAGGCGGCCGAGCGCCGTCCCGGGCAGGGCGGCGAGCGCGAGGACGGGCGGCTTCCGCCACCGGACCTCCGGAGTCGGGACCGGCGCCAGAGCCATGGCCTCGACCTCGACGTCCGTGCGCGTCTGATCAGCGTCGATCTTCAAGAACACGTCACCAACGCGCATGGTCACGCGCTCGTGGTGGGCGACGACGACCTCGACCTGCTGCATGTTCGGCATTGTCGCGGGGGTTGACCAGCCAGGTCACCGGCTTTTTGTCGCGCGCGCCTGACCTCGTCGCCGTCCGGTGGTGCTCAACCCAGGAGGGCTTGGACCACGTCGGGCCGGTTCAGGGCCGCGACACACCACGCGAAGTGACCGTCCCTGCCCTCGGGGTCGTAGGCGTTCGCGGTGATCAGCGAGTACGCCGCGCGGTAGACGAGGAGCGCCTGCCGCTGGTAGCCCAGACGCTCCTCGATCTGCGCGTGGAGGCCATGTCGGGTCAGCTCCACGTCGGTCGGGGGGTGCATGAGGGTGTCATCGCCACCTGTTGTCGCGCCGGGCGGTGCGGGAGGGTCCGGGCGCTCCCCGCGCCCTCGCCACGGCTGTCTCGGTCGGGGCTCTGGTCAGGTGTGTGCGCGGCGCACCATCTCGCTGATCCAGATGGGCGCGTACGGGGACGTGCAGCCGGGGGAGGTCGGGTAGTCCTTGAGCACCGCCAGGCGCTCCCCGATGTCGATCGCGCGGGCGCGGTGCGCGGGGTGCTCGATGCCGATCTGGGCCAGGCAGTGGTTCATCGCCCACTGGAGGCGATCCGGCGCGTCCCTCATCTCGCTCTCGATGACGTCGAGCAGTCCCGGCAGGTCGAGGCTCTCGGGCTTCTTCGTCACGCGCTCGGTGGTCAGTGCCCACCCGGCGCTCGCGACCACCGGATCCGGGTCGGCGTACCAGGCCAGGCGTAGCTCCTCGGAGTGCGGGCTCTTCTTCACCACGTAGTTCACCAGCCAGTCCTGCACCTTGGGCGCCCGTGCCTCGCGCAGCATCGCGTCCAGCTCGTCCCGCTCGAACGCCCTGGGTCGGCAGATCAGGAGCGCCAGCAGTCTCGCCGCGGTGTCGCCGGTCTTCCAGAGCTGGCGGGCGAGTTCCTGCTGCGTCTTCAGCCGCTTCGCGAGCGCACGGAGTTTGCCGAGGTTCACACCGTGATCGTCACCGTGTTTCGCGTTCACCTCGCGTGTCCGGTCGTCCTCCAGCGTGGCCAGCTCGGCCATCACCTCGGCCACCACCGTGTCAGTTGGCGTCGTCGCGGTCACCGCAGCCTCCAGCTCCTCGGGTGTGAGATGCACCTTACGACGCGCGGAGCCGACGGTGACCTGCGGCTGGCGCGTGACCCGACAGACGCCCCGGCCACCTACCGTGGCGGCCGGGGCGTCAACGCGACGAGTCGGACCCGTCAGGCCGGGGCGGCCGGGCAACTCGCGCCGGCCGGCGGTGTGACTCTGGCGATCAGGTACCGCTCGACGTGACTCCGGGTGCACTCCGTGCGGGGATAGCTGCCGTGCCCGGATCCCTCGTACGTGAGGAGGGCGCCTCGCCTGCCGAGCTGAGCCGCCACCCGCAACGCCCCGTCGTACGGGGTGGCCGGGTCGTATCGACCGTTGAGCACCAGCAGCGGGGTGTCCGTCCGCACCCGCAGCCGATGTTGCGGGTTGATCGCCGTCCAGCCCAGGCAGATCGCGGCGAAGCGGACGGACAGCGGTGACGCCCGCAGGTGAGGTGCCGTGGCGCGGGACAGTTGGAGAAGCTGGTTCCACTCGGCGAACCCGTCGACCGGCAGCGACCAGTCCTCGCAGAACGCCAGCAGCGCGTACTCGGTGAGCTCCTCGCCCGTCTGGACGGGTGTCCTCGGTGAGGTGAGGGGAGGATTCGCCGCCTCGCCCCGCTCCAGCGCGACCAGCAGGTTCGCGAGATCGGCCCAGGTCGCGTCGAAGAAGTTGGCGAACGTCGCGAAACCAAGCTCGAACCAGTCCAGCCGGTCACCGGTGGCCGCGTCGACCAGCGTGCCCGCGTCGGCCCGGCGCATCAGACGGTCGAAGAGCGCCGGTACGTCGCGTCCGTGCAGAGCGCAGCTCTGGTTCCGGCCGCACCATGTCACGAACTCGTGGAACAGTGCCTCGTTGCTGGCCGCGCCACTGCGGAAGTACTCCTTGATCCCCAGGCTGTGGTCCATCACGCTGTCCAGGACCATCGCGCGGACCCGGTCCGGGAACAGCTCGGCGTAGCTCTGTCCGAGCAGCGTGCCGTAGGAGAGCCCGAAGAAGCTGAGCTGCCGCTCCCCGAGCGCCACCCGGACGGCCTCCATGTCCCGCGCGACACTGTCGCTGTCGAAGTGGTCGAAGAGCGGGCCGCTGTGGGCCCGGCAGTCGTCGCGCAACTGGCGGTTGTAGGTGAGGAGCCGGTCGAAATCCTCCGCCGTGGTCGGCACCAGCGAGGGGTGCCGGTCGAGC
Organism: Micromonospora cabrerizensis; assembly: GCF_022230955.1. Classification (GTDB taxonomy): domain Bacteria; phylum Actinomycetota; class Actinomycetes; order Mycobacteriales; family Micromonosporaceae; genus Micromonospora; species Micromonospora cabrerizensis. The sequence goes on from NZ_JAKKFI010000089.1 coordinate 6,175, forward strand.
AGTGCGGTCGAGCATCGTACCGGGGCGCTGCGGACCGTACCCCGGGGATCGAAGCCGACGATGTCGAAGCGGCGCAGCACTTCCGGTCCGTACTGGCCGTCGGCGGTGAGTGTCGCGTCCACACCGGACAGACCGGGACCCCCGGGATTGATGACCAGGACGCCGATGCGGGCGGACGGGTCGGTGGCGGTACGCCGGGCCAGGGCCAGCTCGAAGGTTTCCCCTCTCGGCCGGGCCCAGTCGACCGGCAGGCGCAGGGTGCCGCAGCGCGTGCCCGGATCGTCGGGTCGTTCCGGGCACGCTCGCCAGTCGACGCGGCCGTTCCACCCGCCGGTCGTACGGTCAACGGGCGGGGCGGCGATCGACCCGGCACCGCCGGCTGTCACCGGTGTGCGGGCGGCGAGCGCCGGCGGGGCGTTGAGCGAGAGGGCGGCGAGGACCGCGACGACGGCCGGGAGCCAGCGCAGGAGCGGCGGGCGTCGACGATCAGCCCCGCTGCGATGCCAGAAGGTGGGTCTCTTCGTGGTCAGCATTGGTCCAGCCTGCCGACGCCCGGTCCACGTCGGATCCATGCCGGTGCGGGTGCGGCCGGCAGCAGGCCCTCAGCGGTACACGGCCGCCAGCCGCTCGGACAGTTCCACGGCCTGCGGATGCCCGATCTCGTCGAGCAGCACCAACGCCTGTCGCCACAGGTCGGTCGAGGTCTCGAGGTCGCCCTCGGCCTGATGGGTGTCGCCGAGACGAATGAGCGTCTCGGCCCTCCCGCACTGGTCGCGCAGGTCCGCGTAGAGCAGGAGAGCGCGCCGATAGCAGGCGGCTGCCGTCTCGTGCACCCCGAGACCCTGATAGGCGAACCCGAGACTGTCCCAGGTGTGGGCCGTGCCCAGCAGGTCCTCGACCTCCTGGTGCAGAGCCAGCGCCTGCTCGCAGTAGGCGATGGCGCGGGCGTGCTCGTCCAGCCGGGCATGGCACCACCCGAGCGCGTTGAGCGCGGCGGCCTCGCCACGCCGGTCGCCGGTGCCGCTGGACAGCGCCAGCGCCGCCGCGGCGTGTGGCAACGACCCCCGCGGGTCGTCCTCGATGTCATGCAGCCAGGCGAGATGCAGGTGCGTGCTCGCCTGCCCGGGCCGGTCACCGATCTGGTCGTACCGCGCCATCGCCTGCCGAAGGTGGTCGCGGGCGGCGCCGTGGCGACTGAGCTGGATCTGGGCCAGCGCGAGGTCCCGGTGCGCCAACGCCTCGGCACCGGGGTCATCGCCGCGTCGTGCGACAGTGACCGCGCTGGCCTGCGCGGCAGCCAGGTCGTGCCACTGTGACAGACGGCTGAGCAGCGGAGTGAGGGCCTGGGCGAGCTGCCCGGCGTGGGCGTCGAAGCGGTGCGCGACCGCGTCGTCGACGGTGGCCAGCAACACCCGCTGCTCGGTCGCGAACCACGCCAGCGCGGACTGGTGGTCGGTGAACGCCGGGGGCGATTCCTCGGCGGGCAGGGGCAGCGGGTCGACTGGGAGCCGGCCGGCATCGACCAGCCGCGCCGCGTCCCGGGCGATCCGCAGGTAGTGGTCGAGGACACGGGTCCGGGCGGCGCTGCGGTCGGCCGCCGAGTCGTGTGCGTCCGACAGCTCCTGCCCGTAGGCGCGGAGCAGATCGTGACAGCGGAAGCGGTCAGGGGACTGCTCAGCCAGCAGGTTCGCCCGAGTCAGCTCGTCGAGCGCCGGTCGGACCAGGTGCGGCGCCGCTCCAGCGAGGCTGGTCGCCGCCGCCGCGCTGACGTCGGGGCCGGGAAGCAGACTGATCTGCCGGAACAGCCGGGCGGCGTCCGGGCTGAGTAGACGGTACGACCAGGAGAGCACCGTACGCAGGTCGGTAGCGGCGTCGTCGGTGGCCAGGGCGGCGAGCCCACCCCGGCTCGCCGCCAGATCGTCGGCGATGGACTGAAGGGGGAACATGGGCCGGGCGGCGGCTCGCGCGGCCACCACGGACAGGGCGAGGGGCAACCGGGCGGTACGGCTGATCAGCTCGTCCACCGCTGCCGGCTGGGCGGCGGTCCGCTGCACACCCAGCCGGCGTGCGAGCAGTTGGCGCGCCTCGGCGGTGCTGGGCAGGTCGAGTGCGAGGGGTTGAGCGCCCTCGGCGGCGACCAGGCCGGGCAGCGTGTGGCGGCTCGTCACGATCACGCCACAGCGGCTCGACCCGGGCAGCAGCGGCCGCACCTGTTCGGCGTCGCGCGCGTTGTCGAGGAGTACCAGCAGTCGTCGGTCCGCGGTCAGGCTGCGGTACAGAGCGAACTGGGCTGCCGGATCGGCGGGGATCTCCAGGGGCTTCACGCCCAGAGCGGGCAGGAGCGAGCGTACGACCACGGCCGAGGGGGACGCCTCGTGTGGGGCCACGCCGAACCCGCTGAGGTCGACGTGGAGTTGCCCGTCGGGAAAGTGGTGCCGGTTGTCGTGCGCCCAGCGCAACGCGAGCCAGGTCTTTCCGACGCCACCGGTGCCGGTGAGCACCACGGTGCCGGCCGGCCCGTCGTCGCCGAGCAGCAGCGTCGTGAGCCGGGCCAGCTCGCCGACCCGGCCGGTGAACATCGCCGGCGGGGCCGGCAGTTGCCGAGGGACGACCCGGGGCGTGGTCTTCCTCGGCGACCGCGCGAGTGTCAACAGCTCCCGATCGGCCCGCAGGATGCGGATGTGCAGGTGCTGGAGATCCGGACCGGGCTCGACTCCCACCTCGTCGGCGAGCAGTCGGCGCAGCTTCCGGTACGTCGCCAGCGCGTCGGTACGCCGTCCGGCCCGGGCCAGAGCCACCATCAGCTGCCCCCATGGGCGCTCACGGAGCGGATCCCCGTCGACCTGCGCCCGGAGCGGTTCGATCAGCTCGTGGTGCGCTCCGGAGCGCAGCTGGAGGTCCGTGACCTCCTCCAGCAGACTCGCCCGCTGATCCTGAAGGCGTGCCCGGACGGAGAGCAACACCCCCGAACCGGGGAGGCCGGCAAAGGGCTCACCACGCCACAGCGCCAACGCCGCCTCGAACGCCTCCAGGGCAGCTGACCAGCGGCCCTGCCGCAGGGCGTGGTACCCGCGCTGGGTCAGGTCGTCGAAGGCCAGGCTGTCCGTCGTGTGCGGGTCGAGGACGAGACGGTAGCCGGTGACCTCGGCGAGGATGGCCGGATCGGGTACTCCTGGGGACCGTAGCGCGCGGCGCAACGCCCAGACATAGGTCTTCACGTTTCCGGCCGCTGTCTTCGGCGGGCGTCCCTGCCACAGCTCGTCGACGAGTTTGTCGATGGACCACCCGGCGCCCGGCTGCGCCATCAGGATGGCCAGCAGGCGGACCTGCATCGGCGTGCCGAGGGCCAGCCGTTCCCCGGCAGGAGACCGCACCTCGACCGGGCCGAGCAGTCGGTACCGCAGCGCCGACGGCACCCCCGCAGGGTCCATCACGCCATCGTACGGACCCGGATCAGCGACCTTCATCGGCTGGACGGCCGCCAGCAGTGACCAGGTCGGCGTTCCGGACGCCGATCGGCGGCCGGGGCGGACTATCGTGGCGTGGTGAGTACCCGCCACGTGCCCGCGCAGATCGGTGACCTCCCGCCGATCGGGCGACCGGCCAACGGTGCCCTGCTCGAGGCCGGCATCACCACGCTCGCCCAGGTGGCCACCCACCGCCGCCGCGATCTGCTGGCCATGCACGGGGTGGGGCCGAAGGCGGTCGACCTCCTGGCCGCCGCGCTGGCCGAGCAGGGGCTGACCTTCGCTTCGTAGGCGGGCCGCCGGGGCGCCGCTGCCTCAGCCGCGCGGGTGGGCGCAGAGCGCCTCCAGCCGTTCCAGCGTCGCGGTCATGCTCGTGATCCAGCTGCGCCCGCCGTCCATGGCCGCCTGCTCGTCGGCCGGCAGCGGGGAGCAGTCGTAGGTCTCGGTCACGATGGTCGCGTCGGGGCCGTCGGGGGTCAGCTCGTAGGTCCACCGGTGTCCCCATCGCGTCGAGGGCGCGGCACCGGGTGCGGTGTCCGGGTGGCCTCGGCCCGGCTCCGGCCTCCAGCCGATGCGCCGGTTCACCTCGTACTCGGTGACGTGGTTGTTCATCTCGTAGTCGCCGTACCGCGAGTAGTGCATCCTCATCACGAAGACGTCGCCGACGGCGGCGACCGCCGCGTCCGACACGGCACCCCGCAGCATCCCGGAGCCGTCGAGGTCGGTGTGGCGCCGAGGGTCCGCGAGGACCTGGAAAATGTCGGCCGCCGGCGCGGCGATCCGCCGGGACACCGCGACGGGCGCGGCCTGACCACCTGTCACCGGTACGCCTCCCTCAAGGTGATCGCCGTCGACGCCTGGCGCTGGACCTCGCCGAGCCGTTCGGTGAGGAAGGCGCGTTCGACCTCGTTGTCGGTGTGGGCCAGGGCCTCCTGGTAGGCGTCCGCCGCCGGTGTCCACCGGTCGAGCTGGCGCAGGAATTCACCACGGGCGGCACTGAGGTAGCCGTAGGTCGCCAGGACCGGTTCGGCGAGCAGTGGTGTCAGCGCGTCGAGACCGGCCTGCGGGCCGTCGCGCAGACCCACGGCCACGGCACGGTTGAGTTCGACCACCGGCGAGGGCCAGAGCTGGAGCAGGACGTCGTACAACCCGATGATCTCCGCCCAGTCGGTGTCCGACCAGGTCGGCGACTCGGCGTGCACGGCGGCGATCGCGGCCTCGACGGCGTACCGTGTCGGCGGCCTGCGACGCAGCGCGTCGGTCACCAGAGCGACACCCTCGCTGATGAGCCGGTTGTCCCACCGCCCGCGGTCCTGCTCGGAGAGCAGTTGCAGCCGCCCGCCGGCGGAGACGCGGCTGTCGTCACGTGCGTGGATGAGCAGCAGCAGCGCGAGCAGGCCGCTGATCTCCGTGTCGGTGGGCATGAGCAGGTGCAGCATGCGGGCGAGGTTGATTGCGCTGTCGACCAGGTCACGGCGGACAAGGTGCGCGCCGCTCGGCGCCGTGTGGCCGGTGGTGAAGATCAGATGGACGACGTCGAGGACGGCGCTGACGCGTCCGCCGAGGTGATCGGGCGACGGCACACGGTACGGGATCCGGGCCGTGGTGATCTTCTTCTTGGCTCGTGTGATCCGGGCGGCCATGGTGGGTTCCGGCACCAGGAACGCGCGGGCCACCTCCGTGGTGGACAGCCCACACACCAGCCGCAGCGTCAGCGCGACCTGAGCGTCGCGGGACAGGGCCGGATGACAGCAGGTGAAGACGAGTCGGAGCCGGTCGTCATCGAGGCCGTCCTCGGGGCCGGGCACCGACCGGTCGGTCACCAGCAGCGGTAGGGCCCGACGCAACGCCGACTGGCGACGCAGCACGTCCAGCGCCCGGTTGCGGGCGGTGGTTGTCAGCCACGCACCGGGGCGATCGGGGATGCCGATCTGCGGCCAGACCCGCAGCGCCTGGGCGTAGGCGTCCTGGGTGCACTCCTCGGCGAGGTCGAGGTCCCGGGTCAGGCGTGCCGTCGCGGCCAGCAACTGGGCCCAGTCGCGGCGGTGCGCCTGCGCGACCGCCGCGACGACCTCGGCGCTCATCCGCGGTCGACCACCGGACGGATCTCCACCCCGCTGTGCGCGGCGGAGACCTCGTACAGCCGCGAGGCCAGACCGATCACCTCATCGAGGTCGGAAGCCTCGATCAGGTAGTAGCCGCCCACCGCCTCCTTGGTCTCCAGGAACGGCCCGTCCGTGATGGTCAGCCGACCGTCCGGGTCGGTGCGCAGCGTGGTTGCGACGCTCGCCGGCTCCAACTGCTGGGCGTTGAGGATTGCTGGCCCGGCCGCGACGGTGAAGGCACAGTGGGCCTCGTCGCGCTGCCGCAACTCCTGCGGCGACATCGCGGCCCACTGCCGCTCGTCGCCGTGGATGAGGATCAGGTACTTCGCCATGTCGCGCATCCCATCGTGTGGAGCCCGGCCGGGCCCGCCTACCCCACCGACGAGTGAACCTGATCGCCGATCGACAGACGAGAGGACCAATCTTCACCGCGTCGACAGTTCACCGCCGTACGACGGGACACTCCGGGCGAAAGATCATGGGTAGCATGCTCCGGCGTCCACATGTCATCGGGGGAGAACATGCGCCGTCGTACGATCCTGCAGTGGCCGCTCCTGGCTGGGGCTGCCAGCGCCCTGCCGATGCTGACGGCGAGCCCCTCCCTGGCTGCGGCAACCCGCCCGTGTCTGCTCGTCTCGGCCGACGACTTCGACGACCTGCGAGCACGGGCCGCCAGCGAGCCCTGGCGGAGCTGGAAGAGGGCCGCGATCAGCCGGGCCGGCTGGGATTTCGACGCGGCACTCTCGCTGGGTGACCGGTCCAAGCGTATCGCCGAGATCGCCAGCTACTCCTCGCTCGCGTACATCCTCGACGACCAGACGAACGCGGCGGTTCACGCCCGGAAGATCCTCACAATGGTGGGCCACCTCCACCGAGAGGTGGTCACCCTCGGACTGCTCGACAAATGGGACTGGAGTGGGACGGTTCCCCAGGCGAACGCTCTCTTCCACCTGGTGCTCGGCCTGGACGTCGTCCACAGCGGGCTCACCTCGACCGAGCGAGCTGCGGCCGAAGCGAGCCTCGGGCAGATTGCCGCGGCCTTCGCTGACTACCGGTCGTTCCCGAGCTGGCAGGCGGCGCCGATCGGCGCCTACGGCACCTGGCTCGCGTACCGGGTGACGGGCGGCGGAAGCAGCGCGGAGCGGGCGGCGCTCGGCGATGCCATCAGGGAACTCGAGAGCCATCTCGCGTCCGTCATGGGGGTCAGCGGCGCGTACCTGGCCGCACCCACCTACGTCGGCCACCGCCTCGGCTCACCGGGTGATCGTGACCCGAAATCGTATTTTGTCGATGTCCTGAGCAGGGATCCGGAGCTCTACTCCAGCGTGCCCGGCTATCGCAACTTCTACCAGGACCCCACCTACCGGGCGGCGATGGAGTTCTATGCCGGCTACCTCACGACGCCGGTCACCCGACGCCTACCTCGCAGGAGGCTGGCCGCCGAAGCCAACGTCACGGTACGCGGTGGGAAATACGCCAGCGACCCGGGCGAATCTGGTGGCCTCCTGCACGTGAAGGTGGACGAGCCCGACTTCACCCGAGAGTGCTTCCTCCGTTTCAATCTCGATGATCTGGCCGTCGACCAGGTGGTCAAGGTGCGACTTCGGCTCTATCTGAGCATGGTCGGCGCGGACGGCTGCCCGTTGGCAGTTTCACGGGTGGACGACTCCTGGGATGAGAAGGTCACCTGGAGCGACCGGCCAACGGCCACGACACTGCTCGGCACCTGGGATCCGCGGACCAGGATGGCGGCGGAGCTGGACGTGACAGTGGCCGTCCGCGACGCGTTGGCGGCGGGGGCCCGGAAGTTCTCGGTCGGCATCCGCTCCACCGGTGCTGGGGCCAACCGGTTCGCCCAGTTCATCTCGCGACAACCGGGTGTCGCCGCCGAGGCAAGCTTCTTACCCAGACTCCTGGTCAACACCACGGACGACATCGTCGCTCGCGACGAGTACACCTTCGGCGACAGCGCGACAACCGGCGGCGCGGTGTCCCGCTCTGCCCGCACCTACAGCGCCGACAAGTTCAGCCCGGCGTCTGCGTCTCACGCGGCATGGAGTCTGAACCGAGTGACCATCGCGCCCCTTCCGATGATCACGACGTACGCCCTGACGACCGAGGCGCCGTCGCCCACCGCTGTCGTTCCGAGTCGCGTCTTTCCCGACGCCGGCGCCTGGTTCCTGCAGAGCAGTCACGACCCACGGGCACTCGCTGGGGCGCTGTGGAACGCGATCAAGGACGGCGGTCACCAGCATCGGGACACCAACTCGCTGCACCTGTCCGCTTACGGCGAGCACGTGCTGCGCAACTCCGGGTACAGCGGCTACGGCATGCCCGCGGTCGGGTTCAGCCACGTTCAGATCAGGGACCTGGCCGTTCTCAGCAACACCGCACTCATTGGCTATGGCCCGACGTTCAACGACTTCTCGCCGCCGAGCCTCAACAATCACGTGAAGTCCTACGGCGCCGGGATCGTCGAGGACCTGCTGTGGGGCGGCGTCGACTACGCCACCGGCGACTCCGGTGAGGCGCTACCCAATGGCAGGCACCGGCGCAGCCTGGTCTTCGCCCACCCGAACACCGACACCCAGGGCTACTGGACGGTCTTTGACGAGTTGACCGAGGTGACGGGATCGGGTCCGGTAGGAATCGCCTGGCATCCCAACTCGGCCAGCGATCCAGTTGCGGCTCCGACGATGACGGATTACACCTTCCCCATTGACGTCGACCCGTGCACCGACACCCGGGTGAGGCTCACCGCGTTCCTCGCCACGCCGCCTTCCCAGGTGCACGTCAAGAGCGGCCCGTTGGCCGACTGGGCCGACAGCCGTCAGGGAAGGTACCTCTACGTCACCTACCCGACGGACTCCGTAGACCGCAAGAACGTCGTCACCGTGCTCTTTCCCTTCGACGACGCTCACCCCAAGGCGGCGATGAGCAGAATTGCCGGAAGCGGCTACTCGGGTGCCGCGATCACGCACGCCAGCGGCCACACCGACTATGCGATCGCATCGATGGGTGCGACCGAGAACACCATCGGTAACGTGAGGTGGCAGGGGTGGGCCGCGTGGTACCGAACCACGAGCGGAGCTGCACCGAGCACGGTTGAAGTGCCGAACTACCTCGTTCGCAAGGGGCGCACCCTGCGCTGGCGGGATTACGGCTTCGAGACCGACTCGTACGTCAGCCTCCTGGCAAAGGGACGCGGTGGGCGCGTGCTGAACACGACCGGCCACGACATCACGGTCACCTTCTACTATCCCGGGCTGAACCTCGTACGCCTCGACGGCAGGCCCGCCACGTCGCCGGCCTCGGGCGCCGGATGGCGCTCGGTCATCGTCCCCGCCGGAAACACGGTCTTCGAACTCGTGACAACCTAGAACCCGGTTCACAGCCGGGCGTCGACGGGTTCCGGGGAGCGCCACGTCGACTAAGCGCCCCGTCCGGCGTGGACGGGGCGCTTGGTCGGTCTAGTCGAGTTGCGTGTCGTAAGCCGATCGGTCCTCGTCAGCCGTCGACGCCGGGGCGGCTACCTCGATCCGGGGTGACCGGTCCGGCGGAAGGTGGGCGGGGTCGGCGATCACGACGACGTCCACCTCACCGTCGATCATCTTCTGCTCGACGGTCTCCCATGGTGCCCGGACGATGCCCTTCAACCGGTAGTCGTGTTGCCGAAGGTGTGCGAGACACACCGCGACGGCGGGCTCCGACGGCTCGATGTCGGCGGGGATCCAGATGACGGCTATTTCCATGATCTCTCCTGATCAACGTCGTGGACGCGGCTGACTGATCAGGAGTTGCCGTGGAGGCGGAGGCCCCCGCTCCACGGGCCGGCTGGTGGCGCGCATGTCGACGGCGGCGACGGTGAGCCCCCGCGACAGTGGCGAGATGGGTGGTGGACATTCGGCCGCTGACGTCGGCGAGTCGACACCGCCGGCGCCGACGCCGGTGGGTGCGGACGCGACAGCCAGCACGATCGCCGGTAGCCCCGGCTCGGGGCGGCCCGGCGGGCGCGGTGTCGGCGCGGGCACCGCACCCATCGCCGCCTGCGCCTGACCCGACGTCCGGGCCCGATCCCGCGTGCGGCCGTCGGCGGTGCCGTGGGTGCCGCGAGACACCGTGGCCGTCACGAAGGTCGACGGTGCTGGCGGTGCTGAGGGCGGCGGCGAGGCGGGGCGGGCGGCCCGGGAAGCGGGGGCGGTGGGTGACGAGGACGACGGGGCTGCGCTCGGCGGCGGGGTCGGCACAACGGCGGGGGGCTTGGCCGACGTCGACGGCAGGGGAATGGCCGGCAGAGGCAGCGGACTGGCCGACGGCAGGGGGAGCGGGATGGCCGACGGCAGGGGAAGCGGAATCGCCGACGGCAGCGGCAGCGGGATGGCCGACGGCAGCGGGATCGACAACGGCGACTCGACCACGCCGGGCAGCAGTGTCTCGATGAGATTCGGCGAGGTCGTGGCCGTCGCGGGGTGGGGATCGGTTGGCAACGGCACCGGCAGTGGCGGCGTGGAGTCGGCGCGAGCGGGGTCAGCGCCGAGGGCTGCGCCCAGTGCCACCGCCCCGAGCGCAACCGCGGGCAGGCTGTGCCTCAGGCGCATCGCACAGGGGCGGTGGAGAGCCGTGTCGCCGGCCGCGCCCGGTCCGAGTCACCGGTCCTGCGTCGCTGGCCGAGCCGTCGCTCCTCGCTCCCTGTCGTTCGCTCCATGTGTGTTCCTTGCCCCCGGTAAGGGCGAGCTACACCTCCCGTCACGCCGTACCTGGCCAGAGGTACGTCCACTGCAGACAATGCACCCTCTGAGGTGGATCGACGGCGACGGCCGAACGCGGCGGCCGGGCGTCACACCGCCGGGTCGTGCGGCGGCGGCTGCCGGAGGGCGTCGCCGATCATCCCCGGCCTGCGCCGGGCCACCCCCGCGAGAAGGTCCGCGACCTGGACGCGCGGATCGTCACGGGAGTCGACCATCACCAGCCCCGCCAGGGGTGACACCCCGTTCGGTAGAGCCCAGGTGGTGTCGGCTGCCGCCGACGATGCGCCACGGGCGGCCATCATCCGCTGAAGGCGAGTCAGTCGGTCGGCCGTCAGGGCGCTCTGCTCGTCGTGGGTCACCAGCACCTGCCGCTGCCCGCCGCTCCAGGACAGGACCGTCTCCGCGAGCGCCGGCAGCAGCGGTTCCAGCGGTGGGGGCACCGACCGGTCGTCGTTGTCGAGTCTGGCCAGCACGGCTCGCACGTGGCTCGGGTCGAGCCCGTGGAGGACGGCGTCGGCCGCCGCGCCGAGCCCGCGGTGCAGCAGCGCGTCCCGGGCCTGGAAGAACCGGTGGACCGACTGCCGCACCGGCACCCGCCGCTTCATCCGGACGAGGTCGACGAACGCCGCCAGGAAGGCACCCCAGTCGCTCCCGGCCGAGTGTCTGGCCGCGTAGAGGCCGAGGGCGGTCGGCCGCTGGTCGCGGGCCAGCCGGGTGCCGGCCGCGTACGACGGCTCGGCCAGCAGGAAGTCCACGATCCGGGTGACGAGGAAGAACTCCTTGTCGATCAGGTGGACGTGGGCGCGGCCGGTCAACGCGGTCAGCAACCACTCCAGGGCTTCGTCGGCACCGGAGCCGCGCAGGAACCGCCCGGACTTCAGCTCGTGTGGTGAGAACCGGAACCCCGACCGCAGCGCGGTGATGAGCGCGACGGCCTCGTCGGCCACCAGGTCGACACTCGCGTGCGTGATCACCGGGGCGGTCGAGTGCAGCAGGTTGGTGCCGGAGAATCCCGACTCGTCGCAGGCGATCTCCACGACGGCGCCCACCACCGCGTCCCGCAGCGGCAGCCCGCCCTGAAGTGGCGATCTCACCCGCGAGCTCCCGCCATGCCGACCATGGTCACCCGTGCACCCGTGCAGAACAACCCGATTGTGTACGACGCGGCGCGAGGTGACCGGCCGGCTAGCGTCGCGCCGAGCGGACCGGCTCGGCGAGGGGCCGGCCGACGCGGAACACCGCGAGCGGTTCGCCGCCCACCCGCTGGGTGAGCCGCCTGGCGGTCGCCGGGCAGTCGACGAGCTGGCTGAGTGGATGGACCGACAGGCCGTGCCGGGCGAGCGTCAGCCACGTACGCAGAAGACGCCGGCCTGCGGCGACGCGGTCGTCGTCGTCGGCCAGCAGGACCAGGACGCTGCCGTCGTAGCGCAACAGGCCGCGGCCGCTGGCGGCCAGCAGCGCCGGGAGGCCCATCCGGCGGGTGACCGGGTACGCGCGGAGCCCGGCGGAGAGGGCCCGCGCCTCGTACCGGGACAGGGCGAGCGCCCGGTCGGTGAGCCCGTCGAGGTGGTATCGAGGGTGGGTTGGGCTCAGTCGCAGCCAGTCACGTAGCTCGACCGCGACGGCCGGCGTGCCGAAGAGCCACCGGTCGGCGACCGTCAGGTCCGACGCGAGATCCCGGGTCGGGACGTGCGCGACGCCGGGGCCGAGCCCGTCAAGGACGGCGGCGTCGACGCGCCCGGGTGCGTAGGGACCACGGGCGACCCGGCGGGCCTCGACGTCGGCGATGGTGAACGGGGTCGCGTAGCGGTCGGCCGCGGGGACCAGTCGCGGACCGGGCGCCGCGGTGACGGTGAGACCGAGTTCGGCGGAGACGATGAGGCACGTCTCGACGAACGCGCCGATGCCGAGGGCCAGGTCCCGCCCGGTCGGGTCGGAGTCGGGCAGGCTGCGGGCCGGATCGACGCCGATGGTGATCTCGTCCGGGTGGTACTCCGGCCGCCAGGGTTGCGTGTTGTGCGCGCTCGGCGCCCGGCGGCAGATCGCCTCGTTGGCCCGCAACCGTTCGACCCAGCTCACGTGACCGCCGCTTTCTCGTAGTAGGTGTACCCGTGCAGTGGCCGACCGCCGGCCCGGCGGTACTGAGCCGCCGAGGCGACGTTGGCTCGTTCGACGAAGGTGCTACGCAGCGTGCGGTAGCCGAGGCTGGCGAGGTTGCGGTGCAGCTCTCGGGACAGCAGCGTCAGGTACCCCTTGCCCTGCTCGTCGGGCACGGTGCCCTTGATGATGAGGACGGCGTCGCTGCGGTAGCGGTGGCGGGTGGCGAGCAGCCGGAGCTGGTTGGGTATGCCGAGCCGGCCACCGACGCGCATGAGGTACTCGGAGATGTCCGGCACGGTGACGACGAACGCGACCGGCCTGCCGGCCTTCTCCAGCCAGAGGAGCAGCGCCTCGTCCAGCAGGAACGCGAGACCGTCGGTCTGCTCCGCCAACTGCTCGGCGGAGATGTCGGTGTAGTAGCCGAGCTGCGCGAAGCTCGCGTTGAGCATCTGCCGCAGGATCGGCAGTTGGCGGTGGAGACGCCACCGGGAGCCGTGCCGGACGACGAGCTGCTCGGCGGCGATCCGGGCGTCGTCGAAGGTGAATCCGTGGTCCTGGTCCGCGACGACCGTGTTGTCGAGGTCGACCAGCCAGGTGTCGGCCTCGAAGCGACGGTGGAAGCCGTGCCGTTCGTACATCCGCGGGTAGTAGGCGGGGTTCCACGCGGAGTCCACGAAGCCGCGGTCGGCGAAGCCCGAGGTGATCACCCCGCCGGTCTGGTTGGGCAGCAGTGCCACCGGCCCGAAGAGCGGTCGACCGTCGGCCCTGGTCTCGACCGCGTCCAGGATGGCGGCGAAGACGTCGTCGTCATCGACGAACTCGGTGTGCCCGAACAGCTGTCGGGCGCCCACCTTGGCGTCGAAGGCGGCACTGTGGTGCACGCTGGTGCGACCCACGACCACACCGTGGCGGTCGCGGACCAGGAACAGGTCCGCGGTGCGGCGGTGGGTCGCGATGACCGACGACAGCAGGGGTACGTACCGGTCGCTCGGGTGCAGCCGCAGCGGGAAGTCGACGAACGCCCGCAGGTCGGCCCGCGACCGCACCGGATCCACTCTCATCGACGGTGCACCGGTGGGCCGGCCGTCTCGGTGGAGAGCGGGGTGAAGGTCGGTATGTGCGCCATGCCGTCCGCCTCGGCGCGCCAGACGCCGTTGCTGTAACCCTCGGGCTCGGCGTTGTACAGGCGGATGTAGCCACCGGTCGCGTTCGTGGTGCCGTGATCGGTCACCCAGCACATCAGGTCGCGGTGGTGGCGGCTGCGGGCGAACGTCAGCAGCGCGTCGCGGTCGCTGAAGAAGGCGATGGTGCCGAGCGTGAACGGGAACTGGTAGTACACGGTGTGCCACCGGTACCCGTTCATCCGCTTCATCTGCCGGACCATCCGGAACCACGTCCGGGTGAGCGTGACGATCGAGCGCGGCCCGCGATAGCGGGTGGCCCCGACGAACATGGCGGTCGCCTGGCCCACCGGGGGAGCCGCGGAGAAGTCGGTGGTCCTCATGCCGGCACACCCTTCACCAGGTAGACGTTCTTGATCGTGGAGGCGGTGTCGGCGAACGGTCCGGTGCCGTACTCGTGGATCTCCACCCGCAGGTCGGCCGCGGACGGGTCCTCGACGAGGGACTCGGCGAAGTCCCGACTGACCTCGGCGAGGTGACGCAGCACCCCCGCACGGCAGGTGTCGACGAGGGTTCGCCGCTCGTCGGGGCCGAGCACCACGCCGTCGCGAAGTTGCAGGTTGACGACCGGTCGGCTCTCCAGGTCGGCCTGCTCGGTCACCTGGAGGCAGAAGCTCTGCAACAGGTGCGCCTGGGGGTTGCCGGTGTAGAGGCCGTACTCGACGTCCTGCGGGTAGATGTTGGCGCCCATGTACGAGATCGTGCTGTCCTTGCGGCCGTACAGGAAGAGCAGTGGCAACCGCATCCGGTCGACCTGCCAGGCGCGGTCCGCGGCGGCCCGCGCGGCGGGGTCGCTGATCGCGGCCAGGACCTCGGGGTACGAGATCAGCCTGCCCTCGTCGCCGATGTTGTAGCGGACCCGGGGGTTGAGCACCGCCGTCGAGTTGATGGTGCAGAGCACCTCGTTGTCCGCGGTGGTCTCCAGATAGGTTTCCAGCGGGTTGTACTGGAAGACCATCGGTAGCCGGTGCTCGTCGGCGCCGAGCAGGGCGGTGCGCAGCGCGACGTCGGTCCGCAGTTGTCGACGCACCCAGACGGTGAAGTCGCTCTCCCCGGCGATGCCGATGGTGAGGTCGCTGGCCCCGTAGCCGGAGCGCACCTTCAGGAAACGTTCCTGGAGGTAGTCGCGCAGCGCCTCGGTCATCCCCTCGCCACCGACGAGACCGCTGATGCGGTAGTCCGCCCACGGGAAGTCCTCGGCGTCGAGCTTGTCGCGCAGGTGCTTGAGGAACGGTGGGTACGCGGTCACGATGTAGTCGAAGCCGGGCCCGAAGTAGCGCAGGGTGTCCACGATCTTCTGGAGGTCGGGCCCGGTGTTCTTCACCATCGCGATGGTGGACATGGCGATGCCGGTGTTGGTGCCGGTGGCCCAGGCGCCCATCGAGTAAGCGTTGATGACGAACCGCCGCCTCGACGGAAACACCATGGTCGCGTAGCCGGCCAGGTTCTTGTGCACCGATCGCAGCTCCCGACGGCTGCGGATCCAGTTGAACGGCTGACCGGACGACCCCGACGACTCGTCGACCACGCTGCCGGCGATCTCGATCTCACCGTGCCGACACCGCTGCGCCTCCGGGTACGCCTGCACGTACGACCGCTTGTCCGTGGGAGGGTACGACGACAGGTCGAACCACCGGAACCGCCAGTTGCCGCGGCGCAGGAAGTCGCCGTACGCCGGGACGTCGATCGCGGCGAACTGGCACGTCATCCAGGCGTGCAGCCGGGCGAAGTGACCCATGTACGGGCGGTACTGACGTGCCGTGAGCCGCCACACCGCCGGGTGGATCCGGTAGAGCGTGTAGAGCCAGGTCAGAGCGAAGCTCGCGGATCGCAGCGTCCACCGGCGCAGGAAAGTGACCACGCGGCAACGCTATCGGGCGGTCGGGGCAGGCACCTGACGGCGGATACTCAGGCGTCGTTGAGTACGAAGTGGATTGTTCGTCAGACGGTCGTCGAGTCACCGGGCCGCAGGTCGACGAGCAGGTTCCGCACGCCGGCCTCCTCGAAGGCTCGCACGACGTCGTCGGCATCCTGGGTGTAGTGCCCCCAGCCGTCCTGGTGCACCGGGACCACCGCCCGGACGCCGAGCAGGGCCGCCGCTCGTGCCGCCAGCTCTGCCGTCAGGGTGAGGAACCCGTCACCGCGTACGGCGATCCGGGCCGCGCCGAGGTTGAGGAACGCGATCTCGATCGCCGGGAACTGCTCCGCGACGACCGCCACGACATCGAGGGAGGCGTTGTCACCGCTGACGTAGACCGTTGGCCAGCCGGTCGCCTCCAGCACGAAGCCGACCACCGGGCCGTTGTGCACGCCGATCTCCGGTGTCCCGTGCAGCGCCGGGACCGCCGTGACGCGGATGTCGCCGGCCTCGGCGTGCTCGAACGGCCGGAGGCCGACCGCACCGGGGCCGAGATTCGGTGCGCCCGCGGCGGTGGTGAACACCCGTGGGGCCCGGCGCGCGAACTCACGGCCGGAGATGTCCAGGTTGTCGATGTGGTGCTCGTGCGACACGAGCACCACGTCGACCGGGCCGAGATCCTCGGGCGCCGCGCTCGGGCCGGTGAACTTGGTCGCCGTGACGGGGCCGTTCTGGTACGTCCGCGGGTCGTCGAAGGTCGGGTCCAACACGACACGCGAGCCCGCGTAGTCGAACACGGCCGTCGGGCCGCCGACGGAGCGTACGGTCAGCTTGTTCATGGTGTTTCTCCCTGGTTCTGCTCTGGTGCCCGCGAGCCGGGCCCGTCCGCGCGACGTGTCACCGCAGCGGTATGTCGGCGTCGTCGCCCGGGGGCCTCCGCCCGTGGATGCGGCGCTCGTCGGCGGAGATGGGAACGTCGTTGATGCTGGCTTCCCGGCGGGCCATGTAGCCGCGCTCTCGTGGCGGCCGGTGAGGAAGGTCGACCTGTTGCGCCAGATGCTGTCGGGTGTGTAGGCGGCGGCCACGCGCTGCGGGTCACGGGTGTTCCAGGCGTCTTCGGCGGCCTGCACCTTGATTCGGGCGGTTTCGGCGCTGAACGGCGGCAGTGGGTGCCGCAGTGGCGCACCCGGGTCGGCGGCGTCAGTGCTCATGGCTGTCCCTGTCTCGCTGGTTGTCCGGAAGGGCGCGGCCGTGCAGTTGTGCGCGTAGGGCGTCGTTGTCCGCGCGCAGGCGGGTGAGCTCGTCGCGGATCGGCGCGAGCGCGTCCGCGAGTTCCGCCTCACTGAAGCGGGGCGTGATGTGTTGCGGGCAGTTCCAGTCGTAGCCGTGCACGTCGACGGTGATCAGGCGCTCCATCTTGCCGGGCTGCCCGGGCACACTCAGTCGCTCCAGCAGGCCCTCGGATGCCCCGTCCCGTACGTCGGTAACGCGGGCCGTTCCGATGATCTTGAGCCGGCGCTGGTGTGCGTAGTCCATCAGCAGCAGCGACACCCGTGGCGACGCGCCGAGGTTGCCGACCGAGAGGTACTGCCGGTTGCCGCGCAGATCGGCCCAGCCGAGGACGCTGTGCCCGTCGACGGGGTCGAGGACGCTCAGGAAGCCGGGCGGGCCGCCGCGGTGCTGCAGGTACGGCCAGCCGTTCTCGCCCACCGTGGCGAGGTAGAAGCTGTCGCGTTCGGCGAGGAAGGCGGTCTCGTCGGCGCCGAGGGTCGCGTCGGTGTCCCAGCCGGCGACCATGCGCGCGACGGCGGGGCGGCTGCCGTAGCGCTGCTGGGCGGCCACCACCGAGGCGTTGGTCAGTTCCTGTAGGTAGCGGTGTGGCATGGCCGGACGCCCTCCGAACTCGGGTCTAACCCCATTGGCTCAGTTAGCCGGTTAGAAAGGTGCGTCGGTTTGCCTAACCTGTCAAACCGAAGACGGTGGTAAGGTTGGCGTCATGACACGTCGGCCGTTGGTGGGCGAGCCCCTCGCACTGGACCTGGTCAACACCCAGTGGGTCGAGCGGGGTCACCTGGTCGACCTGTTCGACGAGCCCGACGGGCTGCGGGGGTGGCTCACCGAGCACCGGCTCCCCGGCGATCCCGCGTCGGTGGAGGCACCGCTGCGCGAGGTGCGTGCGGCGCTGCGCCGCGTCCTGGAGCAGCCCGACGACGCCGCCGAACGGGCGGTCAACGCGATCCTCGCCCGTGGCGCCTCGCGCTACACGCTTCGTCAGGGCGCCGTGCACGAGCACCATGACGTGGACCCGGGCTGGCTTCCGTCCTGGCAGGCGGCCGTCAACTACCTGGAGCTGCTGCGCCAGCAACCCAACCGCATCCGACGCTGCGGCAACCCGGCCTGCGTCCTGCACTTCTACGACACGTCGCGCAACGGCACCCGACGCTGGTGCTCAATGGACGGGTGTGGCGCTCGCGCCAAAGCGGCCCGCCACTACCAGCGGCATCGCGTGACCTGAGTGCGTGGGCCGTGCGCTCTCGTCCGCCGCTTTCTTGTCGGCCGGCAGCTGCCAGGTCAGATCGGGAAGCGGCCTCGGCGCCACTGCCAGTGCCGGCCGGCCGTCAGGTGGTCGATGATCGCGCGCTGGAGCACATTGCCGCGGGGCAGCCTGTCGAGCGGCGTGGTGAGGCTGCGAAACCCGAACCGCAGCACCTCCACGTCGGCGTCGGGCCCCTCCTGCTCGTCGTAGGGCTCCAACTCGAACATCTGCTGGAACCGGACGATGTTGGAGGTCTCGGGCAGGTACTCCCGCAGTTGCGGGTCGAGCAGCCAGGAGCCGCAGGCGAAAGCCGTGTAGTGCTCCTCGGGGAAGTGGCGGGGGAAGAACGCGCGGGCCGCGTCGAGCGAGGCCGCGACCGCCTCCGGGGTCAGTGGCCCCGACTCGGGGACGTGCAGGTCGATCGCGCTGCCACCGCGCTGGTGCTGCAACCGCCCCAGCTCGTAGACGCCGCCGCGCGCGTGCAGGGTCAGCCAGCTCTGCATCACCGGCCAGCCCTCGCCGCGCATCCGCCGGTCGACCGCGAGGTTGCGGCCCAGATCCGCGAGGGTCACCCAGGTCACGGCATCGGCGATGCCGTGATCGCGGTGGTACGCCGTGACGACGTCGACCATGGCCAGGTACGCGTACACGTAGAGATGCCGCCACGCCGGGCCCCGCTCGCGCGGCAACTCCGGCCCCGGCGACAGCCAGCCGTAACCCCCGAGATCGGCGCGGACCAGGGCGGTCGACCGGTCGAGCAGCCAGCGCAGCTCCGGGGTCCAGTGTGGTGAGCCGGGATCGGGCCAGCCGGCCATGATCTCGGCGGTGTCGTCCGGCGGCACCGCGAGCCGGCCGAGGATCGCGTGCGCGCGGGCCCTGTCGGGCAGCGGCGCCGACGGTCGGTCGCCGGCGAGTTGGTGCACGCGTTCGATGTCCTCGACGGGCACCCCGAGTCGGGCGGCGGTCTCGTCCAGATCCACGGCGGCGATTCTAACTGTCGCCGGGCTCGCCCTCGTACCGCTGTTTCGTCAGCCGGGTGTGTTCGTCAGTCGGTCGCCGTCCGTGCTCGCGGGCGACGGAGGCGTGTAGCCCAGCTCGGACGAGATCTGCTCGGCGGTCCTCAGGAGGAGCGGAAGGGCGCTCTTCAACTGGTCGAGGCTGGCGATGACCTCGATCGCTGTCATCGACGCGGCGGCGATGACCTGACCTCGTGAGTCCCTGACCGGTGCGGCGAGACACATCACGTACGCGTCGTGTTCGCCGTTGTCCGTGGCCCAGCCCTGTTGCCGGATGCGGACCAGTTCGGCCGCGAGGGATTCGTGGTCGGCGAAGGTGGTGTCGGTGAACCGCTCGAAGACGACGTGGGAGAGGAGACGGTCGCGTTCCTCCCGGGGTAGGTAGGCCAGGATCGTCTTGCCGACGGCGCTCGCGTAGATCGACACCGCGCGTCCCACCCGGGACGGCAGCTTGACGGCGTCGAACGCCGGGCTGTCGACCTTGTCGATGTAGATGATCTCGTCACCGGTCAGTTGCGCCAGGTGCACGGTGTGGCTGGTCTGGCGTTGCAACGCACGCAGGTGTACGGCGGCGAACTGACGCAGGTCCATCGACCCGAGCGCCAGCTCGGACAGCTCGATCACGCCACTGCCGAGCACATAGGTGCCCGCGCCGGTCCGGCGTACGAAGCGTGCGGACTCCAGTGTCTGCAGGATCCGCAGGGCCGTGGACTTGTGGACGCCGAGCACGTCCGCCGCCTCCGTGAGCGACAGCGGGTGCTCCGCCGATCGTCGGATCAGGTCGATCGCACGGCGAATCGATTGCGCCACGGCCCTGTCTCCCTCCGCGGCGGAACGCCGCCGCTCTGGTTGCATATTAGGCAATGCGCTACCTGCCATCGGCAACCATCACTTGACAGCGTTGCACATGGCGCTACGATCGTTGCAATTTCATCTGCCTGGCGCTGACTCGTATCCACTCCGGATGTACCAGGACGCCGCCCCCGGGGCGAGCATCCTTCTTCGACCTGGGGAGCGGCTCATGACGGTGCCACGGCCCCGGCGTACGACCCCGGGCGCGGGCTGGGCCGGCACCGCCGTCGAGGCGCTGCCGGCCGACGCCGACGACAGCGTCCTCGTCGGCCGGATCTGGGACCCGTCCGTCGACGGCCCCTCGCCCGTGACCGTCCGAAACGGCGAGGTCCTCGACATCAGCCGGCGGTTCCCGACCGTCCGGGACATCTGCGAACTGCCCGATCCCGCGGCGACGGTGGCCGGGCTCGACGGGCCGCGGGTCGGCGACCTCGGGGAGATACTGGCCAACACCGAGGCCGCGACCCGTGACCGTACGCGGCCCTGGCTGCTCGCCCCGGTCGACCTTCAGGTGCTCAAGGCCGCCGGCGTGACCTTCCCCATCTCGATGATCGAACGCGTCATCGAGGAACGGGCCCGGGGTGACCTGGCGCTCGCGGCCGACATCCGGGGCCGGATGCTCGCCGACGTCGGCGTCGACCTGCACAGCCTGGCCCCGGGCTCGGCGGAGGCGGAGCGGCTCAAGAGTCTGTTGGTGGCAGAGGGCATGTGGAGCCAGTACCTGGAGGTGGGGATCGGCCCGGACGCCGAGATCTTCACCAAGGGGCAGATCCTCTCCGCCGTCGGCACCGCCGTTCCGGTCGGCGTGCTCGCCGCGTCGACCTGGAACAACCCGGAGCCCGAGGTCACTCTCATCGTCCAGTCCAGCGGCCGGATCGTCGGCGCCACCCTCGGCAACGACGTGAACCTACGGGACGTGGAGGGCCGGTCGGCACTGTTGCTTCCGCTGGCGAAGGACAACAACGCCTCGTGTGCCCTCGGCCCCCTGATCCGGCTCTTCGACGACCGGTTCGGCATGGATCGCGTACGCGAACTCGAGGTCAGCCTGGAGGTCCGCGGGTTGGACGGCTTCGTCCTGGAGGCGGTCTCGGAGATGACCCTGATGTCACGCGAGCCAGAGGACCTGGTGCGGCAGTTGGTCGGCCCGCACCACCGCTATCCGGACGGCGCCGCGCTGATGCTCGGCACGATGTTCGCGCCCATCCAGGACCGGGACCGCCCCGGTGAGGGCTTCACCCACAAGGTCGACGACGTGGTACGGATCGGCTGCCCGGCGCTCGGCACGCTGGTCAACCGGGTGTGGCACGCGGAGGAGTGCGAGCCCTGGCACTTCGGCGTCCGCGATCTGATGGGCAATCTGGGGAGGAGAGGGCTGCTGTGAACGTGGTCATCACTGTCGATCCGCGTGACGGTCGGCGTCGCGCGACGGATCTCACCGAGACGGACGAGTCTCGGCTGGAGGCCATTGCGGTTCAGGCGTCCCGGGCCGCGCGGTGGCTGTCCGACCTGGGCAGACTCGGCAGGGCGGAGATGCTGGATCGCATCGCCGCGTCCCTGGAGTCCCGTCGCGTGGACCTGGTCGCCGTCGCGGAGGCGGAGACCGGCCTGAGTCAGCCGCGGCTCGAGACGGAACTGACCCGGTCGGCCCTCCAGTTCCGGATGTTCGGTGACGTGCTGCGCGACGGCGGGTACGTCGAGGCGGCCATCGACCACGCCGCCGACACACCCCTCGGGCCCGGCCCCGACCTACGGCGGATGCTCGTGCCCCTCGGGCCGGTCGCCGTCTTCGGGGCCAGCAACTTCCCGTTCGCCTTCTCGGTCGCCGGGGGCGACACCGCCTCCGCGCTCGCCGCGGGTTGTCCCACGGTCCTGAAGGCCCACCCGTCGCACCCGCTGACGTCACACGCCTCCGCCGACGCGATCACGTCGGCCATTCGTGAGATGGGCGGGCCCGACGGTGTGATCAGCACCGTGCACGGGGAGCAGGCCGGACGGTCGCTGGTGCGCCACCCCGCGATCCGCGCGGCAGCGTTGACGGGTTCCGTCGGCGCAGCCCGTGCCATCCAGACGGCCATCGACGAACGACCCGACCCGATTCCGCTCTACGCCGAGCTGAGCAGCGTCAACCCGATCGTCGTCCTGCCCGGCGCGGCCGTCGACCGGGCAGACGTGATCGCCGACGGACTGTTCGCCTCCTTCACGGCCTCCGGTGGTCAGCTGTGCACCAAGCCGGGCCTGGCGTTCATCCCGTCCGGTCCGGACGGTGAGCACCTGCTCGACGCGTTGCGGGGGAGGGTCGGCTCGGCGGGCGGCGCGGTCCTGTTGAACGAGCGCATCCGGGACGCCTACGAGAGCGGGGCGACGGCGTTCGAGCGGGCCGGCGCTCGTGTCTCGGCCCGGCCGCAGGTCGATCCCGGCGAGGGTTTCACCGTCGCGCCGAGGTTGCTGGAGGTCGACCTGCCGGGACTGACCGCCGAGATCGCTGACGAGTGCTTCGGGCCGCTCCTGGTCGTCGTCCGGTATCGCGACATCGCCGAACTCGACGCCGCCCTGGCGACCGTTCCGCCGTCGCTGACCGGTTCCGTCCACCGTGGGCCGGACGACGACGCTGATGCCGTGCGCGGGCTGGTCGACGTGCTCGCCGCCCGCTCGGGCCGGATCGTCTTCGACGGCTATCCCACCGGTGTCCGCGTGTCCTGGGCCCAGCACCACGGTGGGCCCTGGCCGTCGACCAACGCCGTGCACACCTCGGTGGGCGCCACGTCGATCCGGCGCTTCCTCCGTCCGCTGGCCTGGCAGGACGCCCCGGAGTGGATCCTTCCCGACGAACTGCGGGACGCGTACACCGCCGTTCCCCGCCGAGT
Source organism: Micromonospora cabrerizensis (assembly GCF_022230955.1). Classification (GTDB taxonomy): domain Bacteria; phylum Actinomycetota; class Actinomycetes; order Mycobacteriales; family Micromonosporaceae; genus Micromonospora; species Micromonospora cabrerizensis. The sequence continues at coordinate 28,902 of NZ_JAKKFI010000089.1, forward strand.
CGACGGGCGCTTGGAACCGAAGAGGGAGTAGCCCGCCGGCTCGCAGACCGCCGGACGGGACGACGACAGGAAGGTGTGCCGATGTCGACGACGAATCGACCGCTGCGCAGCGGGCAGTGGTTCGGTGCGGAGGGCCGCAACGGGTTCATCCACCGGTCCTGGATGCGCAACCAGGGGTTCGCGGACGACGTCTTCGACGGTCGTCCCGTGATCGGCATCGCCACCACCTGGTCGGAGCTGACACCCTGCAACGCCCACCTGCGGGACCTGGCCGAATCGGTGAAGCGGGGTGTGTGGGAGAGCGGCGGCCTGCCCCTGGAGTTCCCGGCGATGAGCCTGGGCGAGCCCCTGATGCGACCCACCACCATGCTCTACCGCAACCTGCTGGCGATGGAGTTGGAGGAGTCGGTGCGGGCCAACCCGCTCGACGGGGTCGTCCTGCTCTCCGGCTGCGACAAGACCACTCCCGGTCTGCTGATGGGGGCGGCGAGCGTCGACCTGCCGACTCTGATGATGACCGGCGGCCCGATGCTCAACGGCAAGTTCCGTGGGCAGGACATCGGCTCGGGCACCGTCGTCTGGCGCTTCACCGAGGAGATGCGGGCGGGGCGGATGAGCGCGGCCGACTGCGCCGAGGCGGAGGTCGGCATGTCCCGCAGCCGGGGTCACTGCATGACCATGGGGACCGCCTCCACGATGGCCTGCGTGACCGAGGCGCTGGGCGTGCAGCTCCCCGGGGCCGCCGCCGTGCCCGCCGTCGACTCCCGCAGGTACGCGCTCGCACACGCCGCCGGACGCCGGATCGTCGCCATGGTCGAACAGGACCAACGGCTCTCCACGGTGCTCACCCGCGAGGCGTTCGAGAACGCCATCCGGGTCAACGCCGCGATCGGCGGTTCCACCAATGCCGTCGTACACCTGCTGGCCATCGCCGGACGACTCGGCGTCCCCCTGTCCCTGGAGGACTTCGACACCCTCACCGCCGACGTGCCGATGCTCGTCAACCTCATGCCGTCCGGGGCGTACCTCATGGAGGACTTCGCCTACGCGGGCGGTGTCCCGGCGGTGATGGCGGAGATCGCCCCGCTGCTGCACATGGACCACGTCACCGTCAGCGGCAGGAGCGTGGCCGACAACATCACCGGCGTCCAGTGCTGGAACCGGGAGGTCATCGGCACCCTGGCCGAGCCGTTCCAGCCCGCCGGTTCCGGCACCGTGGTGCTGCGTGGGTCGCTCGCGCCGTCCGGGGCGGTGCTGAAGGTGTCCGCCGCCTCCGCCCAGCTCCTCACGCACACCGGTCCGGCGCTCGTCTTCGACCGGATCGAGGACTACGTCGTCGCCGCCGACGACCCGGACCTGGACGTCACCCCCGACACGGTGATCGTGGTCCGCAACGCCGGGCCGCGCGGCTACCCCGGGTTCCCGGAGGTGGGCAACGTGCCGATGCCACGACGGCTGCTGGCCGCCGGCATCACGGACATGGTCCGGATCTCCGACGCCCGCATGAGCGGCACCGGCTACGGCACCTGCATCCTGCACGTGGCCCCGGAGGCGTCCGTGGGCGGCCCGCTCGCGCTGGTGCGCACGGGCGACCTGATCCGCGTCGACGTTCCGACGCGGAGCCTGGAACTCCTGGTCGACGACACCGAGCTTGTCCAGCGCCGCGCCGCGTGGCGGCCACCGCCGCCGGTGGCCGACCGGGGATGGACACGGCTGTACAGCGAACACGTCCTGCAGGCCGACCAGGGCGCGGACCTGGACTTCCTCGTCGGTGGCAGCGGCAGCGACGTACCCCGTCACTCGCACTGAGGCGTTGCCGGTGGGGGCCGGGCGATCCGCCCGACCCCCACCCGTCGCTGCGGCTCTGGGCTCAGCCCAGGTACTTCTCCCACGGGCCGGTGATGGCCAGGGTGAGGCCGGGGTCCTGCATGTTGACGAAGAGCACCTTGCCGTCGGCGGTGAAGGTCGGCCCGCAGAACTCCGAGTCGTTGAGCTGGTTGCGGGCGATCGCGTAGGTCGGGCCGCCCGGCACCGCGCTGAGCACGTGGGAGGTGCCCTTGCCGTCCTCGGCGAGGACGAGACTTCCCCACGGGGTGACGCTCACGTTGTCCGGGCCGTCGAAGGTGATGTCGTTGTACCTGACCGGCGTCCCCTCCTCGGAGGCGCTCTGGTGCGGGAAGTACGTCACCAACTGGATGGTCTGGGCCTTGTAGTTGTAGAACCAGACCATGCCGTCGTGCGGCGCGGCGTCCGCCGGCAGGTCACCCTCGTCCCAGGCGTACGAGTTGACCACGTACACGCCCTCGTCGGTGCCCCACACGCCCTCGAACTTGCGTCCGCGGGTGACCTGGCCGTCGGTGAACTGCTCGCGCACGGACTTGTCCCGCGCGTCGCGGTCCGGCACCTCGATCCAGCGGACCGGGAAGGGGCGGCCGAGCTGGGCGGAGGTCAGGTAGGCGACGTCCGGGAGCACCGAACCGTCGTCCATGATGATCTGCATGGCGGCGAGGACGCCGGCGTTCGGCGCGAGGCGGGTGAGCACACCGGGGCCGACCTTGACGCCGCGCGGCGCCGACCAGCGGTAGAAGAGACCGTTGGGCCCGTCGGCGTCTTCGGAGAGGTAGATGTGGGTGCGGTCCTTGTCGACCGCCAGGGCCTCGTGGGAGTAGCGACCCAGGCACTTGATCGGCCTCGGGTCCGCGCTGCCGTCGGCCCAGACCTCGAAGACGTAGCCGTGGTCCTTCTGGTAGACGCCGGTCCGGCCGCCCTCTTCCCACTCGTCGCCGGCCCGGTCCTCGGTCTCCTCGCAGGTGAGCCAGGTCCCCCAGGGGGTGGGCCCGCCGGCGCAGTTGGAGATGGTGCCGGAGAGGGCGACGAACTCACCCAGGTTGCGTCCCGCGCGGTCGGTCCTGATCACGGTGCATCCGCCGGCGTCGACGGCGCCCGCGTCGTACACCGTTCCCTTGACGTGCGGCACGCCGAACTCCGCGCCCGGGTCGATCTCGTGGTTCTGGATCAGGGTGTAGCGGCCGTGGCCGGCGTCGTAGACGGCCATGCCGTCGTGGTCGGCCGGGGTCACGCCCTGGCCACGGTCCAGTCGGGTGACGCCGGTCCGGGTGACGATGGTGTAGCTGAAGCCCTCGGGCAGGGCCAGGATCCCCTTCGGGTCGTCCACGAGCGGCGGGAAGGGCGCGTGACCGGACGGGACCGGCGGGTGCGGCCGGCCCGGGCTGGCCTGGGCCAGGGACGGCAGGCTGCCGGCGACGGCAAGGCCGACACCGGCGGCGGCGCCGCCAGCGAGGAAGGTACGACGAGAGGAAGGCACGGGGATCAGCTCCTGGTCAGGACAAGTGCGACGACTGGAGCCAACTCCTGCGGGCGAACACCGAAACGTCGCCGACCGGATCGCTCGGTGACATCGGGGTGAAGAATCAGGGCCGCGTACGCGCCCCCGCACGATCTTCCGCCGCGACGCGGCCCGTCGACCCGACGCGGTGACCGTACCGTCTGCTGCGCAGCGTCCCCGTCGACCACACCGCACCACCCCTGCGCGGCATCACCGGCCGTTGACCTGAACGCGACGTTTCCCGGTCGCACCGTGGGTAATCAGCGACGCCCACGTAGTCGGACGAGGTGTCCATCCGCGCCCGTCCTCAGGCAAAGGAGCCGATGGCCGTGTCAGACCAAGACGTCACCGTTGTCCTTGTTCACGGCGCGTTCGCCGAGTCGGCGAGCTGGAACGGTGTGATCGAGCGGCTTGGTGCGGCCTACTCCGTGGTGGCCGCCGCCAACCCGCTGCGCAGCGTCGCCGGGGATGCCGCGTACCTGCGTGACGTGGTGCGTGGGATCGGCGGACCCGTTCTGCTCGTCGCCCACTCGTACGGCGGCATGGTCATCACCGAGGCGGCGGCGGACGACCCGATGGTGCGTGCCCTGGTCTACGTCAATGCCTTCGCCCCGGACACGGGTGAGTCGGCGCTGACGCTGTCCGGCAAGTTCCCCGGCAGCACGCTTGCCGACACCCTGGTCTCCTACCCGGTGGCCACCGGCGGCAACGAGGTGGCGATCGCCCAGAACGCCTACCACCAACAGTTCGTCCAGGACGTGTCCGGCAACACGGCGGCGCTGATGGCCCGGACGCAGCGGCCGGTGACCGAGCAGGCGCTCGGCGAGGGCCTGGCATCGACGACGCCGGCGTGGAAGTTGTTGCCCAGCTGGTTCGTCTTCGGCGACGAGGACCACAACATCCCGGTCGCCGCGCACCGCTTCATGGCCGAGCGGGCCGACGCCCGCGGTGTCCGGGAGATCGTCGGCGCATCTCACGCGATGACGGCGTCCCAGCCGGGCGAGGTCGCCGAGACCATCATCGAGGCGGTACGCGGATCGTCCTGAGCCCCGGCTTGAGCGGTCCCGTCACGCCCTGACGGATCGCGTACGACGTCATCGACGATCTCGACGCACGGCCCCGCCGCCTGTTCGCAGCGCGGCGGGGCCGTTCTCGTCGGCCGATGAGGGACCCTCTCCAACAGGCCGGTCGCTGGCGCGCTGACCCGGCACCCCGCCGAACTTCGGCGTCGACGCAACCTGGCGGTCGTCCGGACCCGTCGGGGGTGCGGAGGAGGGAGCCTCGATGGCGGATGCCGAGGGTGAGTTCGTGGAGTACGTCTCCGCGCGACTGCCGAGCCTGCATCGGACCGCGTTCCTGATGTGCGGCGACGCCCATCTGGCCGACGACGTGGTGCAGCAGACGATAACGGCGTTGTACGTGAACTGGCGTCGGGTGAGCCGGGTCGACAACGTCGACGCGTACGTGCACCGGATGTTGGTCCACAAGCTCGTCGACGAGAAGCGGTTGAGCTGGGCGAAGGTCCGACTGCTGGGGTCGATGCCGGAGCCACGGCGCCCGCCGGCCCCGCCGGACGACGAGTTGGCCGAACGGGACAGCGTGGTGAGCGCCCTCGCGCACCTGCCTCGCGGGCAGCGCACCGTCCTGGTCCTGCGGTTCCTGTGCGATCTGTCGCTGGCCGACACCGCGGCGGCGATGGGCTGCTCCGAAGGCAACGTGAAGTCGCAGACGGCTCGGGCGTTGGTGGCGGTCCGCCAGGTGCTCGGCGTCAGCGAGATGTCCGGGAGGAGTACGAGATGACGACGTTGGACGAGGAGCGCATCGCCGCGCTGCTGCGATCGGCGCAGGTTCCCGAGCCCAGGGTCGATGTGGGCCGCGCGGTCCGCGACGGCCGGCGTCGCCGCCAGCGCCGCCGCGTCGGTGGAGCCACCGCGGTGACCGTGCTGGTCGGGCTCGGCGTCGTGAGCGTCGTCGAGCTGGGCCGGCCCCCCACCCCGCCGGCCGCGGTCACGCCGATCCTCGCGGCTTCACCGACCGCTGCTGCTTCGACCGCCGCCGCCCCGCCGGTCACCTGCGAGGCGTCGTGGTTACCGCAGCCGATCGGTGGTTCGGTCGCGGTGGCGAATCGCGTCGACCCCACCGGGCGGTACATCGTCGGCGACATCGGTACCGGGAACGAGGACGGACGGGTCGTACTGTGGACCGACGGCAGGGCCGGCGTCCTGCCGGCCAGCGCCCGACACGCGGCAGCGGTCAACGCTCGCGGCGTCGTGGTCGGCACCGACGGCGGCGGCAGGGGCTGGGTCTACCGGAACGGAAAGCTGCGCTTCCTGGCCACCCCGCCCGGCTACCAGGCGGTCCTCGTGCACGCGGTCAACAGCCGGGGTGACATCGCCGGCACCGCCAGCGGAGCCGGGGAGTCCCACCAGGCGGTGCTGTGGTCGGCGGAACGGCCGCAGGAGTTCCGGCTGATCGGGCGACAGGGATCCGGCGCGATCGCGATTAGCGACGACGGCACGGTCGTCGGCTCCATGGACCAGCTGCCCTACCGGTGGACGCCGGAGGGTACCGGGGCCGCGCTGGCGGTGCCCGACGGCTATCCGCGCGCCTCGGTCGACTCCGCGTACGGCGAGTGGGCGATCGGCATGGTTCCCGGCGACCGGAAGGGCAACGCCGTCCAGATGTTGCCGGTGCGGTGGAACCTCAGCACCGGTGCGGTGACCCTGCTGCCGTTTCCCAGTGCGAGCGGGATCGCCGGCACCGGTGATCTGCTGGTCGACGACGGTGCGCCGCTGGTCGTCGCGCCGGACGGCACGTCGCGTCGGTTGCCGGGCCGGCCCGAGGTCCACTCGACCGACGCGGGTACCTACACGGCCAATGGGATCAGCGGCGACGCCCTGACCGTGGTCGGTGCCGCCTACGAGAACGAGGCGTACCGGCCGTTGGTGTGGCGCTGTCGCCGCTAGGGGACGCGGTGCCCGTCGACCGAGCGGTCGGCGGGCACCGCGGTCGGCGCGGTCACCGGCCGCAGGCACCGCACGGCCGACGGGTACGCAGGTGGTAGTCGGTGGACGCGGCCAGGAGTCCGAGCCCCAGGATGCTGTACGCCGACATCGCCACCCAGAGGAACGCGTCGGAGAGCTCGCTCTCCGATCCCGACACCACCTGCACCATCCCCATGCCGAAGTAGGCCACGATGCCCGCCCCGAGGCCGAAGCCGGGCACCAGCAACAGCAACCGCGGGATCGTGCGACCGGCGAGCAGCGGCACCCATCCCGGCCAGACCTCACCCCAGTGGTGCACCAGCGCCAGCGGCAACAACACCCCGGCCAGCACCAGGCCGATCATCAGCGCGACCATGGTGGGGTCGTCGATGAGACCGTCGAATCCCACCACGGCCTGAGCCGCGAAGCGGGCGACGAGGCCGGTCACTGTGACGTACGCGGCCCACCGCGCCCACCGCGCCGGTGTGGGGCGCCGCAGGCCCGGTCGGACCGTCCGGCAGCAGTCCGGGCAGTCGCCGCGGGTGCGTCGTTGATAGCGGGCGGTGCCGAGGCCGAGAAGGACCGCTCCGGTGACGCAGCCGAGCCGGCTGGCGAAAGCGAGCGGGTCGAAGTACGGGCCGACCGTGAACAGCAGGAAACCCACCAACTCGGGCAGCAGGATCGCGGCCGCGGCGACCAGCGCCCCGGCGGTCGCCCAGGCGGCCGCCGCAAGCACCGGCCACCAGACCGTCAGCCGGTCCAGAGCGATCGCCAGGACGCCCGCCGCGACGCACATCGCCACCGACCGCCAGCCGGTGAAACCCAGCAGGTCGGTCCCGATCCGACCGAACTCCGGTGCCTCACCGACGGTCCACGCCAGACGCACACCCCCGTATGCCACGGCCCAGCCGAGCACTGCGTACGTCAGGCCGTGACCCGCCTCGCGGACGGCCGGTGCCGATGTCGTCATGGTTCGATCCTCGCGGCACCGGCGCGCGGGCGGCCCCCGCTGGCAGGGGAACGCGCTCCCTCGCTCGGGTGAGGCTCGTGGTCGATCCACAGGAGAGGGCCCGGGCAGAGCGGACAGGGGTGGCGCGGACAGGGGTGGCGTGGATTCTCCGCCTTCTATACCGTGGCACGGTCGCGGGCGACGACGTCCTCGACCGGGCTGTCCCCGCGACGCAGTGACGTACGCGGTCGAGGTGAGAGGTGCGTCGTGGCCATGGACTCGCAGGCGACCGGCCGTCCCGGGGCCGACGACGACGTCGACGTGCAGCAGAAGGTCGACACGTCGGTGCCGCACTCGGCCCGGATCTGGAACTACTGGCTCGGCGGCAAGGACAACTTCGCGGTCGACCGCGAGGCCGGCGACCAGTACCGGCAGGTCTTCCCCGGTGTCGTCGACGTCGCCCGCGCCTCCCGGCAGTTCCTGGTCCGCTCGATCATGTTCCTCGCCGCCGAGGCGGGAGTCCGTCAGTTCCTCGACGTCGGCACGGGGCTGCCGACCGCCAACAACACGCACGAGGTGGCGCAGGGAATCGCGCCGGACGCGCGGATCGTCTACGTCGACAGCGACCCACTGGTGCTGGTGCACGCCCGTGCGCTGCTGGTCGGCACTCCCGAGGGCCGGACCGCGTACATCGACGGTGATCTGCACGACCCGGCCGCGGTCATCGCCGAGGCCGGTAGGACGCTCGACTTCCAGCAGCCGATCGGCCTCATCCTCAGCGGTGTCATGGGCCACGTGCCCGACTACGAGACGGCCCGCTCGATCACGCGGCAGTTGCTGGCGTCGCTGCCGAGCGGCAGCTACCTCTCGCTCAACGACGGCACGAGCCTGATCAGCGCGGAGATGCAGCAGGCGCAGGACGACTACAACGACACCGGGGCGACGCCGTACACGCTCCGCTCGCCCGATGAGATCGCCGGCTTCTTCGACGGCCTGGAGCTGGTGGAGCCGGGCGTCGTGCCGTGCCCGCGCTGGCGACCCGACGACGGGGTCGACACGCCCGCCGACATCGACGCCTTCGGCGGGGTGGGCCGCAAGAACTGAGGTCTCCCCGCCGAGGGGGGATGTCGGAGGGCTAGAGCGTGCCGGACAGATACCCCCGTCGTCGCTGCGGTTCGAACTTCTCGATCGCGTACCGCAGCATCACCCGGGGCATGGCGCGGTAGCGGCGGAGCAGGAACTCCTCCTCCGCCGCCCTGTCGCGGTTGCCCACCTCGCGCAGCATCCAGCCCACCGCCTTGCGGACGAGGTCGTGCGGGTCGTGCAGGAGCCGGTCACCGAGCCGGAAGGTCCACCGGAAGTCGTCGGCCCTGATGAAGGCGAAGGTCGCCATGACGGCGATGCGCCGGTCCCACACCAGGTCTGACCCGGCCAGCCGGTCCAGGACGCCGCGCTCCTCGTCGACCAGCCAGGGGCCGACGATGTACGGCGCGCGGGTCGGCGCGGCTGGCGAGGTCTCGACGGACGTCGGCGCTCGTGGCCATGACCTGCGAGCTACCGTGCCGGTCGGTGCCCACGGCGCAGCGTGCACAGCGAGCCGCCCGTCTCCCCTCAGCCGGCGCGGCGCAGCCGCCCGAGCATCCCGTTGAGGTCCTGGACGAACAGGTCGTGGCGGAAGAAGTGCCCGCCGGGCACCTCGCGCCACTCGTGCGGGATGCCGGCCCGGGCGAGCGCGGCGCGGAACTCGCGCTGACCGGCGAGCACCTGGGTCTCGTTCGCGGTGTCGAACCAGTTGATCGGGTCGGGTGACGTGCCGGCCGCCAGGAAGATCCGCTTGTTCTGGAAACTCGGGATTCGCTGGACCGGGTTGTCGGCGGTGACCCGGGCCTCGTCCCACAGCGGGATCCCGTAGACGGTGCCACCACCGAGGTCCAGTGCGGCGGAGGTGGCGTTGGCCCAGTGCACGACGAGCCCGAAGTCCCGGCGGAGGCTGGCCGGCCCGGAGTGCGAGCTGACCGAGCAGAAGTGGCCGTAGTACTTGGCGGCGTACTTCAGCGCGCCGAAACCGCCCATCGAGAAGCCGGCCACCGCACGACCGTTGTACTCGGCGAAGGTACGGAAGTTCGCGTCGATCCACGGCAGCAACTGGGCCATGTGGAAGGTCTCCCAGTTGCGCGGGCCCACGAAGCTGCTCACCGGATTGCTGTACCAACCGGTCGACGCGTCGGGCATGACCACGATGACCTCCCGGCCGGCGGTCAGACCGATGATGTTGTCCTGAAGGTGGAAGGTGCGGAAGTCGGCGTTGCCACCGTGCAGGAGATACAGCACGGGATACCGCCTACCGCTGGTGTGGTACCCGTCCGGCAGCAGCACGTTGACGCCGGGGTCCCACTCGATGGCGTCCGTGGCGAAGCGGTAGTACTGGAGGCGGCCGCCGTTCTCGTTGCGGTCGACGATGCGCAGGCCGTACCCGTCGGCGGCGGCCTGGGCGGCGGACGGCGCGGCAAGGGCGCCGGCGAACAGGCCGGCGGCGGCCACCGCCGCGGAGCCACCGATCAGCCGGCGCCGGCTGATCGACGCGGGCGGGGGAACGTCGGGCATCAGGTCTCCTCGGGGGTTCAGAAGGTGGTCTCGTTGGGCAGGCCGAAGAAGTCGTGCCACTTCGCGCCACCGAGGAAGCCGGTGCCGGTGGAGAGGCCGACGTAGACGTCGTTGAGGCTGCCCCTGGTGAACGCGATGACGTCGTCCCTGCCGTCGCCGTTGTAGTCGCCCAGGTAGGGGAACTCGCCGGGCAGGCAGAAGAAGTCGTTCCACTTGACGGTGGTGCCGACGAACGAGGTGCCGGTGGAGACGGCCGCGTAGACGTCGGCATCCGCGTTGCAGGTGAACGTGACGATGTCGTCGCGGCCGTCGCCGTTGATGTCCCCGACGCGCGGCAGTTCGGTGCCGACCGCGAACACGTCGTGCCAGGTCTGTGCCGCCCCGAACGCGGTTCCGCTGGACAGGGCGACGATGACGTCCGACGCCGCGACCGGCCCCTGGGTGAAGGTGATGATGTCGTCGCGGCCGTCGCCGTTGACGTCGCCGAGAGCCGGATACTCGCCGGCGATGGAGAAGTACTCGTGCCATTTCAGGCCGGGGCCGAACCCGGTGCCGGTGGAGAGCGCGACGTACACGTCCCCGGACGTGTCGTGGGTGAAGGCGACGATGTCGTCGCGTCCGTCGCCGTTGACGTCCCCGACCGCGGCGACCTCGGCGTTCGGCGCGAACCAGTCGTGCCATTTGGTGGCGCCGGCGAACGACGACCCGTTCGACGGTGCCACGTACACGTCGGCGAGCGAGCCGTGGGTGAACGCCACGATGTCGTCACGCCCGTCGCCGTTGAAGTCCCCGGACAGCAGCGTCTCGTCGTCGAGCCCGAAGAAGTCGTTCCACTTCACCGACGTCCCGGCGAACGAGGAGCCGGTGGACGCCGACACGTACACGTCGTTGAGCGAGCCGCGGGTGAAGGCCACGATGTCGTCGCGTCCGTCGCCGGTGAAGTCCGTCGGTGACCCGGCCAGGTAGCGGCCGCCCGACGAGACGCCGCAGTTGTCACTGACCAGGTACTTCTGGTGGTACTGGGCAGGGTAGGGAGCAAGCGAGACGCCGTTGATGACGATCGTCTGTCCGACTCCGTTGTAGAGCTGCTCGTAGTGGACGTGCGGCCCGGAGGAGTTGCCGGTGCTGCCGGTGATGCCGATCTGCTGTCCCTGCTGCACGTACGCGCCATTGGTGACCGAGTAGGCGCTGAGATGGAAGTAGTAGGTCGTCCAGCCCCCACCGTGGTCGACGACGATGTAGTTGCCGGCCCCGCTGGGTTGGGAGTAGTGCCGGGCCACACCCGCTGCGGACGCCACCTGGGGGGTGCCTCCGGTGGCGCCGCCGTCGGCGCGCACGAAGTCCAACGCCTGCCGCACCTCCGCGCTGTGGTGGTCGTAGGTCCAGCGTTGCCCGCACGGGAACGGCGCTTTGAAGTTCGGGGCGGCCATCGCCGGCGAGGGTGACACCACCACCGCGGTCAGGACCGCCATGGCCAGGGTGAGGAGCGCGACCAGGGCGCGGAGAACCGGGGTACGCGACGGCCGGGACATGGCGGGACTCCTGTCGTACTCAGAGGGTGGTTTCGCCGTTGAGGCCGAAGAAGTCGTGCCATTTGGTGGCGCCGAGGAAGCCGGTGCCGGTGGAGAGGCTGACGTGGATGTCGTTGGTGCTGCCCTTGGTGAAGACGACGATGTCGTCGCGGCCGTCGCCGTTGGCGTCGGCGAGGTAGGGGAACTCACCGGCGAGGCAGAAGTAGTCGTTCCACTTGACGGTGGTCCCGGCGAAGCCGGTGCCGGTGGAGGTGGCGGCGTAGACGTCGGCGTCGGCGTTGCAGGTGAAGGTGACGATGTCGTCGCGGCCGTCGCCGTTGATGTCACCGACGCGGGGTTGTTCGGTGCCGACGGCGAACAGGTCGTGCCACGTCTGGGGCGCGCCAAATCCGCTTCCCGCGGAGAGGGAGACGATCACGTCGCTCGCCGTGAGCGGCCCCTGGGTGAAGGTGATGATGTCGTCGCGTCCGTCGCCGTTGACATCACCGAGGGCGGGAAACTCGCCGGGGATGGAGAAGTACTCGTGCCATTTGAGGCCGGGGCCGAAGCCGGTGCCGGTGGAGAGCGCCACGTACACGTCGGCGTTCGTGTCGTGGGTGAACGCGATGATGTCGTCGCGCCCGTCGCCGTTGACGTCGCCGACCGCGCCGACCTCCGCGCCCGGCGCGAACCAGTCATGCCACTTCAGGCCACCGCCGAAGCTGGTGCCGGTAGAGAGGGCCACGTACACGTCGGCAAGGGTGCCGTGGGTGAACGCGACGACGTCGTCCCTGCCGTCGCCGTTGACGTCGCCACTGAGCAGGGTCTCCCCGTTGAGGCCGAAGAAGTCGTTCCACTTGACGGACGTACCGGCGAACGCGGTGCCGGTGGAGGTGGCCACGTAGACGTCGTTGAGGCTGCCCTGCGTGAAGCTCACGACGTCGTCGCGACCGTCACCGGTGAAGTCCGTCGGTGACCCGGCCAGATAGCGGCCTCCCGACCCACCGCCCGCGTTGACCAGGGAGATGTAGTAGTTCCAGTTCCAGTTGGGGCCCGGGTCGGTGTGGTCGTTGCCGGGCATCTCGTTGTGTCCCCTGATGGCCGCGCGGGTCTTCGGCAACCCGTACTTGTCGCAGAGATAGCGGGTCAGCGCGGCCGACGACCGGTACATGGCGTCGGTGAACCAGGCCGGGTTGTCCACGAACCCCTCGTGCTCGATGCCCACGGCGTACGGGTTCGCTGAGCGTGCGTGGTAGGCCGTGTCGCCCTCACGCACCATCTGGGTGATCTCACCGTTGCTCGACTTCACCACGTAGTGCGCGCTCACGCCCGCCGACGGGTTCTGGAACCAGCTCACCGTGCCGGCGTACGACCCCTGGGTCACGTGCACCACGACCGTGGTGATCCGTGACGACCGGCCGGCCTGGTAGTTGCCGCCGTAGGCGGAGATCCAGCGGGCCGGACCGTACTCCGGCAGCGCCGCCGCGGCGGCGTGCGGGCCGACGCCGGCCGGGCTGATCGACGCGTACCGGCCGAGGTCGGGGCGCACCGGCTGCGCGGCGACCCGCACGGCGGCGGTCGCGATGCCGGTCCGCAGCAGGTCGTAGACGTGGTCGGCGTAGAGCCGGGCCGTCGAGCCGTCGGCCGCAGCGCTGTAGCCCGCAACCACCGGGTACCAGGCGGAGAGCCGGTCGCGCGCAGCAGCGGTCAGTCCCTCGCGGTCGGCCAGGTCACGCAGCACCGCGGCACCGCCGCGGATGTTGACCGAGGTGACCGAGCGCAGCCGGTCGACCGGCTCGCCGGTGAGCGTGGCCGCCCGTTCGAGGCTGTGCTGGGTGGGGTTGCTGACGAGGTGCATGACGCCGAACCCGTTGGCCTGGCTGGGCAGGCCGCTGTGCCCGTCCAGTCGGGACTCGCCGTAGCCCACGGCGACCAGCAGGTCCCGGGGCACGTCGAACTCGGTGGCGGCCCGGGCGAAGTCCGCAGCGAGCGTGCCGGGTGGCACGGGCGGGGCCGCGTCGGCCGGCGCGGTCGCCACCTGGCCGGCGAGCACCGCCACCAGAACGAGGGCGCACCTGCGCCTGGTCAGCCGCATGGGATCTCCAATCCGCGGGTCACAGCGTCGTCTCGCCGTTGAGGCCGAAGAAGTCGTGCCATTTGGTGGCGCCGAGGAAGCCGGTGCCGGTGGAGAGGCTGACGTGGATGTCGTTGGTGCTGCCCTTGGTGAAGACGACGATGTCGTCGCGGCCGTCGCCGTTGGCGTCGGCGAGGTAGGGGAACTCACCGGCGAGGCAGAAGTAGTCGTTCCACTTGACGGTGGTCCCGGCGAAGCCGGTGCCGGTGGAGGTGGCGGCGTAGACGTCGGCGTCGGCGTTGCAGGTGAAGGTGACGATGTCGTCGCGGCCGTCGCCGTTGATGTCACCGACGCGGGGTTGTTCGGCACCGACGGCGAACAGGTCGTGCCACTTCTGAGCTGCGCCGAACGAGCTGCCGTTGGACAGGGCGACGATGACATCGCTGGCGGTGGCGGGGCCCTGGGTGAAGGTGACGAGGTCGTCGCGGCCGTCGCCGTCAACGTCGCCGAGGGCGGGGAACTCGCCGAACGGGCTGAAGTACTCGTGCCACTTGAGGCCGGGGCCGAAGCCGGTGCCGGTCGACAGCGCGACGTAGACGTCCCCGGCGGCGTTGTGCGTGAACGCGACGAGGTCGTCGCGCCCGTCGCCGTCGACGTCGCCGACCGCGCCGATCTCCGCGCCCGGTGCGAACCAGTCGTGCCACTTCATCCCGCCGCCGAACGCGGTGCCGGTGGACAGCGCGACGTACACGTCGCCGGTGTTGCTGTGCGCGAAGGTGACGATGTCGTCGCGTCCGTCGCCGTTGACGTCCCCGGTGGAGGCGGTCTCGCCGCCGACGGAGAAGAAGTCGTTCCACTTCACCGAGGTGCCGGCGAAGGCGCTGCCGGTGGAGGTGGCCACGTAGACGTCGGCGAGGGCGTTCTGGGTGAAGCCGACGACGTCGTCGCGGCCGTCGCCGGTGACGTCGGTGGCGGACCCGCCGGCGATGGCGTGGGTACGGGCCGCCTCGTTGAGCTGGGCCCGCGCGGTGGCGGCCACCTGGTCGTACCGGTCGGGAAAGCCCGACCGTTGGACGCACTGGGCGACCTGACCCGCGCTGTACCCCGGGTTGTTGCGGTCGCAGACGATCGCCCGGGTGACGTACTGGGTGCTGGCGTAGACCGGGTCCATGATCTGTTCCGGAGTGCCCCAGCCGTAGTCCCAGCGCTGCTGGAAGACCCCGAGCGACGACTTGTCGCCACACGGCAGGTTGTTCATGTGCGACTCGACCCAGCCCGCCTCGAAGGCGGAGAGCAGCACCTTGTCGTTGGCGTTGTGGGCGCGGGCGACCCGGTAGACGACCAGGGTCACGGCCGGGTCGCGGTTGGCCGGGATGGAGGGGCAGGCCAGGGTGCCGACCGGGTCGGCCTGCGCGGGCGCCGCCGTGACCGCCGCCGCGGCGGTGCCGAGGGCGACCAACAGGGCCAGGAGATTACGTCTCACGCTGCTCCTCCCAGGGGTCGAACGGTCATCCTGATGGCCGTCGCGAAACCGCCTCGGACACCGGAATCGCAATGCTGAGAGTGTCATCAGGGCGGTGACAGGTGTCAATGCGCGGTGAAGAATCTTTTCATTGCTTGGCTCAGGGCGGGCAGGTATTGACATCGACGAACCTCGCGGGTTTTACTCGCCCGCAACCGGTGTCGGTGGCATCGATCCGACCGGAAGGGACAACCATGGGTATGCGTCGTCGCTCGCTGCTCGGCCGCGCCGCCGCGATAGGCGCGGTCGGCGCGCTCGGTGCCGTCGGCACCGTCCTGACGACGGCCGCGCCGGCCCAGGCCGCGGTGTGGAAGAAGCGGTTGACCGGCGCGGACCTCGACACCGCCAGCCGCTGGCGGGTGGCCGGCACCGATCTGGGCATCCCGTACGTGTTGGAGAACGGCTCGATCGGTTACCTCTTCGGCGACACCTTCGACACGCCGTGGCCCGAGGGGCCGCCGGTGCCGAACGACTGGCGGTCGCCGGTGATGCTGCGTTCCGCCGTCCACCCCGCCGCGCCGGGTGGAGTGGTGTTCGACAGCGCGGCGCGGGTGGCCGGCAATGGCCGCGCGCCCGAGCTGATGCACAACGGCCACCACGGCATCGGCATCGACGGCCTGCCGGAGGTCACCGTCATCCCCAACGACGGCATCAGCTTCCCGGAGACCGGCCGGCAGGTCATCTCCTACATGAGCATCGAGAACTGGAACTCCGCCGGCCCGGCCGGGCCGCAGTGGAAGTCCCGCTACGCGGGGCTGGCGTTCTCCGACAACGGCAACGACTTCGTCCGTACGCCGCTCAAGTGGTGGAACAGCCCGGACAACAGGGACCCGTTCCAGATGTGGACCATGCAGCGCGACGGCGATTACGTCTACGTGTTCTCGGTGCGCTCCGGGCGGCAGGACGGCCCGATGATGCTGCGCCGCGTCCGCTGGGACCGGCTCTTCTACCCCGAGTCGTACGAGGGCTGGGGCTGGAATGGCACGAACTGGGGCTGGGGTCGGCCCTGCACGCCCATCCTCAGCGGCCGCTTCGGCGAACCGTCGGTGCGCCGCCTGGCCGACGGGACCTGGGTGATGTCATACCTGAACTGTCAGAACGGGTGCCTGGTCACCCGGACCGCGTCCGGACCCGACCGGGCATGGACGGCGGAGAAGATCCAGGTGACGAGCTGGCAGGAGCCGGCCCTCTACGGTGGGTTCATCCATCCCTGGTCGAGCCGCAACGCCGACGATCTCCACCTGATGGTCTCGAAGTGGACGCGTACGCCGGACGGCCGCAGCACCGCCTACCACGTCAGCCAGTTCACCGGCTCGGTCTGACGGGCCGCCGGCCGCCCGCCGTGCTGGCCCCGCACCGCGTCCCCGACCTGCCGGAGCTGATCGGCCGAACGCGGGGCGCCCGGTCCTGGGCGGGGTGTGAGTGGGTGATCCAGGGGGTAGGACCAGGGTTGACGGCGACCGCCCCGGGAGCGGAGCTGCCGGGCATCTGACGGGGTCCCGGCCATGCCGGGATGTCACATTCCGCTGGATGCCGATCGAGGAGGGCGTACTGCGATGACGCAGCAGACGATGAAACCCGCTGAGGCGTTGGCCGAGCTGAGCCGGGTCAGACTCGACGAGATCAGCCTCGACGACATGCTCGGCCGGATCGCCGACCTCGCCAATCGGAGCATTCCCGGGACCAGGGAGGTGACGGTCACCCTGGTGCGGGGTCAGGTCGGTTCGACCGGGGCCTTCACCGGCGAGTTGGCCCGTAAGTTGGACGAGTGGCAGTACGAGGAGCACCGCGGCCCCTGCCTGGACGCGTCCGCCAGCGGTGACACCATCTCGGTGCCGGACATGACCACCGAAGATCGCTGGCCGGCTTGGGCGGCGAGGGCTCGCGCCGCCGGGGTGCAGAGCTCGCTCTCGATCGGGCTCCCCATCCAGGGGTCGGTGGTCGGTGCGCTCAACATCTACAGCGACTCGGCGAACGCCTTCGACTCGTCCTCGATCGCCAACGCGGAGGGCTTCGCCGCGTACGCGGCCGTGGCCCTGGCCAACGCGCACCTGTATGAGAACGCCGCCACCCTGGCAGCGCAGATGCAGGAGGCGATGCGCAGCCGGGCGGTGATCGAGCAGGCCAAAGGAATCATCATGGGGGACCGGCGGTGCTCGTCGGAGGAGGCGTTCTCGCTGCTGTCGAAGATCTCTCAGGACACCAACCGGAAGGTGCGCGAGGTCGCGGAGGCCCTCGTCGCCCAGGCGGTGAAGCCTCGGAAGTGAGTGTCGCCCCGACGTCACGCTGCGCCCGAAAGGGCCGCCCGCACGATGCGGGCGGCCCTTTCGCCGGTGGATCAGACCCCGGCCCGGCTGATCCCGGTCAGCTCTCCGAGGGCTTGCGGATCGCGTCGCGTACCCGGTCGATGACCGCCAGCGCGGGGCCGGCGGCCAGGTTGCCCTTCGCGGACTGGGCGCTGGGGTGTGGGCGTGTCGGCGCGGTGGCCTCCGCGGCCCGGACGGCGGTGGCGAGGCTGCGCAACCGGTCGGCGGGTACGCGTTGGCGAAGGTGGGGGAACTCGTAGCGTTCCTCGTGACGGGCGTGCAGGAGCACGGCGTCGCGCAGCAGGATGATGCCCGTGTCGAAGCCGTCGGCGTCCACGCCGCCGGCGATCAGGGTCTGCAGTGTCTCCTTCGCCTGCCGCTCCTCGTCGAGCCGCTCGTCGACCATCGCGTCACCACCCCCGCCGGGCAGCGTCCGGGCGAGCGGGTGGACGACCTCCTCCTCGGCGGTCTCGTGCGCGGCGAGGAGCTTGACCAGGTCGTCGAAGGCGTCGCGCCGGGTGTCGCCGGTGCTGCCGATGACCAGCAAGAAGAGCTGCTCGATCTGGGCGTGCTGCGCGAGCAGCAGGTCGACGACGTCCTCCTCGGGCCCGGGCGTGGTCGGGGCGTCGGTGTCAGGCATGGCTGCCTCCCTGGGCGCGCAGCGTGTCGACCGGGTGCGGCCCCTCGGTCTCGATGCGGTACTCGTCGCCGAAGCGTTCCCGGTGCATGTCGATGACCTGTTCGCTCGGCGGCTTCTGGCCGTCGTGCAGTTGCTCCTGCATCCACTCGAAACGTTCGTGGGCCTCACGGACGTAGCCCTCGCCGAGCTTGGTGACATCCATCTGGGTGGCCAGGAGGTGGCGCAGGTAGTCCTTGTTGGGCTCGAAGGTCAGCGGTTCCGGCAACCCGGCCGTGCCGACGATCTCCTCGGGTTCCCGGCCGTCGTGCTGGCGCAACAGGTCGGCGGCCTGCTGGAGGTGAGCCAGCTCCATCTGCAGGTGCAGCTCCCAGACCGCCTTGATCCGGGGGTCGCTCTCCTGTTGCAGGAAGGAGTAGTAGAGCCAGCACTCGTTGTACTCGTGGGTGAGCAGCCGCTCCCACCAGTTCTCGCCCGGGTCCAGCAGGGACTCGTAGTGGGTGACGTGCTCCTGCTCGATCAGGCTGATCTCCTGGTAGAGCTGGCGCGCGATCGGTTCCATGTACTGCGGGCCGACGTTCATGTAGTAGAACATCACCTGCTGCTCGGCCGAGAGGATCGTCAGCGCGTGCAGCTTCGAGCGCGGGTCCACCGAGTTGCGGTCGTACGGGGTGCGAACCTCGTCGAAGGGGTGCCGGTGCTCCTGAGTGGTCGGCCGACCCGGCATGACCTCGGTGAGACCGTTGACGATCTTCTCCGCCTTGCGCCGTTCGACCATCTCGTAGAGGTTGGCGTAGCGGTACAGGTGGTCGAAATCCTCCAGCACACCGAACTCGTACGCCTGCTTCAGGTAGGGGTCGGGCTCGTGTCGGGCCACCCAGGCGGTCAGGTCGACGGCCACCTGTTCGTAGCCGAGTGTCGTCTCCAGCACGCTGGCGACGCCGGGAAGCAGCCAGTTGACCACCCGCTGCTGCTGGCTCTCCACGTACCGGACGTAGGCGAGCTGCCGGCGGACCTCCTGGTCGGGGCAGTTTCGGGCGAACTGGTGCTGGAAGTTGATCGCCTCGACCTCGATGCCGTTCATCGTGATGATCCGACACCGGGTGTACGGGTCTACCGCCTCCGGGTCGATCGGCTCGACGTTCAGTTCACGCCAGTTGCGAATCTGGCCGTCGAGTGGGACTCCTTTGTGGTCCAGGGGATTGAACATCTCTCTCCTTCATCGGGGGAGGGGGGACGTACCCGACAATTGCCTCAACTAACGGCTTTTTGCCTCAAGGTCGGGCCGAGGTCGAGCGGCGACGGACGGGCAGGCAGGCGCGGTGCCGCATCACCACGGCCGCGCCGACGACACGGCCGTGCGGTGGTGGCTGCGGAAGAGGAATTCGGTCCGTCACACGGTGCCTCCGCCATCGACGAGGGTGCCCACCCGCCGCGTGTGGGGACGAGGCAGGGTTGACCATCGAAGGGCGCGTGTCTTGACCCGAAATTCACGCTACCCGGGGCGCGCGGGCACAAACCACGCCGTCCTCCGGGATCGGGATCCGGCGGGCTGGGTGCGGGTGTGAGTGCCCGCGCACTGGGTAGGGCGTCCACCATGCTGAAGAGAGCGGTGTGGCAGGGACTGGCGGCGGGTCTGGTGGGCGCGGCGGTGATGACGGCCGCCGAGAAGGTCGAGCAACGTCTGACAGGTCGACCGGACTCGTACGTGCCGGCCCGGGTGCTGGCACGGCTGACCGGCCTGCCGGAGCGGCCGGGGCAGCAGCCGCGGTGGCAGAACCTGGCGATGCACTACGGGCAGGGCGCACTGGTCGGTGTGCTGCGGAGTGTCATGGCCCAGGCCGGCCTGCGTGGCACCTGGGCGTCGGGAATGTTCACGGCGGTGCGCCTGACCAACGACCAGATCCTGGAGAACGCCACCGGTGTGGGCGCGCCTCCGCTGACCTGGCCACGGGCGGAACTCGCCATCGACGTGCTGCACAAGTCCATCTACGCGTTCACCACCGGCGCCGTGGCGGATGCGCTCGCCGCCCGTGACGGCGCCGGGCCTGGGCAGCGGCACGCGGCGCTCCGCCCCGGTCGCCAGTCGGACGTCGGCCCGCTGCCGCGTGCCGCAGCGCGGGGCTGACGCCTGACTTACCCCCTCCGTCGGCTGAGGAGCTGCGGGCGGGGCAGCGGGGTGATTAGCTGCACGGATGATCACCCCGGTTTCCCTCGGCACCTGGCCGACCCCACTGGAGGCCGCACCCCGGCTCGCCGCCCGGCTCGGCCTGGCCGAGCTGTGGTTCAAGCGCGACGACCTCAACGGCCTCGGCGGGGGCGGCAACAAGATCCGCAAGTTGCAGTACACCTGCGCCGAGGCGCTCGCCACCGGTGCCACCACCGTGATCACCTCCGGTGCGCCGCAGAGCAACCACGCCCGGCTCACCGCCGCTGCCGCCGCCCGGCTGGGCCTCGCCTGCGTGCTGGTGCTCGACGGCCCGCCCCCGGACGACCAGCGGGGCAACCTGCTGCTCGACGGGCTTGCGGGCGCCGAGATCGTCTGGGGCGGGCACCGTCCGCTCGCCGAGGTGGTGGCGCACGAGGCGCAGACGCGGTCGGCGTACCTCATCCCGTTCGGTGGCACCTCGCCCGCGTCCACCCAGGGTTACGTCGACTGCGGTCGGGAGCTGCGCGCCCAGGTGCCGGACATCGAGGCGGCCGAGGTGGTGGTCGCGCTCGGCTCCGGCGGGACGATGGCCGGCCTCGTCCGCGAACTCGGCGCCGAGCGGGTGATCGGCGTGAGTGTCGGCGCGGTGCCCGACCCGCGGGCGACCGTCGCCGGTCTGCTCGTCGGCGAGGTCGAGCCGGACGCGCTGCGGATCGACGGCTCCCAGGTGGGCGCGGGCTACCGCACGCTGACCGACGGCGCGCGAGCGGCGTTGGAGACGACGGCGCGCGACGAGGGAGTCTTCCTGGATCCCACCTACACCGGCCGGGCGATGGCTGGGCTGCTGGCCGGCAGCTTCCCGCACGGGGACAGGGTGGTCTTTCTGCACACCGGCGGGCTTCCGGGTCTCTTCGGCCACCCACAGGTCTAGCTGTCTCGTTCGGGCCAGGCGGACTCCTCGAGGTGCGCAGGACCACGAAGGTGTCGTCCGGCTGATGTCGGGAACGCGGCATCCCGCAGAGGCGCGAGCGGTTCCGTGGTGATCGGGGAGGGGCAGCGATGAGCCCGAAGAGTGCTCAGGGCGCAGCGAGCGGCATGTCGGGCGTCGAGGGCGTCGACATGAAGGTCGAAGTGATCGTCGTCCCGGTGTCGGACGTCGACCGCGCGAAGGCGTTCTACGTACGCCTCGGGTGGCGCCTCGACCAGACACCGCCGGGCATCGTCCAGTTTACCCCGCACGGCTCCGGATGCTCCGTGCAGTTCGGCACCGGGCTCACGTCGGCGGCGCCCGGCTCGGCCATGGCCTACCTGGTCGTGTCCGACATCGAGGCGACCCGGAACGCCCTCGTGTCGGCCGGTGTCGAGGTCGGTGGCGTCTTCCACGTCAGCCCGGCCGGCCCGGTCGACGGGCTGGACCCGGAGCGGCGCAGCTACGTCTCGCGTGCCACGTTCCGCGACCCGGACGGCAACACCTGGCTGATGCAGGAGATCACCAACCGGCTTCCGGGTCGGATCGAGGGTGGGCTGACGTCGTTCGGCTCCGCGACCGACCTGGCCGGCGCGATGCGACGCGCGGCGGCCGCCCACGGCGAGCACGAGGAACGCACCGGCCAGCGCGACGAGAACTGGCCCGACTGGTACGCGGCGTACATGGTCAGCGAGCAGTCGGGAGCCACGCCGCCCGAGTGAGCCCCGCGACGCGAGAGCGGCGGTCGGTCTGTCAGCGCAGCCCGCGGACGAGGTTGTCGACCAGGGTGCGGGCGAAGGCCTCGGTGAGCGGCAGGTCGGGGACGAGGAGCCGGTGGTAACAGGCGCCCCAGAGTTGGTCGACCACGGACTCCGGGTCGATGTCGGGGCGTAGCTGCCCGCGGGCCATGGCTCTGGTGATGGCTTCGACGGCGAGGGCCCGGCGGGGGCCCGAGTAGCGCTGCCGATAGGCGTCCGCCAGCTCGGGGTCGGTCTGCGCCTGCGCGATGAGGTGGGCTATGACCCGCCCGGCGGGGGTGTCGCGTACGAGGTGGACGAAGGCGACGAGCTGGTTGGTCAGGTCGGCGACGATGTCGGCGGTGTCGGTGAAGGCCAGCGTGGGCGCGACGACGGTGAAGTAGCCGTCCAGGGCGAGTGCCCCCTTGGATGGCCACCACTTGTAGATCGTCATCCGGCTCGCCCCGGCCTGGGCGGCGACCTTCTCGATCGTGAAGCCGGCCATGCCCTCGGCCAGCAGCAGGTCGCCGGCGGCCGTGAGGATCTCCGCGCGTACCTGGTCGGCGGGCCGGCGGCCACGGCCACGCCGGGGTGGCGGGTCGGCGTCCGGGGTGAGCTGGGCCACTGGTCCTCCGGTTATATGGACAGAGTGTCTTCGTGCTGGTTATATGGACACAGCGTACACATTGGTGCCCCGGCAGCAGGACGCACCGCGACGACGACCGAAGGAGACGAGGAACATGACGGGTCTACGACGGCGACGGTTGGGTGCCTCCGGGCCGGAAGTGTCGACCATCGGCCTCGGGGCGATGGGCATGTCGGACCTGTACGGGCCGGCCGACGAGGCGGAAAGCATCGCCACCCTGCACGCGGCGATCGACGCCGGTGTGAACCTGGTCGACACCGCCGACTTCTACGGCTCGGGCCACAACGAGATGCTGATCGGCCGGGTGCTGCGGGAGCGTCGCCGCGACGAGATGGTGGTCAGCGTGAAGTTCGGCGCACGCCGGACGCCGGACGGTGGGTTCCAGGCGGCACCGTACGACGTGTCGGCGGCGGCGGTGAAGGACCGGCTGGCGTACTCGCTGCGCCGGTTGGGCACCGACTACATCGACATCTACCGGCCGTCGCGGCTGAACCCGCAGGTGCCGGTCGAGGAAACCGTGGGCGCGCTGCTCGACATGCGGCAGGCCGGCTACATCCGGCACATCGGGCTCTCCGAGGTGAGCGCGGACAGCATCCGTCGGGCCGCCGCGGTGGCGCCGATCAGTGACGTCCAGATCGAGTACTCGCTGCTGTCCCGTGGCCCGGAGGCCACGATCCTGCCGGCGCTGCGCGAGCTGGGCATCGGCCTGACCGCCTACGGTGTGCTGTCCCGTGGTCTGCTCAGCGGGCACTGGTCGGCGGACCGTGAGCTGACCGGCACCGACTTCCGGGCGAACAGCCCACGGTTCCAGGGCGAGCACCTGGCCGCCAACCTGCGCCTCGTGGATGCTCTCGGCCGGGTCGCGCAGCGGCTGGGGGCCACCACGAGCCAGGTGGCGATCGCCTGGGTGGCCGCGCAGGGCGAGCAGGTCGTGCCACTGGTCGGCGCGCGCCGGCGGGATCGGCTGGCCGAGTCGTTGGCCGCAGCCGACCTGACGCTGGATCAGGAGACGGTGGACGAGATCGAGCGCGCGGTGCCGGCCGGTGCCGCCTCCGGCCAGCGGTACGCCGCGCCGATGATGGACCTGCTCGACAGCGAGAAGTGACGGCCAGGTCAGGGAGCTGACCGCCAGACCCAGTTGCGGCGCTCGTAGAGCGGCACCAGCCCCGCCCGGCGCAGGTTGTTCAGCGACGGGTTCTGCGCACCCGGTGCGGGCTTCCCGGTTTCGGCGAACAGCCACCGGCATCCGGCCTCGGCCGCGGCTCGGGCGCGGGCGGCGATCAGCGCCGACTGCGCACCGAGGCCGCGGTGACCGGGTGCCGTCGCGGCGGCGTTGAGCGAGGCGCTCCCGTCGTGCACGAACAGGTTGCCGCCCGCCACCAGCTCCGCGTCGTCCCACGCCGCGTACGGTCTCCAGGCCGGTTCGCCCACGGTCGCCGCCAGCATGTCGGTGAGCCCGCCGGCCGGCATACCGAAGCCGGAGAGCAGCACGTTCGCCCAGCGCTGCGCCTCGGCCGTCGGCACCGGGCCGAGGCGCAGGCGGGTCGGGGCCGCAGGCACGTCACCGGGCCGGGCGGCGAGCTTGACCCAGGTGCTCCCCGCTTCGAGCCCGCGTGCCGCGGCGATCTCGTCGAAGCCCGCGGGCAGCACCGACGGGACAAGCTGGAGGACGGCCTGAGCGACGCCCTGCTCCCGGTAGAAGTCGAGGACGCGATCCAGGGTCCGTGCGGTGAACGGCTCGGTGATGCCGAAGCCGAGCGCCTTGCTCCAGTACCCACCGGAGGGGTCGTCGCGCATCGCGAGGGCGACGCCACCGCCGATGCGCGTGGTCGCGATCCCGAGATCGGTGTACGCGGGCTCGGGCGCCCGCGACTCGTAGGAGTACATGAATTCGCACTCCACGCCCTCGGCGAGCGGGGTCAGGTCGGCTGGTTCGGTCATCAGCTGATTGTCGACCTGTACCGGTCCCAGGCCCGCACCAGCTGCATCCGGTTGTGGATACCCAGCTTGTGGTAGATGGACCGGAGCTGGGTGTCCACCGTGTGGAAGGAGACGAAGAGGTGCCCGGCCGCCTCCTTCTTGGTGGCACCGGCGGCAAGCATCTCGGCCACCCGCTCCTCGGCGGGCGTGAGCGCCTCGATGCCCGTACGCGGCGGCTCGTCGATCGACAACCGACGGCGCGGGGTGGCCGCGAGCTCGGCGCATCGTCGGTCGGCGGTCGCCTGATCGCCCGGCGCGCCGATGCGGGCGTAGAGGGCCGCCGCCTCGTGCGCGGCATCCCATGCCTGCGCCGGGCGCAGCCGAGGGCTGTTGGCGAGGTCGAGCAACGCGTCGGCCAGAGCCGGCCACGCGGTGGTGGTGCGCAGCCCGTCGACCGCCGACCGCAGGGCGCCGGGGTCGCCGTCGAGCAGCCCTCTGGTCTGGTCCGCCAGTGCCTGCCACAGCGGGACCGGAGTCCGGGTGGCCACCAGTGCGACCAGTTCGGTGACCCGGCGGGCGGCCTGCGTGTCGCCAGTGGTCACCGCCGCGCGGACCAGGCGGGGGCCGAACTGCGGCACCGGCAGGAGTGAGCGCACCGACCGGTGCAGGTCGGCGACGATCCTGTCGAGGAGGTTCGCCGGCTCGTTGAGGGCGGGATCGCGGACGGCGACACAAAGAGCGGGTGTCCACACGGTACTGTCCGGCCACCGTCTCCGGGTGAGGCAGGTGCGGAGGACAGCGCGCGCCGCGTGGTGGTCGCCTCGGCGGTAGTGCACCTCCGCGATGACCGTGACCAGCAGGGCACGTGTCTCCTGGCTGAGCTCCGCCGAGCCGGATCCGAGCCTGGTGGAGGCGAGGGCGGCAGCCTCGGGCAACTCACCCACCGCGACCATGCGCAGGCAGTCCAGGGCGGTCAGGGTGCCGCTCAGCGGCGTACCGGTCGAGGTCGTGTCGCCGAAGGCCTGACCGGTCGCCGTCCGGGCGTCCTGGTGCCGGCCCAGACCGAGCTGCACCAGGATTCCTTCGGTCCGGACCGAGGTGGCGTCCCGTCGGGCCGCCCTGGCGTCGGGGTCCAGGGCCGCCAGGACGGCGTGCGCGCCGGGCAGATCTCCGTACGACAGCGCGCGGGCGGCCCGGCCGAGGGCGAGGTGATGGGCGGATGACCGGTCACCCGATGTGGCGTGCGCCGTGCCCGCCTCGCGCAGCAGGGCGTCGGCGTCGGGATGTCCGGCGCGGGCTGCGATGGTGGCGATGGTGGCGAGCAGAGTGGCTCGGCTCGGGGCGTCCAGTCGCTGGTTCAGCGACTCCCGTAGGCCCGCGAGGGCGACCGACGGTGGCTCCAGTGCCGCGATCTGGGCCAGGCGGCCGAGCAGCAGGGCGCGGTGTCGCTCGCCGCGGCCATTCGCTGCGATCTCCACTGCCAGGGTGCGCAGGGCCGTCTGACCGCGCCCGGCGAGCCGGAGCTGATCAGCCTCGGCGAACAGCCACCGTTGTCGCTGTTCGGTGTTGGTGGCGATGTCGTCAGCCGGGATCGCTCCGGCGTTGAAGGATGATTCGGACAATGGCGTTCTCCCCGGTGGTTACCCGGCGCGTCGAAATGCCGTCCTGCGACCGAGCCTATCCACGGCGGCAGAGGCGGGCGACCAGATCGACGAACCGGCGGGATTGCGGCGAAAGGACCCCGCCCGGTGGTTCGGGCTCCCACAGGTCTGGTTCGTCCCGGATCTGACGGAACGTAATGGCGCGATCACGTGATGCGACGGCACCGGCGTGGCCCCGATCATCGAAGCATGGCCCACACGACGTCGTCTCCCCTTGATCGTTGGCTGCCGAGCAGCGCGACCGGTCGGCCCGACCGCCACTCGCCAGCCAACGATCGGGGCGAGAACCCGGAGCGGACCAGCCTTCCCGGCGTGAACCGGCTCCGGGTCGTACTGCTGGCTCTCATTGTGTTCGCCAGCACCGGGGCGGGTGGCCACGCTCCGCCGTGGACCCGTCTGGTGGTGGTGGCGACCGCGGTGGCGGTTCCCGCCGCGATCGCGGTCCAGTACGGATGGCCCGCGGTACGCGCCCTGCTGGGCCTGCCGTCCCGGCCGCGCCCGCGAGACAGATCCGTGTCCGCGCCCGGGCCGACCCAACCGACATGAGGAGACAACGATCATGGCGAACAGCGATCCCCAGCCGCGCCGCGGCGACCAGGGTGGCCCGCCCATCCCGGGCCGCAACATCGAACTCGAGCGGCAGAACCCCGATCTGGTGGTGCCGCCGACGACCGACAGCCGGCTGGTGCCCAACCTGAAGTTCTCGTTCTCCCAGGCGCACACCCGGGTGGAGAAGGGTGGCTGGACCCGGGAGGTCACCGCCCGCGACCTGCCGATCGCCACCCAACTGGCCGGTGTCCAGTTCGGACTGGAGCCCGGTGGGTACCGCGAGATCCACTGGCACCAGCAGTCCGAGTGGGCGTACATGCTCAGCGGCAGTTGCCGGATCAGCGCGGTCGACCACGAGGGACGCAACTTCATCGAGGACGTGAAGGAGGGCGACCTGTGGTTCTTTCCGCAGGGCGTACCGCACAACATCCAGGCGCTGGCCGACGGCGCCCAGTTCCTGCTCGTCTTCGACGACGGGGCCTTCTCGGAGAACAACACCTTCCTGCTCAGCGACTTCTTCGCCCACACGCCCCGGCACGTCCTGGCCAAGAACTTCGGCTGGACGATGGAACAGATGGAGAACCTGCCCGAGCGGGAGAAGTACATCTTCCAGGGCGACGTCCCGCCGCCCCTGCAACAGGACCGGGTGGTCAGCCCCACCGGCGACATCCCGCGCAGCTTCAAACACCGGATGACCGCCCAGACCCCGCAACGCTTCCAGGGCGGGACGGTCCGGGTCACCGACTCGACCAACTTCGCCGCGTCCGTGACCACCGCCGCGGCCCTCGTCGAGGTCGAGCCCGGGGGAATGCGCGAGCTGCACTGGCATCCCACCACCGACGAGTGGCAGTACTACATCTCCGGCACCGGCCGGATGGGCGTCTTCGCGTCCCAGGCCGCCGCCCGGACGTTCGACTTCCAGGCCGGCGACGTGGGCTACGTGCCCTTCGCCTACGGGCACTACATCGAGAACACCGGTGACGAACCGCTGGTGTTCCTGGAGATGTTCCGGCACCCGCGCTTCGAGGACATCTCGGTGATGCAGTGGATGGCCAACACGCCCCACGAGATCATCGCGGACACGATCAACGTGCAGAAGTCGATGGTCGACGCCCTGCCGACCACCAAACAAACGGTGATCTGACCACCGTCATCGCGACCGCTCCGAGCCTGGCGGCCTGGTCAGGTGCGGCGTCCGGCCGCCCGTCGCACGGGCGGCCGGACCACCGGATCAGGTCCCGGCCGGTGCCGGAGACGTGGGCGCCTCGGCAGGTCGTCGGCGTCGGGACACCGCGCCGGCGACGGCGTCGATGACGAGGAAGGCGAGCAGGGTGAGCCCGAACAGCGGCAGCGCCCAGCCCACCGCCGCGACCACCGGTACGCCGATCAGCAGTGCCCAGAGCGGCAGGCCACGCACGCCGCCACGGGCCGGTAGGGTGCCGGCGAAGGCGCGGCGGTCGCTGCGGGTGGGTCGGCGTTGCCACCACATGCGGTAGCCCCAGACGATGACGCAGAGCAGCCCGAGGGCGAGCGCGGCCAGCAGGATCTGGTTGACCAGGCCGAAGAGCAGCCCCATGTGGGCCTGGATGCCGAGGCCACTGAGTTTGGCCAGCAGGGGCCAGTCGGCGAAGTCGCTGCGGTCGGTGACCGTGCTGGCGGCCGGGTCGACGGCGACGCGGTCCTTGGCGACCGGCCAAGTGTTGTCGATCTGCGTGACGGTCCAGGCGGAGCCCGGCTCCTGCGCGGGGATGATCTCGACCGGCCCGGCGAGTCCCGCATCACGGGCGACGGTCAGGACCCGGTCGAAGGCCGCCGACTCGACCGTCCCGCCCGCCCCGGCGTCACCGTGATGGTGACCGCCGCCCGGCTCGGCCGGGACCGCGGTGAGGCTGGTGGAGATCTCCGGTGTGCGGGCGTTGAGCGCGTCGAGGCCGGAGGCGAAGTTCGCGCCGGCGTAGCGGGACCAGGTCAGGCCGGTGGCCGAGAGGAAGAGCAGGCCGACGGTGAGCCAGATGCCGGTGGTGGCGTGCCATCCCCGGGTACGGCGGACGCCCCTGCCCGTGGACAGGTCCGGCACGAGCAGGTGCCGGGCGGTGGCTCGGGCGACGCTGCGTCGACGCCACCAGAGGATGACCCCGCCCAGCGCCATCACCCACAGCCAGCTCGCGGCCAGCTCGGAGTAGTGCTCGCCCACCGTGCCCAGGTGCAGGTGGCGGTGCAGGTCGTCCAGCCAGGTGGTGGCCGGTGTGGAGCCGAACCAGGTGGTGAGCTGCCCCTGGGACTCGGCCGTGTACGGGTTGACGTAGACGGTGTGCTGGTTCTCGCCGAGTTCCGGCAGGGAGAACACCACCTTGGTGGTCCGGTCGCCGTCGCCGGGCTGCACGGCGGTGATGCTGCCGGCGGGGTGCGCGTTCCGCGCGGCACCGACCTGCTCGGCCAACGGGAGCTGACGGTCACCCACCTGGGCGACGGTCAACTGGTCGCCGTAGAGGATCGAGTCGAGCTGCGGGGTCGTGGTGTAGGCGAGCCCGGTCAGCGCGGCGACCACCAGGAACGGGGCGACGAGGATGCCGGCGTAGAAGTGCAGCCGCAGCAGCAGCGCGCCGAACGGCGACACTCGCCGGACCGGCCGGGCCGGTTTCTCGGTGGTGGAGGGTTCTGGCGTCGGCGTGCCGGACAACTCGGTAAGAGACATGGTGATCCGATCGGAAGAGTCGGGAAGCACCCGAAGGCGGTTCCCGTACTGGTCTGGTCGCCCGGTGGTGTGTCGCGTCGGCTCTGTCTGGTAGTCGGATGACCAGCGCCGCCGGTTCCCGGGAAATGCCGAAGGTCGATCCGCCGAGGTCAGGGTCGGTCGGGCCCGGCCGCGCGGGGCGGGTCGCCGTCGGTGCGGGCGGCCGCGACGAGGAACGCGTTGTAGCGGGCGAGGTCGTCCTCCTCGCCGCTGGCGTCGGCCCGGTCGGCGGCCCGGTCCAGGCGGCCCTGTTCACGCTGGTCGGCACGAATCCACTGGCGGATCAGGATGATCATGACGGCGACGGCGGGCAGCTCTCCGAACGCCCAGGCGATGCCCGCGCCGAGCTTCTGGTCGGCCAGCAGTGACGTCGCCCAGGCGGGGTGGACAGCGGTGTACCAGTCGGGGGCCAGGACGGTGGTCGTCTGCATGAGGACCAGGCCGAAGAAGCCGTGCGCCATCATCGACGCCAGATGAATGATCACCAGGAGGGGATGGGGGAGGCGCCGGCGGCCCGGGTCCACACCGATGAGCACCCAGAACAGCAGGCAACCCGCCACCACGAAGTGGGTGAGCATCGCGAGGTGACCGAGGTGCGAGCGCATCAGCACACCGAGCAGGTCACTGAAGTACAGGCCGAACAGGCTGGCGGTGTAGATGCCCAGTGCGACGAGCGGGTGCGTGAGCACTCTGGCGACGCGGCTGTGCACCGCGATCAGCAGCCACTCCCGGGCGCCGCGCACCCGGGGGTCGGCCGGTCGGCGCAGGGCGCGCAGGGCGAGGGTGACCGGCGCGCCGCCGACCAGCAGGATCGGCACCAGCATCGACAACACCATGTGCTGTGCCATGTGCGCGCTGAACAGCACGTACGCGTAGCGGGCGACGCCGAGGTCGGTGACCGCCGCCAGCAGGAGCATCCCGCCCAGCCAACTCGCCGTCCGGGTGACCGGCCAGTGGTCGCCTCGCGCGCGCAGTCGTCGTACCCCGGCCAGATAGCCGCCGACACCGAGGGCGCAGAGGGTCAGGAAGAACATGTCCGGCACCGGCTGCCCGAGCAGGCGTTCCGCCGTGGGCGCGGCGGGCATCGGAAAGCCGAGCAGCTCGGTGATCGGGTCGGCGTCGACGCCGTCGTCGGGGATGGGTGTGGGGCTGCGCGACAGCGCCACCGCCAGCCCCACCGTGGCGGCGAACACGGTCAGCTCCCCGGCGGCCAACCGGCCGAACGCCCAACGCCGTCCGGCGCGCAACGCCGGCAGCGTACGGACGCGGTGGGCCGCGCCGAGCGCGCCGAGGATCAGCAGGGCGGCGAGCTTGCCGAGGACCAGCCAGCCGTAGCGGGACTGCCACAGCTGGTCCACGGCACCGAGGCGGACGGCGGCGTTGGCCAGCCCGCTGACCGACACGGCCACGAAACAGCCCAGCGCGAGCCGGCTGTAGCGGGTGGCGGCGTCGGCCAACAGTCGGCTGCGTCGCACCATCAGCAGGGCGACGAGGCCACCGACCCACACCGCGGCGGCCAGGATGTGCAGGGCCAGGCTGGTGACGGCGATCTGGTGGTTGCCCGCCCCGGCGGAGTGGCCGGTGAAGGCCGGAGGCAGCACCGCGACCAGGGCCAGGATCGTGACGGTCGCGGCCAGCCCCCGGGACACCCCGGATCGGGACAGCACCGCGACGGCCAGGGCCAGCCCGGCCTGCACCGTGAGCGACTGCCCCTGCGAGATGGTGGTGGCGAAGCTGACGACCGTCGCGGGCCGAAGCGTCGCCAGCGGTTGCCCGAGCAGGTCCGAGACCGTCAGCACCATCAGGGCCAGGGCCGTCACGGACCACCCGAGCGCGGCGACACCGGCCCGCCGGAGGAGCAGGTAGCCGTGCGGCGAGACGCTGCGGCCGTCACCGGGCAGCAGGAACGCGGCCGTCACCAGCATACCGACGGTGACGGTGGCGAGGCCGTCGGCGAGCAACCGGACCGCCGGCAACGCCCGGGTCGTGAACGGTCCCGCGTCGGGGAGGCCGGGCAGCGCGGCCGTGAGGGCGCCACCGACCCGGAGGCCGAGCACCAGCAGGACGACCCCCGAGATGACCGCGGCGACCGTGACGAACCAGCCGTACCCCGCAAAGCTGTGCCGGCGGGCCGCGGACCGGAGCGAACCGGCGGACGCCACGGTGGTGGCGGCCGGGGTGGTGGTGACAGTGGACGCCGCGATCGGATCGTCGCTGGCGAGCTGCCGGTGATGTGTGTCGGACACGTGGTGACCCTGACCTGTGAAGTGTTGAGGTGACGCGACCGTGCGAGAGCGGGTCGGGTCAGCGACGGGCGGCCCGCCGCCACAGCAGCCCGGCCGCCACCACGACGAGCGCGGCCAGCGCGGCACCCGCGACGAGGACGCCGGCACCCGGGCCGCCGTCGGTCGGCACCGCGGCGACGGCGGACGGGGTGGCGGCCGACGTACCGGCGTCGGCGACCGGCGCGGCACTGGACGCGGGGTCGGCCACCGTGAACGGGTACGACCCCTGGACCGGGTGCCCGTCGGCGGAGACGACCCGGTAGGCGACGGTGTACGTCCCGTTGGGCAGGGTGTCGGTCACCTGGACCGTGCTCTTCGCCCCGGTGACCACCGGGGCGCCGGTGGCGAGCTTCCGCCTGGCGGCGTCGGTGAGCACGATGGTGGTGAAGGTGGGGTCGAGCCGCTGCATGAATTCGAGGGTGACCTCGGTCGGTGCGAGCGGCACTGTCGCGTCCCGGGCCGGCGTCGCCGACTTGAGCGAGTTGTGCGCCCAGGCCGGCGACGCCGGGACGAGCAGTGCCACGACGACGGCGAGCACCGCCGCGCCGAGCCGGGCGGCGGTGCGACGGGACGACGGTGCGGTCATGGCGGTGTCTCCGGTTGGCGGGATCATCCGAGCACCTGCTGGCCGATCCACCCGTCCGGCGGGCAGCCGGGCGGGATGGCGAAGACGGCGGACCCGATCGGCGTGGTCCATTCGTTGAGCAGGTCCCGGTCGGCCAGCCGGCGTTGGATGGGCAGGAACTGCCGGGCGATGTCGGCCTGGTACGAGGCGAAGATCAACCCGCTGTCGGCGTGGCCGTCCGCCGTCGGCGCCCCGTCGTAGTTGTAGGGCCGGCGCAGGATCTTGAGCCGGTCGTCGGTGACGTGCGCCCGGGTGAGGTGCGAGAAGTCGGGGATGACGGTGAGCCCGTCGGCGTCGGTGGCGGCGAAGTCGGGCTCGTCGTGCTCGGCGGTGCCGGTGAGGGGAGCGCCGGTGTCGAGCCGCCGCCCGACGGCGAGTTCGCGATCGGCGCGGCCGAGCAGGTCCCACGTCTCCATGTTCATGCTGATGCGCCGCACCACCACTGTGGTGCTGTCGCGCAGCCACGCCGGGCCGTCCGGCACCCAGAGTGCCGTGTCCAACGGTGTGCCGGGTCGGGGGTTGGCGGTGCCGTCGAGCTGGCCGAACAGGTTGCGTTGGGTGTGGCCGCCCGGCTCGACGCCGGGGCTGCGCCGAAAGCCCTGCTGGACCCAGCGGACGGTGGCGAAGGGCCGGCTGTCCTTGATCAGGACCCGTTGGGCGTGGGCGACGGTGATCGCGTCGTCCGCGCAGATCTGCACCAGCAGGTCACCGCCGGACCAGGCCGGCTGGAGCCGGTCGACGCGGAACGAGGGCAGATCGGCGACCGAGGTCGGCCGCCGGTCGTCGACACCGGCGGCCCGGTACAGGCCGGGCCCGAAGCCGAAGGTCACCGTCAGCCGTGCCGGCAGCAGCCCGAGTTCGGCTTCGGTGTCGGCCAGAGCGGGTTGGCCCCGGGTGAGCCGGGCCGCGTCGTCGGTGAGCAGCCGCAGCATCCGCCCCAGCGCGGCCCGGTCGGTGCCGGCCCGCAGGGTGAACGCGACGAATGCGGCGTGCGCCTGCGGTTCGGTGGCCACCCCGGCCTGCCGGGTGCCGTGGAACGGCTCGACCAGGCCGCCGACGGTCGCCGCCAGCGTCGCGTCGGCAGCGCTCGCCGCCGGTGGCCCGGACTGCCCGGCGCGGGTCGCGGCGATCGTGGCCCCGCCGGCCACGGCACCGCCGACGGCGAGAGCCCCGCCGGTGAGCAGGCCACGCCTGCTCACCGGCCGGACGGGTGACGTCCCGGTCACGATGCCGGGCTCATGCTCATTCCCGGCGTGGCGCTCATGCCGGGCATCGGCTCGCCGTGCCCGGGGGCGTAGCTCTCCTGCGCGCCGGTGAACGGCTTGGCCACCGCACGGAACTGCTGGGTCCTGCCGTCGGCGAAGGTCAGGGTGAACGTCACCTCGTCCCCGGCCTGGACCGGCTTGGTGAGGTTCATCAGCATGAGGTGATCGCCACCGGGCTCCAACGCGTGCGTGCCCTTGGCCTTGATCACGATGCCGCCCTGCTTCTGCCGCATGACCATCTTGCCGTCCTTCATGGCCATCTCGTGCAGCTCCATCGGCGACAGCGGGGTCGTGGCACTGGTCAGCGTGACATCGCTGTCGCCCTCGTTGACCAGCGTCCCGAAGGCCGCCGTCATCCCCTTGTCGGCCGCCTTGACCCACGGGTCACGAATGCCGATCACACCGGCGTCCGGGTTCGCCGAGGCCGACGCGGACGGGCTCGGCTGCGCCGCCGACGACGAGTCGGACGAGCCGCAGCCGGCGACCCCCAGCGCCAGGATGGCGGCGGCGAGGACGGTGGCCGAGCGGCGTGGACCGAGCGGGCTGGTGGTGCGCATGTGTTCTTCCTCCGATGATTGCTGCTGGCTGGTTGGTCGGCCGCAGCAGGGAGAAAGTTCCGGGCTCAGGGCACGTTGATCGTGAACTCGGCGGTGTGCACCTTCCCGGCGACCTGGAAGTCGAAGAACGCCCGGTACCTGCCGGAACTCGGGGCGGTCAGCCAGAACTTGACCGACCCGTCGACCAACTCCGGCTCGGGGTGGACGTGCACGTACCCGAGGTCACCCTCGCGGACGACGACCAGGTGCCCGTACGCGCCCAGGTACGGCTCCAGTTGCACCGGCGTGGTCGGAGCGCCGCTGACCTGGAAGTGCATCGGCGCCGTCACGCCCACCGTCGGGGTGCCGTTCATCGACACCTCGTACGGCCCGGCCGTCGTCTTCGCCTGCACCGGCGGCAGCGCGGTCGGGGTGTGCGCCCCGGGCACGGTGTGGTCGACGCCCAGCACGAGAGGGACCTGCGCGCCGTTGGTCGCGGTGACGGAGAAGTCGGCGTAGACGCGGTAGCCGCCCGGCCGCGCCAGGCTCAGGGGAACGCTCCAGGTGCCGTCGGGCGCCATCGTCGGGTGCAGGTGCTGGTAGCCGGACAGGTCGCGGCCCACCACGATCAGGTGCAACGGCTTGTCGTGCACGACCGCGAAGCGTGTCGCCGGCTGCCGGTCGGTCCCGACGATGCGGAACCGGTAGTCCGCGCGTACACCTGGGGGTTGGGACCGCTCCAGCGGTTGCAGGGTGTAGCCACCGGCGCTGACCGTCGTCCCGGTCGCCAGCGTTTCGCCCGTGGCGCCGTCACCGCGATGCGTGTGCGGCCCGGTGCCCGCCGGGTGTTGGTGCCCGTCGGTCGCGGACTCCGCCTGCCCCGCGGCGGGCGGACCGCCCGCGGCCGGTCGGGCGTTGCCGCCCGTCGGGCTCTGGTCGCCGGCCCCGATGCGCGCCAGCCCGAACCCGGCCAGCAGGGCGATCACCAGCCCGCCGACGAGCAGCGCCAGGTGGGTGTTGCTGAGCCGGGACCCCGATGTCACGGCGGCGAGGTCCGTGTCGGGCCGTGGGTCGGGGTCGACAATTGGCGCGTCGTCCGTGGTGGCGGGCGCCTTCGCCGCCTGATCGGTCGGCGTCGGATCGATTGCGACGCCCGTGCGGGCGGTGACGACCGCGTCGCCCTTGCGTGCCGCCGGCACGGTGGTGGGGCGTCGCTTGTCGCCCGTGGTCTGCGCCACGATGCCGGTCGCCGCGCCGACCGTGCCACCGTTGTTCCTGCCACTGCTGGCCCTGGCACCGTTGGCCTTGCCACTGCTGGCCTTGCCACCGACGGTTTTGCCCGCGCCAGCCTTGCCCGCGGCGGCCTTGCCCGTGGGACGGGCGCCGCCGCCGCGTCGACCGGAGGCCGCCGACGAGGTACGGCCCCGGCCGGTGGATCGGCCGGCGGATGCCGATCGGCGACGCCAGACGACGAACCCGGCCACCGCCCCGGCCGCCACCGCCAAGCCGGCCCACGCCAGTGCTCCGGAGCCGCTCTCATCGGCCGACCCGGTCGGCGGGGCCGCCGCAGCCGCGGTCGGCGGGGCCGCCGACTCGGCCCCGGTGGTCGGAACCGCGGAGGCCTGCCCGGATGATCCGTGCTGCTCGGTGGCGGCCACCAGCGCCGGGTCCGGCTGGGTCGACGGCGGGCTCCACCCCTGTGGAGCTGCCGTCACCCGACCGTTGTAGCGGAAGGTCAACGTGCCCCGCACGGTGTCGCCGTCCGAGGCGACCGACAGGTAGCTCACCGAGTATTCGCCCTTGGCCGGCAGGTGGGAGACGGGCACCACCGCGGGGAACCCGGTCGTGTACTCCCGTGGCTCGAACTGCCCGTTGACCAGGAAATACTCCCGCACCGGCTTGTCCAGGGGCTTCGGCTCCCCGTACGACCAGCCGTTGTCGACCCGGACGCCGCCCGGGGCGGTGATGGTGAAGAACGCGTTGGCGGCGGCCTTCTCGGTGAAGTAGAGCTGCACCGACGTCACTGGCTCGTTCACCGTGGCGCCGCTCGCCGGTGTGGACATGGCGAGAGTCCCGTGAGCTGCGGCGGGTTGGGCGGACGCGAGGAGGGCAACCGCCGAGGCGAGGAGGAACGCGAGGAGGCCCGAGACCACCCGCCCGCAAGTCTGAGGGAGACGACGCATCTGAATATCCTGACCGTCGCGAGACTTTTTTCAAGAGCTGGCGATCTTTTTCCTCAGATGGCAAAAGGTGACGACGAGGACGCCGTGCGGCTGCGGTACGACGCGCCGGATGGACGGAATCCCTGGCCAGCTATGCTGCCGACGGCGCTGGTTCGCCCCGTCGGGACCGACTGGGCGTCGTAAGAGGGAACCCGGTGGAAATCCGGGGCTGCCCCGCAGCGGTGAGTGGGAACGACCGCCGTCATCAGCACTGGGCCAGCGGGCCTGGGAAGCGACGGCCAGTAGGGGACCGGCGCGACCGGTCAGGCCCGCGAGTCCGAAGACCTGCCGGCGCCGCGTACACAACCGTGTGCGCTGCCGTCGGCCTCGCGGGTGGGCTGGGCGGGTGACGGGCCGTGCGTGTGGCGCGTCCTCGTCAGCGTGTGCCCGTGACCCGGCGGTGTGGTTTCCCGAGGGACGGACTACCGCTGTGCACGACACCACCACGATCGCCGGCCGAGCGCCGTCGGCGTCGCACCTCACCCTGTCGCAGATCATGGACCAGCACCACACCAACCTGATGGGTACGGTGCACGGCGGCCGGATCCTCAACCTCATCGACTCCGTCGCCGGTGTGGTCGCCGCCCGGCACTCCGACGGGCCGGCGGTGACCGCCGCCATCGACGAGACCGCGTTCCTGCGCGCGGTGCGGGTCGGCGACGTCGTACACGTCGACGCCCGGATCACCTGGGCCGGCCGCAGCTCGATGGAGGTGGCCGTCAAGGTGACCGCCGACCGGTGGGACCGGGCGGTGCCACCCACCGACGTGGCCACCGCACACCTGGTCATGGTCGCCATCGACGACGACGGTCAGCCCCGGACGGTGCCGCCGCTGCTGCCGGAGACCGACGGGGACCGGCGACGGTACCGGGAGGCGGAGATCCGCCGGGAGCACCGGCTGGCGCTGCGACGCGCGCTGCTCGACGGCGTCGACGGCTGAGACGTGTCGGTCCGTCCGCTGCGGCGCTGGCCGGTCCGAGGAGCAGCCCACTCCCCAGGAGGGCGGGTCGGCGGCAGACGGGATGGCTTGAGGATGTCGTCTAGCCTCGCTGTGTCAGCGGGGCTGCCCGGGATCCGTTCGGCGGAGGCATCGTGATGTGGCAGGTTCTGCTCGGACTTCTATTGGGATTGCTCTTCATCGTGATTGGAGCGGCCCTCGCGAGTGACTATCGCGGCATCGCGACAAAACATATAGAACTATCGATGCAGATCGTGCGTCCGCTGAGTCCCTTCAGGTGGACGGATGACCGACTGGCTCGACGCCGCACCTTCTTCATTGTGTTCGACAGGCTCTTCGGGGTGTTGATGATATTGGCGGGCGTGGCGATGTTGGTCGCCGACGGGCAACTGTTACTCAGCTAGCGCCTGTAGCTCAACAAGGCGTTGCCCCGGCATGTGTGGCGGGCGACCCGTGAGAATGTTGTGCGGGTGGGCGAGGCGGGCGATCCTGGGGGACTAACCGAGTGACGATCGGTGCGGACGCCAGTGGACAAGCTCGGATGATGGCGGACCGCGCGCCCAGGTCAAGGGCCCTGGAACAGCAGCTCGGGTGGCAGTGCGTCGCCCGAGGTCGCGTGCGAGGACGGATGTCGCCGCACGAAGCGCCCCGGAACTTGCCAGCGAGGAGTCCAGGGCTTTGGGTGTCGGCGTGGAAGGCAGCGCGCGGCGTGTGAGGGTTATGAGGCGGCAGGCCGGCCGGTAGCGTTGGGTGGCACGGCGGCCTGAGCGTCGACGCTGCGTCCCGCGCTACGAGGAGGTCCGGGATGGATTCCTTGCCGGAGTTGACTTTCGGGCAGCGGTTGAAGGTCTACCGGGAGCGGTCCGGGAAGACCCGTGCGGTGCTCGGGGGGTTGGTCGGGCGCAGCGCCGAGTGGGTCAAGGCAGTGGAGACCGATCGCATCTTGCCGCCGCGCATTCACATGCTGGATCCCATCGCGCGTGCTCTCAAGGTCGACGTGTCTGCCTTGGCCGGGGAGTTGAGCGCCCGGTCTGCTGTCGTCAATGGGCCGGAGCATCCGGCGCTGGCGTCCGTCCGTGACGCCGTGAACCGCTTCGCAATGTCCGACGAGGCTTCCCCGGAGTCGTTGACGAGCCTGAGAGAGCGGCTTGCGATGGCCTGGCGGGCACGCCATCAGGCGTCGGATCACCGCACGGTGTTGGGCGGGTTGTTGCCGGGGCTGCTGCGCGACGTGCAGCGCGCCGCGTTGGCGTACGAGGGTGATGAGCGTCGGCAGGCTCAAGCCCTGTTGGCGGAGACGTTCGGGCTGACGCAGATGTTTCTTGCCTACCAACCCGCCGCCGAGTTGTTGTGGCGGGTCGCGGACCGAGCGATGGTGGCGGCACAGGAGTCCGGCGACCCGGAGGCGCTGGCGTGCGCGGGATGGTTCCTGTGCCAGGTACATCGGGATGCCGGTGATTGGGACACTGCGATGGCGGTGACGGTGGACCTCCTGTCGGCGCTGGAGCTGCGCACGGCCGACGGGAACACGAACCTGTTGGCGCTCTGGGGTGCACTGAACTTCGAGGCTGCCTACACCGCGGCCCGCGCTGGTGAGGACGGTCGAGCCTGGCGGTACTGGGACCGCGCGGACCGGGTGGCGCAGCGCCTGCCGCAGGGCTTCTATCAGCCGCAGACATCGTTCTCACAGGTCATCATGGGCGCTCACGCGGTGACCGTGGCGGTGGAGTTGCAGAAGTCCGGTGAGGCGGTGCGACAGGCCCGCCGTCATGATTCCGCCGCGATCCCGTCGAGGCCGCGCCGGGCACGCCATCTCATCGAAGTCGCGCGGGCGCACTACGGCAAGGACGACAAGGAAGCGGCCATGATGACCCTCCGGCAGGCGTACGAATCGGCCCCGGAGACGATCCGCTTCAACGGTTATGCCCGCCAGATCACCTTGGACCTGCTCGACGGCCCGCGTTCCACTCGTGACGACGCCCGTGACCTCGCGATCAAGGTCGGGTTGCTTTCGTGATCCAAGGTTAGGAACCGTACCCATTCCGCTCCGCGACCCACCGTAGCTTCTTGCTCACGGGATGCGGCGGGCGGTGCGGGTATCGCCTGGCCGCCGCGTCCCCTCAGCTTCGAGGGCAAGAGGCCGTCCTCGTGCTCGAACGAGGGAGGGTCCGTGCGGCGCGTCTCGTATGACGAATGCCTCTCGGCCACCGCGCTGACTCTCGCCCGCAGGCATCGGCCGGTGTGGTCGTGGCGGCTCTGGCGGCATATCTGCCGTTGTGGAGCCGATCTGCCATGCCGTGCCCGGCACCGGATTCCGATCAATCGTGGCCACTGGCCGCAGGAAGGTGAGCAGTGAGTGGCGGGCAGCAGAAGGCGACCATCGCGGTGCACGTCCGAGGGCCTGACGGCATGTGCAGCGGCTGCCGGGCGTGGTGGGCACTGCTCACGCCGTACCCGTGCTGGCAGGTCGATCGGGCGACCAGTCGGCAGGCACGGGCGATCACCGTTCGCTTCCTGGCGGGTGTGCGGTGACCGTCCACGGCCCGGTCATGCCGATCTGGAGCTGCGAGGGCTGCGGCCTGCCCTGGCCCTGCCTGACCCGGAAGCGCGAGCTGCGGGCGGAGTATGCGGATGCTCCCGTGTCGCTGGCCCTCTACCTCGGGTCCTACCTCGTTCAGGCGACCGAGGACATGCCTTGGACCCCGGCCGGCGTGCTGCACCGCCGGTTTCTCGGATGGACCAGGGAGGCCGAGCTGTCGAAGCCAGCAGTGCAGCAGCGAAGCGCAGCAACGCTGCCAACCGAACCGAGCCGGGAGGCGCGCCATCGAGAGCAGCGTCGAGGCGTGCTGAGCTGAGGCGCTCGTTGGCCACGTTGATGGCCGCCGTGGCCTCGCTGCCGGGAGTGGACGCGGCTCGGTCGCGCCTGGTAGGCAGGCGGACGTGCGAATCGTCTCCCTGCTGCCGGCGGCCACGGACATCGTGGCCATGCTCGGCCTGACCAGGCACCTGGTCGGCCGTACCCACGAGTGTGACTGGCCGCCGGGGGCCTTGGCCGACATCCCGGCGGTGACCGCGACGTCCCTGCCCGAGGCCCTGACGAGCCGGGAGATCTCGGCGGCGATCGCCGGTGACGCGCACCGGGGATCGTCGTTGTACCAGCTCGACGTCGCCATGCTGGAGGACCTGAAGCCGGATCTGATCCTGACCCAGGATCTCTGCGATGTGTGCGCGGTCTCCTACGAGCGGGTCAACGACGCGGTTCGTCTGATCGATCTCGACACCAGGGTGGTGTCCCTGGAGGCGCGGACCATCAACGGGATCCTGGACACGGTCGACGCCGTGGCCGCGCTGACCGGCGCCGAAGGCAGGGCGGCGGAGATCCGAGCCGACGCCGGGCGTCGCCTCGCCGCATTGCCGGGATCGGCGACCGGCGCGCCGACGGTGCTGTTCGTCGAGTGGATCGACCCGTTGATGCCCGGCGGGCACTGGGTGCCGGAGCAGATCACCTACGCGGGCGGGCGGTCTCTGCTGCTCGGGCCGGGCTCGCACAGCACCCCGCACCCGTGGTCGGTGGTCGCCGACCTGGCTCCCGAGGTGGTGGTGTTCGGGCCGTGCGGGTTCACGCCCGAGCGGACCTTCGACGAGTTGTCGGTGGCGGCGGCGCAACCCGGCTGGGCGGACCTGCCCGCGGTTCGTCAGGGGCAGGTGTGGGTGGTCGACGGGCCTGCCTATTTCAACCGCCCAGGCCCGCGGGTCGTCGACGGCGCAGAGATCCTCGCCGGCATCCTCGCTGGCCGTCCCGACTCCCGCGCTCGGCGGGTGTCTCCCGACGTCGGGTGATCCGGCCGCGCCTGAGTGGCCGGGATGAATAGTTGACGCTGCTCGGCACTGTCCGGCCCTGCCCGGGGATCAGGTGTGTGTCCTCGCCGCGTCGGCCAGGCCGACGACCCGGTCGGCCCAGCGGTTCAGCAGGATCTCGTCGTGGGTGATGACCAGGACGCCGGCGTGCTGCGTCCGCTGGTAGTCGCGGATGACGGCGGCGACGTGCGCCTGGGTCGAGGCGTCGAGCATCGCCGTGGCCTCGTCGCAGAGCAGGTAGTCGGGGCGGTGTACGAGCGCCCGGGCGAGGCAGGCCCGTTGCAGTTGCCCGTCGGACACCGCGTGTGGCCGCCGGGCGCGCAGGTCCGGGGTGAGGCCGACGAGGTCGGTGAGTTCGGCTACCCGCTCGCGGATGGTCGGCTCGGGCGTTCGGACGGCGCGTAGCGGTTCGGCGATCAGGTCGTCGAGGCTCAGCCGGGGGTCGGCGGCGGCGCGAGGGCTCTGGAAGAGCACGGCGACGCGCGTGCGCAGGCCGACCGGCACGGCGTAGCGCACGCCGTCGACCGGGGTGCCGTCGATGCTGACCCGGCCGTGGTCGGGGCGGTGCAGGAGCGCCAGGACCCGGACCAGTGTGGACTTTCCGCAGCCGGACGGGCCGCGAAGGCCGACCGTCTCGCCCCGATCGACGCGCAGGGTGACGCCGTCGAGGACGACCTGCCGGCCGTACCCGACGGTCACGTCGTCGGCGAGTAGGTGCGGCGAGCTGGTCACGTGACGGCTCCGGTGGTGATCGGGTGGTGGCAGGCGACCGCGCCCCCGGTGACCGCTGTCGGCGGTGGCTGGCTCGCGCAGATGTCGGTGCGACGGGGGCAGCGGGGCGCGAACGCACACCCCGCGGGCAGCGCGGTGAGCATCGGCGGGTCGCCCGGCACCGGCCGGAAGGCGCGGTCCGGCAGGGCGTCGAGCAGCGCCGCCGCGTACGGGTGGGTTGGTGCGGTGAAGAGCTGGTCGGCGTCCCGGTGCTCCACGATGCGGCTGGCGTACATGACGGCGACGGTGTC
Source organism: Micromonospora cabrerizensis (assembly GCF_022230955.1). Taxonomy (GTDB): domain Bacteria; phylum Actinomycetota; class Actinomycetes; order Mycobacteriales; family Micromonosporaceae; genus Micromonospora; species Micromonospora cabrerizensis. Next base: position 70,969 of record NZ_JAKKFI010000089.1, read on the forward strand.
GGCGACCCGCTGCGCGGCGGCCAGGTCGTGCGTGATGAGCACGACGGCCGAGCCCTCGTCGCAGCGGCGGCGCAGCAGGTCCAGGGTGTGGTCCACCAGCGGGCGGTCGAGGCCGGTGGTGGGCTCGTCGGCGATGAGCAGCGACGGGTCCGGTGCCAGCGCGAGCGCGGTGACCAGGCGCTGCGCCATGCCGCCGGAGAGTTCGTGCGGGTAGCGGTCCAGGTCGGCCGGGTCGAGCCCGACGTCGACCGCGAGCTGGTCGCCGTCCTCGCGGCGCCGGCCGTGCGCCCGCAGCGTCTCGGTGAGCAGTCGTCGCCCGGTGCGGACCGGGTTCAACGCGGTGGCCGGGCTCTGCGGAACCAGCCCGACCCGGCGACCGCGTACCCGGCGGGCCAGGTGGCGCTGACCGCAGGTGACCAGGTCGACCGGGTCGGCGTCCGGGTGGTGCAGCACGGCGTGACCGGTGACCGTCGCGTTGCCCGGCAACAGGCCGAGCAGGGCGTGGGCGAGCACGGACTTGCCGCAGCCGGACTCACCGACAACGGCCAGCAGTTCGCCGGCCCGTACGGTGAGGTTGAGGTCGGTGACGGCGTGCATGCGCGTGTCCCGGAGCCGGAACTGAACGCCGAGACCGTCCACGGCCAGCAACGGGCGACGCACGGCCCTGCGGCCGGGTGTCGGGGCGGTGAGACGCTCGGTGGTGGTCACAGGTGCAGCTCCGCTCGGACCCGGGGATCGAGGCGGTCGCGCCAGCGGGCGGCGAGGACCGCGATGGCGAGGGTGACGACGACGATGACCGCCCCCGGCGCCAGGCTGGCCCACCAGGCGCCGGTCAGCAGCGACCCCTGACCGTCGTTGATCATGTTGCCCAGTGAGGCGAGGTGCGGTGGCAGCCCCAGGCCGAGGAACGACAGCGCGGTCTCGTGCCACACCGCGTGCGGGATCATCAGGGTGGTGGCCAGCGCCAGCCGGGGCAGCACGTGTGGCAGCAGGTGTCGCACCAGGACCCGACGCCGGCCGGCGCCGCCGTTGATGGCGGCGTCGACGAACGGCCGGGTACGCAGGCTCAGCAACTCGGATCGGACGATGCGGGCGGTGGAGAGCCAGTGGGTGAGCCCAACGGAGGCGATCACCGCGCCGAGGCTGGGACGCAGCATGGCGACGATGAAGATGCCCAGCAGCAGGTGCGGCATCGCGGCGATGGTGTCCACGACCCGCATCAGGATCCGGTCCACCCGGCCGCCGAGGGTGCCGGCGATCCCGCCCACCACGCCGCCGAGGACGGTGGCGACGAGCGCGGCGACCGCACCGACGAGCAGCGAGACCCGCAGCCCGTAGACGGCCCGGTGCGCCACGTCCCGGCCGAGGTCGTCGGTGCCGGCGAGGTGCGCCCAGGACGGCGCCGACCGGGTCTGGTCCAACGCGACAGCGCTCTGGTCGAGCGGCCAGACGAGTGGGGCGAGGAGCGAGCCGACGACGGCGACGACGAGCACGAGGCCGGCCGTGACGACACCGGCCTGGCCGGGCCGCAGCCGCAGCCGGGACCGGGCGGTCCGGAGCAGCGCCGGTCGGGCAGCGAGGTCAGCCATCGAGTCGTACCCTCGGGTCGGCGGCGGCGTAGGCGAGGTCGGTCGCGAGGTTCGCGGCCAGCACCACCGCGGTGGTGACCAGCGTGATCGCCGCCAGCAGCGGGAAGTCGCTGCCCATCGCGGCGGCGACCGTGACGGCGCCGAGGCCCGGCAGCGAGAAGACCGTCTCGACCAGCACCGCCCCGCCGACCAGCTCGGGCAGATGGGTGCCGACCAGGGTGAGGAACGGCAGCAGGGCGGTCCGCAGCGCGTGCCCGAACAGCACCGTCCGCCCCGGCAACCCGCGGGCCCGCGCCGCGAGCACGTGATCGTCGCGCATACTCTCCGCGACCGCGTCCCGGACGAACAACACGAACCACGGCGCCTGGGACACCGCCAGCACGCCGACCGGCAGGATCAGGTGGTGCGCCACGTCGCCCCAGGACGTGCTCGTCGCGGTGACGTCGGTGAGACCGCCGGCCGGCAACCATCCCAGGGCCAGCGCGAACACGGCGATCGCGGCCAGGCCCAGCCAGAACACCGGCATCGACTGGACCGCGTAGGCCGCCGTCCGCAACGCGCGGTCGAAGAGCCCACCCCGGCGGTACGCGGCCAGCGCGCCCAGCAGCAGACTCGCGGCCAGGACGAGGGCGAGACTCACGCCGATCAGCAGCAGCGTCCAGCCCGCCCGGGCGGCGAGCACCGAGGCGACCGGCTCGTGTCGACTGGTCGACCAGCCCAGGTCGCCCTGGACGAGATTGCCGATCCAGCGCAGGTACTGCACCGGCAACGGGTCGTCGACACCCCAGTTGGCGCGGATCTGCGCCAGGTTCTCCTCGGTGGCGGTGAAGGCCGCCGCGCCCGCGTACTGTTTCGCCGGGTCGACCGGCGACGCGGCGCCGAGGGCGAACATCCCGATGCTGGTCGCGGCGAGCACCGGCACGGCGACGAGGAGCCGACGCCGGACGACCGCACCGGCCCCGGCCAGGCGACCGGAGCGGGTCACGACCGCGTCCAGGTGTCGATGTTCCACCAGATGCTGTTGGCCACGCCGTGCTCGTGCGCCTCGACCCGGGGGGTCACGCCCCGCACCGAGGACTTCAGCACGTAGGTGTGCCGCAGGTAGGTGAGGAACAGCCACGGCACGTCGGCGGCGAGCTGCTGTTGGAACTGCGCGTACGCGGCCTTGCGCAGGGCCGGGTCGATCTGGTCCCGGCCGTTCTGCAGGGCCCGGTCCACCACCTCCGAGCGGTACGAGCCGGGGTTGAAGTAGCCCTGCCCGGCGAACGTGGAGCCGAAGAGCTTGTACGAGACGAAGTCCGGGTCGTACGGGGTGCCGTAGCCCATCAGCAGGGCGTCGGACTTCATCCGGGGGTCGATGGCGTCCCAGGTGAGCCCCGCCGGGGTCACCTCGATGCCGATCTTCTTCGCGTCGGCGGTCACCGCGAGGGCCAGGTCCTTGCGCAGGGTGTCGCCGGCCGGGTACATCAGCGTGAACCGGGCCGGCCGGCCGTCCCTGGCGCGTACCCCGCCCGGACCGGGCTTCCAGCCGGCGGCGTCGAGCAGCGCCGCGGCGGCCGTCGCGTCGGCGGTCGGCGCGCCGACGACGGAGGGATCGACGAACTCGGAGGTCGGGGGGATCGGCCCGAACGCCGGTTCGCCGGCGCCGCCGAGGATGCCGGACACCATCGCGGACCGGTCGACGGCCAGGCTGAGCGCCCGGCGGACCGCCGGGTCGGCGAGGACCGGGTTGCCCGCCGGCAGCATCACGCCGCGGTAGTCGGCGGTCGGCACCCGCTGCACCCGGTACGTGGTGTCCTCATCGAAGGCGGCGGCGAGCTTCGGCGGCAACTCGGCGGCGTCGAACTCGCCGGCACGCATCCGCTGGGCGCGGACGTTGTCGTCGGCGACGAACGCGACCACGACCCGGTTGTTCGCCGGCCGGCCAGCGAAGTAGCGCTCGTTGGCCGTGAGCACCAGCCGGTCGCCCGGCGTCCACGACTCGACGGCGTACGGCCCGGTCCCGACCGGCTTGCGGTTGAACCCGGCGGTGTTGACGTCCTGCCCGCTGAGCAGCTTGGACGGCACGATGCCGAGGGTGAGCCGTTGCAGGAACGGCGCGTACGGGTGGCGCAGCCTGAACACGACCGTCGCCTGGTCGGGGGCGGTCACCGACTCCACCATGTCCAGGTCGGAGCGCAGCGTCGAGTCGACCTTCGGATCCAGGACGGCCTGGTACGTGAAGACGACGTCCTGTGCGGTCAGCGCGGTGCCGTCGTGGAACAGCACGCCGTCGCGCAGCTTCGCGGTCACGGTCCGCCCGTCGGCCGACACCGTCGGCAACGTCGCGGCCAGGCCGGGGACGAGTCGATTGTCGCCGTCGCGGGAGACGAGGCCGTCGAAGATCAGCGCGGCGCCGTCGACGCCGTAGTTGAGCACCGGGTTCAGCGCGTCCGGCTCGTCGGAGGTGGCGACGACCAGCGTCGTGCCGTCGGACGAACCGTCGGGGTTGGTCGGGGCCGAGCAACCGGCGAGGACGAGCATCCCCGCTGCCGCGGTCGACGCCACGAGGCGTCGGAAGGTCGGACGCATCCGGGTCACAGAACGCTCCTGTGGTGTGGGGAGAAGTCGTGGTCGGGTGGGCGTGACGCCGCAACCGTTGATCAACACGGTGGCACAGTTGCCAGTCTTTGGCAATTGCCACACACGCGCATCAAGCAGTTGATCAACGACTGTTCACGTCGCGGTCGGGCACCGAACACCCGCGTGGACCTGCCCGTTACCGCGCGCCCGGCACCGTGGACGCGATCCCCGCCACCGCGATCCCGGAGCGCTTCGTGTCCCTGCACCGACGTCGTCGACGAAGCGCGGTGGCCGTCCTTCCGCTGGTGGCGCTGGCCGTCACCGCGTCCGTCCTGGCCCCGCCGGCACCCGCTGTGGCGCACCCGTCCGGCGACCCGCAGACCGTGTCCGTCGCGCGCGACGAGCAGCGGCCGGAGGTCGTCCGGGTGCGCTGGCGCGTCGGCGGCCCCGACGACCTGACGCTGCTGGGAGTCTCGCTGGGGTTGCTGCCGCCCGACCGCGTCCTGCTCGACGGTGCCGTCGACTACCGCGCGACGGATCCGACGGTGATCGCCTCGTCCGAGCTGTTCTCCGCGTACCTGCTCCGGCAGATCACGGTGGCCGACGGCACGGGTGCCTGCCCCGGTGCCGTAACCCAGTCGAAGGGCCTGGCGAGGGCCGGTGCGACGATCGACTACACCTGCCCCGGGCCGGTCCACACGGTGACCGTCGCGGTGCGGACGCTCACCGACCTCAACCCCGCGTACCGGGCGGCGGCCACCGGGCCCGACGGACAGCGCTTCGTGTACGGCCCGGGCGAGGACTCCCACGAATGGACGCTCGACGGTAGCCGGGCCGTGGTCAGCGCCAGCGCCAGCGCCGACCGCGGCGCCAGCGTCCCGATCGCCGCCCTTCTCGGCGCGGCTCTGGCGGTCGCGGGCGGCGTGCTGCTGGTGTCGTGGCGGCTGCGGCGAAGACGAGCCGCGGCCTGACCGCCCCCTGCCGCGACCGGTGGCAGTGCCCGTTCGTCGCTGGTGACGGTCGAGGTCGAGCGGTTAGGGTTCCGGGATGTTCCGCGCCGTCGTGTTGATCGCAGCTGTGGTGCTCGCCGCGGATCAGCTCACCAAGTACTGGGCCGAGTCCGCGCTGAGCGACGGGCAGACCATCACGCTCGTCGGTGACCTGCTGCAACTGCGACTCGTCTACAACCCGGGCGCCGCCTTCTCGATCGGCGCCGCGTACACCTGGATCTTCGCGGTGTTCGCGGCCGCGGCGGTGGTCGCGGTGACGGTCGTGGCGCGGCGGGTCACGTCGCGCGCCTGGGCGGTGGCGTTGGGGCTGGTGCTCGGCGGCGCGGCCACGCACCTGCTGGACCGCCTCTTCCGCGAGCCCGGGTTCGCCCGGGGGCACGTGGTGGACTTCATCGACTACGCGGGGTTCTTCGTCGGCAACGTCGCCGACATCGCGCTGGTGGTCGGCGTCGGCATCGTCATGGTGCTCAACGCCCGGGGCATCCCCCTGCGGGAAACGGCCACGTCGGGCGACGAGCAGGTGGCGTCACGCTCCTGAGGTGCCGCCGACCAGCACGATCTCCAGCCGGCGCGGGCCGTGCACACCCTCGACCCGGTTGAGCTCGATGTCGCTGGTCGCGGACGGGCCCGAGATCCAGGTCTGTGCCGCGCGCGGGTCCAACCGGGTCAGCGCCTCCGGCAGCAGGCCGACGACCTGGTCCGCGCGGACGACGCAGATGTGCCGGTCGGGCACCAGGGTGAGCGCCCGTCGCCCCTGCGCCGGGCCGGCGTCGAGGATGATGGTGCCCGTCTCCGCGACCGCCACGGCGCAGCCGGTCAGGACCGCGTCCATCGCGTCGAGATCGGCCGGTGACAGCGGGGGAGCGTCGCGGTACACCTGGCCGGGACAGCCGGCGAGCCAGTCGGCGGGAACGTCGACGGGCACGGCGAGCCGGCCAACCTCGGCCAGCAGCCCGGGCAGCGCGCCGATGCCGTGGTGGACGACCGCCCGGTAGTCCTCCAGCCGGTCGACGAGGATCGCGACCGGGTCGGGGCGGTCGCCGACCCGACGGTACCGGCGGGGCACCTCCACGGGCGGCGGGTCGTCGGCCAGGGCCGTGCGGAGCCGCGCCAGGATCTCGTCGCGTGCGGTCACTGCTTCCCCCACCATTCTCGGAAGGTCTGCGGCGCGGGCAGCGGCAGGTCCCGCGACCGGGTCCACGCGGAGGCCGGCCAGGGGAGCCGGCGCAGCGTCCGCGCGCCGGTGCGCCGCTGGCGGTACGCGCCGAGAGGGCCCGCGCCGGCCCGGGCCAGGCGCAGGGCGGCGGCCCAGCGCCGGGGACTGCGCATCACCCACGACAGGACGCCCATGGTGGCGCGTTCGGCCAGCGGATGCGGTGCCTGCTGGCGGAGGTGGACCAGGATCTCCGGAATGTTGATCTTCACCGGACACACGTCGTAGCAGGCCCCGCAGAGGGTCGACGCGTACGGCAGGGACGCGTTGTCGGCCACGCCGGTCAACTGGGGTGACAGGATCGCCCCGATCGGCCCCGGGTACACCGACCCGTACGCGTGCCCGCCGGCTCGCTCGTACACCGGGCAGACGTTCAGGCACGCGGAGCAGCGGATGCAGGACAGCGCCGGCCGCCCGACCGGGTCGGCCAGCACCGCGGACCGGCCATTGTCGACCAGCACCACGTGCACGTCCTGCGGCCCGTCGCCGGGGGTGACGCCGGTCCACATCGAGGTGTACGGGTTCATCCGCTCGCCGGTCGACGACCGGGGCAGCAGTTGCAGGAAGACCTCCAGGTCGGTGAAGGTCGGCAGCAGCTTCTCGACGCCCACGACACTGATCAGCGTCTCCGGGAGGGTGAGGCACATCCGCCCGTTGCCCTCGGACTCCACGACCACCAACGTGCCGGTGTCGGCGATGGCGAAGTTGGCGCCGGACACCGCGACCCGGGCCGAGAGGAAACGTCGCCGCAGGTGCGCGCGGGCCGCCTCGGCCAACGCGGACGGCTCGTCACTGAGGTCGGCCGGCACGTCCGGCATACGACGCTGGAAGATCTCCCGGATCTGTGCCCGGTTGTAGTGGATCGCCGGCACCAGGATGTGCGAGGGGGTGTCGTCGCCGAGCTGCACGATCAGCTCCGCCAGGTCGGTCTCGTACGCGGCGATCCCGGCCGCCTCCAGCGCCTCGTTGAGCTCGATCTCCTGGGTCGCCATCGACTTGACCTTCACGACCTCGTCGGCCCCCGTTGCCCGGGTCAGCTCGACCACGATGCGGCAGGCCTCGGCCGCGTCGCGGGCCCAGTGCACGGTGGCGCCGGCGGCGGTGGCGGACGCCTCGAACTGTTCCAGCAGCTCCGGCAACCGGCGTTGGACGTCCGCCTTGATCGCGGAGCCGGCGTCGCGGAGCGCCTCCCAGTCGGGCACCTCGTCGACGACCCGGGCGCGTTTGCCGCGGATGGTGCGGGTGGCCCGGTGCAGGTTGGCGCGCAGCTGGGTGTCGGCGACGGCCGGTCTGGCCGCGGTGGGGAAGGGCAGCCGGGTGCGGATGCGACCGCCGCCGGTGGCCGGTGCGACGGGACGGTTCACGAGGCGGCTCCCGTCGCGGCGAGGATCTCGGCGTAGTGCACGGCCCGCACGCCCGACCGGTGGCGGTCCAGGCCGCCGCCGATGTGCGCCAGGCACGAGTTGTCGGCGGCGGCGAGCACCTGCGCCCCGGTCTCACCGACGCGGGCGCACTTGTCGGTGAGCATCGCGGTGGAGACGTCCGGGTTCTTCAGGGCGAACGTGCCGCCGAAACCGCAGCACTCCTCGGCGTCGGCCAGCTCGACCAGCCGGATGCCGCGAACCTGACGCAGGAGTCGCAGCGGCCGGTCGCCCAACCGCAGCATCCGCAGGCCGTGGCAGGTGGGGTGGTAGGTGACCGTCTCGGGGAAATCGGCACCGACGTCGGTGACGCCGAGGACGTCGACGAGCAGCTCGGACAGCTCGTAGGTGCGGGCGGCCACCGACGCGGCGGGCGGGTGCAGGCGCGGGTACTGGTCGCGGATCATCGCGGTGCACGACCCGGACGGCACGACGACGGCGTCGTAGCCGTCGAAGACGTCGACGTAGTTGCGCACCATCGGCATCGCCTCGGCCCGGTAGCCCGTGTTGGCGTGCATCTGCCCGCAACAGGTCTGGCGGGTGGGGAAGTCGACGATGTGGCCGAGCCGCCGCAGGATGCGGGTGACGGCGATGCCGGTGGCGGGGTAGGCGACGTCGTTGACGCAGGTGATGAAGAGGGCGATGCGCATGGCGACTCCTCGCGTGTGTCGGGGCGGGGTCACACCGGGTCGCGCGGTGTTCCGGGGTCGGGGAGCTGGTCGAAGGCGGGCAGGTGGCGTTCCCGGGCGGCGGTCAGGTGGGCCCGCATCGCCTCGGCGGCGGCCTCGGAGTCACCGGCGGCGATGGCGGCGGCGATGCGTTGGTGCTCGGTGTTGGTGGCCGGGGCGCCGGTGACCGGGAAGTACAGCCGGTGCAGGTGCAGGTGCGAGTGCAACCGCGTGACGCTGTCGCGCAGCAGTGGGCTGCCGGCGACCTCGGCGATCAGGTCGTGGAACGTCGCGTCCAGCGCGGTGAAGGCGGCGTGCCGGCGGTAACCGTCGCCGGCCTCCACGTCGATGCTGGCCGCCGCCTCGGCGGTGATCCGCTGTCGCTCCTCGGTGGAGGCGTGCGCGGCGGCCCGGCCGGCGGTGGCGCCCTCCAGCAGCAGGCGGACGTCGAACAGGTCGTCGAACTCGGCGCGGCTCAGCAGCGGGGTGGTGGTGTAGCCGGACAGGGGGCGCTTGCGGACCAGGCCGTCGGCTTCCAGCCGGGCGAGGGCCTCGCGGACCGGTGTGGGCGAGACGTCCAGCTCGCGGGCGAGAGCGTCTATGTTGACCCGCTCGCCCGGGGGAAGGATGTGGTCCATGACCAGGGTCTTTATCGACTCGTAGACGTCCTCGCTGAGGGTGAGTCGACGTGCGGGACGGAGTCGACCCTCGCGTGCTTCGTGCTGGGCCATCTCGTCTCCTAAGCAACCCCTTGACTGTGCTGGTGTGAGCGAGTACACACTAGCAAAGCAACATCCTATAGGAAATAGGTTCCTTCGCCGCCGTCTCACCACCACCGCCCCCGAGGAGACGAACATGTCGCGCAGAACGCTGTCCCGGATCGGCTCGGGCCTCACCGTCCTGGCCCTCGCCACGACCACTGTGGCCTGCACCAAGAAGAGCGACACCACCGACACCGAAGCCGGCGGCTGGGAACCAGCCCAGGTCAAGGTCGCGCTCGTTCCCGGCGGCTCGCACCCGTACTTCCAGCCCTGGAAGGACGCCGGGGCCGCGGCGAAGTCGGAACTCTCGCTCGGCGACGTCACCTTCAACGAGACGGCCGGCTGGGACCAGACCAAACAGAACGACGTGCTCAAGTCCCTGGCCGCACAGGGCTACAACGCCTTCGGGGTCTTCGGCGTCTCCCCGGACAACATCAACTCCACCTTCGAGGACCTCAAGCGGCAGGGCTTCGCCGTCGGCTCTCTGGCATCGTGCCCCGCCGGGGCCAACAAGGCCGACTTCTGCCTCTCCACCGACGTGGAGGTCGCCGCCTACAAGGGCGCCAAGGCCGCCATCGACGCGATGGGCGGTCAGGGCAACCTGGTTCACCTGACCGGCAACAAGGTCGACTCCAACACCCAGCGCCGGATCAAGGGCGTGGAGAAGGCGGTCGCCGAGACCGGCGGCAAGGTCGTGCTCGTCCAGAGCGTCACCGACATCGACAAGGACCTCCAGAGCGCCCAGAAGGCGGTGGCCGACCTGCTGGCCGCCAAGGGTCGCCAGATCCAGGCGATCGTGAACACCGCCTACAACCCGGCGGTCGCCTCCGCCGAGGGCGTACGCCAGTCGAAGCTGCCCATCAAGGTGATCGCCATCGACGACGACCCGACGGTCCTCGACGGGCTGCGGGGCGGCTCGGTGGCCGCCACCGTCCTGCAGAACCCGGTCGGTCAGGCCCGGGTCGGCTCGTACGCGTTGATGAAGCTCAGCGGCGGCTGCACGATCTCCGAGCCCGGCGTGACGATCGACTCCGGGTCGTTCGTGGTGACCAGGGACAACCTGGACGGCTACGAGGCCGACCGCACCGCGACCACCGAGGCACTGCGGAAGAAGTTCGACGGCGACCTGCTCCAGTGCAACTGATGTCGACCATCACGAAGGCCGAGGCGTACCTCGTCGACATTCCCGTCGAGACCGTCCGCACCGACGCGGTGCAGGCGTTCCTCAAGCAGGAGACGGTCTTCGTCGAGGTACGCACGGCCGACGGCGGGCACGGCACGGGCTACTCGTACACGATCGGGACCGGCGGCACCGCGGTGCTCGCGCTGCTGCGCGACTACCTGCTGCCACACCTGGTCGGCCGCGACGCCGCGCGGGTGGAGGCGGTCTGGCGTGACCTGCACGCCGCCACCCGCGCCACCGCCGTCGGTGCCGTCACCTCGCTGGCACTCGCCGCCGTCGACACCGCGCTGTGGGATCTGCGCGCCCGCGCCGCCGGCCTGCCCCTGTGGGTGCTGGCCGGCGGCGCCAAAGACCGCATCCCGTTGTACGACACGGAGGGCGGCTGGCTGCACCTCACCGAGGACGAGCTGGTCGCCGGCGCGAAGGTCGCCCAGGCGGCCGGCTGGCCCGGCGTCAAGCTCAAGGTGGGCAAGCCGAACCCGGCCGAGGACGCCGCGCGCATCGGCGCGGTCCGGTCCGCCCTGGGCGACGACTTCGACGTGATGGTCGACGCCAACCAGTCCCTGACCGCCGCGGAGGCGATCCGCCGGGCCCGGCTGCTCGAACCGCACCAGGTCGCCTGGTTCGAGGAGCCGATGCCGGCCGACGACGTCGCCGGGCACGAACTGCTCGCCCGCGCGACCAGCATCCCGGTCGCGGTGGGGGAGTCGATGTACTCCATCGGCCAGTTCGCCGAGTACCTGCGCCGCCAGGCCGCCGGCATCGTCCAGGTCGACGTCGCGCGGATCGGTGGCATCACCCCGTGGCTCAAGGTCGCGCACCTGGCCGAGGCGTGCAACGTGGTGGTCTGCCCACACTTCCTCATGGAGCTGCACGTGAGCCTCTGCGCGGCCGTGCCCAACAGCCGCTACGTCGAGCACATCCCGCAACTGCGCGCGATCACCCGGACCGAGGTCACGATCGTCGACGGCCACGCCCTCGCCCCGGGCGAGGCCGGCCTCGGCATCGACTGGGACCGCGACGCGATCGAGGACAGGAGGGTGGCGTGAAGACCGAAACCGCGCCGGAGGCGCCAGCGGCGTCTCCGGCCGAGCCCCGGCCTCCCGCCCGGGTCCTGCCGGTCTGGGCGAACCCCCGACTCGGCCTGCTCATCGTCATCGCCGCTCTGGTCGTGCTCTTCTCGTCGCTGACCCCCGCGTTCCTCGACCCCCGGCTCACCCTCGCGCCGCTCCAGGCCGACATCAGCGTGTACGTCGTGGTCGGTCTCGCCCAGCTCGCCGTGCTCTCGCTCGGACACATGAACATGGCCGTCGGCCGGATGGCCGCGCTGTCCACCTTCGCGATGGGTCTGGTCTACGACCGGCTCGGCGTACCCCTGCTGGTCGGGCTGCTCGTGGGTCTCGCCGTCGGTGCGGGCATCGGCGCGCTCGCCGGGCTGCTCATCGCCAAGACCGGCGTCAACTCCTTCGTGGTGACGCTCGCGCTCGACTTCGGTCTGCTGGGTCTGGTCACCATCCTCTACACGTGGGCCACCGGCGGGGTGTCGTTCGCGGTGCAGCCCAGCGGGTTGTCCGCCCTGCGCTTCGACACCTTCGCCGACTACTGCACGGGCGAGGTGTGCGGGCCCCGGATCCCGCTGGTCGTGCCGATCGCGGTCGCGGCGGCGCTCGGCGTCGGGCTGCTGTTCCGGCACGCCCGGCTGGGCCGGGAGATCCTGATGACCGGCTCCAACACGGTCGCCGCCGAGCTGTCCGGCATCCCCACCCACCGTCGGATCGTCGCCGCGCACGCGGTGAGCGGTCTGCTGGCCGCGCTGGCCGGGTTCCTGCTGGCCGCCAACAACGGTGCCTTCTCCGCCAACATCGGGGAGTCGTTCCTGCTGCCGTCGTTCCTGGCCCCGGTGCTCGGCGGCACCCTGCTCGCCGGTGGCGCGGTCAGCGTGCTCGGCACCGCACTCGGCGCCACCTTGACCCAGGTCATCTACAAGGGCCTCAACCTGCTCCAGTTCTCCCTGGAGGAGCTGAAGCTCTACATCGGGCTGGTCCTGCTCGCGGCGCTGTCGCTGGACCGGCTCCGGGCCGTGATCGCCGAGCGACGGGCGGTGTCGACATCATGAGGAGCCTGGTCCGGACCAACGAGTTCACCCTCGCGGTGATCGCGGCCCTCGGGTTCGCCGCGCTCGCGGTCGCCACCGACTTCAACCTGCTCACCGCGGGCACACTGGACGCGTTCCTGCGCTTCCTCGCCCTGCCGATCGTCATCGGCCTGGCCCAGATGGTGGTGCTGGCCGTCGGTCAGATGAACCTCTCGGTGGGCGTGCTCACCGGGTTCTGCGCGGTGGCCTCGGGCTGGCTGATGATCGACGCCGGTCTGCCGGCCCCCATCGCGGTGCTCGCCGCGCTGGCCCTGGGCGCCACCGTCGGCCTGGTCAACGGCCTGCTGGTGATCTTCACCCGGATCAACGGGTTCATCGTCACCCTGGCCACCATGACGATCCTCGAAGGGCTGCGGTACGGGGTGAACGGCACCGGCACCTACCAGGGCTACTCACCCGGGCTGCGCGAGTTCGGGCAGGCGTCCCTGGCGGGCGTGCCGGTGGTGTTCCTGCTGGCGGTCGCCATCGCGGTCGCGGTCGCGCTCTTCTTCCGGCGTACCGTGCCGGGGCGGCACCTGCTCGCCTCCGGCGGCAACCCGTTCGCGGCCCGGTTGTCGGGCATCTCCAACGACCGGGCGCTGGTGCTGGCCCACACCCTGTCCGGGCTGCTGGCCGGGTTCGCCGCCGTGATCGTGGTGGCCGCCTTCGGCTCGGTGAACGCCTCGATCGGCGACGACCTGCTGCTGCCCAGCTTCGCCGCGCCGATCATCGGCGGGGTGGCCCTGGCCGGCGGCATGATCAGCGTGACCGGCACGGTGCTCGCGGCCTTCCTGGTCCGGCTGGTCGACGTGAGCCAGTCGCAGTTCGACATCAACCGGCGGTGGGTGGACCTCATCATCGGCGCGGTCGTCCTCGGCGCGGTGCTGCTCGGTCAGTTCCGCGACAAGCTCTCCGGAGGCCAGCGATGAGCGTCGTGCTGTCCGCGGAGAACCTGGTCAAGACGTTCCCCGGGGTGCGTGCCCTGGACGAGGCGACGCTGACCCTGACCGCCGGCAGCGTGCACGCGCTGCTCGGTGAGAACGGCGCCGGCAAGAGCACCCTGATCAAGATCCTCACCGGGGTGTACCGGCCGGACGGTGGGCTGCTGCGGCTGCCCGGGCCGGACGGCGAGCTGCGCACCGTGCAGCTCGGCAACCCGCAGGACGCCCAACGGGCCGGCATCGGCGTGGTGCACCAGGAACGCAACCTCATCCCGGCGTTCACCGTCGCGGAGAACATCTGCCTGCAACACCTGCCCCGGCGCGCCGGCCTGCTCGACCGGGCGGCGCTGCGCGTCGAGGCACGTCGGTGCCTCGGCCTGCTCGACCTCGACCTGGACCCGGACCTGCCGGTGTCGCGGCTCTCGGTGGCCCAGATGCAGTTGGTGGAGATCGCCAAGGCGTTGTCGGCCGACTCCACGGTGCTGCTGCTCGACGAGCCGACCGCCTCGCTGACCAACGACGAGGCCGACCGGCTCTACGGGATCGTGCGTCGACTGTCCGAGCGGGGTCACGCCACCGTGCTGGTCAGCCACAAGCTGGAGGAGGTCTTCGCGGTCGCCGACACGGTGACCGTGCTGCGCGACGGGCGCACCGTCGCCGAGGCCGAGCCCCTGGCCGACCACACCCGCGAGCAGATCGTCGACCTGATGGTCGGCCGGGCGTACCAGCAGGTGCACCTCGCCGACCGCACCGTCGACGCGGACACCGAACCGGCGCTGGCGCTGGACCACGTCGCCACCACCGCCGGCCACCACGACGTCAGTCTCGTCGTACGCCCCGGCGAGATCGTCGGCCTGTACGGGCTGGTCGGTGCCGGCCGCAGCGAGCTGGCCAAGGCGCTCCTCGGCCTCGACCGGATCACCGCCGGCGAGGTGCGGGTGCACGGACGCCCGGCCCGGATCCGGGACGTGGGCGACGCCCTGCACCGGCACCGGATCGGGTACGTCACCGAGAACCGCAAGGAGGAGGGCCTCTTCCTCGACCAGACCGTCGCCCGCAACACGGCGGTGACGGTGTGGCGCAAGCTGGCCCGGCTCGGCCTCGTCCGGGACCGGGCGGAGCGGTCCCTGGTCGACGAGTACGCCGATCGGCTGGGCATCCGACTCGCCTCGCCCGACCAGCACGCCGGTCAGCTCTCCGGCGGCAACCAGCAGAAGGTCAGCCTGGCCAAGTGGTTGGCGGCCGACTGCGACGTGCTCATCATCGACGAACCCACCGTCGGCATCGACGTTCGCACCAAGGCCGCCTTCCACGAGTTGATCGCCGGCCTGGCCGCGCGGGGGATGGCCATCCTGCTGATCTCGTCGGACCTGCCGGAGATGGTGACCCTCGCCGACCGGATCGCCGTGATGCGGGAGTTCGCCATCGTCGGGGAGCTGGACAACGACCACGACTATGACCGGATGAGCCAGTCGGTGATCCGCTTGATCCACGACGGGCAGGGGGTGGTCGCGTGAGGGCCACGGACCAGGTGACGCTGGGGCGTACCGACGTGGCGGTGACCCGGCTCGGTCTCGGGCTCGCCCCGATCGGCGGCCTCTTCACCGCCGTCGGGGACGAGGTCGCCCACGCCACCGTGGAGGCGGCCTGGGACCTCGGGCTGCGCTACTTCGACACCGCCCCGCTCTACGGCTGCGGCCTTTCCGAACGGCGGGCCGGGGCGGTCCTCGCCGGCAGGCCGCGCGGCGAGTTCACCCTCTCCACCAAGGTGGGTCGGCTGCTCGTCCCCGACGGTGGCGACGGGCAGGGGTTCTGGGCCGAGCCGACCGATCTCGCGCCGCGGTTCGACTTCTCCGCCGCCGGGGTGCGCCGCTCACACGAGGAGAGCCTGGCCCGGTTGGGGCTGGACCGGGTCGACATCGCGCACATCCACGACCCGGACGACCACCTCGCCGAGGCGGCGACGGAGGCGTACCCGGCGCTGGCCCGGCTGCGCGAGGCCGGTGAGATCGGCGCGGTCGGCGCCGGGATGAACCAGGCCCCGGCGCTGGTCGAGCTGGCCCACGCCGGCGACTTCGACTGCTTCATGCTCGCCGGCCGGTACACCCTGCTCGACCAGTCCGGCCTCGACGAGCTGCTGCCGCTCTGCCAGCAGAAGGGGATCTCGGTCCTCGCCGCCGGGGTCTACAACTCGGGCCTGCTGGCCGACCCGAGGCCGGGTGCCCACTACGACTACCGGCCGGCCGACGCGGGGCTGCTGCGTCGGGCCACGGCGATCCGGTCGGTGTGCGAGCGGCACGGCGTGCCGCTGCGGGCCGCGGCGATCCAGTTCCCGCTGGGCCACCCGGCGGTCGCGAGCGTGGTGATCGGCGCCCAGAGCCCGGAGCAGATCGCCGACAACGTGGCGATGTTCGAGTGGGACGTGCCCGACGCGCTGTGGGCGGACCTGAAGGCCGAGGGTCTGCTGCCGGGGGAGGTGCCGACGCCGTGATCATCGACGCCCACCACCACCTGTGGACCGCCGACTATCCGTGGCTCGCCGCACCGGGCCTGGAGTCGATCCGGCGCGACTACAGCATCGCCGACCTCGTGCCCCGGCTCGACGCGGCCGGGGTGACGGCGACCGTGCTGGTCGAGGCCGGCCGCTGCGACGCCGCCGAGACCGCCGGGTTCCTCGCCCTCGCCGCCACCAGCCCCCGGATCGCCGGCGTGGTCGGCTGGGCGTCGCTCACCGACCCGGCCCTGCCCGCCACCCTCGCCGGCTACCGGGGCCTGCCCGGCGCGACGAAGCTGGTCGGCATCCGTGACCAGGTGCAGGCGGTCGCCGACCCCGGGCACCTCGCCCGTCCCGACGTACGCGCCGCACTCGCGGCGATCGGGGCCGCCGGGCTGACGTTCGACCTGGTCGTGCACCTCGGGCAGCTTCCCGCCTGCGCCGAGGCGGCCCGGGCCACTCCCGGTGTCACCTTCGTCCTCGACCATCTGGGCAAACCGCGGATCGACGCGGACGGTCTCGCCGGGTGGCGCGCCGCGGTGCGCGACCTGGCTGCCTGCGACAACGTCGTCGCGAAGCTCTCCGGACTGCTCACCGAGGCTGGCGCCGGGTGGCGGGTGGCCGACATCCGGCCGTACGTCGACACCGCGCTGGAGCTGTTCGGCCCGCAACGGCTGATGGCCGGCTCCGACTGGCCCGTCTGTGACCTCGTCGCCTCGTACGCCGAGGCGTGGACGGCGCTCGACGCCTGCCTGGGTGAGTTGTCGCCCGACGAGCGGACCGCCGTGCTGGCGGGCACCGCGACTCGTACCTATGCACTGGAGGTTGGTTCGTGAGATTCATGCGCGTCGGGCCCGTGGGGCGGGAGCGCCCCGTGCTGTACGTCGACGGACGGCACTTCGACCTCTCGTCGGTCACCGCCGACATCGACGGGGATTTCCTCGCCGGGGACGGCGTCCAGCGGGCACGCAAGGCCACCGACCTGCCCGAGGTCGACATCACCGGCCAGCGGGTCGGCGCGCCGGTCGCCCGCCCCGGGGTGGTCCTCTGCGTGGGGCAGAACTACGCGGCGCACGCCGCCGAGTCGGGTGCCGAGCCCCCGACCGCCCCGATCATCTTCTACAAGGCGCCCAACACGGTCGTCGGCCCGTACGACGACGTCCTGGTCCCGCGTGGCTCGACGAAGACCGACTGGGAGGTGGAGCTGGCGGTCGTGATCGGTCGTCGGGCCCGCTACCTCGCCTCGCCGGCCGAGGCCCTCGGCCACATCGCCGGGTACGCGCTGTCCAACGACGTCTCCGAGCGCGACTTCCAGCTCGCCGTGTCCGGTGGCCAGTGGTCGAAGGGCAAGTCCTGTGAGACGTTCCAGCCGCTCGGCCCGTGGCTGGTCACCGCCGACGAGATCGAGGACCCGCAGGCGCTGCGGCTGCGTTCCTGGGTCAACGGCGAGCCCCGACAGGACTCCAGCACTAAGGACATGATCTTCGACGTGGGGTACCTGGTCTGGCACCTGTCGCAGTACACGGTCCTGGACCCGGGAGACGTCATCAACACCGGCACCCCGCAGGGGGTGGCGCTCTCCGGCCGGTTCCCGTACCTGGCCGAGGGTGACGTGATGGAGGTCGAGATCGACGGTCTCGGCCGGCAGCGCAGCACGCTCGGGAGCGCCTGATGGCGGTGATCACCTCCGTCGACACGTACGACGTGCGGTTCCCGACCTCGCGGGAGCTCGACGGCTCCGACGCGATGAATCCCGACCCCGACTACTCGGCCGCGTACCTGGTGCTGAGCACCGACGACGGCCCGGACGGGCACGGGTTCACCTTCACCATCGGTCGGGGCAACGACGTCTGCCGGGCGGCGATCGAGGCGCTGGTGCCGTACGTCGTCGGCCTCGACCCGGACACCGTCGACCTCGGCGCGTTCGCCCGCTCGCTCACCCAGGACTCGCAGTTGCGCTGGCTCGGCCCGGAGAAGGGCGTGATGCACCTCGCCACCGCGGCAGTGATCAACGCGATGTGGGACCTGGTCGCCAAGAGGGCGGGCAAACCGGTCTGGCGGTACCTGGCCGACCTGAGCCCCGAGCAGATCGTCGACCTGGTGGACTGGCGCTACCTCAGCGACGCGCTGACCCCCGACGAGGCACTGGAGATCCTGCGGGCGGCGCAGCCGGGTCGCGCCGAGCGGGTCGCCCGGCTCGCCGAGCGGGGATATCCCGCGTACACCACGTCGCCCGGCTGGCTCGGCTACCCGGACGAGAAGGTGATCCGGCTGGCCAAGCAGGCGGTGGCCGACGGGTTCACCCAGATCAAACTCAAGGTCGGTGCGGACGCCGCCGACGACGTGCGCCGCCTCCGGATCGCCCGCGAGACGGTCGGCCCGGACATCCGGATCGCCGTCGACGCCAACCAGCGCTGGGACGTCGCCGAGGCGGTCGCCCGGATGCGGGAGTTGGCGCCGTACGACCCGTGGTGGATCGAGGAGCCGACCAGCCCCGACGACGTGCTCGCCCACGCGGCGATCCGGTCCGCCCTGTCCACCAGCGCACCCGGTGGCGGGCCGATCCGGGTCGCCACCGGCGAGCACGTGGCGAACCGGGTGGTGTTCAAGCAGCTGTTGCAGGCCGGGGCCGTCGACGTCGTGCAGATCGACGCGTGCCGGGTGGGTGGCGTCAACGAGAACGTCGCCATCCTGTTGCTGGCCGCGAGGTACGGGGTGCCGGTGTGCCCGCACGCCGGGGGAGTGGGCCTCTGCGAGCTGGTCCAGCACCTCTCCATGTTCGACTTCGTGGCCGTGTCCGGCTCCACCCACGACCGGGTCGTCGAGTACGTCGACCACCTGCACGAGCACTTCGTCGACCCGGTGGTGATCTCCGACGGGCACTACGTCACGCCGACCGCCCCCGGGTTCTCCGCCGCGATGCGCCCGGAGAGCCTCGTCAGGTACGCGTACCCCGACGGGCCGGCATGGGCCTGACGGGCCTGGGCCTGCTCGACCGCACAGCCTTCCTGTGGGCGGTGCGTCAACGTGGAGGACTACTCGGAATGGGAGAGAGACATGCGGTGTGACGGCCTCGTGGCGGTGGTGACCGGCGGCGGCTCCGGGATCGGGTATGCCTGCGTACGGGCGTTCGTGGCCGCCGGCGCCCGGGTCGGTGTCCTGGATCTGGACCTGTCGGGCCTGCCCGACGATCCGCACGTCCACGGCGTCCGGTCCGACGTCGCCGACCGGTCCTCGCTGAGCGCGGCCGTCGCCTCGGTCGCCGAGGCCTTCGGGGGCGTCGACATCCTGGTGAACAACGCCGGCATCTCCGCCGTCGGCACGGTGGAGGAGGACGACGACGAGCAGTGGAGCAGGGTGCTCGACGTCAACGTCACCGGCGTGGCCCGCACCAGTGCGGTCGTCCTGCCGTACCTGCGTCGGTCGTCGTCGGCGGCTATCGTCAACGTCTCGTCGATCGCGGCGACCGTCGGCCTGCCCCGACGTGCCCTGTACTCGGCGTCGAAGGGTGCCGTGCACGCCCTCACCCTCGCCATGGCCGCCGACCTGGTGACCGAGGGTGTCCGGGTCAACTGCGTCGCCCCCGGCACCGTCGACACGCCGTGGGTGGCCCGCCTGCTGGCCGGCGCGGCCGACCCGACGGCGGAGAAGCGGCAGCTCGCGTCCCGTCAGCCGACCGGTCGTCTGGTGACCGCCGACGAGGTGGCCGCCGCCGTCGTCTACCTCGCGTCGCCCGCCACCGGGTCGGTGACCGGGACGTCGCTGGCGGTGGATGGTGGCATGTCCGGCCTGCGACTGCCCGCCCAGGTCCCGCCTGCCGCTGGTCAGGCCCGCAGTGCCGGATCGGGCGCGTGACATGATTGCGCCATGGGGAAACAGCAGGACGTCGGCGAGCCCGACCGTCACAGCGGGTCCGACGCCACCGCCCACCGTCCGATCGGTGGCGACGCTGACGCGCGGCTCGCCCTCGCACAGGACCCCACAACGCCACAAATGACCCTTATCGACCTCGCGTCCGACCCGTCGGCCGTGGTCCGCAAGGCGGTCGCCGCTCGGGCCGACGCACCCGCGCAGGCCCTGCGACCGCTCACCAGGGACCATGATCGTCAGGTTCGGGAGGCCGTGGCGAGAAACCCGTCCACCTCGATCGCCAACCTCCTGCGTCTCGTCAAGGACGCCGACCGGTGGATCCGCTGGGCGGTTGCCAGCAACCCGGCCTGCGACGGGTCGGTCCGCCGGGCCATGCTCCAGGCATCGGACAAGGAGCTTCGCGGCCTGCTGGCGGAGAGCCGGGAGCTGGAGCCCGAGCTGGCCGCCAAGCTGACCGACGACGTCTCACCCGAGGTGCGCGAACGACTCGCCACCCACACCCACGACCCGAACGTGATCACCACCCTGTTGGCCGATCGCACCGCCCGCGTCCGCAAGGGGGCCGCCCGCAACCCGCGGACCACCGCCGCGCAGCGCAGCGCGCTCGCGGCGGACCCGGTGGTCGACGTGCGGGCCGCGCTGGTCCGTTCGGTCGAGCTGGACGAGGCCGACCTGGAGCGTCTGGTCGACGACCGGTCGGTGCAGGTCCGCCTGGCGATGGCGACGTCCGAGGTGGTTCCGGCGCACATCCGGCAGCAGCTCACCCGCGACCCCGACGAGATGGTGGCCAGCGCGGCACGCGACTTCCGCCCGGGCTCCGGCAACGCCTCCGCCGTGCGGGCGCCCCGCATCGCGCACCGGCCCTCGGCCGGTGCGGGTCGATCGGGCGGCACCGCGCGCTGAGACCGGTCCGGCCAGCCCGGACGGGCGCGTGATCAACTCGGTTTTCAGGAGGTCGGGGTGTCGACGCGACCAGGACACCCCGACTTCCAGGATCCCGAGTCGATCAAGCGCTGTCCGGCCGGTGTGAAACGGACCGTACAGCTCCGGTACCCAGGATGGTCTTCACGCATTCACATGTGTCGTCCTGATTGTCCTTAGGCTACGAATGCCCAGCTTCTGGGCGTTCGTCGTCAAGGGAGGATCAGCGGTGCGTATCAGGAGATCCAGGTCAAGGTTCGTCGCGATGGCCACGGCGGTGCTGGTCGCCCTGGCCGGCGGAACGCTCACCGGTGCCACGGCGAACGCCGCCGAGCCCTCCCCGTTCACCGTCGTCGGCGGCACGATCCGCACGGCGACCGGCACTCCGGTGCCCGCCTCCGGCACGCACGCCTCACTCTGGAGCAACAGCAGTTACGCCACCACCAGCGTCAGCGGCTCCGGGCGGGTGCTGATCGGGGCCATCGGTGACAACTGCCAGGGTTGGCCGACCGTCCGGGTGACGGTCGACGGGGTCAGCGTCGGCCAGACCACCATCGTCAGCGCGACCAGCTACGGCACCTACCCGGTCGGCACGGCGGTCGGCGCCGGGCAGCACACCGTGCAGATCCAGTTCGTCAACGACTTCCGGACCGACGCCTGCGACCGCAACGTCCACATCGCGTCCGCGCGGATGGAGACCGCGGGCGCCACCGACACGAAGTTCAGCTTCGCCGTCCTGCCGGACACCCAGCAGGAGGTGCTCACCAGCAGCGACAGCCGGTTCCTCAACCGGACGAACTGGCTGGTGCAGAACCGGTCCGCGCTGGACCTGCGCTTCGTGACCTCCTCGGGTGACGTGGTCAACTGGGACACCCCCGACCACTCGCAGTACGTCATCGCCCGCAACGCGATGCGGCCGATCGAGAACGCCGCCATCCCGTACGCGCTGGCGCTCGGCAACCACGACACCCAGGCCACCGGCGTCGGCGGCTCGGCCCGCGACCCCGCCCGCACCCGGGAGCTCGTCCGCGACACCACCGTGTTCAACCAGTACTTCACCGTCGGCCAGTACCGCGCGGTCAGGGGGCAGTTCGAGGCCGGCAAGGTCGACAACTCGTACTCGACCTTCGAGGCCGGTGGCGTGCGGTGGATGGTGCTGACCCTGGAGCTGTGGCCCCGGGTCGCGGCCGTCAACTGGGCCAGGAGTGTCGTCGCCGCCAACCCCCGGCACAACGTCATCGTCGTCACCCACGACTACATCGACGGCAACGGCGCCATCGAGCAGAGCGCCGGGTACGGCGAGACCAGCCCGCAGTATCTCTTCGACAACCTGGTCAAGCAGTACGCCAACATCCGGTTCGTCTTCTCCGGTCACACGGGCATCGCCGGCAACCGGGTCGACACCGGGGTCAACGGGAACAAGATCTACTCGTTCCTCCAGACGTTCCACTCCAACAGCACCAACCCGGTGCGCCTGGTCGAGGTCGACACCGCCGCCAACTCGCTGCGGACCTGGATCTACGCGCCGTACACCAACCAGTCCTTCACCCAGTACGACCGGTCGTTCACCGGCATCGGCGTGGTGCGCTGACGCGTACCCGTCCAGGAGGCGTGATCGACCCGGCCTCACGGATGTCGGGGTGTGCGGGGAGGCCCGGCACCGCGACGTCACGAGAGCCGGGTCGATCACGCCACGGTCAGCGGGTGGCCGACCCGCGGTCCGCGCTCTGCTCGGGCACCGAGATCTGCTCCCACAGTGATTTCATCTCGCCGAACGCCTGCTCCATCAGCTGCACCATCGCCTGCCGGGCGCGTGCCCCGTCGCGTCGTTGGATCGCCTGGGCGACGTCCGCGTGCATCTGGAGAGCCTGCTCGTGCGGGTGGTGCGGCATGAGGTGGTGCTTGTGCCGGCCGGTGAGCACCTCGGCGACCAGATCCTGGAGCCGGACGAACATCTCGTTGCCGGAGGCGAGCAGGACGCGCCGATGGAACTCGATGTCGAGGTGCAGGAACCGCTCCTCGTCACCGGCCTCGCCGGCCGCCCACATCTTCGCCGCCAGCCCGACCAGGTCGCTCGCCTCGTCGTGGCCGATCCGGCCAGCGGCCAGGTAGGCCGCGTGCGGCTCGACGGCGGTGCGTAGCTCGGTGATGGACCGGAGCTGGGCCATCCGGCCCGCCGAGGCGAGCCGCCAGCGGATCACCTGCGGGTCGAAGACGTTCCACTCGCTGGCCGGCAGGATCATCACCCCCACCCGGCGTCGTGCCTCGATGAACCCGATCGATGCCAGGACCCGCAGCACCTCGCGGACGACCGAGCGGGAGACCGCGTACCGGTCGACCAGTTCGTCGATGTTGAGGATCGCGCCGGGTGCCAGCTCGCCGCCGCAGATGGCGGTGCCCAGGTGGTCGAGGACGCGGGCGTGCAGCCCCGCCTCGGCAGGGACGGTCGGAGCGGCTGCAACCTCTGATGAGGACGGTTCCACTCAAAGATCATATCATTTACATCAACCTCTTGAAGTAATCCGCCTATTCGGCCTAGCATCCCGATGTTAAGCGGATGTAACACCGAGGTAGCGGCTCTTCCGGGGCGGCAGCCACGACAGAAGGAGAGACAAGCGTGCGACGTCGATCGATAATCGGCACTTCTCTGGCCGTGGTCACCGCCATGAGCCTCACCGCCTGCGGTGGCGGCGATGGCGGCGAAGGTTCGAAGACCGTCCGCGTGACGCTGGTCAACCACGTCTGGACCGAGAACATCAAGAAGGCCCTGCCGGAGTTCGAGAAGCAGTCCGGCCTCAAGGTCGAAGTGACCCAGCTCGGCGAGGACCAGCTGTCCGACCAGTACAACGTCAAGCTGAACGCCGGGTCCACCGACCTCGACGTGATGATGTACCGGCCCCTGCAGGAGGGGAAGCAGTTCGGCAAGAACAAGTACCTCGCCGACCTGAGCGAGAAGGTCAAGTCGGACAGCGCCTTCGAGTTCGGCGACTTCCAGGCCGGGCCGGTGCAGGCGACGACCTATGAGGACAAGGTGGTCGGCCTGCCGATCATCACCGAGCAGGAGGTCCTCTACTACCGCAAGGACCTGTTGACCAAGTCCGGCTTCACCGCCCCGCCGAAGACCCTCGACGAGCTCAAGGCCCAGGCGGCGAAGATCGAGGCCGACAACCCCGGCGTCGCCGGATTCGTCGCCCGGACCGGCAAGGCCGCCGCCGTCACGCAGTTCTCCAGCTTCCTGTTCAGCTTCGGTGGCGACTTCGTGGACAGCAGTGGCAAGGCCACGGTCAACACCGAGCAGGCCAAGCAGGCGTACGCCTTCTACGGCGGGCTGCTGCGGGACCACGGCCCGGAGAACGTCAGCACCGACATGAGCTGGTCGGAGGCGATGGCGATCTTCACGCAGGGCAAGGCCGCCTTCTACACCGAGGCCAACTCGCTCTACAAGAACGCCACCGACCCGACCAAGTCCAAGGTCGTCGACTCCGTCGGCTTCGCCGCCTTCCCGGCCGGACCGGCCGGTTCGAAGCCGTACAACATCCCCTCCTGGGCCCTCGGCATGAACGACAGCTCGGAGAACAAGGACAACGCCTGGAAGTTCATCCAGTGGGCCGCCGGCAAGGAGCAGGCGCTGGCGCAGCAGACGGCCGGCGTACCCGGTGCCCGTACCTCGGTCTGGGCGAACCCGGCGAGCACCGCGACCCTGCCGAAGGACCTCGCCGAGGCCAACACGGTCAGCACCGCCAACGGTGTCGGGCACGACCGTCCGCTGGTGGTCAAGGTGGCCGAGGCGCGGGAGATCGTCGGCCAGCCGATCGTCGACGCGATCACCGGCAAGGACGCCGCCAGCTCGGCGGACGCGGCTAACGCGGCGTTCCAGAAGTTCCTCGACGACGAGGCGAAGTAACCCACGCGCCGGGCGGCGGAGCCGACGCGCTCCGCCGCCTCGCCGGGACCTGGCCCCCGAACCCGGAGATCTCAATGTCAGCCGTCACCGCACCCCGCACCGATTCGCCCAAGGCCCCCATGGCGTCCCCGGAGTCGTCGGCCTGGTCGCAGTGGGCCAACAAACATCGCAAGTGGCTCTTCGCGGCACCCGCCATGGCGTTCGTCGCCGTGCTGATCATCTTTCCGGTGGCGTGGACCGGCTATCTGAGCCTGACCGACGCCGAGGGTTCGGTGCGGGCCGAGTCCGAGTTCATCGGGGTCCAGAACTACCTCGACGTGCTCACCGACACCGACCGGTTCTGGCCGGCGGTCTGGCGTACGGTCCTGTTCACCGGCGTCGTGTTGTTCTTCGAGGTCGTCCTCGGCATGGCGATCGCCCTGCTGCTGTGGCGGCCCTTCCGCGGTGAGAAGTGGGTCCGCGTCGCGATCCTGCTGCCGCTGGTGGCCACCCCGGTCGCGGTCGGCATGATGTGGCGTCTCATCTTCGACCCCAACATCGGGATGGCGAACCAGTTGCTCGGCTGGGTCGGCATCGGCCCCCAGCCCTGGCTGGCCGGGCAGAACTCGGCCCTGCCCACGACGATGTTCATCGACATCTGGCAGTGGACCCCGATGGTGGTGCTGATCCTGCTCGCCGGGCTCACCTCACTCTCCGACGAGCCCCAGGAGGCCGCTCGGATCGACGGCGCCAGCAGTTGGCAGCGGTTCCGGCACGTCACGCTCCCGCTGCTGATGCCCACGGTGATCGTCGCCATCCTGCTGCGCGGCATCGACGCGCTCAAGACGTTCGACATCCTCTACGCCACCAAGGGTCGCGGCGGCGGGTCCTTCCACGAGGTCGAGACCCTCAACGTGTACGCCTACGGCCTCAGCTTCGACTACAACGACTACGGCGTCTCCTCGACCGTTCTCATCATCTTCTTCCTGATCATCATCGGGGTGATGTGGGCCCTCACCTATCGCAAGAAGGGGCTGGGCCGATGAAGCCGAGCAAGCCGTACCAGGTGTTCCGCACCTCAGCTCTCGTCGTCGTGGTGTTCGCGCTGATGGCGCCGCTGCTCTGGATGATCGCCGCGTCGTTCAAGACCAACGTGGACATCTACGACACCGCCAAGGCGTTCGTCTTCTCGCCCAGCCTGAAGAACTACGAGACCGTGCTCCAGCAGGCCAACTATCTCGAGTTCATCGGCAACAGTCTCTGGGTGGCGTTCGCGGCCACCACGCTCTCGCTCCTGCTGGGGGTGCCCGCCGCCTACTCGATGAGCCGTTTCAACATGAGGAAGTCGGCGCTCGTCGTGCTCATGGCCCGGGTGATCCCCGGCGTCTCGCTCCTGGTGCCCTGGTACTACGTGTTCTCGAACCTGAAGCTGGTCGGCGGGTTCAGCGTGCTGATCCTGAGCCACATGTTCGTGTCGCTGCCGCTGATCGTCTACATCATGATGGGCTACTTCGACGGCCTGCCGACCGAGTTGGAAGAGGCCGCGCTGGTCGACGGGCTGACCCACATCGGCGCGTTCCGGCGGATCACCCTGCCGCTGTCGGTGCCCGGCGTCGCGACGGCCGGCATCCTCTCGTTCATCTTCTCCTGGAACAACTTCATGTTCGCCCTGGTGCTCTCCGGCTCCGACACGAAGACGCTGCCCGTGGCGATCTTCGACTTCGTCGGGTACGCCAGCATCGACTGGGGTGGCCTGATGGCCGCCGCGACCGTGGTCACCCTGCCGATCATGCTGATCGCCCTGTTCGTGCAGAAGTACGTCGTCTCCGGCCTCACCGCCGGTGCCACGAAGGGCTGACAGCTCCATGACGAAGATCGCAAAGGTGGAGACCTTCCTGGTCGCGCCGCGCTGGCTGTTCGTCCGGGTCGAGACGGAGTCCGGCATCGTCGGCTGGGGCGAGGCGACCTGCGAGGGCCGGTCCGAGACCGTACGCACGGCCGTCCACCAGCTCAGCGAGCTGCTCACCGGTCGGGACGCGTTGCGCATCGAGGACCACTGGCAGGTGATGACCAAGGGCTCCTTCTACCGGGGTGGCCCGATCCTGGCCAGCGCGGTGTCCGGTCTGGACCAGGCGCTCTGGGACATCGCCGGTAAGCACTACGGCGCCCCCGTGCACCAACTGCTCGGCGGGCCGGTCCGGGACCGGATCCGGGTCTACGGCTGGGTCGGTGGTGACGAGCCCGCCGAGATCCGCGACCAGATCAGCGCCCAGGTCGAGGCGGGCCTGACCGCGGTGAAGATGAACGCGTCGGGGCGGATGGGCGCGCTCGCCTCGGTTGCCGAACTCGACGCGGTCGTGCAGCGGGTGGCCGTCGCCCGCGAGGTCCTCGGCGACGACCGCGACGTCGCCGTCGACTTCCACGGGCGGTTCACCCTCGCCAACGTCCGCCGGGTCGCCCCCCTCCTGGAGCCGTACCGGCCGTTCTTCCTCGAAGAGCCGGTGGTGCCGGAGAACTCGCACCTGATCGGCGAGGTCGTCCGCTGCACCACCACCCCGGTCTCGACCGGGGAGCGGCTCTACAGCCGGCAGGAGTTCCTGCCCGTGTTGCAGGCCGGCATCGCCGTGGCCCAGCCGGACCTCGCACACGCTGGCGGCATCACCGAGGTGCGCAAGATCGCCACGTTGGCCGAGGTGTACGACGTGCAGCTCGCCCCGCACTGCCCGCTCGGGCCGATCGCCCTCGCCGCCTGCCTCCAGGTCGGCTTCGCGACGCCCAACTTCCTGATCCAGGAGCAGAGCGTCGGCATCCACTACAACCAGGGCGCCGAGGTGCTCGACTACTGCCTCGACAAGACCCCGCTGACCTTCGTCGACGGGTACGTCCAGCGGCTGACCGCACCCGGTCTCGGCATCGAGATCGACGAGCACGCGGTGCGGACGGCCGACAAGCGGGGCCACGCCTGGCGCAGTCCGACCTGGCGGCACCCCGACGGCTCGTTCGCCGAATGGTGAGACCACCCCTGTTCTGAAGGAACGAAAGGCACCCCGTGAAGATCGTCGCAGCAGACATCATCGTGTCCAGCCCCGACCGGAACTTCGTCACCCTGAAGATCACCACCGACGAGGGCATCACCGGTCTGGGCGACGCCACGCTCAACGGCCGTGAGCTGTCCGTCGCCTCCTACCTGCGTGACCACGTGGCCCCGTTGCTGATGGGGCGGGACCCGCACCGGATCGAGGACACCTGGCAGTTCCTGTACCGCTCGGCGTACTGGCGTCGTGGACCGGTCACGATGGCGGCCATCGCCGCGGTGGACGTCGCGCTGTGGGACATCAAAGCCAAGGCCGCGGGCATGCCGCTGTACCAACTGCTGGGCGGCGCGTCGCGCACCGGCATCATGGCGTACGGGCACGCGTCGGGACGGGACATCCCCGAGCTGTTCGACTCGATCCGTCGCCACCTCGACGAGGGCTTCCGGTCGATCCGGGTGCAGACCTCGGTGCCGGGGATCAACGCCGTCTACGGCGTGGCCGCGCAGCCCAGCGCCACCGGTCAGCGCTACGACTACGAGCCCGCGCAGCGCACCCCGCTGCCCGCCGAGGAGGACTGGGACACCCGCGCGTACCTGCGCCACCTGCCGTCGGTCTTCGAGGCCGTGCGCGGCGAGTTCGGCCCGGAGCTGCCGCTGCTGCACGACGGTCACCACCGGATGACCCCGATCCAGGCCGCCAAGCTCGGCAAGGCCCTCGAACCGTACGACCTGTTCTGGCTGGAGGACTGCACCCCGGCGGAGAACCAGGAGGCGCTGCGCCTGGTGCGTCAGCACACCACCACCCCGCTGGCGATCGGCGAGGTCTTCAACACGGTCTGGGACTACCAGACCCTGATCCGCGAGCAGCTGATCGACTACGTCCGCTCCGCGGTCACCCACACCGGCGGCATCACGGCCATGCGCAAGCTGCTCGACTTCGCCGCCCAGTACCAGATCAAGTCCGGCATCCACGGCCCCACCGACATCTCCCCGGTGGGCATGGCCGCGGCGCTGCACCTGGACCTGGCGATCCACAACTTCGGGATCCAGGAGTACATGAAGCACACCCCGCTGGCCAACGAGGTGTTCCGGCAGTCGTTCACCTTCACCGACGGCTACCTGCACCCGGGCGACCAGCCGGGTCTCGGGGTGGAGCTGGACGAGGAGGTGGCGGCCCGGTTCCCGTACGAGCCGGCCTACCTGCCGTTCAACCGGCTCAAGGACGGCACGATCCATGACTGGTGAGTGGCGCGGCGACGCCCCACCCACCCGGCACGTCGTCGTGATGGGTGTCTCCGGCGCCGGCAAGACCACGGTGGCGCGGGGGATCAGCGCGGCGACCGGGCTGGCGTTCGCCGAGGCGGACGAGTTCCACTCCCCGGCGAACGTGGCCCGGATGCGCTCCGGCGTGCCGCTGGACGACACCACCCGCTGGCCCTGGCTGCGCGACATCGCCGCGTGGATCGCCGATCGCGGCGCGGAGGGCCGCTCGACGGTGCTGGCCTGCTCGGCGCTCAAGCGGTCGTACCGGGACGTGCTGCGCCAGGGCTCACCCCGGTTGGACTTCGTGCACCTCGCCGGGCCGGCGGAGGTCATCCGGGCCAGGATGGCCCGGCGCGAGGGGCACTACATGCCGGCCAGCCTGCTCGAGTCACAGCTCGCCACGCTGGAACCGGCGCATCCGGACGAGTCGGTGCTCGTGCTCGACGTCTCGCTCGCTCCGGAGGCCCTGGTCGCGGCGGCCATCGAGGGCCTCGATCTGGGCGCATCCCGCCGTCCCGACCCTCGCCGGAGCATGTTAGGTTAGCCTGCCCTAATCGATAACGGAGTCCGCCTCGCATGTCAGTCGCCGAGATCAGCGGTGGCGTGGTGCTTCGTCGCGCGCTGCGCCGACAGCGTGGCCGGGTGCTGCTCGGCATCGCGCTGCTGTGCACCCACCAGGCCACCGAAGCCCTCGTCCCGGTCGCCATCGGGGTGGTCATCGACCGGGCGGTCGCCACCGGTGACGTCCGCGCGCTGCTGCTCTCACTCGCCGGGCTGGCCGCCCTGTTCACCGTCCTCGCCTTCGCCTACCGCGCCGGAGCCCGGATGGCCTACGCCGCGGTGGAGCACGAGGCGCACGCGACGCGGGTCGAGATCGCCCGGAGCGCCCTCGACCCGCGAGGGCACCGTTCGGGAATGCGCGACGGCGAGCTGCTGTCCGTCACGGCCTCCGACGCCGAGCTGTCCGCGCTGGTCGTACGGGTCGCCGGGCTCACCGCCGCCGCGTTCACCGCCATCGTGGTCGCCGCCGTCGCGCTGCTCGTCGTGGACGTCCCGCTCGGGCTCGGAGTGCTCCTCGGCGTACCCCTGCTGGTCCTCGCCCTGCAACGGATGGCGCCGCTGCTCACCCGGCGCAGCTCGTCGCAGCAGGAAGCCCTCGCCGCCACGACCGCGCTCGCCGTCGACCTCGTCACCGGCCTGCGCGTCCTGCGCGGCATCGGCGCGCAGGACCACGCCGCGCGGCGGTACGCGGGCGCCAGCCGCCACGCGCTCGACGTCACCCTGCGTGCCGCCACCACCAAGGGCCTTCACCTCGGGCTCACCACCATGGTCAACGGTCTGTTCCTCGCGACGGTCGCCGGCGTCGCGGGCTGGCTCGCGCTCCAGGGCCGGCTCACCATCGGCGAACTCGTCGCCGTCGTCGGGCTGGCCCAGTTCATCGCCGAGCCGGTGCAGACGCTCGGGTACTGCGTCCAGCTGTTCGCCATGGCCCGCGCCTCCGCCGGGCGGGTCGCCCGGGTCCTCGGCGCGGCACCGGTCCTGGCGCCGGGCGACGCCGGGCCGCCCGCACCGACCCCGTCCCGGCTGACGCTCGACGGGGTCAGTCACGCGGGCCTCGACAAGGTCAACCTGCACGTCCGCGCCGGCGAGATCCTGGGCGTGCTCGCCTACGACCCGAGCGACGCCGAGGCGCTGGTCGCGGTGCTGGCCGGCCGGGTGCCGCACCCGGACCACCGGGGAACGCTGTACGTCGACGGCGTGCCCGCCGAGGAGCTGCACATCGACGCCCTGCGCGCCGTGGTGCTGGTGGAGCAGCATGACGTGGCGCTGTTCGAGGGCACCCTGCGCGCCAACCTCAGCGCCGGCACCGAGGTCGACGACACGGTCCTGCGGGCCGCTGTGCGGGCCGCGGCGGCCGAGGACGTGCTCGCCGCGCACCCGCACGGCTTCGACCGCCAGCTCACCGAGCGGGGGGCGAACCTGTCCGGCGGGCAGCGGCAGCGGATCGGGCTGGCCCGGGCGCTCGTCGCCGACCCCCCGGTGCTGGTGCTGCACAACCCCACCACGGCGGTCGACGCGGTCACCGAGGGCCTGCTGGCCGAAGGGCTGGCCTCGGCTCGCGGAGCGGACACCCACGGCACGGTGCTGATCACCACCAGCCCGGCGTTGCTGCGGGTCACGCACCGGGTCGCCGTGCTCGACCGGGGCCGGGTCATCGCCGAGGGGCCGCACGAGCAGTTGCTGGCCAGCGACGCCCGCTACCGGGAGGAGATCCTGCGATGACCGAGTCGACCAGGGCCGGGGTCGAGCCCCGCCAACTGCTGCCGACGGCCACCGCCGGACAGACCTGGGCCACCCTCCGCGCCGAGTTGGCCCGCCTGCCGGGGCTCAGCGCACTCGCCGGCACGCTGCTGGTCGCCGCGTCCGCGACCGGGCTCGTCGCCCCCTGGGTGCTCGGTCGCCTCGTGGACGACGTCATCGCCGACGCCGACACCACGCAGATCGTGACCTGGGCCGGCGTGATCGCGGGCGCCGCGGTGCTCGCGGGACTCCTCACCGCGGTCGGCGCCACGGTCGCCGCACGCCTCGGCGAGACGGTGCTGGCCCGGCTCCGGGAGCGGGTCCTCGACCGCGCCCTGCACCTGCCGTCGGCCACCCTGGAGCGAGCGGGCACCGGGGACCTGGTGGCCCGTGCCGGCGACGACGTGGCCGTGGTGACGAACGTGATCGCCACCAGCGGCCCGGCCTTCCTCGGCGCGCTGCTGTCCGTCGTGCTGACCGCGGCGGGGCTCTTCGCCCTCGACTGGCGGCTCGGCATCGCCGGGCTGGCCGCCGCACCGGCGTACGCGTTGGCGCTGCGCTGGTACCTCAGACGGTCGATCCCGTACTACGCCCGCGAGCGGATCGCCACGGGCGAGCGTGCGCAGGCGACGGCCGAGGCGCTCCGCGGATCGGCGACCGTGCGGGCCTACCGGATGGAGGACGCCCACGTCGCACGGATCGCGGAGCGCTCCGGCATCGCCCGCGACCTGTCGCTGGAGATCTTCGGGCTGTTCACGCGGTTCGGCCTGCGCATCAACCGGTCGGAGTTCGTGGGACTGGCCGCCGTGCTGCTGGCCGGCTTTCTGCTGGTGCGCGACGACCTGGCCACGGTGGGGGCCGCCACCACCGCCGCGCTCTACTTCCACCGCCTCTTCAACCCCATCGGCCTGCTGCTGTTCGAGTCGGACTCCGTGCTGCAGGCCGGGGCCAGCCTCGCCCGGCTCGTCGGGGTCACCGCGCTGCCGGACACCGCGACCCCGTCCGGCCCGGAACCTGCCCGGCAGGCGCGGCGCGAACCGGCGGCACTGGAGGTGACCGTCGCGCAGCACCGCTACGACGACGGGCCGGTCGTGTTGCGCGACGTCGACCTCCGTCTCGCACCCGGGGAGCGCGTCGCCCTCGTGGGTGCCAGCGGCGCGGGCAAGAGCACACTCGCCGGCATCATCGCCGGCATCATCGCGCCCACCCACGGGTCGGTGACCCTGCGCGGCGTGCCGCTGGCCCAGCTCGGCGAGCACCGTCTCCGCCGCGAGATCGCCCTCGTCAGCCAGGAGGTGCACGTCTTCGCCGGGCCGCTCGCCGACGACCTGCGGCTGGCCGACCCGGACGCCACCGACGACGAGTTGACCGCCGCGCTCGACCTCGTCGGCGCCGCCCCCTGGCTCCGCACCCTGCCGGACGGCCTTGCCACCGAGGTGGGGGAGGGTGGACGACGCCTCACCGCGGCGCAGGCCCAGCAGCTCGCGCTGGCCCGCCTCGTGCTCGCCGATCCCGCCGTCGCCGTCCTCGACGAGGCCACCGCGGAGGCGGGCAGCGCGGGCGCGCGTGACCTCGACCGCGCCGCCGTGGCGGCCACCGAGGGGCGTACCACCCTGGTCGTCGCCCACCGACTCAGCCAGGCGGCCACCGCGGACCGCATCGTCGTCATGGACCACGGGCGTGTCGCCGAGCACGGCACGCACGCCGAGCTGCTGGCCGCCGGGGGCGGCTACAGCCGGTTGTGGCGGTCCTGGCACATGCCCGACCCCGTGCCGCCGCAGGGGCGCGCGAGCACGGAGCAGATCGAGGAGCAGCCCGTCCTGGGCTGAGCGGCCGACCAGGCGCGTGTCGTGCCGCCGTGGCCCCGGCCCTGCCGGTACGCGACCGCCTGGTCGACCGAACGTGGGAGCCCGGGAACTTTTCCGGGCCGGCCAGCGACAACCAGGATGCGCGGCTGACCGGCGGCGTCCCGACGACGGCACCTCGCCATAAGGAGCGCCCGTGGCACACAGGACGGTGGTCCGTGCGAGACGGCGTCGCTGACGACGACCAGGTGACCCGCTGGGCGCAGGAGGCGGGCCGGGGTGACCGGCAGGCCGCCACCGCGTTCGTCCGGGCCCTCCAGGACCAGGTCTGGCGGTTCCTGTCGCATCTCGCCGGGCCGGGTGAGGCCGACGACCTGACCCAGGAGACGTTCCTGCGGGCGTTCCGCAACCTGTCCGGCTTCGCCGGCCGCTCGTCCGCCCGGACGTGGGTGTTCACGATCGCCCGGCGCGTCGCCGTCGACCACGTCCGGACGGCGGTGGCCCGGCCGAGGATCGCGTCGGTGCCGGACTGGCAGACCGCGGCCGAGTCGGCCGGCGCGATCACCGCCGGTGCCGACGAGGGCGTCACGCTGGACCAGCTGATCGCCGGCCTTTCCCGGGAGCGTCGCGAGGCGTTCGTCGCCACCCACGTGCTCGGCCTCTCCTACGCCGAGGCCGCCGATGTCTGCCAGTGCCCCATCGGCACGATCCGCTCCCGGGTCGCCCGGGCACGAGAGGATCTCGTCGCCGCCTGGCAGGCCGAGGGCGACCAGAGTCGTACGCGGCGCACCGGCTGAGGGCGAACAGCGCCGCTCGACATTGATCGGAGTCACTTGGACGGCTACCCTCGGTTGGTCCATGGTCAACTGCGACCGTTCGGAGACTGGCGATGAACCACGACCACCTGCCCGCCTGCTGTGGCGGCGACGGGGAGCGGCCGCAGGCAGGGTTGACCCGCCGCGGGCTGTTGCGCGGCACCGCGTTGACCACCGGCGCCCTCGCCGTCGGGGGTGTCGTCGGCCTGCCGGGGGTCGCTCACGCCGCGCCCGCGATCTACAACCCGTTCGCCGGCTATCCGATCACCGGAAGCTGGCAGGACCACCTGAACAGCGGCTCGCTGGGCGGCATCGACTTCGGAATGGGCGTCGGCACCAACCTGCCGGCCTGTGGTGCCGGCACGATCCAGAACATCCCGAACAACGGTACGGGCGGCCACACGGTGACCATCCACCATGCCGACGGCTACCGCAGCCAGTACCTGCACCTGTCGCAGTTCCTGCTGGGCAACGGCACCGCCGTCGGTGCCGGCACGATCGTGGGCCGCTCAGGCGGCGCGGTGGGCGCTCCCGGTTCCGGCAGCTCCACGGGCCCGCACCTGCACTGGCACATGATCAACCCCAGCGGCGTCCGCATCAACCCGCTGACCTACGTCAACCAGAACCCGGGCGGCGGGGGCCTGCCGAAGACGTCGACCGAGCAGGACGGCATCCCCGGCACCATCTTCTACCAGCGGATGCAGAACTGGCTGCGGATCACCGCCGGCTACACCGGCCCGATCGACGGCGCGCCCGGCACCCGGACGTACGCGGCACTGCAACAGGCCATGCGCGGCTACGGCTACACCGGCCCCGTCGACGGCGTGCCGGGCACCAACACCTGGAGGGCGGTGCAGCGACTCGCCTCGGGCTGGGGCTACACCGGCCCGATCGACGGGGTGATGGGCCCGAACTCGTGGCGGGGCTTCGCCCGGTTCCTGAACCAGGACCGGTGGAACTGACCCGCTCGATCAAGGGGTTGGACGAGGCGTACCGCGCTTCCTAAGATCACGCCGGTGAACACAGAACCTCTCAGCGTCGCCGGCGTAGCTGGCCCGATCGTCATCGCCACCAAGGCCCTCTGGGGCCACCCTGCCGTCAGCGTCGCTGGAGTCCCCGCCCCCAGGACGGGCAGGCGCTACGCGTTGCCGGCAGTGGACGGTGGCGTCGTCCAGGCCACGCTGCGCACCCCCTTCGCCGACCCCTACCCGACCATGGAGATCAATGGTGTGCAGCACCGGACCGGGCCCCCGGTACCGGTCTTCCTGCGCATCCTGGCCCCACTGCCGATCCTGCTGCTCATCGTCGGCGGTGTCCTGGGTGGACTGATCGGGGCGCTGGGCTTCCTGGCGAACCTGACCGTTGCCCGCACCCGGATGGCACCCGCCGTCAAGGCGCTCGCCATGGTGGGCGTCGGCATCGTCACGGCCATGGTCTGGCTCGTCATCGCTGTCGCACTGAACGCGGCGACCAGCTGAATTTGGCAGCACCCCCGTACGGTCCCACCGGTCGACGATCGGTGGTGCTGACCGTACGGGGGCGCCGACGTCCGCGGCGAACGCCACCGCGACTGACGGCTCAACTCTGGACGTAGCGGGTTCCCGTCCAGCGGTACGTTCGATCCACCGGGACCTCGGGCTCGGCGTACTTCTTGGTCGAGGAGATGACCAGTCGTTCGCCGGTGACTTCCACGTCGTTGACCACCTCGGCCACGGGCCCGACCCAACTGCCCACCAGTTGGCCGCTGCGCCCGGTGACGACCAGGACCTGACCGGAGCCGTCCTCGTCGCCAGGGCCTGAAAGACAGGACCCGTGCACGACCGCCTCGTCTCGGCCGTCGCCGTTCAGATCACCGAACGTCGCGGCACGCTCGTCATAGTACGAGGGGGCGATCATGATGTGCGGAGCGTCGTCGCCCGGCCTGCCGCCCCTGCCGTCGACGAACCGGATCCTGCCCGTCAGGCACTCGTCGCCCGTCGACGCCGTCATGGTGATCGTGGCGTTCGCCCAGTCGACGCCGCGCACGCTCACCGGCGTCGGAGCGCTGCCGGTCCCGCTCGGTGTGTTGTCCGGTGACGCCGGCCGAGAGCGGCCTGACGGGTCGGGTGGTGTCGAGGGCGGCGTCGTCGCGGGTGTGGGCGGTGGCGACGGCGTGGGGGAGAGGCTGACCGACGGTGTCGGAGTGGGCCCGATGATCGGGGGGTCCCGGTCCGGGTCGGGACCAAGCCCGGTGATCGCCGCGATGCTCCCGGCGGCGACCGCCACCACCGCGGCGAAGGACAGCGCCAGCTTCGTCGTGGTGCGACGCCGGGCCCGGCGCACGATCACGTCGGCCGGGGGCGCGGTGAACGACAGGTGGCCGCTGTCGGCGTACGACCGCAGCATGAAACCGGTGACGTCGTCTCGACCGGGATCCGGCTCCGGGGGTGTCACGACGTGACCGCCTCTCCGCTCGACGTTTCGCTCAGATGTTCCGCCAGTTTCGCGCGGCCACGGTGCAGCCACGACAGCACCGTGCCCTGGGGCACGCCGAGGCTGGCGGCTATCTCGGCGGTCGGCAGGTCCGCGATGTAGTGCAGCACGATCACCCGGCGCTGCCGCTCCGGCAGCGTACGCAGGGCGGCGACCAGCGCCACGTGGTCCGGCTCGACCCCGGGCGTGGGCGCCACAAGGGGCTGGCGGCGTAACACGCGGGCCGCGACGGTGAGTCGGCGGTGCCGGTTGGTGGCGAGGTTCCAGGCCACCCGGCGCACCCACGCCAAGGGATCCTCGTACGAGGAGATGTGACGCCACTTCTGCCAGGCCCGCAGGAACGCCTCCTGGCTCACGTCCTCGGCCTCGGTCCGGTCACCGAGATACGCGTGGATCTGTGCGGTGACCCGGCCGTACGAGGTCTGGAAGAACCTTTCGAAGGCGGCACGGTCATCCGGCTGGTCGCCCTGCACGGCACCTCCTGCGGTCGCGGATCTCCCACCACAGACACGCGCCGGGTCGGCCGCCGATTGCACCTGGCCGCCTGCAATCGGCTAGACCGCTGCCGCGTGTCCTGGTTGGAGCATTCCCACCCACCACCCTGGAGGAACCCGTGTTCCGTACCGGCCTCATCACGACCGTCACCGCACTCACGCTCAGCGCACCGGCGTGCGCGGCTCCGGCGGAGGACGTTCCCACCACACCGGCCGCGAACCCGTCGTCGTCGGCGTCGCCGCCCGCCGAGAGTGCGTCGCCGTCGGGCGGCGGCGTCTTCTCGGGTACGCGCGAGGTCGCCCTCTGGATGGAAGCGGGGCCGCCGGGGTACCTCGTCGTCGCCGCTGACGGAAAGGTCATCGGTAACGTGCGGCTGACCGAGCGCAGCGTCTTCGTTCCCGTCCCGGTCGGTGCCCGTCACCAGATCAGGACCGCCTTCGCCGACAACTCGTGCGTGGGGGTACGCCGCAACGCCAGCGGGCCGCCGACCCTCGTGGTCGCCGTCTGCGACCCGGAGGCGCAGGGGCAACTCTTCCGCTTCGTCGAGACCGACAAGCGCGACAGCGAGGGCCGGCGCACCTACCGGATCGAGAGCGCGTCCGGTGTCGTCGCGTTCAGCACACGCGACGGGGTGCACGTCAATGACGGCGACAGTGACGTCACCGGGTTCGCGGTCATCGACCAGGGACCAGCCTGATCGGCTGGTCCCTGGTCGGCGTCATCCCAGGCGGGTCTCGATGGCCTCGATGATGCGCGGGCGCAGCTCGGCGGCGCGGATGACGGCGTCCACCGAGCCGACCTGCACGGCGCGCTGGATGTTGTGCACCCGGTCGAACTCGGTCGCCACCTCGCCGAGCTTCTCCGCGCGCACCGACGAGCGCAGCTCGTCCAGTTCCGCGGTCAGCGCGGCGCGCTCGGTGCCGGCCGTGGCCCCGGCGCGGGTTTCCAGGTCCCGCACACGGGGGTCGGCAGCCGTACGAGCGTTGACGTCGGCGGCGAACACCACCGCGGCGGCGGGTGCGCCACCGAGCACCGAGGCGAACGAGCCCTCCAGCGCGAGCACTGTCATGTTCGGGTTCAGTGCCTTGGAGAACACCACGAACGCGCCGCCGTGGTAGCGCGAGATCACGCAGAAGACGATGGGCCCCTGGAAGTTCACGATCGCCCGGCCGATCTCGGCCCCGTACTCCAGTTGCAGCTTGCGCATCGACTCCGGTGAGCCGTCGAAGCCCGACAGGTTCGCCAGCACGACGAGAGGCCGGTTGCCGCTGGCCGCGTTGATGGCCCGCGCGGCCTTCTTCGACGAGCGGGGGAACAGCGTGCCCGCCGTGTAGGTGTCCGGACCATCGGTGGGCGGGAAGCCGTGCCGTGGCACCGACCGGGACTCGATGCCGAGCAGGCAGACCGGGATGCCACCGAGGTGGATGTCCTGCACGACCGCGGTGTCCGCGTCGGCCATGCCCGCCCAGCGCTCCAGCACCGGGTGGTCCTGGTCGGAGAGGGCCCGCATGACCGTACGGATGTCGAACGGCTTCTTGCGGTCCGGGTTGGCCTCGACGGAGAAGATCTCCCCGACGGTGCGGAAGGCGCTGCCGGCCACGTCGTGCGGGAAGTCGGAGATGTCGCGGTCGGTGGGGTCGGTGGTGGCCGCCCGCCGTGGCGCGTCCTCGCCGGGCGCGACGTACGTGTGGTCGTAGTGCGCCATCACCACGTCCCGGGCGGCCGTCAGGTTCGGCGCCCAGTACTGTGCCTGCCCGTTCGGGCCCATGACCCGGTCGTAGCCACCGATGCCGAAGTTGTCCTCGGCCGACACGCCTCCGGAGAAGTCCAGCGACTGCTTGCCAGTGAGCACCATCGCCGAGTCCGGCGTCATCACCAGGATGCCCCTGGTGTGCATGAGCATCGTGGCCTCGGCGTTCCAGTACGGCTGCGCGCCCACGTTGATGCCGGCGACCACGATGTTGATCTCACCGCCGGCCTGGGTGAACTCCACGATCCGCTTGAGCGCGGCGGCCACCCAGTCCATGTTCTCCGTGCCCGACGTCATCGAGATCCGGGCGCCGGCGGACAGCGCCCACCACTCCAGCGGCACGTGCATCCGCTCGGCCAGGTCGAGGGCGGCGATCACGCGCCGGCACTCCGGCTCCGACAGGGCGCCCAGCGACTTCGTCGGGTCGCCGAGCAGCACCACCCGGGTGACACCCTGCGGGTAGCGCTCGGTCGGCGTCGTCACCACCCCGGCGACGATCGCGGCGCTGTTGCGCCCCCTCGGCCGGTCCACCGGCACCAGCACGTGGTCGTCGTCGAGGTCGTGCTCGACGAAGTCACCGAGCCGGCCGGTCAACTCGTACGGGTAGACCGTGTTGCGGCTGCTCGCGCGCAACACCTTGAGCCGGTACTCGTCGAGCGGCTCGATGGCCTCGACCGGCGGCTCGCCGACGGCCAGCTCCGCGCCGCCCGCGGCGTCGAACGAGATCCGCACGGCGATCTTGGTCAGCTCGCCGGTCCGGCGGTCGCGTTGGCGGGCGATGAACAGGATCTCCTCCAGCCCGGCGCCCGCGGTCGTCGGGCGCACGCGCCCGGCGATCATCTCCATCTCCTCGCGGGTGAGTTCGCTCGGCGGCCAGACGTAGACCACGATCCGGTTGGTGTTGAACCGCGTCTTCGACGGTCGCAGCGACTGGGCGCGGCGGATCGAGTCGAGGCAGGCCGCGATGGCGTCCTCGGTCGTCGGCAGCGCGACCAGGCGGCCGTCCTGCTCGCGAAGCTCGGTCAGGTCACGCACCTGCGCGAACGCGACGAGACGCTCGTCCGACCGGTTCTCGCGCGCCACGCACTGGAAGAGGTAGACCTCCTCGTCCGACGACGGCAGCCGGGTCAGGTCGAACTTGTGCAGACGCTCCAACTGCATCCGCTGCGCGATGTACGGGTGCAGGCCGCGGATCAGCCGGTCCTCGGTCAGCTCGGTGCCCGACGGCCGGAAGGTGAAGTGGTGGTGCATGACGGCTCCGCCGCGACCCGCGACGGTGGTGGTGACCCGGCGGACCTGAGCCGGCAGTGGGTGCGCGGCGATGACCTCGGTCAGCGCCGCCGCCATCGCGTCGAAGTCCTCCGGCTGGTTCTCCCAGCCGAGGTAGATGTCGGCGTCGACGGAGTCCTCGTCGCCGGCCAGCTCGGCCAGCCCTCGCAGCGCGCCACCCAACGCGTCGAAGCTCACCGCGGCGGAGACCACGCTCGAGTCGGCGCGCTCGGCGACCACGAACGTGCAGCCCCCGGCTTCGTGGGTACGCACGCTGGTGAGCGCCCGGTTGCCGTAGTACCGGCGGGTCAGCACCTCTAGCATGACCGCGTTGTCGAGGTGGTCGCGGACGAGCCGCTGCCCGAGCAGCCGGACCAGTGGCTCGGTGCTGCGTACCATCTCGGCGATGCGCTCGGCGCGGTCCGCCGCGTCCGGGTGCGCGTCCAGGTGCCGCAGGTGCCCACGGACCTCGGCGTAGACCCGGGCCCGGTTGCGGCGCAGCAGCGGCTGGGCGAACCAGGCGAACACCACGCCGCGGGCGAGGTCGGCGACCACGGGGAAGCGGACCTGCGTCGCGGCGATCAACCGCTCCAGCGCCAGGCCGGCGGGCTCGCGCAACGTCTCGTCCGGCGGGGTCTCCCGCAGCCAGGCGCGCAGCAGGGTCGCGATGACCGTGGCGTCGGCGGACGCGCGCTGCTGGGCGAGGAAGATCCGGAAGACGGCGGCTTCGAGGGCGGGGGTGCGCTCCAGGTCGGTGACGCCGTACCGACCGAGTGCCTTGGCGAGCCTGGTCTGGAAGGCGTCCGGCAGCCCGGCCCGCTCGACGTCCAGGCTCTGCAGGTAGGTGTGGAAGTACTCCCGCGCGCTGTGCACGTGGGCGGCGCCGCCGTCCTCACCCGTCGGCCGGTTCCGGCTCAGCTCGGCGAGGTCCGCGAAGACCTCGATGAGGTCGAGTTCGGCGGCGAGTGGCCGACGGCCGGCATCGGTGGCCTCCCGGCGCGCGGCGAGGTAGCCGTCGAGCACCCGTCGGTCGTCGTGCGGGTCGACGTCGAAGCCGAGCAGCAGACCCCGCAGGTCCTCCTGACCGCGCCTGCCGCGCTCGTCCGCCGGAACGGTCTCGGCGGCGGTCGGCAGGTCCAGTTCGACGGTCTCGGCGGTCGGGTCGTCCGTGCTCTCCTCGGCGTCGTCCGCGAGCGGCTCCAGGCGCAGCAGCGGCGCACCCGCCTCGACCTGGCTGCCCACCGAGACGGCGCACTCCTTCAGCCGCGCCTTGAACGGCGCACGCAGCACCGTCTCCATCTTCATCGCTTCGAGCACCAGCACCGGAGCGCCCGCCTCGACCTCGGCGCCGACCTCCAGTGGCGTGGCGACGACGAGTGCCGGCATCGGGGAGCGCAGGACGCCGCCCTCGTCGCGGCTGACCCGGTGCGTCACACCGTCCACCTCGACCAGGTGCGTCGGCCCGTACGTGCCGGTGAGCAGGCGGTACCGGATGCCGTTGACGACGATCTGGCCGGTGTGCCGGTCGAACCGGTCGAGTTCGACGTCGGCGGTGCGCACGACCGTGCCCGCCTCGATGCCGACCCGGAACCGGTGCGGGCCGACCCGCGCCACGCGGGTGCGGTAGCCGACACCGCGCAGCTTGAGATCCAGCGGTCGGCCGCTGGCGTGCTGCACCTGCGGGCGCCCACCGGACGCCGTCGACAGCAGCCGCTGCCGCTCGACGCGCTCCTCCTCCTCGTACGACTCGATGGCGGCAGCTGCCAGGGCGACCGCGGAGTGGCGGTGCGTGACGAGTCGGCCCTCACCGCGGACGCGGTCGATCCAGCCGGTGTCCGCGCTGGCGTCGATCACCTCGGGCTGGTCGAGCAGGTCGAGCACGAAGCTCTTGTTCGTCGCGCCACCCTCGATGATCACCGTGGTGTTCGCCATCGCCCGACGGAGCTTGCCGAGCGCCTCGTCGCGGTCGCGGCCGTACGCGATGATCTTCGCGATCATCGAGTCGAAGTCGGCCGGGATGGTGTCGCCCTCGCTGACGCCGGTGTCCACCCGGATGCCGGGGCCGCTGGGCAGGTCCAGCCGTGCGATCCGCCCCGGCGACGGCGCGAAGTCGCGGTCGGGATCCTCGGCGTTCAGGCGGGCCTCGATGGCGTGCCCGCGCTCCATGGGCGGCTCGCCGTCGAGCCGCCCACCCGAGGCGACGTGCAGCTGCGCCTTGACCAGGTCGAACCCGGTGGTCAGCTCGGTGATCGGGTGCTCGACCTGGAGGCGGGTGTTGACCTCCAGGAACGCGAACAGCCGGTCGCCGGGGTGGTACAGGAACTCGACGGTCGCCGCGCCGCGGTAACCGACCGCGATGGCCAGCCGCTCGGCCGACGTCTTGAGCTCGGCGGCCTGCGCCGCATCGAGCACCGGCGACGCCGACTCCTCGATGACCTTCTGGTTGCGTCGCTGGACCGAGCAGTCCCGCACGCCGAGCGCCCAGGCGGTGCCCTGCCCGTCGGCGATCACCTGGACCTCGACGTGCCGGGCCCCGGTGACCAGGCGTTCCAGGAACACGATGCCGCTGCCGAACGCCCGCGCGGCCTCCTGACTGGTCCGCTCGTACGCGTCGACCAGGTCGGCCTCGGTGCGGACCACGCGGATGCCGCGCCCGCCGCCGCCGGCGGTCGCCTTCAGCATCAGCGGGTAGCCGACCTCGGCCGCCGAGGCCCGGGCGGCGTCCAGGGTCTCGACGGCGCCGCGACTCCACGGCGCGACCGGCACGCCGACCTTCTCGGCGATCAGCTTGGAGCCGATCTTGTCGCCGAGCTGGCGCATGGCGTCCGCGCTCGGTCCGACGAACGTGACGCCGATCTTCTCGCACAGCTCGGCGAACGCCGGATCCTCGGCGACGAAACCCCAGCCGACCCAGGCGGCGTCGGCCCCGGTCTCGGTGAGGGCGCGTTCCAGCACCGCCAGATTGAGGTACGGACGGGCAGACGCCGGTCCGAGATCATAGGCGATGTCCGCTTCGCGGACGAAGGTGGCGGTGCGGTCGACGTCGGTGTAGAGAGCGACGGTTTCGATCTGGTTGCCGGTCTCCGCGGCCAACTCGCGGACCGCGTGGATGAGCCGCATGGCGGCTTCACCACGGTTGACGATGGCGACACGGTTGAACACCCGACTGACCCCTTAGCTAGACCTTGAACTGCGTACCGCGAGACGACGGCTCCCAGCAGTGATCACCTTTCCGGCTGGCGGCTGCCAGCGCTATGGCGCAACCACCGAACCAACCGTCTCTCAGTTGTAGGAAGTGAACAAAAGTTTTTGGCGGCCAGGCAGCCCCACGGCCCCGAGCCGGCCCCGAGCCGGCCGGCATCGGGCCCGCGCCGGCAGTTGATCAAGTCGGCGCTGGCGGTTCACGTCGATCGCCTGCCGTGTTCACCCCCGCCTGATCGGCTGGCCAGGAAGATCATCGCCGGTCCGGTCAACCGCCAGCCCGGCTCGACCATCCCGGCGCAGGCCAGGATCGCAACACGAAAGGAGCGGCGATGAGGTCATCGAACCTCGTACGCCCGAGTCTGGCGCTGCTGCTCGCCGCGGGGCTGAGCACGCTCGTGGCGCCGGCTGGCGCCGCCCACGCCGCGACCGCCACGGTAGCCCAGGCGGGCACCCCGATCACCGTCACCTCGACCGAGCAGCTTGCGCCGGGCGTCACGTACGGCTCGTTTGAGGTGTCCACGCCCCGCGGCGTCACCGTCGGTTACCTACTCACGGCGGACCTGAGGAAGAACAAGGTCTCCCTGGACCTGCTGCACCCCGACGCAGTGGCGCAGCGCAAGGTCGTCTCGGCGATGACGAACGACCAGGGCGCCGTCGCCGGTGTCAACGGCGACTTCTTCAACAACAGTGAGACCCACGTCGGCGTCACGCCGACCTACTCGTCGTCCGGCCCGGAGATCGCCGACGGCGAGGGGTTGAAGTTCGCGGTGCCCACCGCTCAGCGCTTCGGCCCCGGCCTCGCCCCCGGCACCTCGACCCGGGACGTGTTCGGAGTGGGCGTGAACGGCAAGGCGCGCGTCGACACCCTGAGCCTGGACGGCGAGGTTCGCAGCAGGAAGGGCAAGATCGCCCTCAGCGGCCTCAACCAGTACGCGCTCCCGGTCGACGGCGTCGGCCTGTTCACCTCCGCCTGGGGTGCCGCCTCCCGGGTCCGGTCGACCTGCGGCACCGACACCAGCCGCAGCGACCCGTGCAGCACCCACACCTACGAG
Source organism: Micromonospora cabrerizensis (assembly GCF_022230955.1). Classification (GTDB taxonomy): domain Bacteria; phylum Actinomycetota; class Actinomycetes; order Mycobacteriales; family Micromonosporaceae; genus Micromonospora; species Micromonospora cabrerizensis. The sequence goes on from NZ_JAKKFI010000089.1 coordinate 115,079, forward strand.
GTGACCGTACGCGGTGATGTGGTGACCTCGGTCGGTCAGACGCCCGGCTCGGGCGCGATCCCCGCCGACACCCAGGTGCTCGTCGGCCGGGAGGGCGGCGCGGACGCGCTCGACGACCTCGCCGTCGGCGACCGGGTGCAGGTGCGGGAGAAGCTCGACTCCGCCGGCCAGCCGAAACTGACCTTCGCGGTCGGCGGCGCGCCGATCCTGCGCGACGGTGAGCCGCTGGCCGGCCTGGACACCAGGACCGCCGCGGTGCGCAGCGCAGCCGGTGTCAGCCCGGACGGCAGGACGGTGTACCTGGTCGCCCTGGCCGGCCGCGCCCCCGCCAGCGCCGGCTTCACGATCGCCGAACTGGCCGACCTGATGCGCTCGCTCGGCGCGGACGCCGCCGTGAACCTCGACGGAGGCGGTTCGAGCACCGTCGCCGTACGCGAGCCGGGCCAGGCGACGGCGACCGCCCGCAACAGCCCCTCCGACGGTACGGAGCGCGCGGTCGCCAACGGTATCGGGATCTTCGTGGGCCGGCACTGACCGGTCGTTCACGCGCGGATCCGCCCCGCCCGGTGCCGCCGGACGGGGCGGATCCGCACCCTGCGACTCGCCGCGTCGACCGGCCGCGTCGTCGGCGACTGTCACTCCCGTCCGGACAATGAGGGCGTGACCGTTCTCGACACGCGGGCGCTCAACCGCGCGACGCTCGCCCGGCAACTCCTGCTCGATCGCGCCGACGTGCCGGTCCTCGACGCCGTCGCGCACCTCGGCGGCCTACAGGCACAGGAGCCGCAGGAGCCATTCGTCGGGCTCTGGTCGCGGCTGCGTGCCTTCGACCCGGCGGTGCTCTCGACCCTGCTGACCCAGCGACACGTGGTGCGTACCCATCTCATGCGCCGCACCGTTCACCTGCTCGTCGCCGACGACGCCGTGGCCTGGCGCTCCCGTCACCACGCCATGCTGTGCCAGCGGGTGCTCGGGGTCTACCGCAAGGAGCTGGACGGGGTCGACCTCGACGAGCTGGCCGCTGCGGCGCGGGCGCTGCTGGCCGACGGTGAGCCGCGCTCGACGCCCGAGATCGGGCGGGCGCTCGGCGAGCGCTGGCCGGCGCCGGGGCCGCGGGCCCTGGGCGAGATGGCGGTGGCCCTCGTCGCGCTGATCCAACTCCCGCCCCGGGGGGTGTGGCGTGCGAAGGGGGGCGCCCGCAACGTGCTGCTCGCCGCCTGGCTGGGCCGGGAGGTCGACCCGCCGACCCCGGACGACGCCGATCACGTCGGCCAGATTCTCGTACGCCGCTATCTGTCCGCGTTCGGGCCGGCGGCCACGGCCGACGTGCGCGCCTGGTCCGGCCTCGCCGGGCTGCCGGCCGCTGTGGCCGCGATGCGCGACGAGCTGGTCACCTTCCGCGACGTGCGTGGCCGCAAGCTGCTCGACCTCGCCGACGCGCCGCGCCCCGACCCCGAGACACCCGCTCCGGTGCGCTTCCTGCCGGCGTTCGACAACGCGATCCTCGGCTACGACGACCGCAGCCGGATCATCGACGACGAGCACCGCCTTCTCTCGGTGGCCGGTGAGCGCGTGGTGCTGGTCGACGGCCGGGTCGCCGCCACCTGGAGCGTCGAGGCGGGCACGGTGACGGTCAGCCCGTTGACCGGCTTCTCCCGGGCCGATCGCGCCGCCGTCGCCGAGCAGGGGCAGGCGCTGGCGCTGTTCCTCTCCGACAAGGAGAGCGACCGGGTGCGGGTGGGTTCGTCTTCCCGGTGAGGTGACTTCCGAAATTGCGTGCCCCCAGGAGGCGGCGCGAGGCGGATAGGGTGCGCGGCGATGGTGATTGGGCACGTTCGCGGGAGGCGATCACATGACATCGATGGGACGACGCACCGCCCTGCGCGCTGGCCTGGCGGCCACGGCCCTGGCGGGCGGGGCCGCTCTGGCGGCCAAGCCGGCCACGGCGGCGATGGCCGTCACGGAAGACGGTTGGGTCTCGGTGCTCGCGCACGGAGCGGTCGGCGACGGAGTCACCGACGACACCGCGGCGATCCAGGCCGCGTTCGACGCCGCGCGGGCGACCACGCCGACCATGGGCGTGCTGTTCCCGGCGGGCCGGACATACCGCGTCAGCAACCGGGTGACGCTCTCCGGGCTGACCGACACCGCGCTGCGGGGTCACGGGGCCACACTGGCACTGGTCGATGCCGCGCCCGTGACGGTCAAGGACCAGGTCCGCGGCGTACTCCAGATCCAGGACTGCCACCGGCTGAAGGTTCTTGGGCTCAACCTCGTCGACCACGCCGCCACCTACTGGTACAGCGGGGTTGTCATCACCGCGTCGACCGGCATCGTCGTCGACGGGGTGGTGTCCCGCGGGTTCCGCCACACCGGCATCAGCGTGTGGGACAACACCCCCGGCACGTCCAACGACATCCTCATCACGAACTGCACCACGGAGGACGTCCGGTTCGGCATCGGCAGCAACGGGCACGACGTGCGGATCACGAACAACCACGTGGCGATGGACTGGCTGTCGTCGCAGGAAGCCGAGGACTGGGGCGGCGTCTGGCGCGCTGAGTCCAAGTACTACGACGGCATCAATGTGTGGTTCGGCGCCGACCGCACCGTCATCTCCGGCAACACCATCACCGAGTGCGGCCAGGCAGGTGTCTACACCCAGCAGGTGACGAACCTGGTGGTCGCCGACAACACCGTGTCGGGCTGCCAACTGCGAGGCATCGAGATCGACGGCAGTGCACGTGGCGCCCTGCCCCGGTCGGGCCAGGCCGTCGGCGTGTCCATCACCGGCAACGTCGCGACCAACTGCGTCGGCCACATCAATGTCCTGGCCAGCCGGGACGTCACCGTTGTCGGCAACCGGGTGGAAAATCCGGACGCGCGCCGGGCGGTGAGCTGCGTTGCCGTCCACCAGGGCTCCACCAAGGCCGTCGTGGTGGGCAACCACCTGCGCCAGGCGCACCCGTCGCACCCCGCGGTCTTCGTGGACACCGCCTCGGTCGACGTCACACTGGCGTGGAACGCCGTGGAGGCCGCCGTCCCGTACCAGACCCCCGCGGACACGGTCATCATCCGCCGCGGAGGCGCGGGGCAGATCCGCGCCGAGGGCAAGTTCATCGCCGTCGGTGGGATCGGAGTCGGCAACAGCGTCGCCGCCACCACGCCGGGCTCGGTGGTTCGCAAGATCGAAGTGTTCTCCTCCACCGGGCAGAGCCTGGGGTGGGTTCCGGTGTACAACTCGATCACCTGATCCCGTAGACCTCCCAGCACCGACATTGCGGGCCGCGGTGTCGGGTGCGGGTCGCGTCTCCCCGGTGAGGGACCCAGTGGGTCCGACACCGGGGAGACGCGGACATCAGTCGACGATCGGCGGTGCCGTCCTCGCGGCCTCCTTGAGCGCCGCCGCTGCCCCGGCGTACGGGTTGTAGCTGTAGGTGCGCGCCAGGCCGGCCGGGACCGTGAAGTACTCGGCCGACAGTTTCGCCGGGTCGCTGGCGATCTCGCCGCGCCCGGGTGCGTCGTCGCCGTCGTCCCAGCCCCACGGTGCGTTGGCCGAGTTGGTCGAACAGGTCCAGGTGCCGGCGCCGCAGTCGCCGGAGGTGTCGCCGGCGAACGTGCCCAGAGCGGCGAAGAGGCTCGGGTTCGCCCGCTGCGCCCACAACCCGCCGGCAGCGAAGATGTCGATGAGCTGGTATCGCACGTCGCGGTCGTTGCCGTCGCTCGGCGTCTCCGCGACCGTCGACGGGTAGTAGACCAGGCCGTCGCCGTTGATGGTGTACTGCGGGTAGGCCTTCAACCCGTGGCCCTGGGCCTCCTGTGCCGTCACCGGGTGCTGGAACGTGTCGTGCGGCGACGCCTGGAACTGCAGGGTGCCGTCGACGCCCTCCCGGCCGCTGGTCCAGGTGCTACCGACCGGCGTGTACGAGAAGAAGTCGCTGTGCGCGACGGTGACGGCCGAACGCAGGACACCGTACGGGGAGCCGTCGCGCTCGATGGCGAACAGGACACCCTCACCGTCGTTCTCGTGCTCGGACTCGAAGAACGGGTGGTCCGTCCAGTCGCGGGGGTGGAAGAAGTAGTACGTGATGTACCAGTGGGTGCTCGTCTCCAGGACGGAGTAGTACGCGTGCGCGGCGAGGGAGTTGCCCGCCTGCCCGGCCCGGTCCCAGTTGTTGCGCCCGTTCAGGTCGCCGTCGAAGTCGACCCTGGTGATGTAGTCCGACTGGCCGCTCAGCGCGTGGCTGCCGGTCGCGTCGACGTCCTGGTAGTGCACAGGTGCCCAGCGGAGGGCGAGTTCGGCCCGGCTGACGGCGGCTCCGGCCGGCGTCGGCGCGGCGAGGAGGGAGGCGGCCAGCACTGCGGCGGCGGCTGCCGCGATCAGCGCCCTCGCCGCCCGGGGTCGCCGAATCGTGCTGCTTCTGTCGAGCATGGTGTGCTCCCACGTCCGAAGTGATAGACAATGATGAATCATTGTCGGTGCGGGCGCCCGTCGCGTGTCCGTCCGGCGAAGAGGAGGCGGACGATGTCCGACCGGACTGGGCGCGGCCCCGCCGCCCCGGTGACGCGACCTCCGGAAACGCGTGCCCCCAACAGTCGAGACAGACGGGATAGGGTCCGCGGCGATGGTGAGTGGGCACGTCTCACGGGAGGCGATCACATGACATCGATGGGACGAGAAGTGGCGCCGGCCAGATCCGCACCGAGGGCAAACTCATCGCCGTCGGCGGGATCGGAGTCGGCAACAGCGTCGCGGCCACCACGCTGGGCTCGGTGGTCCGCAAGATCGAAGTGTTCTCCTCCACCGGGCAGAGCATGGGCTGGGTCCCGGTCTACAACTCGATCACCTGATTCCGTAGACCTCCAGCTCGTAGATGCGCGCCGAAGCGTCGGTATTCTGGGCGGGCACCAGGACATCGAGCCGGACGTACCGGCCGCTGACCGCGACGCTGTGCCGGGTCACGCTCGCCGAGTTGCCGCGCACCTGGGCGACAGTCGTCCAGGTGTCACCGTCGTCGGACACCCGCAGGTCGTAGTCGCGGGTGTTCCAGGCCGGCGTCTCGGCACCGGCGCCGGCGTGCCGCACGGTGATCGCGGTCAGCGCGCGGGCCGCGCCCAGGTCGACACTCAGCCACTTGTCCGTGCCGGACGCGCACCACTTGTCCGTCACACCGCCGTCGACCGTGCCGTTGACCGCCTTCTCCGGGCCTTCGTCGGCGGTGCAGGAGGGGGCGGCCGTGACGGCGCCACCAAGCGCCAGGTTCGTCGGGCCGCCGCCCGTTCCGTACACCTCGAATTCGGGGATGCGGGCGGCGGCGCCCCCGACGCCGTTGGCCTCGGTGATGGTGAGTCGCACGTGCCGCGCCGGCGTGGCGGCGATCGGGTAGTAGCTGCGACTCACCCGCAGCCGCGGGAACGGGTTGACCTTCGTGGACCAGGTGGTCCCGTCGGTCGAGGTCGAGATGGTGTACTTCTGGGTGTTCAAGTCCGTCGACTCGCCGCCCAGGCCGGCGTTCTTCAGCACGAACCCGGTGACGTCCTGCGTCGCGCCGAGGTCCACCTGGAGCACCTTGGGATCGGTCGCGAGCGTGCACCACTTGGTGCCCAGGTCGCCGTCGAACGCCATGGCCGGGGCCTCGTCAGACGCGCAGGGTGTTGATCCGGTCGCGAGGCGCCCGGCGGCGAGGTTCGGGCCGAGGTCGGGCGCGGGCGGCGGGCTGAACCCGTCGTCGAGCGACGGCGGCGCGTCGTCGGGGTCCGTCCCCCAGTTCGACGGGCTCACGCCCATCGTGTAGCTCAGCGTCGCTCCCGCGCCGATGTCCGTGTACCGCAGCCACGGACGCGAGGTCCCGGTCCCGTCGACGGACAACCCCTGCACGTACGGGTTGTCCTTGCCGGCGTTCGTGGCGTCGATCCGGATGTCGCCGGTGGGCCGGTCGATGAGGATCGAGGGGAACAACGGGCCGTGCAGGGCCAGCGTGTCGCTGCCCGGCGTCGTCGGGTACATGCCAAGCGCCGCCCACACGAACCAGGACGACGTGGCGCCGAGGTCGTCGTTGCCGGGCAGGCCGCCAGCGCCGGTGGTGAACGACTCGGTCACCACCCGCCGCACCACGGCGCTGGTCTTGGCCGGCACGCCGGCGAAGTGGTAGATCCACGGCACGCCGTGCTCCGGTTCGTTGCCGATGTAGAAGTACGGGCTGGCCAGGCCACCGTTGAGCTGCGTGAAATGGTGGTCGAGTCGTTGCACGGCGGTCTGCCGGCCGCCCATCAGCTCGATCAGCGTGCGGTAGTTGTGCGGGACCATCCACGTGTACTGGGTCGCGTTGCCCTCCGCGTATCCCGTCTGGCTGACCGGGTTGAGCGGCGCTGGCCAGGAACCGTCCTCGCCGCGGTCCTGGAGGTAGCCGGACGCCGGGTAGAACAGGTTGCGCCACCACTGCGATCGCTGGATGTACGCGTTGTATCTCGCGGTGTCGCCCAGCGCGCGGGCGAACTGCGCGACGGCGAAGTCGGATGCCGAATACTCCAGCGAGTCGGCGGCGTTCTCGTGGACGTACTGCCGCGCGACGTAGCCTTCCTGCCGGGCACGGAGCGGAATTCCCTGCATCGTACCGCCGTACGAACTGCGGTCCATGAGGGTCAGCGCCGCCCCGGTGTCGAAGTTCCGGGCACCGAACGCGTACATGCTGGACACGACGATCGGGCCCGGATCGCCCATCATCACGGCGTGTTCGTTGTTGTTCTGCGACCACTTGGGCAGCAGGCCGCCCTGCTGGCCGGCGAGCACCATCGACTTGGCCATGTCGCTCGCCTCGACGGGCGCGACCAGCGCGATCAGCGCGGCCCACGAGCGGTAGATGTCCCAGCCGGAGAAGTTCTGGTACACGGGATGGCTCGCGCTGTGTATCTGATTGTCGAAGCCGCGATACTTCCCGTCGACGTCGCTGGCCAGGTTGGGGTTGACCAGCACGTGATAGAGCGCCGTGTAGAACTTCTGCAGGTCGACCGAGGTCCCGCCCGCTACCTGGACCCGGTTGAGGATGGCGTTCCACTCGCTGTCGGCGTTCGCGCGCACCGAGTCGAACGCGAAGCCGGGATGCTCCGCTGCGAGGTTGGCCTGTGCCCCGGCCAGGCTGACGAACGAGATCCCGATCTTCACCTGGACGACCCGGCTCGTGGTGGCGTCGAAGGTGAGGTAGCCGCCCGAGCGGACGCCGCTGGTCGAGGCGGAACCCGGCGAGACCGTGTCGTCGAGCCAGGTGCCGTGGGCCGTCGGGGTGCGGTCGAACTCCATCCGGTAGAAGATCTGGTACGTCTTCGTGGAGTGGCAGAAACCGCCACCGGTGAACGTGCCGGTCACCGTACGACCGCTGATGTTGACCGAGCCGTTGCGCAGACCGGTCGCGTTGCGGCTCGTGTTCAACAGGACCTGCGCGGTCTTCTCCGACGACGGATACGTCAGCCGCATCGCCGCGGTCCGGCGGGTGGACGACAGTTCGACCTGGGTCGCGCCGTAGTTGTCCAGGACGGTCCGGTAATAGCCCGGTGCCGCCACCTCGTTGGCCTTGCTGTACTTCCCGGCGTACGACGTCCACGTCCTGCCGGGCGAGGTTGTCACGTTTCCGGTGATCGGCAGGATGCCGATGTCCTCGTTGTTGGCGCACCCGGCACCGTTGAAGTGGGTGAGGCTGAACTCCTCGACGGTGGTGTCGGTGTCGCGGTAGCCGGACGGCGAGGCGAGGGGCGTGTCCGGGCTGAACTGCACCATCCCGAATGGCAGCACCGGCCCCGGCACCGTGCTGCCACCGGCGCCACCGGGCACGGGCTCCGGCGCGTTGCTCATACCGGTGCCGATGAACGGGTTGACGTGCTGAGTGAGCGGCATCGCCGCTGCCTGTGCCGTTCCGGCGCTGTGAGCCGGCGCTGGCGTGCCGATCAGGAAGGCGGCGAGGAGCATGCCGACGGCGATTCCGGCGGTTGTCGGCTGCTGTTTGCGCACGGGGCAACCCTCTGACTCGGTTGGGCGAGCGGGACCGACGCATTACACCATCACGAGGGTTGCGTCGTGGTGCCGTCAGGCTGTGCCGAGGTGACCCGCTCGGTCTTCCCGCGGCTGACGCGACTGCCTCGTGTCGATGTTCGTCGACTGCCATGCTGTGGTTCGGTCGTGCTCGGGAGCCAGCGCGCACCGCATCCCCTCCGGTCCACGGGACGCACGAGGTGGTCAGGCCACCGGTGCCGGGCAGTCCTCGTCGGCGGCCGGAAACCCGAGCGCGGCACCGGCTACCACTCGGTCATCGGTGCCCGGTAACCACCGGAGGCACCGATGCTTCGCATGTTCCTCGCCGTCACGACCACGGCGCTTGCCGTCTGGGGCGGGACGAGCGGCCCCACCGAGGCGACGCCAACCCCCTCGGCCACGCCGACGCCGTCGCCGACCCCCGTCTGCCCGCCGGCCCTGCCGATCACCGCCAACGTGACCGGGGCGACCACCACGAGCGTGACCATCTCGTACTCGATCTTCTTCCGACCGCCCTGCGGCTACGACCCGCCGATGACCGTCAGCCTCTTCGCCAGCCGGGAGGACGCCGAACAGTGGCGAGCGCCGGTGGCCGAGGCCGTCTCCGGGCCGGAGCGCTACGGCTCGGTGACCATCGACCGGCTGACGCCCGACACCGAGTTCTGGTACCGGTTCAGCGACGTCGAGGGCCGGCGGGACCCGTACGCGTTCTCATCGGTGCGGACCTCCTCGCTGACCGCCTGCCGCGCGACGGCCACGATCGACGCCCGTTGGGGCAACGGCTTCGTCGCCACGGTCACGGTCCGCAACGCCGGGACGGAGCCGCTGGACGGCTGGCGTGTCTCCTGGCGCTGGACCGGTGACGAGCGCGTCCAGACCGTCTGGGGTGGAGTGGTCGAGGCTGCCGGTGTCGACGTCATGGTTCGCAACGCCTCGTACAACGGGACGCTGACGCCGGACGGTGTGACGACGTTCGGTCTGCTCGTGACGGCCAGCGTGACGCCCGACGGGTTGACGGCGGCCTGCGCCCGGTGAACGACGTCCGCCCCGCTCCCGCCGTACTGGCGCGAGCGGGGCGACGCCTGTCGGTCAGGGTTTACGGGCCACCGCGCCGTACGCGTCGATCCCGGTGGCGTCGGCCTCGTCCGGTCGCCACAGGGGGATCGGCACCAGGCCCGGCTCCACCTTCGTCAGGCCGGAGAAGCAACTGTCGAGGTCCTCCGGGCTGCGCAGGATGTACGGGACGCCGCCGCTCTGTGCCAGTCGCTCGGCACCGGAGACGACCGCCCGGCTGGTGTTGGTGCCGTCCCAGAACACGAGGTAGCTGCCCGAGGGCATCGCGCCCATGATCCGCTCGACGATCGAGCGCACCACGGAGAGGTCGGGCTCGTAGCCCATCACGCCCATGAACATCACCGCGACGGGCTGGTCGAAGTCGAGCGTCTGCGCCGCCTCGGCGAGGATCGTCTCCGGGTCGTGGTAGTCGGCGGGTACGTAGGTGGTGACACCCTCGGTCGTCGTGCTGGCCAGCAGTGCCCGTGCGTGCACCAGCACCATCGGGTCGTTGTCCACGTAGACGATCCGCGAGTCGGGGGCGACCCCCTGGGCGACCGCGTGCGTGTTCTGCATGGTCGGCAGACCGGTGCCGATGTCGAGGAACTGCCGGATACCCGCCTCGGCGGCCAGGTAGCGCACGGCCCGCACCAGGAACAGGCGCGACTGCTGCGCCATGAGGACGATCTCCGGGTAGACCTCGGCGACCGCGTCGCCGGCCGCCCGGTCGGACTGGAAGTTGTCCTTACCGCCCATCCAGTAGTTCCAGATGCGAGCTGCGTGCGGCACGTCGGGCTGAAGCTTCGCGGTGAGTTCGGCGTCCGGGCCGGCCATGCCAGGCTCCTATCGAGGGGTCGTCGGCGGGAGATCACCTCTGCGGTGTGACCGGGATCGTACTCCGGGGCCGTCCACTGTCGACGCCGGGTGATCGGCGGTCAGCGGCGGACAACCCCGTTCTGGTACGCCCATACCACAGTCTGCAACCGGTCCCGCGCGCCGATCTTCGCCATGGCCCGCCCGAGGTGTGACTTGACCGTGCTCGTCTCGATGAAGAGCTGGTCGGCGATCTCGACGTTGGACAGGCCCTGCGCGAGCAGCTCGACGATCTCGGTCTCCCGCGCGGTCAGCTGGTGTGCCGCCGCCGCGTCGGAGCGGGGAGCTGGCGTACGTCTCGCGAACTCCGAGATCACCCGGTGCGTGACGGCCTGGTCGACCAGCCCGTACCCGCTGGCCAGGCGTCGGATCGCCTGGATGAGCTCCTCGGGCTCACAGTCCTTCAGGATGAACCCGCTGGCACCGGACTCCAGTGCCCCGAAGACGTACTCGTCCAGGTCGAACGTCGTCACCACCAGCACCGCGGGCGGCGCGCCGGACGCGTCCGCGAGGATCTGTCGGGTCGCGGTCAACCCGTCGCCGTGGGGCATCCGGACGTCCATGCAGATGACGTCCGGTTGCAGCCGGCGGGCCAGCTCGACCGCGGCGGAACCGCTCGACGCCTCCGCCACGACCTCGATGTCTCCCGCCTCCTCCAGGATCACGCGGAAGCCGGCGCGGACGACCGCCTGGTCGTCGACGAGCATCACTCTGATCATGCGGGGGCCTCTTCCCTCGGGTGTGGCGCGACGGGCCCGTTCGTCGGCAACGTCGCGGTGACCGACCAACCGCCCGTCGCGGTCGGGCCGGCCGTGAACGACGCGCCGATCAGCTGTGCGCGCTCGCGCATTCCCGCCAGGCCGACACCGCCGGTCCGGGCCGCCGGAGCGGGTCGCGGGGCGGCCGGTTCGTTGACCACCTCCAGCGACACCGACCTGGGCAGGAAGCGGAGCACCACCCGCGCCGGTGCGCCCGGCGCGTGCTGACGAACGTTGCTGAGGGACTCCTGCGCGATCCGGTAGAGCGCCACGTCGGCGATCGGCGACACCTCGCGCTCCGGACCCTCCCGGAGGAGTTCGACGGGGCCGGCGAGGGTGCCCGCGGTGCGGACCAGGTCGTCGAGCATCTCCAGTCCCGGCACGGGTGCCGGGCCGTCCGCGTCCTCGTGCCCCGGCCGCCCGCGCAGCACGCCGACGACCAGCCGCAGGTTGTCCAGGGTCTCCTTGCCCTGGGAGCGGATCCAGGCCACCCCGGCCTTCGCCGCCGCCGGGTCCCGGTCGATCAGCCGCTCCACCGCCGACGCCTGCACGACCATCCCGGAGAGGTGGTGGGCCGCCACGTCGTGCAGCTCCCGTGCCATCCGGGAGCGCTCCGCGCCGATCGCCGCCTCGACCTTCGTCCGCTGCTCCCGGATCGCCTCGTCGGCCCGCACCCGGACCAGGTCGACGTAGCGCCGGTAGGTGGCCACGTAACTGCCGACGAGGGCCGCGCTGAGGTACGTCAGGGCGCTCGCGGAGACGTACGCGACGGCCGTGAGGAGATCCGGGGTCACCAGCAGGGCCACCCCGACCGTCTCCACCAGCACGGCCGCGCCGACGGCGAGCAGCGCGCGCCGGAGCGGCAGCAACGACCCGACGGTGTACGCCACGACGAACGGTGCGATGCCCCGGATGGTCGCCTCGGGCAGTGAGACGCCGATGATGGGCAGTTGGAGGCCGGCGATGAGCCCGAGGCAGAGCAGCGGCCGGACCCGACGCAGGCACAGGAGCATCGCCTGTGCGCAGCAGACGGCGACGAGCAGCCAGGCCTGCGCCGGGTCGAAGGACACCCCGTCCTCCGGTGCCACGAACCAGAACAGCACCGTCAACAGGACGAACGTCAGCACGGTCAGCGCCGCCGCCAGCAGGCAGTCCCGGGGGAACACGCCCGTCACCCCGACGCGGGTGAGCCGTTGGTCGAGCCACTTGGTCAGTCGTGGCGAGCCGGGGTCGGTGCCGGTGTGGTCCCTCATGCGGTGCGCATCCTCGCTCCGGATCGTGCCGGGTCGGGCGGGTCAGTAGGAGATGTTAGGTGCGAGCAGCCGGAACTCCACGGCGAACCAGCCCGCACCGGCGAGAGCGAGCAGGATCAGGCTGCTGCCGACGATCCGTTGCCAGCCGACGTGGCGTCGGACGTCGTCGACCAGCCGCACAGCGGCGGGCAGCACACCGAGCAGGCCGACCAGTTGCAGCACCTGCACGATGCGCAGGACCGCGCCGGGAACGTCCTCCAGGCTCATGATGCTGGCGATGCTCAGCACCCAACCGGCGAACGCGAGCAGCGTGCCGGCGACGGCGAGGCGGCTCAGGATCCGCGCGGTACGCCCGGCCCGCTCCCGTGGGGCGCGGCCGAGCCGGCGGCGGACGATCGCGCCGATCGGCCAGGCCAGCACGGTGAGCAGCAGCACGACGGTCGACCCGGCCAGCACCGGGACGGCCACCGCGGAGGAGCGTGCGGGTTCGACGGGCAGCAGCGCGAACGCGGAGTCGAAGCTGATCGCCTCGACCCGGTCGTCAGTCGCCCGCATGGCGATCTCTCGCTGCCCACCGACCTCGCGCCAGACCCAGGGCGCCACCTCCTCGTAGAGGGCGGGGGAGTCCGACAGTGGGCCCGGCTGGAGCAGCAACCGGTTGTCGTCGGCGACGCTGACCGTCGTACGACCGACCAGGCCGATGGCCGTCAGGAAGTTGCTGCCGATGGCGCGTGAGGACTCGTACGTGCCGGCCGCCAGTGCGGCGTGCTCGGCGGTGGTCGCCGCGTCGACGCCGGCGGTCGACTGCCCTTCGCGGGCGGGGAGGTAGCGGTCGGCGAAGCCGTTGACGACCGACTGACGAAGGTCGTGGCTGTCGAGGGCGCCGGTGCCGTTGCTGTTGAGCGAGACGAAGATGCCGGCCCGGTCGTCGGGGTAGATCTGCAGGTGGGTGTGGAAGTACTTGGTGTCGCCGCCGTGGCCGAGGATGCGGCGGCCGTTGCGGTCCTCCTCGAAGAAGCCCAGCGTCATCCGGGGTCCGTCGGCCAGCGTGCCCAGCGATGTGGCGTCGAGCGCCGGACGCTGCATCAACTCGCGGGTCGGTTGGTCGAGCAGGGGCCCGAAACCGACCGGTTCGCCGAGTTGGGCGAGCATGAAGCGCGCCATGTCCGTCGCCGGGGCGCTGAGCGCGCCGGGCGGGGGAGTGCCGACGATCTCGAAGGGTGCGGCGGGCGTGGCCGAGGTGTCGTACCCCTTGGACATCCGGTCGCGCAGCGGCGCCGGGAGAGGCTGTTCGAAGGTCGACGACGGCATACCCGCGCGGTCCAGGATGTTGCGCTGCGCGTACTCCTCGAAGCGGGTCCCGCTGACGCGTTCGACGATGTAGCCGGCGAGCGCGTTGCTGTAGTTGGAGTACGCCGGGACGGTGCCGGGCTCGTAGATCTGCTCCGGTGGGTCCGTCATCAGGGCTCTGCGCAGGTTGAGGTCGCTGCCGTCGGTGCCGATCAGGCCGGCGATCCGCTCCTCGAACCCGGCGGTGTGCGTCAGCAGGTGCCGCAGGGTGATTGCCTGCTCGTAGCTGCGCGGCAGGTCGAAGTCGAGGTACGTCTCGACGTCGGCGTCGAGGTCGAGATCGCCGCTCTGCACGAGTTGCAGGACGGCGGTGGCGGTGACGAGCTTCGACACCGACCCCATCCGGAAGAGGTGCCGGTCCGGGTCGACGGGCACGGCTCCGTCGCCACCGTCGCCGGTGTCGGCGTAGCCGTACCCCCTGGTCGTGATGATCTTGCCGTCGTCCACGACGGCGACCGTGGCCCCCGCGATGCCGGTGCGGTCGAGCGCGGCCGGCAGCAGGCCGTCGAGCCAGGCGTTGACGTCGGTGTCGGTCAGGGCCGGGCCGGCGCCGCCCGGGCCGGCGGGAGCGGCCGGAGTGTCGACCGGCGGTGCGGGGCTGGGCGACGCGCCGCAGCCCGCGGTGCTCACGACGACGACGGCGGTGGCCGCCAGCATCGCGCCGAGTCGGACGATCGTCGCGGCGAAGCGGGGTGAGCGGGGTCGAAGAACAGTGCGAGAGCGCATTGTCTGCCGGTGCCTTCCCAGGCGAACGGGTGTCCGGAGCGGGTCCGTACGGCGTCACCCGATGCCTTGGGACAAGCCTGTTCGAGCGATCGCGCCCAGCCATCTGGCGCAGGACGGCAATGCGCCTACGACCTGAGTAGGAGATTCGCGTGAACCACAGGCCACGCCCGGGCATCAAACCCTGTGACAGAACCACCGAGGAAGGGATCACTCATGCGCGGCAAGCTGCTCCCCGGTGTGGCGCTCACCCTGACGTTCGTGGCCGGGTGCACGTCCTCCGTCGACCGTGTCGGCGGCGAGGCGGCGCCCGCCGGCTCTCCGGCCGGCAGCGCGAGCCCGTCGACGTCGGTTGCTCCGGCGCCGACCAGCTCCGCCCCGAGTGCTCCGGCCACCCGTAGCAACACCCCGGGTGCCCCGGCCACCCGCACCTCCGGGCCGGCCGCTCAGGTGAGCGAGATCAGGCGGACCAACTGGCCCGACGCGGTGATCCAGAACCTGAGGTTCTGCGCTGAGGCTGACCCCGTGCGGTTCCGCAACGGTTCGAACGGCCTCGACGTGCCCTGCCGGATTCTGCCGGACGGTGCCCGGCCGGTGTACGCCGAGTTCATCGTCGAGGAGCCGGCGAACGCACCGTCCACCGAGGACGCGCTGGTCCTCGTCGAACTGGGCAACCGCGACGCCGCACGGCGACAGGCTCTCGTGCCCGTTCAGCTCGCGGACAACGGTCGGGACCGGTACGCGTGGCCGGTGATCCTGGGAGACGACTCCAGCGCGAGCGGTAACCAGGTCATGACCTTCGTCTCGTACCGGGTGGTGGGCCAGAACGTGGAGGCCACCGTCCGCAGACTCGACGGCGGCACCGAGACCCGGCGGTGGCGCAAGGCCGACGGCAGCGGCAACTGGGAACGGTACTAGCGTTGCGCGACCATCGAGGCGTCCACCCGCAGCGTGCCGAGGATCTCGTCGGTGCGGTCGAGGCCGTCGGTCTGCTTGACCTGCACGTACACGCCAAACGAGCCGTCGGCCGCGACCAGGGTGACCTCGCTGAACGACGTGTGCGTGCCCCCGCATCGCGCCCGGTGCGCGGCGGTCCCGCTCAGGGTGCCGGCGGTGACCGTCCGGTCGGCGGCGCCCGTGCAGCCACTGTGATCGGGCAGCGTCGGCCGCGCCGCCCGCAGGGTGCGGCTCACCCCGACGAAGACGCCCGGTGTCGGGCTGTCGACGTCGGACCACTCGCCGAGGTCCCTTCCGACGAGCAGGCCGGGGCCGCGCTCCTCGGCGAGACCGATCACGGTCGGATCCCAGCCGCCGTCGCGCAGTTGCCTCGCCCAGCCGTCCGGCACGGCCAGCGAGACGGCGCCGGAGGCGTCGCCCACCCGTGTCCAGCCGTGTGGCGCGGTGGAGGCGGTGGCGGACCCGGCCATGACCAGCGTCGCGGCCACGGTGGCGCGGCGGCGAGGGACCGGCGGATGCGCCGCGACGGCGGCCGGGCCGCGACCCGGCGCCTGGCCAGCAGACCCTCCAACGCCGAGGCGTACGCGGCAGCGCTCGGCCAACGGCGGTCCGGATCGCGATGCAGCGCCCGGCGGACGACACGCTCGACGGCCGTGGAGGTGCGGGGTGCCGCCTGCACCGGCTGCCCCGGCGGCATCCCGGTCAGCATGTGGTGCGTCAGCGCGCCGATCGCGTACACGTCGGCGCGCACGTCGATGCCGCCGCCGGGGACGAGCTGCTCGGGCGCCATGTAGGCGGGCGTGCCGGCGACCACGGTGAAGCCGGACGCGTGCGCGAGCGTCTTGGCCAGCCCCAGGTCGGCCACCAGCACCCGGCCACCGGCCGCACTGGTGTCGAACAGGACGTTGGAGGGCTTGAGGTCGCGGTGCAGCACACCGTTGTCGTGCAGGACGGCCACCGCCCGGGCGATGTCGGCGGCGACGCGCAGCGCCTCACGCACCGGCATCGGCCCGTCGTTCAGCCGGTCGGCGAGCGTGCCGCCCGCCGCATACGTCATCACCAGGTACGGCCGACCGTCGGGCAGCTCGCCGACGTCCAGCACCCGGACCAGGTGGTCGGAGTCCACCTGCCGCATGAACCGGGCCTCCTGGCGGAAACGCCCCCGGATGTCGGCCCGCTGCGACCAGTTGTCGGCGAGCACCTTCACGGCCACCGGCGAGCGCAGCTCGTCGTCGTACGCCAGCCACACCGTGGCGAACGCACCGGCGCCGACGGGGCGTGCGATGCGGTAACGGCCGACCTGTGGCGGGATGGACATGACCGTATTATCCGGCGGCCGGGACTCCGGTGATGCCCACGAGCGGGGGAGCGCGGGTGGCGAAGGAATCCGACACCGAGGAGCTGGCGAGACGGGCGGCGGCCGGCGACAGTGCCGCACTCGACGTGCTGTTGGCCGCGATCGGCCCGCGGGTGCTGGAGGAGATCGCGGGGCAGTTGGGCATCCCGGTCGGCACGTTGAAGTCCCGGATCCATCACGCCCGTCGGCACGTGCGGGAGTCGTTGCAGGGCTGAGCGAAGCGTACGCGGAGTGCGGTTTTGCCCCCGATCGAGTGACATCGTTTGACTTGTGTGTCGAATGCATCTTTGATGGTCGATGTCTATCGTTCGGTGTGGTCGGACGCTCGGTCGTCCGGGTGACCCGGTCGACGCCCTGACCCTGGAGGACGGATGCGAGTCATCGCGCGGACCAGACCACGACGGCGGCTGTTGCCGGCGGTGATGGCGGCGGTGACACTGCTGACCGTGGCCGTCGGCGTGCCGGCCGCCGCCGCGGCACCGTCGACAGTGGTCGGTGTGGCCAGCGGCCGTTGCCTGGATGTGGTCGGCAACGTCCGGACGGCCGGCGCCGGCATCAACATCTACGACTGCAACGGTCAGGCCAACCAGGCGTGGAGCCTCACCTCGGCCGGGGAGTTGCGGGTCTACGACGACACGATGTGTCTCGACGTGGTCGGCCAGGACACCACCGCGCCGGCCGCACTGCAGATCAACGGCTGCAATGGTGGTGCCAACCAGCGCTGGCGGATCAACACCAACGGGAGCATCGTCGGCGTCCAGTCCGGCCTGTGCCTGGACGTGAACGGCGCGGGCACCGCCAACAGCACCACGGTCGGGCTCTGGACCTGCAACGGGCAGACCAACCAACGGTGGACGACCGCCCTGGGCAGCAGCGACAGCCAGCCGCCCACGGCGCCGGGCAACCCGCGGGTGAGTGGCCTGACCTGCAACTCGGTGACCTTCGCGTGGAACGCCTCGACGGACAACGTCGCGGTCGCCTTCTACGACATCTACCACGACGGGCAGTTGATGACGTCGGTGAGCGGCACGACGCTGTCCACCAACCTCACCGTGGTCGCCGGTGCGACCTGGGGCCTGTACGTCAACGCCCGCGACGCCGCCGGCAACGTGTCCCAGGCGAGCACCACGGTCTCGATCACGCCGCCGCCCTGCCAGGTCGACACCCAGCCGCCGACCGCGCCGCAGCAGCTCATCGGCACCGCGTCGGGCACCACCGTGACACTGCGCTGGGCCGCGTCGAGCGACAACATCGGGGTCCGGGCGTACGACGTCCACCGCGCCGGCGTGAAGGTCGGCACGGTCACCGGCGCACCGCCGGCGACCACCTTCACCGACAGCGGGCTGGCCGCGAACACCGCGTACCAGTACTACGTGGTGGCCCGGGACGCGCAGAACAACGCCTCCTCGCGCAGCGGCACCACGACGGTGACGACCGGCGCGGCGTGCGGCAACCCGGTGTGCGGCGTACGCCAGGTCACCACCGACACCGACATCCCGTGGGGGCTGGTGACGTTGCCGGACGGCAGCGTCCTCTACAACCGCCGCGACGCGCACGACATCATCCAGCTCAACCCCACCACCGGCGCCAAGACCAACCTGGGCACGGTGCCGAACGTGCAGAGCACCGACGGTGAGGGCGGCCTGCTCGGGCTCGCCGTCTCGGCCAGCTTCAGCAGCGACCGCTGGTTGTACATCATGCACACCTCGCCCAGCGACAACCGGATCGTGCGGATCAGGTTGGAGAACGGGCGACTCAACACCGCCAGCGAACAGGTGCTGGTCAGTGGCATCCGGCGGAACAAGTACCACGACGGTGGCCGCCTGCGGTTCGGCCCGGACGGCAAGCTGTACGCCAGCACCGGCGACGCGCAGAACGGCAACTACGCGCAGGACCGTGCGGCCCTCGAAGGCAAGATCCTGCGCCTCAACCCGGACGGCACCGTCCCCTCGGACAACCCGTTCGGCAACTACGTGTGGAGCTACGGCCACCGCAACCCGCAGGGGCTGGCGTTCGACTCGCAGGGCCGGCTGTGGGAGCAGGAGTTCGGCAACTCGGTCATGGATGAGACCAACCTGATCACCCGGGGCGGCAACTACGGCTGGCCGGCGTGCGAGGGCACCAGCGGCGCGTGCGGCACCGCCGGGTTCATCGCGCCGGCGCGTACCTATCCCACCGCCGAAGGGTCCTGCTCGGGCATCACGATCGTGCGGGACGCGCTCTACGTGGCCTGCGCGCGGGGTGCCCGGATGTACCGCGCGGTGATCAGCGGCAGCAGCCTGACGAACGTGCAGACGTACTTCAGCGGCACCTACGGTCGGTTGCGGACGGTGGAGCCGGCTCCCGACGGGGGGCTCTGGCTGACCACCACCAACACCGGTGACAAGGACAGCACCCCGAACAACAGCAACGAGCGGATCCTGCACGTCACCCTCGGCAACTAGCAGGACCACAACAGTTCCGTGAGCGACGTCTCCGCAGGGCCACCCCGTGCTGGCCCTGCGGAGACACCGCGTCCTCAGGCCGTCCGGCCGCGGTTCGGCCAGTGCGGGTCGCCCCATCGGGCCGCGCCCGTGATGGCGAGCAGGCTGATCCCGGACAGCAGCTCCGGGTCGGCGCCGATCGTCCGCAGCCGGGCCGGGGCGTGCTGGAGCAGCCATGCGGTGAGCTCCGCGCGCAGGGCCTCCCTCTCGTCGGTCAACTCCCAGGTCCACCACGGCAGGTCGTCGCGTAACGCGATCGTGGCCGTTGCGTCCGGGCGTACCTCGGTGGGGTGATGGCTGAAGAGCGTGATGCCACAGAGGTATAAATATGACTCTGTGGCATCACGCTCGAAAGCGACAGCGTCGCCTGGCTGCGCGGCGTGCCGTCAGGGGCTCGTCAGGACGACCAGTTGCTGGGTCGCCCGGGTCATCGCGACGTAGCGGTCGACCGCCCCCTCGATGCCCGTGCCGAACGCTTCCGGGTCTACCAGGACGACCAGGTCGAATTCGAGACCCTTGGCCTGCTCCGGGCTCAACGACCGGACGCGCGACGTCGGTGGGAACGTCGGATCGCCGATGACGCAGGCCGTCCCGTCGACGTGCTCGGCGAGCCAGGCGTCGAGGATCGCGCCCAGCCCGGCGGTCGATCCGTGGACGACGGGGAGACCGTTGCTGCGGATGGAGGTCGGCACGTTGGCGTCCGGGAGCACGGCCCGGATGACCGGCTCGGCCTCCGCCATGACCTCCTCCGGGGTCCGGTAGTTGATGCTCAGGGTGGCCAGCGTGATCCGGTCGAGCCCGATCCGCGTCAGGCGTTCCTGCCACGACTCGGTGAACCCGTGCCGGGCCTGGGCGCGGTCCCCGACGATCGTGAAGCTGTGCGACGGGCAGCGGGCCAGCAGCATCTGCCACTCGGCGTCGGTCAGCTCCTGGGCCTCGTCCACGACGATGTGGGCGAACGGGCCGGCCAGCAGATCCGGGTCGGCGACGGGCAACGCGGACTCGTCGACCAGGGCGTCGAGCAGGTCCGGCTGGCGCAGCATCGTCAGCAGGCCTTCACCGTCGTCGTAGGCGTCGGCCGCGAGCAGTTCGTCGACGACCCGGGCCCTGTGCTCGCGTTCCACTGCGGCGGTGGGGTCGTGCCGACGCGGACGCCCGGACGCCTCGCCGAGGCGCCGTCGTGCCGCGTCCAGCAGCGGCAGGTCGGACACGGTCCAGGCCCGGGGGTCGTCGCGTTGCAGCTTCCGGACGTCCGCCGGGCTGAGCCAGGGCGCACACGTGCGCAGGTACGCGGGCACCGACCACAGGTCCCCCACGAGGTCGGCGGCGTCGAGCAGCGGCCAGGCGCGGTTGACGGTCGACCGCAGCTCCCTGTTTCGCAGCAGCGACCCGCGGACCACGTCGTCCGGCTCGTCGCCGTCGTACCTGTCCACGAGGATCGTGAGCAACTCCTCCCAGATCTCGTCTCGCGCCTCGTTGTGCGGGGTGCCCGGCCCCGGCGCCTCGAACGCGTCGGCCCAGTCCTCGGCACTCAGCCAGATGTCGGCGTCGTCGGTCGTCACCGTCATCGGGGTGACCGGTGGGTCCTCGTAGAACCTGACCGCCGCGTCGATGGCACCGACCAGGTCCGCGGTTGACTTCAACCGGGCGACGTCCGGGTCGGGTTCGACGGTCGCCGTGGCGCCCTCGCCGACGAGGTCCCGCAGGGTGCAGGTCTGCACGTCCTCCTCGCCGAGGCTGGGCAGGACGTCGGCGACGTACGCCAGGTAGGGCTGGTGCGGCCCGACGAAGAGCACGCCACCGCGACGCTGACCCAGGCGAGGGTCGGAGTAGAGCAGGTAGGCGGTGCGGTGCAGCGCGACGACGGTCTTCCCGGTGCCCGGACCACCGTCCACGACGAGCGCCCCGGCCGAGCCCGCGCGGATGATGGCGTCCTGGTCGGCCTGGATGGTGCTGAGCACGTCCCGCATCCGGGTCGACCGGGCGCTGCCGAGGCTGGCGATGAACGCGGACTGGTCGTCCAGTGCGACCGCGTGCCCCACGAACCCGTCCGGGGTGAAGACCTCGTCCCAGTAGTCGCTGATCCGGCCGCGGGTCCAGCGGTACCGGCGACGGCTCGCCAGACCCATCGGGTTGGCGTGGGTGGCGCCGAAGAACGGCTCGGCGGCGGGAGAGCGCCAGTCGAGCAGCAGCCGCCGGCCCTCGCTGTCGGTGAGGCCGCGACGTCCGACGTACACGGGCTCGGGGTCGTCCGCGCCGACCACGTGGCCGAGACACAGGTCCAGGCCGTAGCGACTCAGCGCACGCAGGCGGCCGGTCAGCCGACGGATCTCCTCGTCCCGGTCCATCGCCTGCCGGCCCTTGCCGCCGGGCGCCCTGCGCTCGGCGGCAAGGCGCTCGGACAGCTCTGCGTTCAGCTGATCAAGGCTCTCCGCCATCGTCGCGAAGTGCTGCTCGTCGCGGGCGATCAGCGCCGGGTCGGTCTTGGGGGACAGATGATCGGGGAAATCGAACACGGAGGTGGGCAAGGAATTCAAATGGGGACTTCCAATTCGGCAGATTCTGGCCTCGGCCGACGATTTTGCGGCACGAACCGGGTCTTGCCGCAAGCCCCCCAGTGCGCTATATGTTAGAAGTGGCAGGGGGCAGGTGCCCCCGTTTTCCAAGCTCAGGGCGCGTCCACGACCTCTCGGCCGAGAGGCCAGAGTGCCGCCGGCACGAGCTTGAAGTTGGCAATGCCGAATGGAATCCCGATGATCGTCACGCAGAGCGCGATGCCGGCGACGACGTGGGACAGCGCGAGCCACCAGCCCGCCAGCACCAGCCAGAGGATGTTCGCCAGACCGGACGCGACGCCCGCGCCGGGCTTCGGCACCAGGGTGCGGCCGAAGGGCCACAACGAGTAGACGGCGAGGCGGAGCGACGCGACCCCGAACGGGATCGTCACGACCAGGACGAAGCAGATCAGCGCGGCGACGCCGTAGCCGACCGCCAGGACGATGCCACCGCCGAAGATGAGCCACAGCACATTCAGTACGAAACGAATCACCACTCCAGCATGAGCGATGCTCGCCACCGGGCCGCCCGACCCTGTCGCCGCTCCTCTCCGGCGCATGTGCCCGGGTCAGCCGACCGCGTGCTGGCGTCGCGTGGCGTCGTCGGACAACTGGCCGAGGGCGTCGTCGAGGCTCTCGAAGATCGGGAACGCGCCGTCGAGGCGCATGGTGTGCAGGACGGTGCGGATGAAGCGCGACGGCGCGGCGAGGCAGAGCGTGACGCCGCGTTCCCGCGCGTCGCGGTGTGCGCGGACGAGAAGACCGAGCCCGGTCGAGTCGATGATGTGCACCCGGCTCAGGTCGACGACGACGTGCCCGCCCACCTCGGCCACGTGCCGCAGCGCCGTACGCAGGGTGTCACCGGTGTCGAGGTCGATGTCGCCCGTGGCGGCGATGACGGTGACGTCGTCGAGGTGGTCGATGCCGAGGATGCCTCCGGGGCCGTGGCCGGCGCACGAGCCGGACCCGCTGCGCGGGGGTGGCAGCAGGCTGCAGTGCGGGCAGCGGTGCGGCCCGGTGGCGAACGGGGAGCCGCTCCAGCCGTGCTCGGCCACCAGGGTCCAGACGACCTCGGCGTCGGGAAGCACGCACGCGGTGCCGCGAATGGTCTCGCCGCAGGTGTCACAGATGAGGGTCATCAGGTACTCGTCCGGGACGACGGTCATGCTGGGGTCCTTCCTACGCCCTGGCCTGGTGCGGTCCGCGCCGCCACGCCCCGGTCGGTGACGATCGACAGCACCTGGTCGAGGCGGGCGATGTGCAGGATGCGGCGGACCCGAAGGTTCGGGTTGCGCACGGTGAGGACCGCGTCGGCGCGAGCCAGCCTCCGGTGCAGGTCGAGGAGCAGGCCGATGGCGGCGGCGTCGAGGTGTCGGCAGTCGGAGAGATCGATCACGACCTGTGCGGGGCGCAGGGTCAACAGTCGATCGAACATCGCACCGACCTCCGGTAGGCAGGCCAGGTCGAGTTCGGTGACGCGCACCTCGACCAGCGGCAGTGTGTACCGCGTCGGCATCACCGGCGTTGTCATGGCCGTGCCCCTCTCCGTCAGCTCTCGGTCCACCACCACCGTTACGGGCGGGTTTGGCGATAGCTGCAAGGCTCTGTGACAGTTGTGTGACAAAACCGCGAGCTGAGCAGCACGGTTGGCCGCTCGGCGGGCTGCCGAGGATGATTCCGGCATGACGGCCGTACTGGTGATCGAGGACGACGACCGCATCCGGCTCGCGCTGCTGCTCGCACTGGAGGACGAGGGCTACGACGCCCTCGGCGCGGCAACCGCGGAGGAGGGCCTGCGCGCCCAGCGTCACCACCCGGCCGACTACGTGCTCGTCGACCTGATGCTTCCCGGCCTCGACGGCTTCGAGTGCATCCGACAACTGCGCCGTGACGACGACGTACCGATCGTGGTCGTCAGCGCCCGGGACGGGACCGACGACATCGTGGCCGCCCTCGAAGCCGGCGCCGACGACTACGTCGTCAAACCCGTGGCGATCAGAGAGCTGACCGCCCGACTGCGAGCCCTGCGTCGGCGCGCCCGGCCGCTGGCGGCCGCGTCAACGCCGGATCCGGTGCCGGCGGTGGCCTTCGGGGAGCTGGAGATCAGCCCGGAGGCGGGGGAGGTGCGCCGCGCCGGCCAGCAGGTCACCGTCACCCGCACCGAGTTCCGCCTGCTCTGCGAGCTGGCCGAGCACGCCGGCCGGGTGCTGTCCCGTCAGCAGTTGCTGCAACGGGTCTGGGGCTACGACAGCGGCGACGAACGGCTGGTCGACGTCCACGTCGGCCGACTGCGGCAGAAGATCGAGCCGGACCCGGCGAACCCCCGGCACCTGGTGACCCTGCGGGGTCTGGGCTACAAGCTGCAACGATGAGACGCCTCGGACTGCGTACCCGGGTGGCCGCCGCGTTCGCCGTCGGCGCGCTCCTGCTCTCCGCGTCGATGGCCCTGGTCTCCTACGAACTGACCCGTCGATCCCTGCTCGAAGACCGGGAACGCATCGCGTTGCGGGCCGCCTACTTCGACGCCGCGGTGGTGCACGCCGGGCTCGACACGGACAGTCCGGACGTGGTGGAGGTGCTCCGGTCGCTGGACACCGGCGGGAACCGGCGGCCGGTGCTGCACCTCAACGGTGAGTGGTACGCGCGCACCGCGGACCCGGGCACCACCACCGCCATTCCCGCCGAGCTGCGTCGGATCGTCGCCGCCGGAGAACCGGCGGTGCAGCGGGTACGCGTCGCCGGACAACCCGCCCTCGTGGTGGGGGTGCCGCTGTCCGCGTCGGCGGCGTACTTCGAGGTCAACTCGCTGCGCGAGTTGGAGCAGACGTTCCAGGTCCTGGCGCTGGCGTTGACCACGGTCGCGGTGCTGGTCGCCGGGTCCGGGGCCGCCCTCGGGTGGTACGCCACACGGCACGGGCTACGGCCGCTGACAGCGGTCGCGGACGCTGCCGGGAAGATCGCCGCCGGTGACTTCACCGCCCGGCTGACCCCAGCGACCGACCCCGACCTGACCCGCCTCTCGTCCTCGTTCAACCAGATGGTCGACCAGCTCGCCCGCCGCATCGAGCGGGACCGGCGCTTCGCCGCCGACGTCAGCCACGAGCTGCGCTCACCGTTGCAGACCCTCGCCGCGGCGGCCAGCGTCCTGGCCCGTCGTCGGGAACACCAGGACGACCGGACGGCGATGGCCGCCGGGCTCGTCGCCGCCGAGATCGACCGTTTCCAGCGACTGGTCAACGACCTGATCGACCTGGCCCGCAGCGACCAGCCGGCCCACCGTGCCCCGGTGGACGTGGTGGAGCTGGCCGAAGAGGCCTGCCACGCGTACGACCTGCCGGTCGGCGTCGTTCAGCTGGCGCCGGAGGTCCCCCCGACCTGGCACGTCGAGCGGCGGCGGATCGCCCAGGTCCTGGCGAACCTGCTGGACAACGCCGTGACCTACGGCGCCGGCCCCGCGGCAGTCCGTCTCTGCCGTGACGGGGGCTCCGGTGTCATCGAGGTCGACGACGATGGCCCGGGCGTGCCCGTGGAGGATCGTGAGGCGATCTTCGACCGTTTCGTCCGGGGTCGAGCCGCCCACACCCGTGGCGCCGGGGACGGCACGGGGCTCGGGCTCGCGCTGGTGGCCCAGCACGCCGCCGCGCACGACGGGCACGCCACCGTCGTCGACCGCCCCGGGGGCGGCGCACGCTTCCGGGTCACCCTGCCGGGCAGCCTGCCGTGAACCGACGCCGTCTCGCCCCGTTGGCGCTCGTCCTGTTGGTGACCGGTTGCGGCATCCCCACCGACGAGGGCCCCCGGACGGTGCAGCCACCGCGCGGGCCGTTCCACAGCTCCGTTCCCGCCGACGCCACCGCGCCGGCCGGCCACGTCGTGGAGACACTCTGCCTGGTACGCGACAACTGGATCATCCCCGTGGTCCGGCGCGTCGACCGTGCGCCGAGCATGGCCGACCAACTGCGGCACCTGCTCTCCGGCCCGACCGGGGAGGAGCGCGACAGCGACCTGACCAGCGCGCTGCCGGGGGCGGTCAACGCGGCCGGGGTGACGGTGACCGGCACGCAGGCCCTCGTCGCGGTGGACGCGCCCGCCGTCGATGCCGGCCGCAGCGACGAGGTCCTCGCCTTCGGGCAGATCGTCTGCACCCTGACCAGCCGCGACGACGTCACCACAGTGGCCTTCCTGCGCGATGGCAGACCCCTCGGCGTGCCCCGGGCCGACGGTTCGTTGTCCGCCGACCCGCTCACCCGCGCCGACTACGGCCCACTCATCACGGAGCGGTGAGCCGTTCACGCCCGGCCGATGGGCCGGACGTGGGGTCACACCGCTGCCGGCACCGAGGGTCTGCTCAGTGGAATACCTGAGACGAATTCCAGGGCTGGGCGGGGGAGCCTCCCGGAGGTCGCACGGGTGTGGGCGGCCAGATGATGGCTGGCATGAAACGCGCTGCGCTCTTCGTGATCGCCGGACCGGTCGGTATCGCGGCCTACGGACTGGTACGCCTGTGGGGAAAGTCCGACGGGGTGTACGGCCCAGGGCTCGACTGGCAGGCCGCGCATCTCGTCGGCCTCGCCGGCATGGTGTGCTTCGTCCCGGCCGTGCTCGCCCTGGCCCGTCTGCTGCCCCGCAGCCCGTGGCGTACCGGGGTGGTGACCGTCACCATGGTCGGCCTGGGCGCGACGATGGTGCAGTTCGGCGCCGACATCGTCGAGGGGCTCCTGGCCGCGGACCGGGCGGAGATGTCAGCGCTCGGCGCGGACTTCAAGGACATCCCCGGTGTCGAGGTGGCCTTCTACGACGTCGTACCCCAGTTCTTCTTCCTCGGCCTCGTCGTCCTCGCCGGAATGCTCGCGGCCCGACGGCGGCTGCCGTGGTGGAGCGTCCCGCTGCTGGTCGCCGGCATCGTCGCGCCGGTGGTCACGCTCAACCTGCTGCCCATCGGCGGCCTGTGCATCCTGGCGGCGTTGGCGCCGGCGCTGCCGGCCCTGCGGCAGCAGGGTGAGCGGGCCGAGTCGCCCGTGACCGCGCGCTGAGACACGTTGGACCGCGCGGCGAAGGGACGAATAGGTGGAAGGTGTCTCGATGGTACGTGATCCGACAGCACCCGACCGGGCGGCCATATAGCGTCTGAGCTGGGCAAACGTTCTGAATGGACCTTTGGGACGGCCCTGTTCCGATGCCACTGCCGGGGCATTTCACGTACGTCACGCAAGGAAGGCCCTGTCATGCATCGTGTGTTCCATCGAGGACTGCTCCTGACCAGCACCGCCATCGTCATCGGAATGCTGACGACCTCGGCGGGAGCTGCGGCCCGGCCGCACAGCGCGCCGCCCGTCAGCACCGCAGCCTCCAGCCGGTCGTCGTTGGACGCGTTCCCCTGCACCATCCTCTGGGATCTGTTGAACGCCGGCGGCCGTAACGGGCGGGTGGCGGTCGGTCTGACCGAGGACCAGCAGCTCCTGAAGTTCGCCGCCAACCGACCGGGGTTGGCCTGTCTGATCGGCACCGTGGACCTGCCCGGCACCGAGAACCTCGTCGGCATCGACTACCGGGTCCAGGACGGCAGGCTCTACGGCGTCGGCAGCAGCGGTGGCATTTTCACCCTGTCCACCAGCAACGCCACCGCCACGAAGGTCAGCCAGCTGACCGTCGCCCTCAGCGGGTCGTTCTTCGGCGTCGACTTCAACCCGGCCGCCGACCGCCTGCGCATCATCAGCAACCTGGGGCAGAACCTGCGGCACAACGTCAACGTCGGCGGCACCACGCTCGCCGACAGCACCCTCACCTACCCGCCAGCGGTCACCGCCGCGCCCGGGCTGACCGCAGCGGCCTACACCAACAACGACCTCGATCCGAGCACCGCGACCACGTTGTTCGACGTCGACACCAACCTGGACCAGGTCGCGCTGCAGTCTCCGGCCAACTCGGGCCAACTCGTCGCCACCGGCAGCCTGGGTGTGGCCGCCGACCAGCGGGCCGGCTTCGACATCCACAGCACCGTCCGCAGCGGGCGAGCCACGGGCAACAACGCCTACGCGGTCCTCAACGGCAGCGTTCCCAGCCGGGTCTACCAGGTGGATCTGCTCACCGGTGCGGCTCAGTCAACGGGTGGGTTCGCCGTGGGCCACCTGGTCATCGATCTCGCCGTGCAACTCAACCAGCAGTAGCCCTCCGGGGTTGCGCAGGGGTGGCCCGTCTCCGGACGGGTCACCCCTGACCGGCGGGAGCCGGTGCTGAGCCGGACCGGTCAGTGCGAGAAGCCGACGCAGGCGGCCCCGTCGATGGCGCAGGCCTCGGGGGCCGCGCCCGCCGGCGAGCCGTTGACCCGGAACGTCACCGTCACCGAGGCGCTGCCCGCCACCTGACCGGCGCCTCCGTCCGGCACGAACGTCCACACCGCGCCGTCTCGGCTGACCCGCGCGCCCTCGACCGCGCTGACCCGCAGCGACTCCCGGGGCAGGGTGACGGTCAGCGTCCACTGCGGCACCGGCACCGAGCCGGGATTGCTGATCGTCACGGCCGCGCCGTAACTGAGCAGGGCGGTGTCCGCGATGGCGAAATCGGCGGTCAGGGCGGCCGGGGTGGCCGACGCCGTCGCGCCGCTCGGTGTGGGCCGGGTCGACGCACCGACGGTCGGTGGGGCCGCGGTGGTCGACGCGGTCGGTGAGGGAGCGGACGTCGCCGGGCTGCTGGCCGCCGGACGTGCCTGTGCCCGGGGAGTGTCGGTCGGCGCAGTGCCCACCTGCTCGGTTGACGGTGGCGCGTCGAGGGTCACCGGCGTCAGCTTCTCCGGCGTACGCAGCAACCCGATGACCGAGACGGCCGTCGCGACCAGCACCCCGAGCGCCGCGATCACGGCCACCCAGGTGGCCCGCGAGACGTCGTCCCGACCGGTGAGCACCCGCCGCGCGGTCGTGCCGACAGCCACGATCCGGTCCAGCAGGATGATCGCCACGGTACGGCGTGGCTGGGGTGGTGTTGCCGGCACTGCCTGTCTCCCCTTCAGTTCGTCGCCGGATGCGCGCCCACGATCCGTGCGGGCGGCATCTGCCCCGTCACAGGCCGCGAAGCCCGACGAGTATCGCCTCGAGCAGATCGTCGGTCGGCAGCTCCGACAGCATCGGCGGGTCATGCGTCTCGATCAGCCCGGCGGTGAGCAGGTCACCGAGTAGCACCCGGACCGTCCCCAGGGGAAGATCCAGCTCCGCGGCGACCTCGGCCACCGACACTGGATCGTGACACAGCTCGACGATCCGCGCCTGTTCGGGGAAGAGCGGTGTGGGCGGCGTGACCCCCCGGCGGGCGACGACCAGGGAGATCAGGTCGAACGTGTCGCCACTGGGTGCGGTGCGCCCTCCGGTCATCGTGTACGGCCGGGCCACCGGGCCCGCGTCGTCGTCGTACCACGCCTCGTCAGCGCTGCCGGTGCTGCGCACCAGGATCCCCGATCGTCGCCGAGGAGGCGGGTCCGAGACGGATCGGCAGGTGCCGCTCGGCCTGCCCCACGAAGAGCGCCACCTCGTACGCCATGTCGCCGACCTTGACGTCGTCACCGGCGATCCGCACGGTGAGGATCGTGCCGTTCGGGATGGTGGCGACGAACAGGAACGCTCGCGCCATCTGCACCACGACCTGACGCAGACCGCCCCCTTCGCAGAGCCGGGTGGCGGCCAACCCCATCGCGATCAGACCGGCGACCACGCCGGAGAGCTGTTCGGCCAGCTCGCCCTTGACCTGTTGGGAACCGCCGAGGGGCAGCCCGTCGGGGGAGAGCACCACGGCGAACTCCGCGCCGTGCACTCGTTCGACCAGGCGGTCCAGGGCGCCGGTCAGGTCGTCGTCGGTGACCACTGCGGACGTCATGGGTGTCTCCTTGTTGCTCTTGCGACCGGCAACTCGACCGTGTCGAGGCTGGTCCTGCCGGGTTTCGGGCCGGTCGGCCCGGTGTGGCGGATCCGCGTCGGCAGTTGGCCGTCGCCGTTCTGGGCGGAGGGGTCGGTGCCGCCGCGTGCCGGCGGGTGGGGGGTGCCGGGTGATGCGCCGGCCGGCCCACGGCCGGTGTCACCCGACGTGACCAGCGCGCCCGGGAGAAGCACGGTGGCGGCTGTCCCACCACGCCGGCTGGGGCGCAACGAGACGTGCGCGCCACTGCGCCCGGCCAGCACGGCGGCCGCGTACAGGCCCGCGAAACCCGTGGGCGGGCCGTCCGGCGGTGGGTGGCCGAGCAGGTGGTTCGCCTCGGCCAGCGCGGACGAGTCCATACCCGGCCCGTCGTCGACGACCAGCACCGCGCAACCCTGCGGTCGGTACTCGGCGCTGACCCGCACCGTGGTGTCCGCCGCGGAGAAGGCGAGGGCGTTCTCGATCAGCTCCGACAACAGGTGGACGACGTCCGTGACGGCGGGGCCCGCGAGCGACCAGGGCCAGTGCGGTGCGATCAGGACCCGGTGGTAGTCCGGCACCTCGGCGACCGCACCGCGCGCCACGTCGAGCAGGGGCACGGGTCGCCGCCAGCGGCGGGCGGGCCTCGTGCCGGCGAGGGTGATCAGCTTCTCCACGTTGCGGCGGATCCGGGTGGTGAGATGGTCGAGCTGGAACAGCTCGCTGGTCTCCTCGGCGGACCGCTCCCGGCGTTGCATCCCGTCCAGCAGGCCGAGCTGATCGCGCAGCAGAACCTGGTTGCGTCGGGTGAGCAGCAGGAACAACTCCTGTTCGGCGTCACCGTCCGGCGTCGTCGTGGCATCGCGCGCCGGGGCCTGGGCCGGGGTCACGGCCTGGGCCGGGGTGCCGTCGTCCGGCGTGACCCGTTCGTCGGTCAGGCGTCGGACGGTGCTCACCCAACCCAGCAGGAGCACGAGCACGACGATGAGGCCGAGCCCCACCACGGCACCGGTACGCGCGACGACCACCGCTGCGCCCGGCGCGGCCCGCTCCGCACTGCTGCGGGCGGTGGTCGTCACCAGCGTCTGCAGTGCGCCCAGAGCGGCGTCCGCAGCTGCCCGCCAGGCCTGGACGGTGATCCCGGTCAGCGCGGTGTCGGCCGCCAGCAGCCGGGCCTCCAGGGCGAGCAGACCCGCGAAGTCGGGACCGGTCAGGAGGCGCTGGTGCTCACTCTGGCCGCCGTCGGGCAGCCCGGCCGCTGCCTCGCCGCGCGCGTACCGCTGGCTGCTGACGAGTTCGGTCAGCCGGCTCCGCGCCTCGGTGCCCAGCCGTGCACCGGTCAGGGCCGCGCTGACCAGGGTGTCCTCCCGGGCAAGCAGCTCCCGGGCGCGGGCCAGCGCGATCACCGCCCGGGTGTCGGCGGCCAGGGTGCTCTCGTACGCGCCCCACTCCGGGCCGTACACCCGGAAGGCGACGTCGACGACCTGGTCGTACGCGTCGATCGCCCCGACCAGGTCGAGACGCCCGGCGTCCACCTGGGACCGGATCGTGCCCAGCCCGTCGAGCCGACGGACCAGTTCGCCGGCCCGGTCGCGGACGTCACCGGCGCTGAGCAGCCGAAGGTCGCGGCCCTCGGTGAACGCGCGGACCTCGGCGGCGGCCCGGTCGGTGCCCGCGCGCGCCGCGACCAGCGGGGGTGCCGTCGGCGTGGCGGCGGCGACCCCCTCGGCGGTGAGCCGACGTTCGGCCTGCAGGCCCAGGACCAGTCGGTCGACGGGCTGGCCCAGGGTGTCCGCCAGGGCCCGCACGCGCAGCAGGTCGGCCGCGTCCTGGCTGGCCACGTAGGCCGCGTAGGACCACAGTGAGACGAGTACGGCCGCCAGCACGACAAGCCTGACCCGGATCAGTCGCACCTCGTTGGGCGTCACGTCCGCCCCCGCTCGGTGCGGCGGCGTCCGCCGCGTGGGCGCGTCACCGGGTCGCCCGCTGTGGCCACGGCTGTCCGGCCGTGTCGCTGGCCCGGTCGGCGACGATGGTGCGCAGCAGGGCCAGCAGCTCCGTGCGGTTGGCGCAGTTCAGGCGGTTGCGCATCCGCGCCACGTGGTGTTCCACCGTCTTCGCCGAGATGAAGAGCCGGTCGCCGATCTCCCGGTAGGTCAACCCCGCCAGCACCAGCTCGGCGACCTCGTACTCGCGGTCGCTGAGCCCCTGCTGGGTGGGGCCGGCGACCCGGGCCGTGCTCGCGCCGGTCGTCGGTGTCTGCCCACCGGGAGCGCCGGGTGGCCGTCCCTGTAACGCGCGGGCGCACTCCAGCAGGGTGGTCATCGCCCGCCGGTCGGCGGTACGGATCGCGGCCTGACCGGCGAGGCGAGCACCGTCCCAGCACAACCCGGTGTCGTGCAGCCCCCGGGCGGCGGCCTCCACCCGGGTCGGGTCGACGACGCCCCGCAGCACCTCCACCCAGCTCTCCGCGGCGGCGGCGACCCTGGCGGCGTACCGGCTGTGGCCGGCGGCGGCGAGCAGCGCGGCGACGTGTTCGTCGGCGACCGCCGGCTGGGCGGTCAGGATGGCGGCGTGCAACCCGCTCCAGTGCAGGGGGACGCTCCACAGCGGCGGGTCGCCGAGGCGGCCCAGCAGGGCGCGCCCCTGGAGCAGGTACGGCTCCAGGCGGGCCAGGTCACCGAGGCGCGCGCCCGCGATGGCCAGCTCACCCAGGGGCAGCAGCGTGAACAGGTCGACGGGGTGCCGGACCACTGCCTCCAGCGCCTGCCCCCACCCGCGCTTGAGCGCCCCGAGGTCACTGTTGCGCCGGCTGACGCCCATCCGGATCGCGGCGGCGAAGAGCAGGTCGCGTGACTCCAACGGCCGCCCGTCCAGGGTCACCGTGGCGAGGCGTTCGGTCGCGGCGTGCGTCTCGCCCCGGACCATCAGGATCCAGGCCTGCAACAGCCGGTGGCGACGAGCCATCAGAGGGCCGCCGACGCCGGCGGCCAGGCCCCGGTGCAGCACCTGCTCGGCGATCTCCAGCTCGCCGCAGTGCACCGCCGTCAGCGCCGCGAGTGCCGCCGGGCTGTCCGGGAGGAGTGCCGCCCGCCCGTCCGGCTCCAGCAGCGCGGCGGCCTGCACGAGCGCGGAGAGCGCGGCGGTCGGTGAGCCGGTCACGCTGTCGCGGACGCCGGCGGCCATCAGCCGGGCGGCGCTGGCGTGCAGGGTCGGGGGTTCGCCGGCGGGGTCACCGGCCGGTGGCTCGGCGGCGGCGGCCAGGTCGCCGGTGGCGAGCCCGCCGACGGTGGCGAACGCCGTCGCCGACGCGGTGCCCGACCACCGGTACAGCTCCACGCTGCGGCCGACGTGCCCACGGTGCGCCAGGGCGGTCGCTGCCACCACGGCCGCCTCGCGGCGATCGGGGGGAGTGGCCGTGGACAGCAGTCGGTCCGCCAGTCGGAGGGCGTCGTCGAGGTTGCCGGCGAGTGCGGCGGCGAGCGCCTGCTCGGCGCTGGCTGGCCGTCCGGCCGCCGTGGCGGCCCCGAACAGGTCGGCGGCGAACGCCGGCTCGTCGGCCAGGGCCTCGTTCGCCGCCGCGACCAGGGTCGGGACCGGGCAGTCACCGAGCGCCCCGACCGCCAGCAGGGACCGGACCAGCGGCAGCACCGCGCCACCCCGGGCGAGCTGCAACTCGGTGAGCCGACGCCAGACCGCCGTCCGCTCGGTGGTGGGGCTGAGCGTCGTGACGGCCCGCCGGACGATCGGCGCGAGCCGGCCGTCGGCGCCGAGCAGCCCGGCCGCCCTGGTCGTGGCGATCAGGTCGTCCACCGCCGCCGGCTCCCGGCCCAGGAGTGCGCCGAGCATACTCACCGGCAGCGTCCCGGCGGCCGCGACGGCCAGCAGCAGTCGTCGTACCGCGTCGGGTTGGACGTCCAGGTCCGGCCCGAGCTCGCCGACGACGGACCGGGGTGGGTCGACCACCGCGCCGGTCGGGGTCTCCGCGCCGGCCAGGCCGCGGGCCAGCCGTTCGACATCGCGGGGTACGCCGCAGGTCTGCGTGTGGACGAAGTCGACCAGGTCGTCGCGGCGGCCCACCTCGGGTGTGGCGGCGAGGTAGGCGGCGGTCTGCTCCCGGGTGAACGGCGTGAGGAGCAGGGCCTGCCCGTCGCGCCGGAGCGAGTCGACCAGCTCACTGAGCGCCGCCGACCGGGGCCACGGGCGGTGGGCGACCACCAGCCGGTGCCGACGGCTGGCGACCAGACCCAGCAGCACCTCGATCCGTGCGTCGTCGAGCAGGTGGGCGTCGTCGACCAGCACCAGCGTGTCGTCGTCGACCGGTTCACCCGGCTCGGGGGCGGTCGTGCGCACGGTGACCCCGGCCCGCTGGTGGACCCGCGCCAGCTCCGCGAGCAGCGCGGTCTTCCCGTGACCGCCCGGACCGGCGATGCCGACGCTGAGCGGGCCGGTCGGATTCTGCACGACCGTGTCCAGCAGGGCCTGCGGCCCCCTGTCCAGCGTCAGCCCGGCCTCGGCGGTGTCATTCATGATCATTGGGGTCATCCTTCGCGTCCCCGGCTGCGTGCCAACGCCAGGCGGGACGGTTTCGGCAGGTCCAGTGGCAGGACCCGGACCGGGGGCCGCGGTGGCGGGTCGCCCGGGACGGTGGTGTCGTGGTGGGGGCGGCGTGTCGCCGGGACGGACGCCCGACCGGCACCACTGACCGGGGCCGGATCGCGGGCCGGTGGCTGTCGGCGGTGGCGCGGCGACACCACCTGGCAGGCGGCCATCGCCGCGCCGGTGGCGGCGGTCAACTGGGAGTCCGGTTCCACCTCGACGGGGACCGGGAGGGCTGCGCTGACCAGCTCGGTGACGAGTGGGACGCGGGTCGAGCCGCCCGCCAGCAGGACGCCGTCGAGCTGCCCCGGCGTCAGGTTGGCGCTGCGCACGGCCCGCAGCAGGAGGTCGACGGTGACCTGCACCGTCGGGCGGATCATGGCCTCGAACTGCGCCCGGGTCACCGGCATCCGGGCCGGGCCGCCCGGCAGGGCCAGCACCACGTCGGCTGTCAGGTCGACGGTCAGCACCCGCTTGACCCGGTCACACTCCGCGCGCAGGCCGCGCAGCGCGGCCTGGGTGCCGCGGCGTGCGCCGGCGGCCAACTCCCGGGCCAGCGCGGTACGGGTGTGGTCGGCCAGCGCCTCGTCGAAGTCGGCCCCGCCGATCGGGTCCAGACCCTGGGGGGTGCCGAACGTCTCGTAGGTGCCGCGCGGGGTGCGACGCACGAGAGCCGCCTCGAAGCTGTTGCCCCCCAGGAAGTAGACGACCGCGGTGCTGCCCGCGAACCCGCGGGCGGCGTGGCTCTCGGCGACCGTGACCGTGCGCGGCAGCAGTGTCACGTTGCGCAGACCGAAGCCGGAGAGCGCCCGGTGCAGCACCTCCCGTCGGTAGGGACGCCACCCCGCCGGGTGGCTGAGCACGACGGCCTCCGCCGGCCCGCCCTCCAGGGCGTGGACCCGTTCCACCACCCACGCCGCCAGTTCGGCGGTGAGAGTCTGCGGCGGGCAGGTTTCGCCGCCGAGCAGCAGGGGTACGTCATCGCCGATCCGGTGCACGAAGTCGCGTGTGGTGCGGCTGCCATCGTCGGTGGCGGGCTCGCCGACGTGCAGCGAGCCGTCTTCGGACAGGCACAGCACCGACGGTACGAGGGTGGAGCCTACCTGCAGCGGGACGGGCTCAGGGCGGGTCCAGGTCGTGCCGTGCGACCGTGCGACCGCGGCGGCGGTGTTGGTGCTTCCGATGTCTATCCCCAGGACGTACGGCATCGTCTCTTCTCCCCCCGTGAGTTGGCCGGCCGGTGGCGATGGTGTCGGTGCTGCCGACGACCCACCCCCGGCGAACCCCGCGGGCTCCTACGTTCGTACCAGAGATCAGTCCCTGGTCGGGACCCTAATCTCGCCGGGTCGGTTTCCCCCTGTCCCCCTAACGTACGAGGCGGCGGAGCCCCTAGTTCAACCGGCCCGGATGCGGGCTGAGCCCCGATGCCCGGGGGCGGGCCCGGCAATAGCGTCACTGTCGACGTACGACACCCGCCGACGCCCAGATCCGAGGAGAACCGGCACATGGACTCGCACCAGACCCTCCACGACTTCGTGCTCGACCTGCTGACGAACCCCGACGCGCGGTCGGCCTTCGACCTGGACCCCGAGGGTGCGCTGCGGGCCGCGGGGCTCACCGACATCACCGCGGCGGACGTGCAGGACGTGGTGCCGCTGGTGGTCGACTACGCGCCGGGGCAGGGCCTCACGCCGCTGGTGCCGGCCGTCGGGGAGCTCGGGTTCGACCCGCTGGTCACCGACACCACGGACGTGGTGGGCCAGTTGCAGAGCGTGGCGCAGCAGATCAGCGTCACGAGTTCTCCCACCGGCGTGGACATCAAGGCCGGTGTGCTCGGCGCCATCGCGGTCGACCCGTCGGCCGCCGCCGCCGGGATCACCGTCCTGCCGGGGATCGGCCTGGGCGTCGGTCCGTACGGGCTGGACAGCGACCTGGCCGGCGTCTCCGACGTGGCGCACACCCTCGACGCCGACGTGGTGCAGCCGGTGGACGCCATCGCGGACCCGGTTCTGGGGAACGTCACCGGCGTGGCCGGCGACCCGGGTGGTGTGCTCGGTGCCACCGACCCGGGTCTGCTCGGCGGTGACCTGACCGGCGGTGTCCTCTCCGGCACCCACGGTCAGCTCAACGGTGTCGTCGGTTCCCTCGGTGTCGACGACACCCTGGGCGGGTTGGGCCTGGGCCACGGCGGAGGGGCTGTCGGTGGCGTCGTCCCGCCGCTCGACGTGCCGTCCACTGTGGGTGGTGTGACGCACCAGGTGGACAGCCTCCTGCCCGGCGTCACCGGCACGGTCGGCGACGTGACCGGAGGCGCCACCGATGGTGTGCTGGGCGACTCGCACGACTCGTCGGACCACGGCCTGCTGGGCATCACCGGCGGCCTGCTCTGACAGGGATCTCCGGCGGGAGCGGGAGGCCGGGTCGCTTCGGGCGATCCGGCCCTCTCCGGTTCCACATCCGGTCCCTCTTGATAATTGAGCCGAAATCCGCACACTTGGTGCGGTGATGGCCGGGATCTGGTTGGACGTGCTGGACGAGATCGCCCGTACGTGCAGTGCTCATGGTCGTGGTGACCTGCTCCAGACGGTGCGGCAGAAGCGTGCCCAACTGCTGGACCCGACGCTGCGCGTCCTGGTCATCGGTGAGCCGAACCAGGGCAAGAGTCAGTTGATCAACGCCATCATCAACGCTCCCGCCTGCCCCGTGGGCGACGGCCGCACGACCCTCCTGCCGACCGTGGTGCAGCACGCCGAAGCCCCGTCCGCCGCAGTCGCTCAGGCGCCGCCACCAGCCTCGGGTCGTCCCGCCGGCTCCGCCGCCACGATGACGGTGGAGCGGACCCCGGTGGCACTCAACCAGGTCGCCGCGGGCGTGGCCGGCCTGGTCGGCCGCCGCGCGGGCGGCGGTCCGGCGTACGTCGAGATCGGGGTGCCGCGCGCCCTGCTCGGCGCCGGGCTGGTGCTGGTGGACACTCCGGGCACCGACGAGGTCGCCGGTGTCGGTGGCGCCGCCCCGGTCGCGGCGCCCGCCCGCGCGGACACCGTGCTGCTGGTCTCCGACTCCACTCGGGAGCTGTCGGTCGCCGAGCTGAACATGTTGCTGCACGTGATGCGCGCGCACCCGAACGTGGTCGTGGTGCAGAGCAAGACCGATCTGGTGGCGGACTGGCGCGCGGTCGCCGAGCGCAACCGGCAGCATCTCGTTGAGGCCGGTGTCGCGGCGGCGCTGATCCCGGTCTCGGCGACACTGCGACTGCGCGCCGCGGCGGCCGACGACCGTGACCTCAACGCCGAGTCCGGTTTTCCCGCGCTGATCGCCCGACTGCAGCGGGACCTGGCCGGCAAGTCCGACCACCTGGCCCGGGCGTCGGTGCAGGCGGTGGCCCGGACGGTGGTGGAGCAGCTGGCCGCACCGCTGCGCGCCGAGCTGGCGACCCAGGAGGCCGAGGAGCAGTCCGGGCCGATCTCCCGCCTGCACGCCGCGCAGCGCGAGGTCGACGAGCTGCGCCGGTGCTCGACCCGCTGGCAGAACACGCTCAACGACGAGATCGCCGACCTGCTCTCCGACATCGAGTACGACCTTCGCGACCGGACCCGGCAGATCCTGCGTACGGTGGACGAGGCGTTCGACACCGCCGATCCGCTCGACGCGTGGGACACCTTTCAGGACTGGTTGGAGCGCAGCCTCGTCGAGGCGGCGGAGGCCAACCACGAGTGGCTGATCCAGCGCTGCGACTGGATCGCCCGCCGGGTGGCCGCCAACTTCAATCGGTACGGCTACGACGTCCTGCCACCCTGGTCCATGTCCATGCCGGACGACATCGGCCAGCGACTGCCGGAGTTGCAACGGCCGACGATCGACAGGTTCACCACCGGCCAGAAGCTGTTCACCGGCATGAAGGGCTCGTACGGCGGCATGTTGATGTTCGGCCTGGCGACCACCCTGGCCGGAATGCCGATGATCAACCCGGTCTCGGTCGGCATCGGGGCGCTCTTCGGCGGCAAGAGCATCCGGGACGAGAGCAAACAGTTGCTCCGTCGCCGTCAGGCGACCGTCAAGACGGCCATCCAGCGCCACGTGGACGACTTCTTCGTGCGGATGACCCGCGACTGCCGGGACGCCGTCCGGCAGGTGCAGCGGATGCTGCGCGACCACTTCACGGGGCTGACCGAGGAGCTTCAGGAGGCCATCGTGCAGTCGTTCCGCAGCGCGAAGCAGGAGGCCGACACCGATGCCTCGCTGCGCGAGCAGCGCCAGCGCGAGATCCGGCTGAAGATGACCCGGTTGGCCGCGCTCTACGAGCAGGCTCAGCAGTTGACCGCCACGCGTTCCGCGCCGCTGCTGTTGGAGCCGCAGACATGACCGTGGGGCTGCGCCTGGACGAGGCGGCCTGGGGGTTGTTGCACCAGGCCATCGATCTCTATCAGGACAACCCGCGGGCCGTGGGGCAGTTGCGCAATCAGGTGGCCCGGTTGGAGCAACCGCTGCGCATCGCGGTCGCCGGGCCGTGGCGGTCCGGCAAGTCGACGGTGCTCAACGCGTTGATGGGCGAGGAGGTCGCGCCGGTCGAGCGGGCCGACGGCGTGTTCACCTGGTACGAGGACGGCCCCGCCCCGCGTGCCACCGCCTATCCGGCCGGTCAGCCCCCGCAGGAGCTGACGGTGGTCAAGTCGGCGACCGGGCTGCGGGTGGATCTCGGCTGGGACACGGGGGACCTGCGCGACATCGTGGTGCAGTGGCCGACGCGGGCGCTGCGGCAGATCACGCTGATCGACACTCCGGCGGTTCCCGGTGACGTCGAGCAGGGGCGGGTGCCCCTGGTGGAGCGGGTGCTGCGGGACTCGGACGCGGTGTTGTACCTGACCCGTGACGGTCGTGACAGTGATCTGCGGATGCTGGAGGCGGGCCGGGACGGCGCCGTCGGGCAGGCCGCCCCGATCAACGTGATCATGGTGCTGTCCCGGGCGGACGAGACCGGGGGAGGCCGGATCGACGGTCTGCTCAGCGCCCGTCAGCTCGCCCGCCGGCACTACCGCGACCCACGGGTGAGCGCACTGAGCGTGAACGTGGTGGCGTGCAGCGGGATGCTCGGCCTGGCCGGCAGGATGCTCGGCGAGTCGGACTTCGCGGCGCTCGCGGCGTTGGCCTCGGTGCCCCGGGCGGGGTTGGACGCCCATCTGATCTCCGCCGAGCGCTTCCTCCGTGGTGATCTGCCGGTACGGCTGGAGACCGAGGTCCGCGGCGCGCTGCTGGACCGGTTCGGGATCTTCGGTGTCCGGTTGGCGGCCACCCTGGTCCGCAGTGGCTTCGACAGTCGGGTGAAACTCTCCGCCGAGCTCATCCGGCGCAGCGGTCTCACCGAGCTGCGGGAGTCGGTGACCCGCTGTTTCATCGACCGCCGGGACACACTCAAGGCCCGGTCCGCGCTGGCCGCGGTGGAGACGCTGCTGCGGGCCGAGCCCACCCGGGGTTCCGGCGAGCTGGTCGGCGCGGTCGAGCAGATCCTCGCCGGTGCGCACGAGTTCCGGGAGCTGCGCCTGCTGGTGGCGCTGCGCAACAACCGGCTCGGGTTCGACGTGGAGTTGGCGGACGAGGCGCAGCGACTGGTCGGGGGCAACGGAGTGGGCCTTGCCGCCCGGCTCGGTGTCGAGCACGAGGCGACCGCGCAGCGGCTCTGGGAGGTCGCCTCCGACGCGCAGTGGCGGTGGCGGGACCGGGCCGAGGACCCTCTGCTTCCGCTGGCGCAGCGGCGCGGGGCGCAGGTCGTCGCCCGCAGTTGCGAGGGGATGATCGCGGAGCTGGTCGCGGGAGGTCGCTGAGGGCCGTCGGGCCGCTGGTCGCCGCCGTTCGGCCATTTCCCGAGGTGAAGGGCACCCCGCGTTGGCAAAACTCGAAGCATTGGTTAGCCTAACCTAACTTTCGGGCCGGGTGGCTCACTTCTCTTCGAGAGATCGGGAACTTCAGCATGCAGAAATGGCGTCCGGTCCTGGCCGTGGCGGCGCTGAGCGTCGCGCTCGGCACGCTCACCGCCTGTGGCAACGACACCGGCACCGGTGACACGGCCGCGGCCGCCGCCTCCGGCCCCTGGTCGTTCACCGACGGGTCGGGTCAGGTCGTCAAGGCGGACAAGAAGCCGACCCGGATCATCGCGCACGCCGGTGAGGCCGCGGCGCTCCTGTCGTTCGGCATCAAGCCCGTCGGCGTCTACGCCGACGAGCCGGTCAAGACCGATCCCAACCTGAAGAACCTCGACCTCGCCGGGATCGAGATCCTCGGCGAGGAGTGGGGCAAGATCGACGTGGAGAAGGCCGCGGCCCTGCGTCCGGACCTGATCGTCGGGGACTGGTGGCCGGCCGAGAAGGCGCACAGCGGCATGGAGGAGGGCGTCGACGAGAAGAGCAAGAAGCTCGCCGACCTGGCCCCCGTCGTCGGGGTCGCGCAGGGCAAGTCGATCGTCGCGCTGGCCGAGGGGTACGAGGATCTCGCCGAGAGCCTCGGCGCCGACGTGAACAGCCCGCAGATCGCGGCGAACAAGAAGCGCTTCGAGCAGGCGGTCGAGACGTTCAAGGCGGCCACCGCGAGCAAGCCGGGTCTGACGGTCGCGGCGATGTCGCCCTCGACCGAGAAGGTCTACGTGGCCAACCCCGAGTACGCGCCCGAGCTGCTGGACCTGCAGACCTGGGGCCTCAAGGTGATCAACCCGGCCAGCCCGGACCCGGCCTTCCCGTACTGGGAGAACCTGAGCTGGGAGAACGCCGACACGTACCAGCCGGACCTGATCCTGTTCGACGGCCGCTCCTTCACCCCCACCGCGAACGCCGAGTGGGGCACGAAGCAGCCGACCTGGTTCAAGATCAAGGCAGCCAAGGCCGGTGCAGCCGTCTCGTGGCCGGCGTTCTGGCTGCACACCTACGCCGATTTCGCCACCGAGCTGGACAAGCTCACCCAGGCGGTCAAGGCCGCGGATCCGAATGTCGGCAACTAGCCAGATCGGGACGCGCACCTCGACCGGAGGCGTGCGGCGAGCCTCTGCCCTCGGGCCGGGGCTCGCCGTCCTCTTCGTGGCTCTCGCCCTCGTCGGCTTCCTCAGCGTGACCCTGGGCTCGCGGGCGATCGGGGTGTCCGAGGTGCTGCACGCCCTGGTCAACTTCGACAGCGACGGGCCGATCAGCAGCACGGTCACGCTGGAGATGCGCGTACCCCGCACTCTGCTCGGCATCCTCGTCGGCGCCGCGCTCGGCGTGGCCGGGGCGATCCTGCAGGGCGTCACCCGCAACCCCCTCGCGGACGCGGGGATCCTGGGCATCAACTCCGGTGCCGCCGCGTTCGTGGTCTTCGCCATCACCGTGCTCGGCGTACGCGGCATCGGTGTCTACGTCTGGTTCGCCTTCGCGGGCGCGATCGCGGCGCTCGCGCTGGTGTACGCGGTCGCGTCCCTCG
Organism: Micromonospora cabrerizensis; assembly: GCF_022230955.1. GTDB lineage: Bacteria > Actinomycetota > Actinomycetes > Mycobacteriales > Micromonosporaceae > Micromonospora > Micromonospora cabrerizensis. The sequence continues at coordinate 156,384 of NZ_JAKKFI010000089.1, forward strand.
GCCGGGAGGGTGCCACCCCGGTCAAGCTGGCTCTCGCGGGGGCGGCGGTCACCGCCGGCCTGGTCTCGGTGACCAGCGGAATCGTGATGACCAATGTGGACGCCCTCAACGAGCTGCGGTTCTGGCAGGTGGGGTCGCTCGCCGGCCGGTACACCCCGATCCTGACCGGTGTCGCGCCGTTCCTGCTCCTCGGCCTCGCGGCGTCGCTCGGGTTCGGGCGCGCCATCAACGGCCTCGCGCTCGGCGAGGACGTGGCGCGTGGCCTCGGCCAGAACGTGGTCCGGACCCGCGCGGCGGCGTTCGCCGTGGTCGCGGTCCTCGCCGGCGCGGCCACCGCCGCGTGCGGGCCGATCGTCTTCGTCGGGCTCGTCGTGCCGCACCTGGCTCGGTTCATCTGCGGCCCCGACTACCGGTGGATCCTGCCGTACTCGATGCTGCTGGCACCCATCGTCCTGCTCCTTGCCGACGTGCTCGGCCGCGTGGTCGCGGCCCCCGACGAGCTTCAGGTGGGTGTGGTCCTCGGGCTGATGGGCGCGCCGGCGTTCATCGCGATCGTGCGCTACGGCCGGCTGTCGGAGGTGTGAGCACGATGACGACAACGACGACGAGTGACCTCCGCTCCGCTACGTCCGGCACGGCGGCGGCGTTGCGGGCCAACCGGAGGCGACGCGCCGGCCGGTCCATCCTGGTGACCTGCGCCCTGACCGTGGCGGTCGCCGCCCTCTTCGTGTTCACCATGATGGTGGGCAGTTTCCGCATCGGTGCCGGGGAGGTCATCGCCTCGGTGCTGCACCTGTCCGACAACCCCAGTGTCGACTTCGTCGTCCGGGGACTGCGGCTGCCGACCGCCGCCGCCGCACTGACCGTCGGGCTCGCTCTCGGTGCCTCCGGGACGATCTTCCAACAGGTGCTGCGCAACCCGCTGGCGTCGCCGGACTTCGTCGGCATCACCTCGGGTGCCGGCCTGGCGGCCGCCGCCGGGATCGTGCTCCTCCAGGCCGGCGGCCTCGTCGTCAGCGGGCTCGCCCTCGGTGGCGCGATTCTCGCCGCCCTCGCGATGTACCTCCTGGCCTGGCGCGACGGTGTCACCGGTTACCGCTTCATCCTCATCGGCATCGGGGTGGCGGCCTTCTTCGAGGGCCTGATCGGCTACGTGCTCAGCAGGGCGCAGTTGTTCGAGGCCCGGCAGGCCATGCACTGGCTGATCGGCTCGGTCGGGCAGGCCAGCACCACGGAGCTGCTCCTGCTCACCGGTGCGCTGGTCGTCCTGCTGCCGGTCGCCGTCCTGCTGCAACGGCCGCTGGGCGCCCTCGACCTCGGCGACGACACCGCCCGCACGCTGGGCGCCCGAGCCGAGCTCAGTCGCGCCGGGCTTCTCGGGACCGCCGTCGTGCTGGTCGCCCTCGCGGTGTCCGTGGCGGGGCCGATCGCCTTCGTCGCTCTCGTCGCCGGGCCGATCGCGAACCGGCTCCTCGGTCCGGCTGCCCGGGGTGTCCTGCCCGCCGCGCTGGTCGGCGCCGGGCTGCTGCTCACCGCCGACCTCGTCGCTGTGCACCTGCTGCCCACACCACTGCCCACCGGCGTGGTGACCGGCGCGGTCGGTGCTCCCTACCTGCTGTGGCTGCTGGCCACCACCAACCGGCAAGGAGCGGGCGGATGACCCGACTACGCGCCGAGGGCCTGACCCTCGGTTACGACGACCGGACCATCGTCGACAACCTCGACGTCACCGTCCTCGACGGCAAGGTCACCGCGATCGTCGGCGCCAACGCCTGCGGCAAGTCCACCCTGCTGCGCGGTCTGGCCCGACTGCTCGCACCACGGGCGGGAACGGTGCTGCTCGACGGCAGGTCGCTCGCCGAGCTGCGCAACATCGACGTCGCCAAGGTCCTCGGGCTCCTCCCGCAGACCCCCGTCGCGCCCGACGGCATCACCGTCGCCGACCTCGTCTCCCGAGGGCGCTACCCCCATCAGGGGTGGTTCCGGCGGTGGAACGACGACGACCACGACGCCGTGGCCCGGGCCCTCGACGCCACCGGCACCGCGGACCTGATCGACCGCCCGATCCGGGAGTTGTCCGGCGGTCAACGCCAGCGCGTCTGGGTGGCCATGGCCCTGGCCCAGGACACCGACCTGCTGCTCCTCGACGAGCCCACCACCTATCTGGACATCAACCACCAGGTGGAGCTGCTGCGGCTGCTGCGGAAACTGAACGCGGAGTCCGGCAAGACCATCGTCATCGTCATGCACGACCTCAACCTTGCCTGCCGTTACTGCGACCACCTCATCGCGATGTCCAGTGGCGCGATCGTCGCCGAGGGCGCTCCCGTGGACGTGGTCACCGGCGACCTCGTCGAGCAGGTGTTCGGTCTCAACTGCCTCGTCGTACCGGACCCGATCGCCGGCACGCCGATGGTCGTACCCGCCTGAGCTGACGTGCCGGAGAGGGCGGCCGTGACGGCCGCCCTCTCCCGGTGCCCGCGACTGCTCAGCGCGGTTGGTACGTCTGGCAGTCGGCGATGTCCTGCCCCGGGCCGACCCGAATGGACGGTGCGTGGCACTCCAGCTCGGCGTTGTGCTGGCAGTCGCTGCGCTTACAGGCACCGACCTGGGCGATGACCCGGTCCAGCCCGCCCTTGGCCGAGGTGTCGATGAACGTGGCGCAGTTGGCGTTCTGGTGCCCGTTCTCCTGCCCGATTGTGATGGCGAACGCGTGGCAGCCGTCGTGGTTGTAGCCGCAGTCGGTGACGGTGCACTCGTGGACCCGCGGCATCTCCAGCATGTCAGTCATCAGCGCTCTCGCTTTCGTCGGTGGTGCCGGGTAATCCCAGTACCCGGCGCCGACGGGACAATTCCCCAAGGGCTGCCCCTTTTAGGGGTATTTCGCATAGGCCAGCCTTGCCTAAGCGCAACGATCGTCTTCGGTCATTCAGTGCACACGGCGGCTCCGGCAGCCGTGCGCCTGGTGAAGCAGCGCCTCGATCTCGGCCCCGAGGTGGTCCGGATGCCGAAGCGGTGCACCGAAGCTCAGCCGGACGTCGCGGTCACCCCTGGCCAGCTCCAACCGGAGCACGACGCCGTGGCGGTCCAGGCGTACCGGCCGGACCTGGCGAACACCCTGGAGATGGCGGGTCGGTATCAGTCGGCACAGCCGTTCGACGGCCTGCGGGTGGTGGTGGTCGAGGTGGCAGAGCAGGTCGGCCTCGGCGGCGGCCAGTGGGTCGGGCCGGGCGGCCGCGAAGGCGTCCGGGCCGACGGAGATGGTGTGGCCCTCGACGGTCAGCTCGGCGGTGGCGAGGTCGAGAAGCGCCACCATGTCCTGATCATTCTCGGTCGTGGTGGGCTCGATCGCCAGCCAGCCGGTGAGGGTGCCTCGCCCCCGCACCCGGTTGCGCACCGGGGTGGGCGCCAGATCGGTCACCTCGACCATCGCCACGGTTTCCCGCTGCTGCGCGAGGTGGTCGGTCAGGTGACATCCGGCCGGCAGGTCGACCCGCAGCCGTCCGTCGCCAGTCACGACGTGCCGTCCGGCGACGTACGCCTCGATCCCGGGGACGTGCAGGGTGAGGGAGTCGGCGGCGACGAGCATCGATCGGAGTCGGACAGCCGCGTCGTCGGTGGTGTCCGTGCTGGTCGAGGGCTTGCTCACGGCGATCATCTCCTAATAAGGTTAGCCTTACCTTACTTGAGAGGTGAAGGATGAATCAGACCCGTCCCAAGGTCAAGCGCTCCCGCGCTCTGGGCATCGCGCTGACCCCGAAATGTGTGCGCTACTTCGAGCGCCGACCGTTCCCGCCGGGGCAGCACGGCCGCGCCCGACGCACCACCAGCGACTACAAGGTCCGACTGTTGGAGAAGCAGCGGCTCAAGGCGCAGTACGACCTGCACGAGGGCCAGCTCCGGCGCGCGTTCGACCGGGCGGTGCGCCGGCCCGGCAAGACCGGTGAGGAGCTGATCGTCGAGCTGGAGACCCGGCTGGACGCGCTGGTGCTGCGAGCTGGTCTCGCCCGCACCATCTACCAGGCCCGCCAGATCGTCACCCACCAGCACGTCACGGTGAACGGCCGCCGCCTGGACCGACCGTCCGCGCGGCTGCAACCCGGCGACGTCATCGCCGTCGCGGAGCGCAGCCGGGGCAAGGCCCCGTTCCTCGTCGCGGCGGCGGGTGCACACGCCTCGGAGCGGCTCGCCCCCTATCTCGACGTCAGCCTGGCCGGCCTGACCGCGCGCCTGACCCGACTCCCGCTGCGGTCGGAGGTCCCGGTCGTCTGCGACGAGCAACTCGTCGTGGAGTACTACTCGCGCTGACGCGAGGACGACCGACCGTTGGGAAGGGCCCCGAGCGCGTAGGCCGCGCTCCGGGGCCCTCCGCGTACGGATCGCAGCCGGAAAACCGTTATTCGATCTAGCTCTCGACGGTCGTCTCTGACCTGCGGAGATAACGCTCTCAGGATTGGTGGGAGAGTGCTTGACGCGCCCGTGATCCGGACGCAACCATGCATTCACATATCTCGTCCCACCACCGCCAGGCGTGATCGGCGCACGCCGTCCCTCGCACCGCGAAAGGACCCCACTGTGCGCAGATCCCTGAGATCGTGGCTCGGCCTCGCGCTGAGCGCGGTCCTCGTTGCCGGCGGCATCGTCGCCTCGCCACCCACGGCCAGCGCCGCACCCTTCACCGTGCTGGTCTTCAGCAAGACCGCCGGATTCCGGCACGGTTCCATCACCCCGGGCATCGCCGCCATCCAGCAGCTCGGCGCCGCCAACGGCTTCACCGTCGAGGCGACCGAGGACTCCGCCCAGTTCACCGACGCCAACCTCGACCGGTTCGCCGCGGTGATCTGGCTGTCCACCACCGGCGACGTGCTCAACGCCGCCCAGCAGGCTGCGTTCGAGCGCTACATCACCGGCGGCGGCGGCTACGTCGGCGTGCACGCCGCCTCCGACACCGAGTACGACTGGCCCTGGTACGGCGGGCTGGTCGGGGCGTACTTCGCCTCGCACCCCGCCGAGCAGAACGTCACCGTCAAGGTCGCCGACCAGGTGCACCCGTCCACCGCGACGCTGCCGCAGCGGTGGAACCGGTTCGACGAGCTGTACAACTACCGCACCAACCCGCGGGGCAACGCGCACGTGCTCGCCACCCTGGACGAGAGCACCTACACCGGCGGGAGCATGGGTGCCGACCACCCGATCTCCTGGTGCCAGAACTACTCCGGCGGCCGGGCCTGGTACACGGGCCTCGGGCACACCGACGCGTCGTACACCGAGGCGAGCTTCCGTCAGCATCTGCTCGGCGGCATCCAGACGGCCGCCGGCGCGGTCGACGCCGACTGCGGCCCCACCGTCACCAGCAGCTTCCAGCAGGTGGAGCTGGCCAAGGGCGCGGCCGAGACCGGTGAGCCGATGAGCCTCACCGTCCTGCCGGACCGGGGCGTGCTGCACACCTCGCGCAACGGCGTGATCCGGCACACCGACGCCGCCGGCAACACCAAGATCGCCGCCACGCTGCCGGTCTACACCGGAGACGAGGAGGGTCTGCAAGGCATCAAGGCCGACCCGAACTTCGCCACCAACCGCTGGGTGTACGCGTACTTCGCCCCACCACTGAGCACCCCCGGTGGCGGCGCGCCGGCCACCGGCACCCCGGCCGAGTTCGCCGTCTGGGAAGGCGTCAACCGGCTGGCCCGGTTCACCGTCAACGCGGACAACACCATCAACCTGGCCAGCGAGACGCTGATCCTCGACGTGCCGACCAGCCGGGGCATGTGCTGCCACGTGGGCGGTGACATGGACTTCGACGCGGCGGGCAACCTCTACCTGTCCACCGGTGACGACACCAACCCGTTCGACTCGGCCGGCTTCACGCCGATCGACGAGCGGGCCGGGCGCAACCCGGCGTTCGACGCGCAGCGCACCTCGGCCAACAGCAACGACCTGCGGGGCAAGGTGCTCCGGATCAAGCCGAGCACGGCCGGCGGTTACACCATCCCGGCCGGCAACATGTTCGCCCCGGGCACCGCGCGGACCCGCCCGGAGGTCTACGCGATGGGCTTCCGCAACCCGTTCCGGATGAGCGTGGACAAGGCCACCGGCATCGTCTACCTCGGTGACTACGGTCCCGACGCGGGCACCGCCGACCCGAACCGCGGGCCGGCGGGCAACGTGGAGTTCGCCCGGATCGACCGGCCCGGCTTCTACGGCTGGCCGTACTGCACCGCCCGCAACGACGCGTACAACGACTACACCTTCCCGTCCGGCCCGTCCGGGCCGAAGTTCAACTGCGCGGGCGGGCCGGTCAACAACTCGCCCAACAACACCGGCATCACCCAGTTGCCGCCGGCCGTCTCGGCGTGGCTGCCGTACGGCGGCTCCGGCTCGCCGCCGGAGTTCACCGGCGGTGGCCTGTCGCCGATGGGCGGCCCGGTCTACCGGTACGACCCGAACAACACCTCGCCCGTGGCGTTCCCGGAGTACTACGACGGGACCTACTTCGCCGGTGAGTTCGGCCGCCGCTGGATCAAGAACATCAAGCTCGACGGGTCCGGCCAACCGCTGAAGATCAACCCGTTCCCGTGGACCGGCACGCAGGTCATGGACATGGAGTTCGGGCCCGACGGCGCGCTCTACGTGCTCGACTACGGCACCGGCTGGTTCAACGGCGACGCCAACTCGGCGCTCTACCGCATCGAGTACGCCCGCGAGGGCAGAGCGCCCGTCGCCAAGGCCTCGGCCACCCCGACCAGTGGCACCGCGCCGCTGACCGTGGCCTTCTCCTCGGCCGGCACGCTCGACCCGGACGGCGACCCGTTCACCTACGCCTGGGACTTCGACAACAACGGCACCACCGACTCGACCGCGGCGAACCCGAGCTTCACGTACACCACCAACGGGACCCGCAGTCCGACGTTGACGGTCCGGGACACCACCGGCAAGACGGCCACCGCGAGCGTGGTCGTCACGGTCGGCAACAGTGCCCCGGTGGTCACGGTGAACACCCCGTTGAACGGGCAGACCTTCACCTTCGGGGACGCCGTGCCGTTCTCCGTCACCGTCACCGACGCGCAGGACGGTGCGATCAACTGCGCCCGGGTGAAGGTGAACTACGTCCTCGGCCACGACTCGCACGGCCACCAGCTCGGCAGCGTGCAGGGCTGCTCCGGCGTCATCCAGACCTCGGCGGACGGCGAGCACGACACGGCGGCGAACATCTTCGGCATCATCGACGCCGAGTACACCGACCTGGGCGGTGGTGGTCAGCCGGCACTGACCACGCACACCCAGGCCGTCCTGCAACCACGGGTACGTCAGGCCGAGCACTTCGGTGACTCGTCCGGCGTCCAGGTCGTCGCCGGGGCAGCCGGGCACGGCGGCGCGGCGGTCGGCTACATCGACAACAACGACTGGATCTCGTTCCGTCCCTACAACCTGACCGGCGTCCAGTCGTTCAGCGCCCGGGTCGGTGCCCCGGCCGGTGGCGGTGGCACGCTGGAGCTGCGGGTCGATTCGCCGACCGGGCCGTTGGTCGGCTCGGCCACCGTGGTCTCCACCGGCGGGTACGCCAACTTCGCCACGGTCACCGGTGGGGTCACCGCCCCGACCGGCACCCGGACCCTGTTCCTGGTCTTCAAGGGCGCCGGCCCGTACTTCGACATCGACGAGTTCACGCTCTCCACCACCCCCGGTGGGCCCGGGCCGGACCCGGACCCCGACCCGGATCCCGATCCGGGCGCCAACCTGGCCCGGGGCAAGCCGGCGCGTGCGTCCAGCTTCGAGGGCGCGTACGGCGCGGCCAACGCGTTCGACGGCGTGGCCGGAACCCGGTGGGGCAGCTCCTTCAGTGACCCCCAGTGGATCGATGTGGACCTCGGCGCCACATACTCGGTCAGCCGGGTCAAACTGACCTGGGAGGCGGCGTACGGCAGTGGTTACCAGATCCAGACCTCGCCGGACGGGGTCAACTTCACCACGATCCGCACCGTGACCGGCGGCGACGGCGGGGTGGACGACGTGACCGGGCTCAGCGGCTCCGGCCGCTACATCCGGCTCCTCGGCACCACCCGGGGCACCGCCTGGGGCTACTCGCTGTTCGAGTTCGAGGTGTACGGCGGCACCGGCAACCCGACCGGCGGCAACCTGCTGCTCAACAAGCCGACGTCCACGTCCAGCAACGAGGGGGCCGACGTGTCCGGCGCCCAGGCGGTGGACGGCAGCCTCACCACCCGTTGGTCGAGCACCTTCTCCGACCCGCAGTGGATCCGCGTCGATCTCGGCAGCCCGACCGCGATCGGTCGGGTCAAGCTGAGCTGGGAGGCGGCGTACAGCAGCGCGTACCAGATCCAGACCTCGAACGACGGCACCACCTGGACGACCGTGAAGACGGTGACCGGCGCCGACGGCGGGGTGGACGAGCACACCGCGCTCAATGCCAACGGCCGCTACCTGCGGATCAACGGCACCGCCCGGGGCACCGGGTACGGCCACTCGCTCTGGGAGGTGGAGGCGTACACCAGCTGAACCACCACCAGGGTCCGCCCCCACCGTCGATCTGGCGGTGGGGGCGGACCCGCCTCGATCACGTAGCAGCGGGGGCGGGACCGAGATCCGGAGGACATCCCCGCAGATGAAGGCGTAGGTCACTCCGCTTGCCGGCTCAGACGGTCGGGACTGTTCCGCCATCGATCACGTACTCGGCGCCCACGATGGCCGAGGCGCGGTCCGAGACCAGGAACCCGACCAGGTCGGCGATCTCCTCAGTGTTGGCAAACCGTCCCAGGGGCACGCCTCCTAGGGAGTCGTAGATGCTCTGCTTGGCCTGTTCGCGGCTGATCCCGTTGCCCTCGGCGATTCGGTCCACGAACCTCTCGTAGGCCTCCGTCTCGATCCCGCCGGGGCTGATCGCGTTGACGCGGACGCCGCGCGGGGCGAGCTCGTTGGCGAGCCCCTTGCTGTAGGTGCGCAACGCGGCTTTCGCTGCCGCGTAGGCCAGGGACGCGTCGTACTGAGGGAGTTCACGCTGGATCGAGGTGAAGTGCAGCACGACCGCCGACTCGGACTCGATCATCGCGGGGAGGAGAGCTCGGTCGAGCCGCACCGCTCCGAGGAAGTTCAGGTTCAGCTCGATCATCCACTGCTCGTCGGTGATGGCCGCGAACCCACCGGACGGCGTCGAGGCACCTCCGACGACGTGCACCAGGATGTCCAGTGCGCCGCCGGTCTCGGCGATCCGGTCGGCCACCGCCTTCGTGCCCTCGACCGTCGAGGTGTCGGCCTCGATGAACCGGTCGGGGTGCTCGTATCCCTCGGGCATCGTCCGGGCCGTCACGTAGACGTCGGCGCCCATCTCCCGCAGTCTCTCGACGACGGCCTTGCCTGAGCCCTTCGATCCGCCCGTGACCAGCGCTCGGCGCCCATCGAGACGATCGCGATCTGAAGCGGGCATTCGCTCTCCTCTGAAGATTGACGTGATGCGGGTCTTGTCAGGACCCGTGGTTGGCGATGACGAGTTCGGTGACGAGGTCCTCACGGGTCGTGAACCGATAGTCGAGCTCGGCGACGCCGCCTGGGAAGGTTCCCTCGAGCCGCAGGGTCACCACCCAGTGGTCGTCGTTGATTCGGGCAGCAGCGATCTGCTCGGTCGTGTACTCGAACTCGGAGCCGGCGTCCCGCAGGAACGCGTGAATCTGCTCTCGGCCGCGGAAGGACTCGCCCTGGTCGATGGCCACCGCGTCCTCGGCGAAGAACGACGATGCTGTGTCGGCGTCGCGGACGACGTGAGCGGCGAGGAAACCGCGGACGGTGGCTGGCAGTGGATCGGACCGGAGGTTGATGTGGTGTGTCATGAGCCCACCATGTGGCCTCGCGGTGCAGGAGGGTCAAACGGTGGACTCTCCCCCTGGGGGAGCCTTCATACTGCGGAGGTGCTGACGATCGGGGAGTTCTCGCGCCTGACCCACCTGAGCGTGCGGACCCTGCGGCGGTACCACGAGGGCGACCTGCTGGAACCCGCCGTGGTGGACGAGACCTCCGGCTACCGCTACTACGCCATCGAGCAGATCCCGACCGCCCAGGTCATCAACCGGCTCCGCGAACTCGACGTCCCCCTGGGCGACGTGCAGCGGATCCTGCGGTCCCCGGACCCCGGTGTCCGCGCGACCCTGATCGCCGACCACCTCCAACGCCTGGAGGCCGAACTCGACCGCACCCGAGCCGCGGTCGCGTCGCTGCGCCGCCTGCTCCGCCCCGACCCCGCGCCGATCAAGGTGGAGCTCCGTGCCGAGCCCGCCCGCACGGTCGCGGCGGTGGCGGCCGTGGTCGACGAGGGCGAGGTCGAAGCCTGGTTCGCGGGCGCAATGGCGGAGTTGGAGGTGGCCGTTGGCGACGCGGTGACCGGTCCACCGGGTGGCACCTACGACAACTCCCTGTTCGAGCAGGGCCGCGGTCACGCGTTGGTCTACCTGCCGACGGCCGCTCCACCTCGTACCGGGCGGGTGCACGCCGCGACCCTACCCGCCGCGGAACTGGCGGTGGCCACCCATGTCGGCGAGCACGATGGCATCGAGGTCACCTACGGCGAGCTCGGTACCTGGGTCGTGAAGAACGCCATGTCGGTGGCGGGGCCCGTGCGGGAGGTGTACCTCGTCGGACCTCGGGACGCAAGCGATCCAGCCGCGTGGCGCACCGAGATCGGGTGGCCGGTCTTCCGAGTGACCTGAGTGGGTCGGCGGACCGACGGTCGTGAACGTCACCGTGATCTCCATCGGAGCCGTGCTGCGAAAGCGGCCTACCGCCCGGAGCCGGCGCTAGCGAATTCTGCGTTTGGCCTATCAAACGAGTACGCGGACGGTGTAGCAGTGGACCTCCCGGAGCATCACGCATACTCCTGTTCCAGGATGGCCAGGTCGCGGTCGGCGAACTGCACGTGCGCCCACTGGTCGCTGAAGATGACTTGCAGGCACTTGACCGCCGTACGTTCGGCGGGCGGCGGGCAGCCGATCGCGGTGTTCGGCCCCCGCACGCGGTCCAGCTCCTCCTGCGTGACCTGCGCCAGATATGCGCGCAGATCGGCGATCCGCTCGGCGCGCACGGCGAGGATTTCGCCGAGGGTGGGCGCGGCCGACTCGTCGATGCCGAACTCGGTGCCGTTGGTGGTGAACGATGCGGGTACGCCGATCGGATGGAACGGGTTCGGGCGAAGGGCCGCCGCGTGGCCATACCAGGCGTCCACGACGAAGATCGTGTGGCGCAGGGTTTGGGCGAGCGACCATTCGTCGTTCACTGATCTGTGGACGGCTTCCTCTGGCAGCACGCTTGCGCGTCGCAGCGTCGCCTGCCACAGCTCCTCGATGACATCCACCGCATCGCGCATCCTCTCGGGTGTGGTTGGCCGCAGTCGAAGCCGTTCGGGGTGCAGGCGATCCAGCTCGGCCTCGATCAATGGCATGACCTCCACGGCGTTGATGCGCAGGCCGTCGATCGCCCCGTCGATGTCGGCGTCCAACAGCAGCACGCCACGCATCCGGGCGCCGCTGAGATCCACCTCGCGGAAGGTTGCGCTGGCCATTGACAGGTCGATGAACTCCGCACCCTCGTAGTCGGGCTGCTGCACGAATCGCGTCATCGGCACACCGTAGGGGCCCGGTACGACAAGACCACCAGATCAACATCCCAGCATTGGGCTGCCCGGAGGTTTCCGGACAGGGGTTCCATTCGGGACCATTGACCGGGAGCGGAGGACTTAGAAGTGGCACGAGTGAAGATGAGAAATACTGGTCAACGATCTAGGTCTGCATCTTCTGGTCGGATCTGTTCTCCGACACGGTGGTGGTAGGCGAAGAATCACCCATGTGTACGTCCCGGCTTAGTCATCGGCGACGGCCACCGGCTCCGAGCCGATGCAGCGCACCTTCAACTCGTACCCCCGGGTGGGCCCCTGGAACGTGACCTCCACGTCGTCGTCCGGGCCCCGGTCCACGTCCCTGACCCGGAAGCCCTGCGCGGGTGCCCAGGAGACGAGGCGTACGCCACCGGGGCCGCACTCGGCCACGGCCGTGCCGCCGTCGGTGGCGAACCCCCGGCGGACCCCGGAGCTTGCGCTCGGTGCGGGGCTGGTCGCGCCCGGCCCGGCTGAGCTGGTGCCCGGCCCGACCGAGCCGGTGCCCGTCGTGCCGGTGGGCACCGGCTCCGGCGAGGCGAGCGCCCGCTCGATCTCGGCCTCGCTGCGCACCCCGCCCGGTGTGCCGGTGAGGCTCTCACCCACCAACCGGATCGCGCCCAACCCGATCAGGGTCGCCACGGCGGCGGTGGCCACCCACCCCGCGGCGACGAGAATCGAACGACGGCCCATCCTCTGACTATCCCCGATCCGTCCTTGTCGTTGGCACATCCGGACGCTAAGGCATGGTTAACGTGCGCCTCGCTGCCGGCGGCAGCGGCTAGCCTGCCAGCTGTGGCCCGCCTGCTGCTCATCGAGGACGACCTGACCATCCGTACCCCGCTGATCCGTGCCCTGCGGGAACGCGGCCACGCGGTGGCCGCGGCCTCGACCGCGATGGCCGGGCTCCGCGACGCCCTCGAGGACCGCCCCGATCTCGTCGTGCTCGACCTGGGCCTGCCCGACCTGGACGGGCGTGAGCTGCTGCGGATGCTGCGCGCGGTCAGCTCGGTGCCGGTCATCGTGGCCACCGCCCGCGACGACGAGGCCGAGATCGTCCGGGTGCTCGACGCGGGTGCCGACGACTACGTGGTCAAGCCGTTCACCGCGGCACAGCTCGACGCCCGCGCCCGGGCGGTGCTGCGGCGGGGGCCCTCCGGCGCCGACGCGCAGGACCCGGTGCTCGTCGTCGGCGGGCTGCGCGTCGACGCCCGGGCCCGGCAGGTCACCCTGGACGGGGTGGTGGTCGAGCTGACGCCGCGCGAGTTCGACCTGCTGCACCACCTCGCCGGCCGCCCCGGCCAGGTGGTCACGAAACGTGAACTGCTCACCGAGGTCTGGCAGATCCCGTACGGGGGCGCCGACAAGACCGTCGACGTGCACCTGTCCTGGTTGCGGCGCAAGTTGGGGGAGAACGCCCAACAGCCCCGCTACCTGCACACCGTGCGTGGTGTCGGGGTGCGTCTCGAAGCGCCGGCGGCGCAGCCGTGAGGGCACGGCTCGCGCTGCTGGTCGCCGCGGTCAGCGTGCTGACCCTCATCGCCTTCCTGGTGCCGCTGGCGCTGCTGGTCCGCACGGTCGCCGAGGACCGGGCCACCGTCCGGGCCACCGCCGACGCGCAGAGTCTGGTGCCGGTGGTCGGCACCGCCGACGCGGCGACCATCCGGCTCACCGTCGAGCAGCTCGCCGCGGAGTCCGGGCGACCGGTGAGCGTCTTCCTGCCGGACGGCACGGTGCTCGGCGCCCAGACCCCCCGTACGCCGGCGGTTGCCCTGGCCGCGCGGGGGCAGAGCCTCACCGGGGAGTCGGCGGCCGGCCGGGAGGTGGTCATCGCCGTGCAGGGCCGGTCGGACGGCACCGGCGTGATCCGGATCGTGGTGCCGAAGCACGAACTGACCGCCGGGGTCACCCGGGCCTGGCTGGTGCTCGCGCTGCTCGGCGTGATCCTCGTGGTGATCGGGCTGCTGGTCGCCGACCGGCTGGCGCGCACCCTGGTCCGGCCGATCAGTGACCTCTCCGCCGTCTCGCACCGGCTGGCCAACGCCGAGCTGGACGCCCGGGTCACCCCGGCCGGCCCGGCCGAGCTGCGCGAGGTGGCCGGTGCGCTCAACCACCTCGCCACCCGGATCCAGGTGCTCCTCGTGCAGGAACGCGAGCAGGTCGCCGACCTGTCGCACCAGTTGCGGACGCCGCTGACGGCGTTGCGGCTGGAGGCGGAGTCGCTGCGCGACCCGGACGACGCGTCCCGGATAACGGCCGCCGCCGACGGTCTCGAACGTGCGGTCACCGGGCTGATCCGGCAGGCCCGCTGGCGGCACTCACCGGCGGCGGGACCGGCCGCCTCGGACGCGGCGGCGATCGTCGCCGACCGGGTCGCGTTCTGGTCGGTGCTGGCCGAGGACACCGGCCGGGCCGTCACCCTCGACCTGGCGCCCGGGCCTCTTCCGGTCGGTGTGGCCGCGGACGACCTGGCGGCGGCCGTGGACGCCCTGCTCGGCAACGTCTTCGCGCACACCCCCGACGGAACGTCGTTCGCCGTCCGGCTCGCCGAAGACGCGGGGGAGGTGGTCCTCAGCGTCGCCGACGAGGGTCCGGGGATGCCGGCCGGCGCCGTCCGCCGGGGCGCGAGCGCGGCCGGGTCGACCGGCCTCGGCCTGGACATCGCCCGCCGCGCCGCGCAGGCCGCCGGCGGTCGCCTGGAGTTGGGTACCCGTCCGCGGGGCGGGGCGCAGGTGCTGCTGCGGCTCGGAGCACCGACGTCCCGGCCACAGGCATAGCCACCGCGGTCCCGGGTAGCTGCCAGTCATGGCGCGGTACACGAAACCCGAGCTCAGAGAGCAGATCAAGGAAGAGATCAAGTCTTCCGACAAGGGCGGCCGACCGGGGCAGTGGTCGGCGCGCAAGTCGCAGCTGGTCACTCAGGAGTACAAGAAGCGCGGCGGGGGATTCCTCGGCGAAAAGGACGAGCGGCAGAAGTCGCTCCAGCGCTGGGGCAACGAGAAGTGGCAGACGAAAGAGGGCGACACGCGGGCGCGCAAGGGCGACACGACGAGTCGTTACCTGCCCAAGAAGGCCTGGGACGAGATGTCGGACAGCCAGAAGCGCGCGACCGACACCAAGAAGCGCGAAGCGTCGCGAAGCGGCAAGCAGTACGTCGCGAACACCGGCCCCGCCAAGCGGGCGCGCCGGGACGCCACCACCGCCGGCCGGATGACCGAGATGTCGGTGGCCGAGGCGGCCAAGCTGGTCCGGGGCCTCGACACGCGACAGCTCAAGACCGCACTGCGCAACGAGCGCGCCAGCAAGGACCGCAAGACGCTCGTCCAGCGGCTCGAGGCGGAACTCAACCGGCGCGGCTGACCCTGCCCCCGGCCGCCTTAACCTGGCCTTAGCGCTCGGACAGCGCGGTGCTATCCCGACCTGACCGATCCTCGGAGTCGACAACCGAGGAAAGGTGGACACCACGATGAAGCGCACCAATCTGCTTCTGGCGACGGTCGGCGGTTCGGCGGTGCTGGCGGTGGCCGGGGTCGCGCTGGGCGTCAACGCCGCCAACGACCCGCGGACCGGCGGCACGGCACTCGCCGCGGCGACCGTCGCGCCGACGGCCACGGACGCGCCCGAGGTCAGCGGTTCGCCGTCGGCCAGCGGCACGCCGTCGGCCGGCACCCCATCGGGTACGCCGTCCAGCGGCACGCCGTCGGCCGGCACCTCGCCGGCGGGCAGCGCGGTCGACGAGAAGCGAGCCGGTGAGATCGCTCTCGCCAAGGCCGGTGGCGGCCAGATCGTCGAGGTCGAGGCCGAGCAGGAGAACGGTCGACCGGTGTGGAGCGTCGAGATCCTCGCGGGCGACACCGAGCACGAGGTGGACGTCGACCGGGACAACGGCTCGGTGGTGAAGGCCGAGCAGGAGCCGGTCGACGACGACGACAACGACGCCGATGACAACGACGACGACGCGGACGACAAGGACGACGACAACGACGACGACTGACCGTCCGGTGCCGCCGCCCGTCCCGGGGATCCCTCGGGGCGGGCGGCGGTTCTCGTCGTCGTCGTTCTTGTCGTCGTCGTCGTTCTCGTGGTGGGGCAGGCGCCCGGTGACGCGGCCTCAGAGGGGGACGCGTTGCTCCTGGACCGTCGGCTGGTCCTGGTCGAACTGGGTGCGGTACAACTCCTGGTAGCGGCCACCGGCGGCGAGCAGGTCGCTGTGCCGCCCGCGTTCGACGATGCGCCCGTCCTCGACCACGAGGATCTGGTCGGCCGCCCGGATGGTGGAGAGCCGGTGGGCGATGACCACGCTCGTCCTGCCGGTGAGGGCTTCGGCGAGGGCGTCCTGGACCGCCGCCTCCGAAGTGGAGTCGAGATGCGCGGTCGCCTCGTCGAGGATGACCACGCGCGGGCGGGCCAGCAGCAGCCGCGCGATGGTGAGCCGTTGCCGCTCCCCGCCCGACAGTCGGTAACCGCGTTCGCCGACGACGGTGTCGAGCCCGTCCGGGAGAGAGCGGATCAGGTCATCGAGCCGGGCCCGCCGCAGCACGTCCCACATCTCGTCCTCCGACGCGTCGGGGCGAGCGAACGCCAGGTTGGCGCGGATGCTCTCGTGGAACAGGTGCCCGTCCTGGGTCACCACGCCCAACGCCGTCCGGATCGACTCGGCCGACAGTTCGCGTACGTCGACGTCGGCGAGTTTCACCGTGCCGTCCTCGACGTCGTACAGGCGTGGCACGAGCTGCGCGATCGTCGACTTGCCCGCTCCGGATGATCCGACGAGGGCAACCATCTGCCCCGCCTCGGCGCGGAACGACACACCGTGCAGCACTTCCTCGCCGCCGCGTGTGTCGAGCTTCGCCACGTCCTCCAACGATGCGAGCGACACCTTGTCCGCCGAGGGGTAGCCGAACCGTACGTCGTCGAACTCCACCGCGACCGGCCCGTCGGGCAGGGGCCGGGCGTCGGCCCTGTCGAGGATCAGCGGCTTGAGGTCGAGAACCTCGAACACCCGCTCGAAGCTCACCAGCGCGCTCATCACCTCGACGCGGGCGCTGGCCAGCGACGTCAGCGGCGCGTAGAGGCGCGACAGGAGCAGCGCGAGGGCGACCACGGTCCCGGCGTCGAGGCTGCCCCGGAGGGCGTAGACGCCGCCCAGCCCGTAGACCAGGGCCAGGGCCAGAGAGCCGACGACGGTGAGCGCGGTGATGAACACCCACTGGAGCATGGCGGCGCGGATGCCGATGTCGCGTACCCGTCGGGCCCGTGCCGCGAACTCGGCGGACTCCTCGGCCGGCCGACCGTACAACTTGACCAGGGTCGCGCCGGGTGCGGAGAAGCGTTCCGTCATCCGCGTGCTCATGGCCGCGTTGTGCTCGGCCGCCTCACGCTGCAACTGGGCGAGCCTCGAACCCATCCGGCGCGCCGGGAGGACGAAGATGGGCAGCAGGACGAGCGCCAGGAGTGTGATCTGCCACGAGAAGGTGAGCATCACGGCCAACGTCAGCATCAGCGTGACGGCGTTGCCGACCACACTCGACAGAGTGTCGCTGAAGGCCCGCTGTGCGCCGATCACGTCGTTGTTCAGGCGGCTGACCAGCGCACCCGTACGGGTCCGGGTGAAGAACGCCACCGGCATACGCTGCACGTGGTCGAAGACGGCCGTGCGCAGCTGGACGATGAGCCCCTCACCGATGCTCGCGGACAGAAACCGCGTCACCAGACCCAGGCCGGCTTCGGCGAGCGCGATCAGGGCGATCAGCACCGCCAACCGGATCACGACGCCGCTGTCGGCGCCGTCGACGATCGCGTCGACCACCCGGCCGGCGAGTACGGGTGCCGCGACCGTGAGAACGGCCGTCACCACACTCAGCAGGAGGAACCTGACGATCAACCTACGGTGTGGTCGTGCGAACGTCGCGATGCGCTTCAGGGTGGCGCGGGACAGTGGCCGCTCATCCTGCGCGTTCATAGCGTGGTGCAGGGACATCCACGCGGTTACTTCCATGCTCATGCCATACCTCCGATACCGGAGGTTAGGACCTCACCCGAGCTTGAGGTCAAGTCAACGCGCTGGGCGCTCCAGTTCGGCCCGGATCTGACCGAAAACACCTCGCGGGTCATCCGTCTGGGCGAAACCGACGAGGGTCACCATGCCGAGCGTGTGCTGGTCACTCCACACGCAGACGTCGACGGGGATGCCCGTCTTTGCTTGGATGATGCCGCAACCGGCCACCCCGCCCAGCGCGCCTGGTTGGATCGGCCCCACGGCGGTGACGTTCGGCAGCCCGGCGAAGGTCTTGTCCAGCGCCACCGTCGGGTCGGTGATCGTGCCGGACACCGCACTGATCAGGATGACCCGTTGGTCGTCGTTGGGAATGTGCAGCCCGCGCTCTCCGGAGTGGACCTCTTCGGCCCGCACGTAGGCGGTGCCCATCGCGCTGGTCGGCCCAGCGGCAAGCAGCTTCTTGAAGGTGCCCATCTGCTGCTCGGCGCGGTCGTGGAAACCCCGGTCCACGGACTCGGTCCAGGTGCCCAGGAGCGTGGCCGGCTTGTCGATGCGCATCGCCGCGGCGGGGGGCGACGACTGCGTGACAGCTGCCGGTGCGTGGGTGTCGGACTGCGCCGTACACCCGGTCGTGAGCAGCAGGATCGTCGACGTCAGCGCGCCGACGACCGTTCGGCCAGCCGGCCTCGTGCGCGTCATGAGTCCCGTCTCCGTCTCGAGTTTCGCGCGATAGATATCGCACGCCCCGCTGCCACAAGACCCGGCCCGAACGCTGAGCGACCGTGGACAGGAAATCGAGGCCGCGAGCGAGCCGGGGGATCGACACCAGTCCGGCGGCCGGTCGGGCCATGCGCCGCTCCGGGTTGGCGTTCCTGGTCGGGATGGCCCTGATCGCCGCCACGTCGGCGATGCCCGGATGGCTCGCCGTTACGGTGCTGACGCTGGGGCTGGCCGCGCACACCGTCGGCGAGCTGTGGCACGCGGCGGGCTCACTCGAGTTGCAGTTCCGGCTCGCCCCTGCGCACACGCAGGGGCAGTACACGGGAATCTCCGGCCTCGGCACGGGCCTGGCCAACGTCGCCGCGCCTTCCTTGCTGGGCCTGCTCTGCATCGCCTGGGGCGCCCCCGGGTGGCTGCTGATGGGCGGCATCTTCGTCGCGGTCGGGGTCGCCGCCCCGGCGGTCGTCCGGTGGGGCGAGCGAACGCGTCCACTCTCGGCGGAGGCCGTCTAAGGTCCAGCGATCGTGAGCAGCAGCGCGGGCGGCGCGCGCCGACGGCGGCGCAGAAGGGCCCGATGTCGGGCATCAGCGCGAACGGCCACTCGTGGAGTCGTCCCAAGGGATTGCTCTCCGCTGGTCGTGTTCTATGTCCGTCGGTGGTAGTGGTTGCGGCGGGGGAGTTGGTCGGGGTCGAGCCAGGCCGGGGGCACGAACTCGGGGTGGCTGTCGTCGCCGAGCCGGACTGTCCAGTCGCTGTGGTGGAGGTGTCGGTGGTGGTGGCCGCAGAGTAGGACGGCGTTGCTGAGGTTGGTGGGGCCGCCGTCGGCCCAGTGTTGGATGTGGTGGGCGTCGCACCAGCGGGGTGGTCGGTCGCAGCCGGGGAAGGCGCAGCCGCCGTCGCGGAGCACGAGGGCGCGGCGCAGCGGGCCGGTGACGAGTCGGCGTTGTCGGCCGACGTCGAGGACCTGACCGGCGCCGCCGAGCACGGCGGGCAGGATCGCGGCGTCGCAGGCGAGTCGACGCACCGTTTCCGGTGTGAGGTGCAGGCCGGTGTCGAGGGTGCCGGCGCCGAGCTGCCTCGCGAGGGCGTCGAAGCTGGTGGTGACGACGATCTGAGCGGATTGGCCGCCGTGCTCCGGCAGCGCCTCGGCGCGGAGGGCGAGCCGGCAGACGTCGCGGAGGGCGTCGTGTCGACGTTGCCCAGGGGATCGAGCGTCGTCGGGCCCGTCGGGTGCGCTGAGGGGCTCGATGGCGGCGCGCAGCACTGCGGCGGTTTCCGTGTCGAGGATGCCGGTGAGTCGCAGGCGACCATCGGTTTGCTCGGAGAGGGTGAGGTGCCGGTCGCGGGTCGCCCTGGCGGCTTCGGCGTCGAGCGCGGCGCGGGCGGCGGCGTCGGCGAGGTCGGGTGCGACGTGGTCGAGGATGCGGGTGCCGAGTTTGCGCAGCAGGGTGGGGTCGAACTGCCCGGCCCAGTCGACCAGCACACCGACGGCCTTGTCGGCGGCCTGCGCGCCGGCTGAGGTGTGCACGGTGCTGACGGTGTCGGCGATGACCCGGGCCTGGTCGAGGGTGATGTGCCCGTCGGCCAAGGCTTGTCGTATCCCGGGGTTGCCGGTGTCCAGTGCGGCGGCGAGGTCGACGAGCCGGCGGGCGGCGGGCACGGTGAGGTGGAGG